>CAZCAC010000043.1:0-65894 GCA_964496575.1 uncultured Planctomycetaceae bacterium | reverse complement strand
GGGGTAGTCCTGGGCGGGCGGCACTGGTGTGGCTGGCGCGGGGGGGGGGGGTGGGGGGGCGGGGGGCGGGGGGGGTGGCGGGGGGGGGGGCGGCGGCGCCGCCGCCCGCGGCGCGGCCGGGGGTACCGAGCGCCGGGGCTCGGGGGGCGGGGGGATCGTCGGGTTGCCCTGCCAGTTGCTCCCCGCGGCGGCCGCCGGGACGGGGGCCTCGGGGCCCGCCGGGGCGGAGGCACCCGAGCCGAGCGCGGGGTCGCCGGGCAGCATCGAGCCGCGCGGTGCGCGCTCTCCACCGAGCGCCGCCGCGCGCGCGTGGTCGCGCTGCTCCAGCTCGTCCCAGTCGCTCCGCGTGAAGGCGATCCGCTTGACGCTGACGAGGTGCCGGGCGGTGATGTTGTCGGCGCTGATGTTCCCCGCTTGCGGTCCGCAGCCGAGGCTGACCGAGGGGTCGAGCTGTGTGCTGTAGCCCACCGCGCCCTGCGAGGTCGGCCCGTTGACGACGATCCGGTGGGCGGGCTTCTCGAGGAAGAAGGCGTCGAGCACCGACTGGTCCCGTGCGTGGATGCCGAGGGTGTGCCCCAGCCCGCCGAACTTCAGCACCTGCATGCAGACGCGGCACCCCTCTTCCCAGCCATCGACGACGTGCACCGACAGGAGCGGGCAGAGGATCTCGATGGTCAGCGGCCACTCGCGGCCGACACCACCCTGGCGGCCGAGCAGGACGGTGGTGTGCTCGGGAACCGTGAACCCCGCCTCGCGGGCGATGCAGGCCGGGTCCTGCCCCACCACGTCGGCGTTCATCATGCCGCCCTTGTTGCAGAGCGCGCCGAGCTTCGCGGCCTCACCGGGATCGCAGAGGTAGGCACCGCGCGCGAGCAGCTCGCGAAGGAGCGCGTCCTCGACTGGAGAGTCGATGACCAGCGCCTGCTCGGAGCAGCAGAAGGTGCCGTTGTCGAAGCTCTGCGAGGAGACGATCGCGCGGGCGACCTTCGCGGGATCGGCGGAGCGGTCGATGTAGCACGGCACGTTCCCCGGGCCGACGCCGTACGCGGGCCGTCCCGAGCTGTACGCGGCGTTGACCAGTCCCTCGCCGCCGGTGGCGAGGATGATCGCGGTGTCCTTCGACCGCATCAGCGCGCCGGTCGATTCGATCGTCGGGTGGCGCAGGGCGATGACCAGGTCGGGAGGTGCGCCGACGCGCTGGATCGCGCGGCGCATCACCTCGACCGTCTCGCCGATGCAGCGAATCGCTCGAGGGTGCGGGCTGAGCACCGTCGCGTTGCGCCCCTTGACACTGACCAGCGCCTTGAAAGCGGCGGTCGAGGTGGGGTTGGTGGTCGGGACGATGCCGGCGATCACGCCCACGGGGATCGCGACCTCCAGGAGTCCGCGCGCCTCGTCGCGCGCGATCACGCCGACGGTCTTCTCGTCCTTGATCGACTGCCAGGTGCCTTCGGAGCCGAAGATGTTCTTCAGGATCTTGTAGTGCACCCGGCCGATGCCGGTCTCCTCGACGGCGGAGCGGGCGAGGGGGGCGGCGCTCTCGAGCACCGCTCCAGCCATCGCTTCGCAGACGCGATCTATCTGCTCCTGGGAGTAGTCCCGTACCGCCAGGGCGGCGGCCTTGGCACGCCGCAGGGCGTCGCGCACCTCCTGGAGGGAGCGGAGATCGGGATCGAGCTCGGCCACGGGAACGAGGGGTCAGGGACCGGGAAGCGCTAGCTCTCCTGCGGGACCTTCTTCATCTCCGGCAGGATCCGCCAGAGGTGATCGTGGGGTCGGGGGATGACGTGGACGCTGACCAGCTCGCCGACCCGGCGGGCGGCGGCCGCCCCGGCGTCGGTGGCGGCCTTGACCGCGCCCACCTCGCCGGCGACGAACATCGTGATCAGCCCGCCGGTGGCCCGGTCCTTGCCGAAGAGGTCGACCATCGCCGCCTTGACCATCGCGTCGGCGGCCTCGATCGATCCGACGAGACCCTTGGTCTCGATCATACCCAGAGCGACAGACTTCATGATCGGTGCAGAGTGAGGTGTCGGGTGTTCTCCTGGGGGTCTGCTACCCCGGAGCGTCCGGAGAGCAGGCAGGGAAGGGGGGGAACTCCCCCCGCGGCGCGGGAGTGTAGGCGCCCGGAGCAGGGAAATCCATCGCTCGCCGCTCGGAGGGGAGGAAGATGGGCCTCTGATCGGTCGCTGGCTGGCAGTTGTGGCCGGGGTCCGGTGGCTCCGATCGGGGAGTGGTCTCGGTGAGCGAGGGGGTCCCCGGTCAGAGCCCGAGCTCGTCCGGCACGTGGAAACAACCTGCGGCGAACCCGCCCTCCGTGCCGGGGGCGTGCAGGCATCGCTTGAGAGCGAGATCGAACGCCAGGGGGTGGAACCGGTAGAGCTCCTGTAGCGTCTCGACCCGCCTCTCGTCGAGCAGCCCACCGCGAACCAGCGGCCCCAGGTGGATCGCCGCGTTGATCGCCGGGATCGGGTAGTCACTTCCGTTGATCAGCCGCGGGTGGAGATCCGTGCGCTCGAGCAGCACCCGAAGCGGCTCGCCGACGCGGTTGATCAGGGTCACTGCCGACAGATCGCCCCAGAGCTGCCCGACGTAGCGCTCCTCCCCCATGAGGCGCAGGAACAGCTCGAAGCTCGACACCGAGGGCTGCTCGGGGTCGTCGAGGTCGAGGTTCTTCCCCAGCGTGGCGCAGTGCGCCGCGATCACCCGAACCCCGCGGTCGAGCGCGCGCCGCAGACGCAACGGGTTGCCCAGCTCCTGGTACTCGGCGGCGTCGACCGCCAGCTCCTTGCCGGTGTGCGAGAGCAGCGTGAGATCGTGCTCGACGAGCTTGTCGTAGAACGGGTCGCAGAGCGAGGAGGCGGGGTCGATCCCCATCGCGTTCGGCAGCCACTTGACCATGCGCACCCCGCGCGCGGCCCACCGGTCGAGCTCGACCAGCGCGTCCTTCCGGTAGGGGTGCACCGAGATCACCGGGATCAGGTGCTCCGGATCTCGCCCGGCCACGTCCCAGGCGTACTCGTTGGGGACGTAGAACTCGGTGTGCTCGGGGTCGAGCGTGCCGTCCTCGCGGTGATGCCGGTCGAAGGCGAGCACGCAGTAGCGCCCCCCCGGCCGCCCGTCGCCGACCAGCTGCAGGACCCGCTCGACGTACTCCTGATCGGCCCGCTCCATATCCTCCACCCCTCCCGCGGAGAGGTACAGGGCCATGCGCACGCGCTCCACCGGGTGCGCCCAGGAGCGCATCTTCGGGTTGACCTCGCACCCCGAGCCCCCGGTTCCGAGCCCGGCCAGGTGAAAGTGAATATCGACCAGGCGCTCCTCCTCGAGCCCCTCGAAGACCTCGTCGAGGAGGGCGCGAGCCTCGGGGGAGAGCTGCGTCTCCCACGCGGCCTCGGGCTCCTCCCAGGCGCCGCCCAGGCGCTCGAGCAGCCAGGGCCACGCGAGCACCAGCGCGACGGCCACGATCAACGCGAGGATCAGGGCGCCGCGAAACAGCCTTCGGAAGGGGCGACGGGACGAGGTGCTCACGGCCGATACCCTAGCAGGATTGCTACCATTGCCCCATGCGCATCGTTCCCCTCGCCCTCCTGGCCATCGCCGCCGCCGGCGCGCTCTGCTACTCGAACTCGCTCGACGGCGTCTTCGTGCTGGACGACCGCCCCTCGATCGAGGACAACCCGAACATCGAGAGCCTCTGGCCCCTCTCGCGCTCGCTCGACGCTCCCCCGGGGACCTGTGCCAGCGGGCGGCCGCTGGCCGCGCTCTCGCTGGCGGTGAACTACGCGCTGGGTGAGCGCGAGGTGCTCGGCTATCACCTCTTCAACATCGTCGTGCACGTCCTCGCGGCGTTCGCGCTGTTCGGAGTGGTCCGCCGCGCGATGCTGGCCGCGGGGCGCGAGGCGGTCTCGCTTCCCATCGCCCTCTCGGTGGCGCTGTTGTGGGTCGTCCACCCGCTGCACACCGACGCGCTGAACCACGTCGTCTACCGCAACGGCACGATGATGGCGGGGTGCTACCTGGCGACGCTCTACTGCGCGCTGCGCGCCTTCTCCTCGCCGGCGCCGCGCCGCTGGAGCGCGCTGGCGGTCCTCGCGGCGATCCTCGCCATGACCGCCAAGGAGGTCGCCGTCTCCTTGCCGCTCTGCGTCCTCGCCTTCGATCGCTTCTTCGGCGCCGGGACCTTCCGCGGTGCCCTGCGCGCGCGCCCCGGGATGTACGCGGGGCTGGCGGCGAGCTGGGTCGTGCTGGCCCTGTGCGTCGTCATCGGCGACCGCGGCGAGTCGGTCGGACTGGAGCACAGCGAGATCATCGACAGCTTCGACTACCTCCGCACCCAGGCGCAGGCGATCCTCATCTACCAGCGCCTCGCCTTCTGGCCCGCGCCACTCGTCTTCGACTACGACGGCTACGACCTGGTGCGCGAGTGGGGCCCGGTGCTGCTACCCGGCGCGGCGCTGGTCGTGCTCTTCGCGCTGAGCCTCGTCGCCTTCGCGCGCCGGCAGATCGCCGGCCTCCTCGGGCTCGTCTTCTTCGCCATCCTCGCGCCCACCTCGAGCTTCATTCCCCTCTCCGGCGAGCTGGTCGCCGAGCACCGCATGGTGCTCCCGCTGGCGCCCCTGATCGTGCTGGTGGTGCTCCTCGCCCTGAAGCTGCTGCTTGGCATGGGAAAGCAGCGGAAGGTGATCGGTGCCGCCCTGCTGCTGACGGTTTGCGCTGCGCTCGGAGCGACGACCTTCGCGCGCAACCGCCTCTACCGGAGCCACCTGGCGCTCTGGACCGACACCGTCCAGAAGCGACCGGACAACCCGCGAGCCTGGAATCACTTCGGGATCGCCCTCAAGAACGAGGGGCGCGACGACGAGGCAGCCGAAGCGTTCAGGCGCGCGATCCAGTTCAATCGTGAGCACGGCATGGCGCACTTCAACTACGCCAACCTCCTCTTCCGGCAGGGCGACGAGGCCCGGGCGCTGGAGCACTACGCCCTGGCCACGCGTTACGAGGGGGACAATGCCTACGTTCGCTTCAACTTCGGCTCGCTCCTGGTCAAGAGCGGGAGCGTCGCGCAGGGGCTGCACCAGTTCGCCGAGGCCTCGCGGCTCGATCCGACCTTCACGCTGCCGACGACCCGGACCGCCTGGATCCTGGCCACCCACGTCGACCCCTCGGTGCGCGACGGTCAGCGGGCCCTCGTCCTCGCGCAGAGCTACAACCGGGCCTCCGGCTTCAAGGACCCGCGTGGTCTGGACATCCTCGCCGCGGCCCTGGCGGAGACCGGCGACTTCTCCGAAGCGGTCCGAATCGCCCAACAGGCGCGCACTGCCGCCGTATCCTCCGGTCAGCGAGACCTGGCGCGGCAGATCGAGCTGCGGCTGCAGGGCTACTCGTCGGGGCGACCCTTCCGCAGTGAAGGCCCCCGCTGAATCCGGGTGAACCGATCCCCCACCGGCCTATATTGCTTCCCATGAACACCCCCTTCTCCCGCCGCACCGCCCTCAAGGCCGCCGCGACGGTCCCGTTCCTCTCCCTCTCCTGCGGGGGATCCGACAGGCCTGCGCCCACCGAGGACGACTCGCTGATCCTCTTCCTGATCGTCGATACGGTGCGCTGGGACGCACTGGGCTGCTACGGCCGGCAGGGGGCGCGGACGCCGAACATCGACGCGCTCGCCGAAGAGGGCGTGCTCTTCGAGCAGGCGATCTCGAGCTCCGGGTGGACCCTGCCCTCGGTGGCCTCGATGCTGACCGGCACCTGGCCGGCGCTGCACAAGGCGACGGGAAAGGGCACCCGACTCACACCGATCACGGCGGACCTGCCGACCGCCGGAGAGGTCTTCCAGGCGAACGGGTACGAGACCTTCGGCGTGGCCAACGCCGCGTTCCTCAGCCCGATGCTCGGGCTCGACCGTGGCTTCGATCGCTTCGACCACCAGGCGGCGTACAACTACGAGATCCGCCGGGCGGACGCGACGGTGCAGGTCGCGCTGGAGGGGATCCGCGCGCAGGGGGGCCGCGGGATGTTCGCCCTGGTCCACTTCTTCGACCCGCACCTCAACTACGACCCGCTCGAGGAATTCCGCGAGCTGTTCGCCGGGGGAAGGGCCGAGCCCAGGAGCCTGACGATGCAGCAGTGCTTCGCCATGGCCGGCGAGTTGAACCCTCGCGAAAAGCGGAGCGAGCCGCCGAGCCAGACCGACCTCGAGTTCATGCGCGGGCTCTATCAGGCCGAGGTCGCGGCGACCGACGCGGCGATCGGAAAACTGGTCGACAGCCTGAAGGAGCTCGGCGTCTGGGACAAGACGACGGTGGTGCTCACCGCGGACCACGGCGAGGAGTTCTGGGAGCACGGGTGGTTCGAGCACGGGCACACGCTGTACGACGAGCTGATTCGCATTCCACTGATCGTCCGATTGCGCCCCGATCGCGCGCGGAACGTGGCGGTGGTGGAGAACCACGTGCGCACGATCGACATCATGCCCACGCTCTTCGAGCTCTCCGGCATCCAGCAGCCGGCGAGCTTCGAGGGCAGCTCGCTGCTGCCCCTGATCGACGGCACGACGACCGACGCCCCGGGCCCCGCCTTCAGCCAGAGCACGCTCTACGGCATCGACAAGATCTCGTGGCGGACGAGCCGGTACCACTTCATCTACGACCTGATGAAGGACTCGGCGAAGCCGATCGAGCTGTACGACTGGACCGTCGACCCGTACGAACAGAACGACCTCTCCGAGAAGCTGCCGGAGCAGGCCGACCGGATGAAGCGCCGGTTGTTCGCTTTCGCCAACGACCTGACTCGCCGCGCGCAGTCGATCTCCACGCCGCGCTGGGAGGATATGAGCCCCACGAAGCAGGCGGAGCGGGACAAGTACCTGGAGATGATCAACGACCTCGGGTACGACGGGGAGAATCGCACCGGAGAGGAGGAAGAGTGATGATGGGCGGCGCCGCCGGGCCCGCCGACTGAGCATCTTTGACCACGACCCCGACCCGAACCGCCCCTCTCCACCTCGACTAGTACCGCTTGAACGCATCCCCATCCAGCGAAGGCTCCTGATTCGCCGAGAGCCCCACCGCCAGCCCCAGCGCCATCAGAGAGACCAGCAGCGACGAACCCCCGGTGGAGATCAGCGGCAGGGTCAGACCGGTCATCGGCAACAACCCCAGATTCACCCCGGCGTGCACGAAGACGTGGCCGGCGAAGTAGATCGCCACCCCGCCGACCACCAGCCGGGTGAACCGATCGCGCACCTCCCCGGCGCCGAGCATCAAGAGCACCACCAGGAGGCCGTACAGGATCAGCACCGCCGCGCCGCCGACCAGACCCGCCTCCTCGGCGATCACCGCGAAGATCGAATCCGACTCGCGCTCGGGCAGGATGCCGGTCTGGTTGGCGATCCCCTTGCCGAGGCCGGTCCCGAGAACGTGGCCGTTGCCGATCGTCATCCGCGCGTGGTACGCGTGATAGGCAGGGCCCTGCCGGCCGTCGATCAGCGCCTGCGCCTCGATCGACTCGTACCAGGTGTCGATCCGCTCCGCCTGGTAGGCCTTCACCCCGAACTCGAACTGCCACGCGCAGATCCCCGCGGTGAGGCCGACGAGCAGCAGCGCCACCACCGCCTCGCCGCGCGCGCCGGCGAGGTAGAGCAGCCCCAGCGTCACGGGGACGATCGTCATCGCCGTACCGAGGTCGGGCTGCAGCACCACCAGGCCCATCGGCAGAACGGCCAGGAACAAGGGCTGCAGCCACTCCCCCGGGGTGCGCAGCCGGTTGCCGTGCAGGACGCGCGCCAGGACCAGGATCAACGCGATCTTGGCGAACTCCGAGGGCTGGATGTCGAAGACCGGCGTCTCGATCCAGCGCTTCGCGTTGTTGCGCTCGTCGCCGATGATCGGAACCGCGATCAAGGAGGCGATCGCGAGCCAGTAGAAGAGCCAGGCCCGCTTGCGCAGCCAGCTCGGTCTCGCGATGAGTCCGACCAAGAGACACGGCGAGGCGACCGCGAGCTTCTTCAGGTGGCCGCTCAGCTGGACGCCGGGGCGGGTGTAGAAGTCGTCCGCCTTGGCCATCTCGGCGAGGAACAGGAGGCCGACGCCGAGCAGCAGCGTCCCGACGAAGAGAGTGTGCCAGCCGATCGCGTGCCAGCGCACCCAGTGGACCGCCAGCGGACCGCGCGACAGACCAGGCGGCGCGGGGCGGCGCATCTGGTTGCGAATGCTCATCGCAGCGCTCCTTGCGCGAACGCCTGCACCGCCGGGCTCTTGAGGAACTGCGCGCCGAGGTGCACCGCCGAGTGCGCGGCGGTCACCCCGATGTCGTGGCAGTACACCACCACCACGGCCTGCGGATCCTCGTAGGGGAAGAAGCCAACGAACCAGGTGTGCTTGCGCATCTGCGGGTGGCTGTCGTCCAGCAGCCGCAGCTGCGCGCGGTACGCGTCGCTCATCACCCGGTAGTCGGCGCTGCCGGTCTTGGCCGCCAGCGTGAAGCCGAGCTCCGCCGCCGAGAGACCCTTGCCGCTGGCGGAGCCGCGCTCGACCACCCCGCGCATCGCCGCGCGCACCAGCTCCAGCGACTCCCTGGAGAGCAGAATCGCCTCGGAGCTGAGGGGCAGCTCCTCGCCGCCGATCGACCGCACCAGGCTCATCGCCGGCAGCCGGCCGGTGGCCAGCCCGGCGACCGCGCGGGCGACCTGGACCGGCGTCGCCTCGATCACCTCCAGACCATTGCCCGCCCGGTGGAGCTCGGTCGGCGTGAGCTCGGAGTCCTCGTGCAGCCGGGGGATCTGGTAGTCCTCGCCCAGCCCCCAGCCGGGGCAGGCGCGACTCACGCCGGTGGGCAGGTCGAAGCCGAAGAGCCGCGACACCTCGAGCACTCTCTCGCGCGTCTCCAGGAGCTCGCCGACCTGCGCGAAGTAGGCGTTGCACGACTGCTCGATCGCCGGCACCAGGGTCATCTCGTGGTGTCCCCATTGATTCCAGCAGGCGACCTTGCCCCACCCCGCGGTCCCCTGCTCGGTGCGCGGCTCGCAGCTGAAGACGCGGCCGGGATCGAGCCCGGCGCGCTCGAGCGCGTACGCGGCGACGAAGGGCTTGAAGATCGAGCCCACCGGCTGGAACCGCCGGCGGTGCAGGGTGCGGTCGTAGTGGTACGCGCGCTCGCCGTCGCGCTCCGCGATCACCTCGCGCGATTGCTTGGGGCCCGACGCCGCGGCGAGCACCTCTCCGTCGACGGTGGCCAGCACGATCGCGCCGACGGGGCTCCGGAACCACACCTTGTCGCGGCGCTGCTCGGCGTTCGGCAGGAACGGGTTCTCGATCACCGCCTGCGCCGCGTTCTGCAGGTCGACGTCCAGGGTGAGCGCGACGTCCTTTCCGTCGACCTTCTCCACGAAGAGCCGACTGCGCGACCGGAACAGGCCGCGCCCGGTCTCGCCGTGGCGCTGCTGCAGCCCCTCGTCCTCCTTGAAGCCGTTCTCGCCGCGCAGCACCGGGTCGAGCAGACCTTCGAGGCCGCTGGTCCCGTGCACCTCGTCGTTGCGGAAGAGCTCCGCCACCAGGCCCTCGACCTCCTCCTGGTCGGCCTCGGTGCGCGTTCGCTTCCTGATGATCCGCGAGAGCTTCTGGCGCTCCGCCTGCTGCTCGACCATCTCCTCGAGACTCGACTCCCGCACCACCCCGATCAGCTCGCGGGCGACCAGGACCTCGTCGCTGTCGAACGCCCTCGCCCTTCGCCTCGTTCGCTCGAGGATCTTGAAGCCGCTGAACTCGTCGCCGTGACGGGTCAGGAGCAGGACCACCGCATCGACCGGATCCTCGTCGACGATCTCGGAGCGGCTGCTGCGATCGCGAGTCGAGTAGTCGGCCTTCTTCTCCGCTCGCTTCAGCCGCCCGGCGGAGATCGCGAGCGGGACGGCGAGGCCCTCGCGGCTCGCCCGGGAGAGCAGCGCCTCCAGGGCAACGCGCAGCTCCACCTGGAAGTGGCTCTCCCAGAGCTCGACCAGCCAGGGCAGGAGCTCCTCGCCGTCGCGCCAGGTCGAGCGGGACGAGGCGTTCGCGCCGAAGACCCGCTCGAGGCGTTCGGCGGCCTCCGCGGCGCTCGCCGGGGGCGACCACGGATCGAGCGGCTCCCCACGCCAGTCGAGCACGACCTCTTCGGGGCGGGCCGCGAGCACGGCCTCGGCGTGTTCGAAGGGCACGATTCCCTCGAGGCGCGCGAGCTCGTCCGCGCCCCGGCGGAGCAGCGCGAGCACGGCCGCGTCCCGGTGCGGGGTCGGCGACACGCCCGCCACCGCTCCGTCCAGCTCCTCGAACAGGTCGGAAAGCTCGGCGAAGGCGGCGGTGCTGTCGATCCGGCGCCATTCCCGGCTCCGCTCGCGCCACTCGCTCGGGGTCCGCGGGCGCCGCGCGTAGAGGACGGCGAGCTCGCCGAGCAGCGCGTCGAAGACGCTCTCACCGCCCTCGCGAATCCGCAGCCGGGTCCGGACCTGCGCTGCGGGCACGTGGTAGCTGCGGCGGTCCTCCAGCCACTGCTCGCGGACGTCCCGCGCCCACTCCTCGGCTCGCGCGCGGTCCCAGCCGAAGCGTTCGCCGACCCACTCGACGTCGATCGCCTCCAGCAGAGCCGCGCTCTCGACGCGCCCGGGGTGGAATCCCGTCGCCTCGAGGAAGAGGTCGGTGGCGATCGCGTTCTCGATCTCCTGGCGCTTGCGCTCCAGCGCATCGATCAGCTGCCAGAACGCGGCGAAGGGCGTGGCGGCCGGCGCCTCGTCCTCGTCCAGGACGCCCAGCTGCCAGGCGAGCTGTTCGAGGCGCGGCAGGCAGACCTCGAGGCGATGCGCGACCCGCTCCCGCACCCGCTCCGCGGAGCTCCCCTCCACCTGGGCGACCAGCTCGATCCAGCTGCGCCGCTTCGACTCCCTGCTCTTGAGGAGCTTCTTGACCCGGTTCCAGCTGCGCAGCGAGACGTCGAGCAGACCGTGGGTGTAGAAGCGCAGCTCCCCCGCGCGCGTGCGCCGGCGATCCTCGCCGGGGGACACCGCGGGAAAGTCGATTCCGCAGAGCCGTACCGCCTCGCCGCGCGCGAACGCCTCGACCTCGCCGGCGGTGGAGGAGACGAGCGCCATCCCCCACTCCTCGAAGTGACGCACCGCCTCCCCGACGGCGATCCCACGATCCTCGAGCGCGCTGCGCGCGTGGCAGACCTGACCGAGCGGGTGGTTGCGGCGGAACTCGCGGTAGGTGAACTGCACCGCGTAACCCACCTCGTCCTCGACCAGAACCTCGCCGTGGCGATCGGTGATCTTCCCGCGCAGGTACGGCATCACCGTCGCGGACCGCGTCAGGTTGGCGGCCTCCTTCGCCCAGGTCGCGTGCTCCCCCACCTGCACCTGGTACATTCGCACCAGCAGCACCAGCATCCCCACCGCGACGGCGACGATCAGCGGACCGAAACGACGGGCGGCTACCATCGCTCCCTCCCGCGCAGCGGCGTCAGACCCGGGAGGCGGATGGCGAAGCTGCCGAGCGCGAGCGCCGCGAGGCAGCTGGTGAAGGCGAGCGGCAGGAGCGGCTCGAGCTGCGGCGGCGCGCCGCCGGTGCGGGCGAAGCGGACCAGCTCCAGCCAGAACGCGAGCCCCATCGCCCCCACCGCCGCGAGAGCCGCGCGCCACAGCGGGCTCTTCAACTCCACCATCGAGCGCAGGAGCACCGCCAGCCAGGCGAGCGCGAGAAAACCGCTGAGGATGGCGATCCCGGGATCGACCGAGAAGCTCTTGCGCGCCAGCGCGGCGAGGATCGCCAGCGGGAAGACGTCGCGCTTGTCGACCGCGCCGAGCAGCCCGACGAACAGCACCATGGCGAGGTCGGGAGTGGCCAGGGCGAGCGTCTCGCTCTGCAGCAGGCGCTCCTCCAGGACGTGGATCCAGGCGAACCACACGATGAGCAGCCCCCAGGCGAGGAGGCGGTTCCGGGCCGTGCGCCTCACCGCGCTCCTCCCCGGCGCGATCCGCCGCGCCAGACCCAGGGCGAGTCGAGGTGCCGCACCTCCTCGTCCTGCTCGACGATGAGCGTGTGCCGGTCTCGCCCGACCGGCAGCATCGTGCGACCGACGTAGAGGCCGCGGGGGACGCCGGCCTCGCCGGAGCCGGTGTAGAGCTTCGCGGCGAGTCGCGCGCCCACCTCGCCGGGCAGGTCGACCCGGCAGATCCAGCGGAAGGAGAGCCGCCCGTCGGAGCGGCGGCGGCCGAGGGAGACGATCTCGCCGAGGGGCCGGGGCTGGGCCTCGCCGTCGAGGCGCGCCAGGACGGCCAGGCGCACGCCGGGATCGCCGAGCTCGAGCAGGTCGGCGGTGAGCCAGCCGACCCCGCCGATGCGCCCGATCAGGTGGCCCCCGAAGGCGACGGCGCTCCCGCTCTCGATCCCGCCGAGGCGCCCGCGGGAGAGGCGACGCCCCTCGCGCCCGCGTGAGACGTCGCCGCGGGTCAGGGCGGTGGTCGCGATCCAGTGGGAGGCGACGAAGGTGTCGAGCTCGAGCACCTCCTCCGCGGAGACCACCGCGTCGATCGAGGCGACCTCGGGCCCGATCGCGGCGGCCTCGACCACGGAGCTCTCGCCCACCGACGGCAGCGGCGGAGCGAGTACGATCACCTGGAAGAGCCCGCTCTCGAAATCGAGCCCCGGCTCGATGCGCATCAGCTCGCTGCCTTTCGACAGCCGCTTCGAGGAGAGCTGGCCGAGCGCGAAGTCCCGGGCGAGCTCGGCCTGGCGCGGATCGAAGGCGACCCGCTCCTCGACGAAGACGGGGTCGGCGCGCAGGCCGCGGCGCAGCGGGTTGTGCACGTCGAGGTAGATCGAGTCCTCCTCGCCCTGGAGCTCGGTGGAGATCCCGCCGACCACCATCGCCACGGACTCGGGGAAGCGGCCGGTCACCTCGACGCGGGCACCGACGCGGAAACCGCTGGCGGTCACCAGCTCGGCGTGGACCAGGAGCTCCTCGTGCGCGTCCAGGCTCGTGACCCGGCCGACGTACCAGTTCCCGGTGACCACCGGCGCACCGGATACGATCCCCTCGGTGGTCGGGACGCGGATGACGATCCGGTCGAGGTCGTCGCGGTCGCGACCGATCACCTCGCCGTGGATCAGCCGCTGGCCGCGATAGAGCTCGGGGCGCGAGGGCAGCGCGAAGGCCTGCTCGTCGGCGAGCAGCCGTTCCGCGTCGGCGCGAGCTCGGGGCGCCCGCTCCCACAGGGTCTCCTCGGCCTCGCGGGCGGCCACCGCGCGCCACCACCGCACCGGAACCACCAGCTCGACGATCGCCCGGGTCGGCACGAAGACGAGCTCCAGCCCCCGCTCCACCACGGCGATCGGGCGCAGCGAGATCCCCGCGCAGATCAACAGGAAGACCAGGTAGAAGGTCCGCCTGCGCGTCAACAGCCGGCTCAGCCGGATCACGACGAAGCGCGGGTCCCGTCGTCCGCGCCGCTTCGATCCAGAGTCCCTGCCCCGACCCCGAAGAGCAGCACTGCCGCTACCTGCCTTCGTCGTCGTCGTCGGCGGCGAGGACGCGCGAGAAGACGTCTAGCTTGTCCAGAAAGATGCCCGTGCCGCGGGCCACCGCGCTGAGCGGATCCTCCGCCACGCGGGCGGGAATGCCGAGGTGCTCGGCGACCGCCTCCCCCATGCCGAAGAGCAGCGCACCGCCCCCCACCAGCGTGACGCCGGTGTCGCAGAGATCGGCGGAGATCTCGGGGGGCGCCTCCTCGAGGATCGCCCGCACCGACTCGCAGATCAGCCGCACGGGCTGGACCAGCGCCTCGCGCACCTCGATCGAGGTGACCGTCGTGCGCCGCGGGAGGCCGGTGATCGAGTCGCGTCCCTTCACCTCCATCGAGAGCTCCTGCTCCATCTCGTGAGCGGAGCCGATGGTCAGCTTGATCCGCTCCGCGGACTGCTCGCCGATCAGGAGGTTGTGGTGGCGGCGCAGGTGACTGACGATCGCGTCGTCCATCTCGTCCCCGGCGATGCGCAGCGAGGTCGACACCACCGCGCCGGCGAGCGAGAGCACGGCGATCTCGGTGGTGCCGCCGCCGATGTCCACGATCAGGGAGCCGCGCGCCTCGGTGACCGGCAGGTCGCAGCCGATCCCCGCGGCCATCGGCTCGTCGATCAGGTAGACGCGCCGGGCCCCCGCCCGCTCGGCGGAGTGGATCACGGCGCGCCGCTCCACCGGGGTGATCCCGACCGGAACCGCGATCACCACCTGCGGCTTCACCCAGTGCCGCCCCTCGTGGACCTTGGTGATGAAGTAGCGCAGCATCTTCTCGGTCACGTCGAAGTCGGCGATCACCCCGTGGCGCAGGGGACGGATGGCCTCGATCGAGCCCGGGGTCTTGCCCAGCATGGCCTTGGCGGTGTTGCCCACGGCCATGCCGTCGAGCAGCACCTCGCCCGTGTCCTTGCGCACGGCGACCACGCTCGGCTCGTTGAGGATGATCCCCCTCCCCCGGACGCTGACCAGGGTGTTGGCCGTGCCGAGGTCGATTCCCATGTCGATCGAGAATCGACCGAGCGCCCACTCCAGGGGCTTCAAGACGTTCGCCATGCGAGGTTCTTCTCCACCGGGGAAGCCTCGAGGAGCCGTGGGATCCGGCGTGGCGCCCATTTGCCCTCTTCCCCAGGGTGGTGATCGCAGTCTACAGGTCGGGGGGGGCCGTTCAAGGCTGCGAGGGGGTGCCCACCGCGCTTTGAGTGGGGGGCTTTCCGAGCCATGGGAATAGCCGATCGAAGGAACTTCGAATTGCCCCGAGGCGCCCCCGCCGGTCGACCCCGAACGCGGCGTTCGCCGGCTCCGGCGCGAGTCTCCCGGCGACGCGAGGAAGGGGGCAACGAACGCGGCGGGCCGCACCCCCGCTGGCGGGGCGGCCCGCCGGTATTCTGCTCGGTCAGCCTGTCCCGGTCCGTACGGGCCGGCCCCGGTCAGGGCCCGCCCTCGGATCCAGAGGGAACGGCCTACGGCTTGAAGAACAGGCCTCGGTGGTAATCGGTCCCGAGAACGTAATCGACCAGGATGAAGGCGACGATCAGGAGGACGCCGGTGACGATCGGAATCCCGTCGTCGATGCCCATCCCGCCGGTTTCCTCGACGACCTCGACCTCGGCGACCGGGGCGGCCTTCTTCTTCGACTTGGCCTGACGGCCAGCACCGGCCTTCTTGCCCGAGCTGCGTGAACGACTGCGTGCCATTTTCTAGCTCCTTGTGGTTCGGGGCTGCCCGGATCTACAGGCGGGTGGAGGCCTCGTCGCCCTGCTGGATCGTCTGGCCGGGGTAGGTCTTGATGATCAGGCCCGTGCACATGTTCTCGCGCACGTTCTCGATCCGGATCTGACCCTTGTACTGACCGTGCGAGAAGATCTCGAAGGTGTAGCCGCGCTTGACCTTGTCGTTCGAGCCGACGTTGAGGGCGACCAGGCCGGGGGCGACGTCGTAGTTCGCCTGCAGCACCGCGCCCTTGATCAGCTTCTGGGCGAGCACCTCGCTGAGCGAGACCCCGGTGATGTCGACCAGGGTGGCCAGGTTGGTGTCGAGCTCGGAAACCTCCGCTTTCAGCGCGGTGATCTCCTTGTCGCGCTCGGCGATGGTGTCGTTCAGGCGGGCGTTCTCCTGCTGGGTCGTCTCCGCCAGGGTGTTCGCGTCCTGAGCGCTCGACAGCGCCTCGTCACGCTGGCCCTCGGCCTCGTGCTGGCCGGCGACCGCCTGGTCCTTGGCGCTCTCGAGGGCGCCGATGTGCGTCTCGAACGAAGCGATCGAGTTGGCGTTCTTGGAGCTGGTGGCGGAGAGCTCGTCGTACTGGCGAGTGAGCTCGTTCTTCTCCTGCTCGATGCGACGCTTGGCGTCGTCGGCGCTCTCCTTCTTGCCGCGCAGGTCGTCGCGCTCGGTCTTCAGGTTGTCGATCTCCTCGCGCTGGCCGTCGAGCTGGTTGTTGAGCTCGGCGACTTCCTCCGCGCGGGCAGTCTCCTCCGCTTCGAGCAGGTCCTTGTACTCGTGGCTGGTGGCGAGGTTGTTCGATGCCCAGGAGAGGAAGAGGGCCGCGAGGATCAGGTTCAAGACGCTGAAAATCCGTCCGATGGGGCTCATGAGAGTGCGGTATGAGGTGAAGGGTCCCGGTCGACCTTGACTCGTCTCGATTCGCTAGCGCGGGAGAAAATCGGTCGCGGGTTTCCGGTCGGTGAGGATTTGTGCTGTAGGGGGGACGTAGAGAGCTGCGCGGAGCGGTCGCTGGGGACTGCTTCCACCCGTTCGCGTGCTGGCCGTAAAGCCTTGAAGCTCAAGGATTTCAGGCAGGAATCGACGCTGGTCACAGATCGAGGGCGCGAGTATAGGGAGCGGCTCAGGGGCGGTCAAGCGTAGGAACGCCCCGATCGGTACGGCTCCCGCTACCCTCCGGAGGGGTCCGGGTAACGCTTCGAAACCGACCAAAGAGCAGCACCAGGAGGGGCAGGAGGGCTCCCAGCCGCAGGAGCCACGGCTGAAGGTGGACGAAGGGAGTAGTCGCGCCCCGCCCGGCCGCGGAGGGCACGGGGACCTCGATGCTGAGCGTCCCCCGGACCATCCGGTCCTCCCCCCCCACCACCAGTCGCTCGATCTCCGCGCCATCCGGGCCGATCAGCGACGAGACCCCGCCGTTGGTCGCCCGGACCACCGACCGGCCGGTGCACAGGGCGATCAGCCGGGAGAAGGCGATCATCTGGTCGAGCTCGTGGCTGCGGCGGTACCAGGCCTCGTTGGAGACGATCAGGTGGAAGTCCAGCGGGCCCTCGCGGAGCGGCTGCGCGTACACGTCGGTGAAGGCGTTGTCGAAGCAGACCGTCGCGCCGAGGCGCCAACTGCCTCCGGCCCGTCCCTCGAGTGGCAGCACGCCGGTGGACGGCACGGCGAGGAGGTCGGGGACGTACGCGGCGAGCTCGTAGATCACCTTCCGGACGAAGGCGAAGCGCTCCAGGCCGACCATCGTCTCGCCGCCGGGTGCGAGGTGCACCTTCCCGGCGACTCCCGCCCGCTTTCCCTCCGCGTCCCACAGGACGACGTTGTTGGTGCGCCGCAACCGCTGGTCCTCGACGACGGCGAGCACGACTCCGGAGAGGAAGCTGCTCCCTTCCGGCAGGGCGCGCGAGAGCTCGACTCCGCCGGGATAGCGCCCGCGGAAGAAGTCGGTGTGTCCGCCGAAGAGCAGCGGCAGGATCGTCGCCTCCCTATCGACCAGTCCTTCGATCGCGGCGCGCAGCGCATCGGGCTCGAGCCCCGCCCACTCGTGCCACGGATCTAAGGACAGCTCGCCTCGCACCGCTTCGGCCAGTCCCTCGCCGGCGAGGCGGTACGGGAGCATCGTCTCTCCCCAGCAGACCAGGTCGGGGAGTGGTTCTCGCCGCTCCTCGATGGCGGCGAGCGCCTCGCGGGTCATGACCACCGAGTCGGTGAGCAGCTGCCCGGGATCGCTGAACTGCTTGCGCGCCTGCTCGAACGCGGGCTGTACCAGGAGAAGCCGCGGCCCCGCTTCGCTCGGCGGCGCGGGCACCAGGAAGGCGAGGCCGAGCGCGAGAGTCGCGGGCGCGAGGCCGGCGACCGCGGCTCGAGCGTGCGGCAGCGTTCGTCCCTCCCGCCGGCGCCGGGTCCAGACGTCGGCGGCGAGGCCGGCGAGCGCGGCGAGCGCGAAGGAGAGGCCGGTGACGCCCCACACCCGTCCGCTGCCCGCCAGCAGGGGCCAGTCATTGAGGAAGTGACCGAGGCGCAGCCACGAGAGCCCCGCCGGCGGCGGCACCCAGGCGAGCAGGCTCTCGAAACCCACCCACGCCAGCGGCGTGGCCAGCGCCAGCGACCAGCGCGCGGAGAGGCGCCTCAGCAGCGCGCCGCCGTACGCCGCGTACACGCCGTAGCCGACCATGACGAAGGGCACGATCGGCAGGAAGACGTAGCCCATCCACCAGATCAGCGCGCCGAAGCCGAGCGTGCCCGCGAACCACTCGGTGCGGAACGCGAGTCGCCCGGGGCGGCTCGCGGCCAGCGCCCAGAGGGCGACGCCGATCGTGGCCAGCGGCGTCCCCTGCGCGAACAGCACCCCGGGGCTGCCGGCCACGTAGATCGCGTAGGCGATGGCGAGCAGCCCGAGCCGCCGCAGCGGGGCCAGGGGTTCTCGTTCGTCACTCAATCGAGTCGCCACCAGCTCACCCGATCCCCCTCGGCGAGAACCGTCTCCGGCGGGATGATCGCCATCCCCATCGCGCCGGTCATGCCGACGATGTCCGCCGAGCCCTGCCACGGAACCGGCGTGATCCTCGTGCGCCCGTCGCCGTCCTCCTCGGCGCGCACTGGCACGTTGTACTGCCGATCGATCCGCTTGTTCGGGGGGCCGCTCCAGAAGCCGGTACGCGCGGTGCGGCTCCAAGTCGCCTCCGGGAGCCCCGAGAGCTTGCCGAGCAGCGGGCGGACGAACACCTCGAAGGAGACCAGCGACGAGACGGGGTTCCCCGGCAGCCCGAGCACCAGCGCGTCCCCCTTCGCGCCGAACCACACCGGCTTCCCGGGCTTGATCGCGACCTTGTGGAAGATCTTCTCGACTCCGCACGCCTCCAGCGCCTCCCCGACGAGATCGTACTTGCCCACCGAGACGCCGCCGGTGGTGATCAAGAGGTCAGACTCCTCGAGCGCCACGCGAAAACTCTCGACCAGCGTCTCGGTCACGTCGCGCACCACGCCCGAGCGGACCACCTCCGCACCGAACGCGCGCGTCATCGCGGCGAGGTGGACGGTGTTGCTCTCGCGAATCTGACCCGGGCCGGGCCTCTCGGTCGGCGGAACCAGCTCGTCGCCGGTGGTCAGGATGGCGACGCGTGGCCGCCGGCACACCGGAACCGGCTCGCAGCCGATCGAGGCCAGGGTCGCCAGCGCGGCCGGAGTGAGGCGCGCCCCGCGGCGGAGCACCACCTCCCCCCGGCGCGTGTCCTCGCCGCGCAGGCAGACGTTCTGCCCCATCCGGGGCCGATCATCGAGGAGGACGTGGTCCGCTTCGGCCCGGCTCTTCTCGACGATCACCACCGTATCGCAGTCGGCGGGCACCTCCGCACCGGTGAAGATCGCCACGCACTCCCCCGCCCCCACCGACGCACCCCACGGCTCGCCCGCGCGCGACTCGCCGATGAGCCGCAGCCGGGTCGGTCCCGCCCCCTCCGGAGCGGCGAAATCGGCGTGACGGACGGCGAATCCGTCCATCGCCGACTTGGGGAAGGGAGGGATGTCGATGTCGGACGCGGCATCGACCCCCAGAACCCGTCCCGCCGCCTCGGCGAGCGGTACGGTTTCGGTTTCGTGTCGGGCCCTGGCCCGGGCCAGAATGATGGAAACAGCCTCCTGGGGAGTACGCATGAAAGCAGTGTAGCGCGTGACTCCCTCCGGGACAGTGCTACGAATGACTCCCTCCGGGACAGTGCGACGATTGACTCCCTCCGGGAGTACGTCCACGGAGCGCCTCTCGGCGTTCCACCGGCCGCCAGCTCGAGATCCCCACGACCCGCAAGAGCCTCCCCTTCATGCGAACCACGGTCCTCCCCAGCGCCCTCGCTCTCCTCCTCGCCGCGGGGCTGCTAGCCAGCTGCGAGCGCTCCACCGAAGCCCAGGAGGCGCCTTCCCTGGCCGGGGCCCTGACCCGCCACGAGCCGACCCAGGTCCGGGTCCTCCCGGTCCTGCGCAAGGAGATGCGGCGCACCCTCGAGACCACCACCACGGTCGAGTCGGAGCGCTCGGTGGTGATCCACCCGCGCGCGGTCGGGCTGGTCACCGGGCTCTTCGCCGAGGAGGGCGATCACGTCGAGGCGGGCAAGATCCTCGCCCAGCTCGACCAGCGCGACGCCCAGTCCCAGCTCGAGGACGCGCGAGTCGCCCTGCGCGAGGCGGAGGATGCGCTGGCCAACGGAGAGATCGCCAAGCGCGAAGCCGCCGGCAACATCGACAAGTTCCGCCTCAACTTCGAGCAGGCGAAACGCAACTACGAACGCAACGAGAAGGCGGCGCTGATCTCCGCGCAGGACCTGGAGCAGCTGAAGCTGCAGATGGACACCGCGGACCAGGACCTCGAGTCCGCGATCCTGGCCAAGGACCGCAGCGAGATCGACGCGCGCGCCGCGGGCACCGCGGTGGAGCGGGCCAAGCTGGCGGTCGAGCGCGCCCAGGTGGCGCTCTCCTACACCGAGCTGCGCGCGCCCTTCGCCGGCGTGATCGCGGATCGCAAGATCCAGGTGGGCGACAACGTCTCCACCGCCGAGGAGGCATTCACCATCGTCGACCTCTCCGACCTGCGCACCGTCTTCCACCGGCCGCAGCGGGAGCTGGCGCTGTTCGCCGGGATCGGCGCGATCGCCAACGGCGGCGGCGGAGGTGGCTTCGAGGAGATCGAGGTGACCGCGACCGCCGAAGCGCTGCCCGGCCACACCTTCACCGGACAGATCGAGCGGATCAGCCCCAACATCGACGCGACCTCAGGGTCGTTCCGGGTGACCGTTCGCCTCGACGAGGAGAGCGACGGCCTGCGGCTCCTGCCCGGGATGCTCCTGCGCCTGAAGCTGGTCACCGAGCGCCACCCCGACGCGCTGGCGGTCTCCAAGCGCGCGCTGCGCCGTGAGGGGGACGCGACGATCCTCTTCGTCGCTCGCGAAGGCGTCGCCGAGCGGCTCGTGGTCGAGGAGGGTTTCTCCGACGACGACTACGTCGAGGTGCGCGTGCTCGGCGAAGCGGAGCTCGAGCCCGGCATGGAGGTGATCGTCGTCGGCAACCGCGAGCTCGAGGACGGCAAGGAGATCGAGATCGCGCCGTGGGACGACGAGATCGTCCCGGACGAGACGGAGGCCGAGGAGGAGGTGGTGGAAGGAGAAGGGGCCGAGGCCCCGGAAGGAGCGGAGGCGGGGCCGGTCGAGCCGGACGGCTCCCCCACCGAGGAGACCCCCGAGCAGCCCGCGGCCGGGGAACCGGTCGAGGCTCCCGCCGGGAAGCCGACCGAGCCGCCGACCGAACCGCCCGCGGAGAAACCGGTGGAGAAGCCCGCCGGCCAGCCCGATGAGGCCGCCGACGAGACGGCTCCCGAGAAGCAGGCGACTCCTCCGGGCGACGAAGGCGCTTGACGTCCATGAGCCCCACTCCCGAGCCCGTCGGCGCCGGCGAGCGCCAGCGCCGGGGAGCCTTCGCCTTCGTCACCGAACGTCCCGTGGCGATCACCATGTTCATGGTGGCGATCGCGATGTTCGGCGTGGTGTCCCTCGGCAAGCTGCCGATGGACCTCCTGCCGGAGATCAGCTACCCGACGCTGACCGTCCGCACCAGCTGGGCGGGCGCGGCGCCGGAGGACGTCGAGGACCGGATCTCGGTCCGCATCCAGGAAGCCCTCGCCACCCTCTCGGGGCTCGTCCGCACCAGCTCGGTCAGCCGCGCCGGCTACTCCGACGTGGTGCTCGAGTACGAGTGGGGCTCCGACATGACCTTCGCGGTCCAGGACGTCCGCGACAAGCTCGACAGCCTCTTCCTTCCGCAGGGCGCCGAGCGACCGCTGATCCTGCGCTACGACCCCAACCTCGACCCGATCCTGCGCATCGGCGTCAGGAGCACCGGCGAGGAGACCTCCGAGGCGGACCGGATCCACCTGCGCTGGGTCGCCGAGAAGCGGATCAAGCGCGAGCTCGAGTCCCTCTCCGGCGTCGCCGCGGTGCAGGTGCGCGGCGGTCTCGAGGAGGAGATCCGCGTCCGCGTCGACCCGCACAAGCTCGCCGCCCACGGCATCGACCCCGCCGAGGTCGGCCGCCGGCTGCAACAGGAGAACCTCAACGCCTCCGGCGGTCTGATCCGCGAAGGGTCGACCGAGTACCTGGTCCGGACCCTCAACGAGTTCCAGGACCTCGACGAGATCGAGAACCTGCCGATCGTCCAGCGCGGGGACGCCGTGCTGCGGATCCGGGACATCGCGCGCGTCTCGCGAACGCACCAGAAGCGCGAGGTGGTCACGCGACTCAACGGCGGCGAGGCGGTGGAGATCGCCATCTACCGCGAGGCGGGCGCGAACATCGTCGAGGTGGCGGACACCGTCAAGACGCGTGTCTTCGGGACCGAGAGGCAGCGGCAGCACACCCGGAAGACCGGAGCGGGAGGTGCGAAGCAGGCCGGCCAGCGGAACCGCTGGGAGAATCGCGAGCTGGAGAACTACCTCGCCTGGCGCCTGCGCAAGGAGGTCAAGGTCGAGCTCCTCTCCGACCAGTCGACGTTCATCCGCGACGCGATCGACGACGTCAAGCAGGCGGCGATCCTCGGTGCGCTCTTCGCCGTCGTGGTGATGTGGTTCTTCCTGCGTCGGATGACCTCCACGGTGATCGTCGCCGTGGCGATCCCGATCTCGGTCGTGGTCACCTTCGCCCCGATGTACCTGCTCGGGGTCTCGCTGAACATCATGTCCCTGGGCGGCCTCGCGCTGGGGGTGGGCATGCTGGTCGACAACGCGATCGTCGTGCTCGAGTCGATCACCCGCTGCCGCGAGGAGGGCGACGAGCTGAAGCAGGCGGCGATCCGCGGGATGCGCGAGGTCTCCGGGGCGATCATCGCCTCGACGCTGACCACGGTGGCGGTCTTCGCCCCCATCGTCTTCGTCCACGGCATCGCCGGACAGATCTTCGGGGACCAGGCGGTGACCGTGGTCTCCTCGCTCCTGGTCTCGCTCCTGGTGGCGATCCTCTTCATCCCGATGCTCGCCTCCCGCCGCTGGCTGGCCGGGGAGTTCGTCGAGTCCCTCTCCGGCTCGAGGCCGCCGCGTCTCCTCGAGGGGATCACCTGGAAGTGGTCGGCGATCATCCCCAACCTGCTGCTCCTCAAGTCGCGCCTGGGGATGAGGGTCCTGGGCCTCGCGACCACCGTCGGGGCGGCGATCGCCTGGCTGGTCGGTCGCGTCATCGGCCTCCTGGTGCTGCCGCTCAAGTGGACCTTCGAGCTGCTCTGGGGGATCGTCGAGCGCGCCTACCCGCCGTTCCTGCGCGCCTCGCTGCGACACCCGCTGGTGGTGCTGACGGCGGTCGGGCTCCTGTGCTGGGGCGCGATCTCCACCGCCCCGGAGCTCGGCGTCGAGCTCCTGCCCGAGATCCGGCAGGGCGAGTTCACCGCGCGCGTCGGGCTCGACGTCGAGAGCCCGCTGGCGAATACCGATCGGGTGCTGAGCTCGCTGGACTCGAGGATCCGTCGGTTCGATGGCGTGAAGGTCACGGCACTCACCGTCGGGGTCGAGGAGGACACGCTCACCCGCGACATCGAGGGCGAGAACACCGCGCGACTGACCGTGCGCCTCGACGAGGCGAGCCGCGGCTTCGAGGCCGAGGAGCGGGTGCTCGGAGGGGTACGCGAACTGCTGAAGAAGCACCCCGAGGTGAAGCGCGTCGACGTCGCCCGGCCCACCCCCTTCGTCCTCGACTCGCCGGTGGCGGTGGAGATCCGCGGACACGACCTGGCCGAGATGGAGAAGGTCGCCGGCGAGGTCGAGCTGCGGATGCGCACGATCGACGCGCTGACCGACATCCGCAGCACGATCCGCCCCGGTCACCCCGAGGCGCGCGTGGTCTTCGACCGCGAGAAGACGCTCGAGTTCGGCCTCGATCTCGCCGGCGTCTCCGACCTGGTGCGCGATCAGCTGCTCGGCAACGTCTCGACGCGCTTCGTCGAAGGCGACGAGCGGATCGACATCCGCGTGCAGGGTGACGAGGACTACCTCGCGACCCTCGACGACGTCTTGAACCTCACCGTCAACCCCTCGGCGCCCACGCCGCTGCCGCTCAACGCCGTGGCGCGGATCGACCTGGTGCGCGGCCCCGCGGAGATCCGCCGCATCGGCAACAGCCGGGCCGTGGTGCTGACCGCCGAGGGAACGGGCCTGGACCTCGCCGGCCTCAACGATCGCGTCGAGGCCTCCCTCGCCGACCTGCAGACCCCCGACGAGGTGTTCGTCGAGCTCGGTGGGCAGAAGCGCGAGCTGGAGGAGGGCACCAAGAGCATGCGCTTCGCGCTGCTGCTGGCGATCTTCCTCGTCTACGTGGTGATGGCCAGCCAGTTCGAATCGCTGATCCAGCCCCTGATCATCATGATCAGCGTGCCGCTGGCCGGGGTCGGGGTGATCTTCGCACTGGCACTCTTCGGCCTGCCCCTGTCGGTGGTGGTCTTCATCGGCCTGATCCTCCTGGCGGGGATCGTGGTCAACAACGCGATCGTGCTGGTCGACCGGATCAACCAGAAGCGGGAGCAGGGACTGCCGCTGAACGAGGCGATCCTCGAGGCGGGGCGCGCGCGGGTGCGGCCGATCTTCATGACCACGCTGACCACCGCGCTGGGTCTCGTGCCGCTGACCGGGTGGCTGGCCACGGTGCCGGTCCTCGGCACCCTCGGCTCCGGGGAAGGCGCCGAGATCCGCGCGCCGATGGCGATCACCGTGATCTGCGGGCTGCTGTCGGCGACGCTGCTGACGCTGATCGTGATCCCCGTGATCTACTCGCTGGTGACGCGGATCCTGCCCGGGTCGCGGGGCGTCCGCCGCGTGGAGGAAGCCTGATGGATACGGAGAAACGGAGTGACGGGTTGCTCGGCGGCGCGGTGCGCCGGCCGGTCACGCTGCTGGTGACGATGGTCGCCCTCCTGGTGATCGGGGTGATCGCCTACCAGCGGATCCCGGTGGAGATGATGCCCGACGGCATCCGCTGGAACGGCCTCTTCCTGATGGTCACCCACCCCGGCTCCAGCGCCGAGGAGAACGAGGCCAAGGTCGTGCGGGTGATCGAGGAGCAGATCCGCACCCTCTCGGGGGTGGACGAGGTCTCCAGCACCTCGAGGGAGGATCGCGCCACCATCCAGGTGATGTACGACCGCGGGGTCGACATGGCCCTGGCCAAGGCCGAGCTGCGCGACCGCATCGAGCGAGCCCGGACGCAGCTCCCCGACACCGTCGACCGGATCTTCGTCTTCTCCTGGGACAACTCGCAAATGCCGCTGATGTGGTTCGCGGTACTGCACCCGGGAGACTCCGACCGCACCGACTACCTGATCGATACGGCCGTGCAGCGGAAGCTGGAGGCGGTCGACGGCGTGAGCCGCGTCGAGATCGACGGGATGCTCGACGATTCCGTGCGCATCCTGCTCGACGAGGAGAAGGTCAAGGCGGCGCAGCTCGACATCGGGGCGCTGGTCGGCCGGCTGTCTCGTGACAACTTCGCCAAGCCGCTCGGCGAGGTGCAGGACGGCGGTCAGTGGGTGATCGTGCGCTCCGACATGCGCTTCGACACCGTCGAGGAGATCGAGAGCTACCCGATCGGCCGGGGCCAGACGCTGGGCGACGTCGGCAAGGTCGAGAAGGTCAAGACGGTGCGCGAGCGCCTGTCGCGGATCAACGGGCAGTTCGCCTACTTCGGAGAGATCGGCAAGGAGAGCACGGCGAACGTGGTCGACACCGCGCGCCGGGTCAAGGAGGCTCTCGACGAGCTGGAGCAGGACCCCCAGATCGCGGCGCAGGACATGAAGTTCCTGGTGCTGTTCAGCCAGGGCAGCTTCATCGAGGCGTCGCTCGGCCAGCTCCGCGCGACGGCGATGTGGGGCGGCGCGCTGGCGGCACTGGTGCTCCTGATCTTCCTCCGACGAGTCCGGGTGACGATCAGCGTCGCCCTGTCGATCCCGATCTCCGCGCTCCTGTCGCTGGCCTGGGTCTACTTCACCGGCGGGACCTTCAACGTGCTGACGATGACCGGCATCACGCTGGGGATCGGCATGCTCGTCGACAACTCGGTGGTGGTGATCGAGAACATCGCGCGCCTGCACGCCGCGGGACGATCGCCCCTGAAGGCCGCGTCCGAGGGAGTGCGCGACGTGGGCCTCGCGGTGTGCCTGGCGACGATGACCACGGTGGTGGTCTTCCTCCCGCTGATCTTCATGACCGGGAACCCGGTGATCCGGATCATGTTCGGGGCGCTGGGGCTGCCGCTGTGCGTCTCGCTCCTGATCAGCCTGGTGGTGGCCCTGGTGTTCCTCCCCACCGTCGCGGCGCGCATCGTCGGCCCACGCGCGAGACCGGTCGAGCGGGTCGCCGGATGGCTCGCGCCGGTCTTCCGCGTCCCGGTCCGGCTGGTGGTGCTCCTCCTCGACCTCCTGCACGTCACCGTCTACGCCGTCGCTCGAGTCCTCATCCGCGTGGAGCGCGTGCTGCTCGGGATCCTGGTCCCGCTGCGCTGGGTGCTGGCGCCGGCGCTGGTCGCCTTCGCGGTCTGGAAGCTCCTCCAGCTGCAGTTCGTCGTCGGTTCGGTTTTCCCCCTCTTCGGCCCCGGCATGGCGCCCGGGGAGACATTGAAGGGGCTCGCCAGCGTCGGGGGAATCTGGATCGCCGCCGCCCTCGCGGGGGCGGGTCTGCTCTTCTTCGGCCCCAAGCTGTGGAAGAAACGCTCCCCCGTGGCGCCGGTTCGCGGCGAGCGCCCCTCGGCCCTGCTGGGGCGCGGGCGCGCGCTCTCGTTCATCGACCTGATGGTCGCCTCGAACGGCCGGCTGCTCGACTGGAGCATGAAGCACCGACTGCTGGCCTCGTTCCTCGCCTTCCTCGCCTTCCTGTCCGTGCTCATCCCCCGGTCGAACATGACCGTCGCCGCCTTCGGCGAGGACGAGAATCGCGGTCGGATCGACGTCCGGATCGACCTCGAGGACAACTTCACGCTGCAGGAGGCGAGCGAGGAGCTCGGGCGCTACGAGGAGCTCCTGGACGAGCACCGGTCGGAGCTCGAGTTCGACCACATCTCCTCTCGCTTCCACCGCGGCGGCGGGCATCTCACTCTCTACTGGGAGGAGGCGCTGACGCCGGAGGGGATCGCCGCGGCGCGCAAGCGAATGAAGGCGATCTGGCCCAGCGTGCCCGGCCACCGGGTGCGCTTCTACGGCGACGAGAGCCTCGACACGCGTAACAAGGCCATCGTGTCTTTCGAGATCCTCGGCCCCGACGCGGAGGTGCTGAACCGGCTCGGGGAGGAGGCGATGGAGCGGCTGGAGCAGATCCCCGGCCTCTCCGGGCTCTCCTCGCCGCTCGAGGACGCGCCGCAGCAGGTGCACGTCTCGATGGACCTGGAGAAGGCGTGGCAGCTCGGAGTCACCGCGAACATGGCCCTGCAGAACATCGCCTGGGCGTTGCGGGGAGTCCAGCTCCCGCGCTTCCACGAGCCGGGGCGCGAGGTGCCGTTCATCATCGAGTACGACGAGGAGGAGGTCGCCGGGCTGCACACGCTGCGCGACCTCGACATCTTCACCGCCGATGGCGTCGTGGCGCTGGCCGCCTTCGCCAACCTGGACTTCGAGCCGGGGCCGCGGGCGATCTACCGGCGCAACGGACAGATCTCGCACAGCATCCAGGGACGCGTCGACGACCCCAACCGCCAGCGCCAGGTCTCCGACGCGGGCTACGCCGCGCTGCGAGAGATGGATCTTCCGCGCGGCTTCTCCCTCGGCGACGAGGTCTCCGTCGCGTTCCGCGAGGACCAGGAGATGCAGGAGATGTACAACGCGCTGCTGCTCAGCGTGGTGCTCGTCTTCCTCTTGATGGCGATCCTCTTCGAGTCGGTGATCCTGCCGGTGTGCGTCCTGACCACGGTGCCCTTCGCGGTGGCCGGTGCCTTCTGGACCCTGTTCATGACCGGCACCACGATCGACTCGGTCGGCTGGATCGGGATCATCATCCTGGTCGGCGTCGTGGTGAACAACGGGATCGTCCTGATCGACCGGATCCACCGGTTGCACGTGGTTCAAGGCATGGAGCGTACGCGCGCGGTCCTCGAGGGAGGTGCCAGTCGCGTCCGTCCGATCGTGATGACCGCTCTGACCACCGTGTTCGGGCTGATGCCGATGGTGCTCTCCGAGCCACCGGCGGAGGGGATCGACTACCGGGCGCTGGCCACCTGCGTCGCCGGGGGACTCGCGATCAGCACCTTCTTCACCTTGTGGGTGGTGCCCCTCACCTACACCTTGGTGCTCGACGGGCGCGACGCCACCCGAGCGTGGTTCCGCTTCGGCTTGCAGCGTCTGGTGAGCTTCCACCTGCGTCGCTCGCGCACCGCCTGATTCGACACGCTCGCCCGGTGTCGGTTCACCGGCACTGTCGAGCACCGAACGACCCGCTCCGGACAAGGTCGTAGCCGAACGCAAGAAAGAGCTACCTCGTTCAGAATCCCTGGATTGCCCGTCAGTATTTGCGCGGGATTGTTAGAAGACCTGACTGCGCTGTCCCCGGCGACAGCTTTCTACCCCCTGCCCGGGCCGAGGGTCCAGTCCCCCTGGGAAGAACAAGTAAACAAGTCAAAGTCTGAGGATCGATCGATGACTGAATACGTGACCAAGCTGATGGGAGACCTGAAGGCGAAGAACCCCGCCGAGCCGGAGTTCCACCAGGCCGTTCAAGAGGTTGCGGAATCCCTCGAGCTCGTCTTCGAGAAGCACCCCGAGTACCGCAGCGCGAAGATCCTGGAACGCTCCGTCGAGCCCGAGCGCGTGATCATGTTCCGCGTTCCGTGGATGGACGACCGGGGTGACATCCAGGTCAACCGGGGCTTCCGGATCGAGATGAGCAGCTCCATCGGCCCGTACAAGGGCGGCCTGCGCTTCCACCCCTCGGTGAACCTCGGCATCCTCAAGTTCCTGGCCTTCGAGCAGGTCTGGAAGAACTCGCTGACCACCCTGCCGATGGGCGGCGGCAAGGGCGGATCGGACTTCGATCCCAAGGGCAAGAGCGACAACGAAGTGATGCGCTTCTGCCAGAGCTTCATGAGCGAGCTCCAGCGCCACATCGGTCCCAACACCGACGTCCCCGCGGGTGACATCGGCGTCGGCGGCCGCGAGATCGGCTTCATGTTCGGTCAGTACAAGAAGCTGGCGAACGAGTTCAGCGGCATCCTCACCGGCAAGGGCCTCAACTGGGGCGGCTCCCTGATCCGTCCCGAGGCGACCGGCTACGGCGCCGTCTACTTCGGCCAGGAGATGATGAAGACCCGCGGCGAGACCTACGAAGGCAAGACCTGTCTCGTCTCCGGCAGCGGCAACGTCGCTCAGTACACCACCGAGAAGATCCTCGAGCTGGGCGGCCGCGTGGTCACCCTGTCCGACTCGGGCGGCTACATCTACGACGAGGCCGGCATCGACTCCGAGAAGCTCCAGTTCGTCATGGACCTCAAGAACGTCCGTCGCGGCCGCATCTCCGAGTACGCCGACAAGTTCAGTGGCTCCGTGTACACCGCCGTCGACGCCTCCCTCGACCACAACCCGCTCTGGAGCCACCCGGCGAACTGCGCGTTCCCCAGCGCCACCCAGAACGAGATCAACGCGAACGACGCGCGCAACCTCCTCAACAACGGCATCCACGTGGTCTCCGAGGGCGCGAACATGCCCACCGTCCCCGAGGGCGTCAACGCCTTCGTCGAGGCCGGCATCCTCTACGGGCCCGGCAAGGCCGCCAACGCCGGCGGCGTCGCGGTCTCCGGTCTGGAGATGGCCCAGAACAGCATGCGCTACAGCTGGACCCGCGAAGAAGTGGACGCCAAGCTCCAGCGCATCATGGCCGACATCCACGCTTCCTGCATCGAGGCCTGCGATCGCTTCGGCTGCTCCGGCAACTACGTCAACGGCGCCAACATCGCCGGCTTCCTGAAGGTCGCCGACTCGATGATCGACCAGGGCGTCGTCTGATCCCTCCCCAGCGAGCTCCGCTGGAGAAGCAATTCGAGGCGCGGCCGGCGAATGTCGGCCGCGCCCTTTTCGTGCCCACCGGAAGGGCGCGGGAGAGGCGGCGATCGGCGAATCCGAGGCGCTCCGGACCGGCGAGCTTGCAGGGGCGCCGGTCAAGCGATTGAATCACGCCATGGCACCCTCCCCCTCCGCCGATACCAGGCCTCCCGGGCAGCTGCGGATGATCGACTTCCAGGAGCTGATGCAGCAGCGCGTCAGACGCGTCCTCCTGATCTCGACTCTGTACGAGTCGTTCATCATGTCCGAGGAGGGCCGCCTGCAGGAGACTCTCCTCAGCCAGTTCCTGGCCCTGAACCTCTCCCAGTTCCCCGATATCTTCCGGGTCCCCAACAGCGCCGAGGCGCTGGAGCTTCTCGAGCGGGACGGGAGCTTCGACCTCGTCATCTCCAGCGTCAATACCGAGGACTCCAACGTCGCGGCGATGACCCGCGCCATCCGCGATGCAGGCCATTCGGTGCCGGTGATCGCACTGGCCTTCTCCGGCGACGAGCTCCGCACCCTGGAGGCGCACGAGGACGTCAGCCTGCTGGAGGGGATCTTCTTGTGGCAGGGGGACGTGCGCATCCTGGTGGCGATGGTCAAGAGCCACGAGGATCGCCTGAACATCGACAACGACACCGGGAAGGCCGGCGTCCCGGCGATCATCCTGGTCGAGGACAACATCCGCTTCTGCTCTTCGTTCCTGCCGACGATCTACTCGGAGCTGTTCCGGCACACGCACCAGCTCCTCTCCGAGGGAATGAGCCTCTCGCAGAAGATGGTCCGGATGCGCGCGCGGACCAAGGTCCTCCTGTGCCGCACCTACGATGAGGCGTGGGCCTACTTCCAGAAGTACGAAGAGCACATCATCGGCGTGGTCTCCGACTTCGAGTTCCCCAAGAACGGGAAGCTGGAGAAGCACGCCGGCCTCGATCTGTGCAAGCGCGTCCTGGAGGCCCGCACCGACGTCCGCGTGGTGATGCAATCGAGCGTGGAGGCGAACCGCCAGCTCGCCACCGAGATCGGGGCGTCGTTCCTGCTCAAGGGCTCACCGGTCCTGCTCAACGACCTCCGCCAGATCCTGGTGGATCGCTTCGGGTTCGGCGACTTCGTCTTCCGCACGCCCGATCAGCGGGAGATCGACCGGGCTCACGACCTCAAGTCCCTCGGCGAGAAGATCCGTACGGTTCCCGCGGAGAGCATCGGCTACCACGCCGCGCGCAACCACTTCTCCAACTGGCTGAAGGCGCGCACCCTGTTCACCCTGGCCGAACGTCTCCGCCCGAAGCAGGTCAGCGACTTCGAGAGCCTCGAGCACCTGCGCACCCACATCCTCGAGGCGATCGAGCAGATCCGGCTGGAGCGCAACAAGAAGGTGATCGCGGACTTCGACCGGCGGCGCTTCGAGCCGGCCGTCAGCATCACCCGGATCGGCGGCGGCTCCCTCGGCGGCAAGGCTCGCGGCGTCGCGTTCGCCAACAGGATCCTGGTCGACTCGCGGCTCGGCGACGCGTATCCCGGCATCCTGATCGACGTCCCGCCGGCGGTGGTGCTGGGGACGCACATCTTCGACGACTTCCTCGACTACGAGTGGTTGCGGGACTTCGCCATCGCCCCCAACCCCGACCACGAGATCGAGAAGCGCTTCCTCGCCGCGCCGTTCCCGCGCGCGGCGGTCGCCGATCTGCGCGCCTTCCTGCAGAAGGCGAAGTACCCGCTGGCAGTACGCTCCTCGAGCCTCCTCGAGGACTCCCTGGCCCAGCCGTTCGCGGGCGTCTACCAGACCTACTTCCTGCCCAACAACGACCGCGACCTGGACGTTCGCCTCGACCAGCTGAAGCAGACGGTCAAGAGGGTCTACGCCTCCACGTTCGCCGAGCAGGCCAAGGCCTACCTGGGGATCACCGCATTCCGCCTCGAGGAGGAGAAGATGGCGGTGATGATCCAGGAGCTGGTCGGCGTTCAGCACGAGGACCGCTTCTACGCCGACTTCGCCGGAGTCGCTCGCTCCTACAACGTCTATCCCGAGCCGGGACACGAGGCCTCCGACGGCGTGGTCGCTGCGGCGCTGGGCATGGGCCGCACGGTGGTCGACGGCAGCCCCTGCTTGCGCTTCAACCCCAAGCACCCGCGCCAGGTCGTCGGTTTCTCCTCCGTCGAGTACGCGCTGGAGAACTCGCAGCGTACCTTCTACGCGCTCGATCTCGGCTGGGAGGCCCCCGGCAGGCCCCTGGCCGGAGTGGTCAATCACCCGCTCGAGACGGCGGAGCACGACGGCACCCTGACCTTCCTCGGCTCGACCTACTCCGCCGAGAACGACTCCATCGTCGACGGCATCTCGCGCCCCGGCGTGCGTCTGATCACCTTCGCCCAGATCCTCAAGCACGAGGCGTTTCCCCTGGCTCGCCTGATCTCCGAGCTCCTGGAGAAGTGCGCCACGGGAACCGGCGGCCCGGTGGAGATCGAGTTCGCCGGCAACCTGCCCTCCCGCGGGCGGCCGGGGCGGTTCGGCTTCCTCCAGCTGCGCCCGCTGGCGATGTCCAAGGAGCGCGAGGAGGTGAAGATCGGCGACGTGGCCGACGAGGACCTGCTCTGTCGCAGCAACATGGTCCTGGGCAACGGTCGCGTCGACGACATCCAGGACATCGTGATGGTCGACAAGGAGACCTTCGAGCGCAGCCGCAGCCGCGAGGTCGCTTTGATCGTCGGCCGCTTCGACGCGATCCTGCGCAAGCAGGGACGCAGCTACCTCCTGATCGGCGTCGGTCGCTGGGGCTCCGCCGATCCGCACCTCGGCATCCCGGTGGGCTGGAACCAGATCTGCGGCGCGGGCGTGATCGTCGAGTGCGGCTTCCGCGACTTCCAGGTCGCTCCGTCGCAGGGCACGCACTTCTTCCAGAACCTGACCTCGAGCAACGTCGGCTACCTGACGGTCAGCTCCGACTCGAGGGACGGCTTCGTCGACTGGGAGTGGCTCGCCAGCCTGCCCGCTGTCCGGGAGGAGGAGTGTGTGCGGCACATCAAGCTGGAGAAGCCGATGACGGTGACCTTGAGTGGGGCGACCGGGGAGGGGGTGATCGAGAAGCCGTAGGGCGCGAACAGCGCCCGGTCAATCCCACCACCCCTCTACTCCACCAACGCCACGCAATCCACCTCGAACAACGCCCCCTTCGGCAACCCCGCCGCCTCGACACAGGCCCGAGCCGGGGCGTCCTCGCCGTTGAAGAAGCGGGCGTAGACCTCGTTCACCGCGGCGAAGTCGCCCATGTCCTCGAGGTACACGTTGCACTTGAGCACGCGCGAGTAGCTCGAGCCCGCAGCTTCGAGCACCGCGCCGAGGTTCTTCAGCGCCTGCTCGGCCTGGGTGACGGCGTCGTCGCCGACGAGCTCGCCGGTCGCGGGGTCGAGGGCGATCTGACCGGAGCAGTGCACCAACCCGCCCCCCACCACGGCCTGGTTGTAGGGACCGATGGCGGCGGGAGCGTCGGGCGTGTTGATCGGCTGGCGGTCGGTCATGAGCTTCGGCGTTGAGTCACTCGGGGGCGAAGCGGCGCCGCAGAGCCTCGGCGACGCCGGGAGGAACGAAGGAGGAGACATCTCCTCCCAACGACGCGATCTGGCGCACCAGGGTGCTGGAGATGTAGGCGTACGGCGGAACGGGAGCGAGGAAGACGGTGTCCACCCGCGGCCGCATGGCGCGGTTGGCGCTGGCCATCTGCAGCTCGTAGTCCAGGTCACCGCCGTTGCGCACCCCACGCAGGATGACCTCCGCCCCGAGCTCCTCGCAGGAGTCGACCAGGAGTCCGCTGCTGGCCACCACCTCCACTCCCTCGATGCCGGCGATCGCCCGACGCACCAGCTCGACCCGCTCGGGAGCGTCGAGGAGCTGGTGCTTGGAGTGGTGGCTGGCCACCACCACGGTGAGCTTCTCGAAGATCGCCGCGCCCCGCTGCACCAGGTCGAGATGACCGAGGGTGAAGGGGTCGAAGGTCCCGGGAAAGAGAGCGTGACGCGAGGGGCTCGGGGTGGGCATCGGGAGTCGGGGGTGGCGGCGTATCGTACCGGGGAGAGCGATCGGTTCGAAGCCCCCGCAACCTCCCCCGGCGGCGGATCCGCCGATTCGTCCGGGACCTCACCCCCGGAACGGCATCGATGGTGGAGAGGACGCCGTGGAAGGGGCAACGAGGAGGAGCAGCGAGCACGAGGAGTCACCGGGGGTCGAGAGGCCGCTCCTGGTCGGGCTGGTCGCGTGCGTGGCGGGGAGCCTCGTCGCTCGAGGGATCGGCACCGGCCCGGCCCTCCTCATCCCGGTCCCCCTGCTGCTCCTGCTCCGCCGTCTCGGCTGGTGGCGGCGAGCCTCGGAAGCGTGGGGGCTGGGAACCGGCGTGTGCGCGCTGCTCTTCGCCGTCGCCGCGCTCCGCGCCGACGCCTCCCCCGCCCCCGATCCCCCCTTCCCCGATGGGCGCTGGCGCACCGTGCGGGAGGGGGCCGAGCTCGTCGGGCGCCTCGACCCCGGCGCTCGCCTCTTCGAGCTGCCGGGGGGGGCGGCGCGGGAAGGGGAGCGGCTGCGTCTCCTGCCCACCGCGCCCCCGCCGGAGCCGGCGCGCGGGCCGGTCCCTCCGCCTCGACGGGGGAGCTCGCACATCCCCCTGCCGGTCGGGCCCGACGAGATCGTGCGCCTCGAGCCTCCCCCACCGGGGCCGGTCCGCGCCGCTCGCCGGAGCCTGCGGGAGCTGCGCGGCGCGGGCCTCGCCCGCCTCGCCGGGCTCGAGGGGGAGTCGACCCGCGGGCTGGCCGCAGCCCTGCTCTTCGGCGACAAGAGCGAGCTGCCGCCGGGCGTCGCCGACCTCTTCACGCGCACGGGCACGCGTCACGCGCTGGCGGTGAGCGGCCTGCACGTCGCCATGGTCGCGAGCCTCTGGATCTTTCCGCTGGGCAGCCTCCTGGCGGCGGCGCTGCGCCTCCTCAGCCGCGGTCGCGCGCCGGGTTGGCTCCGCCGCCCCGCGGTGTGGCGCGCGCTCCTGCTCGCGCTCTTCATCCCGATGGCCGGAGCCGGGGCCCCGGTGGTGCGCGCCGGCCTGGCCCTGGCGCTGGCGCAGATCGCCGGGATCGTGCCGCTGCGCAAGGACGAGAAGAATCGACGCCGCGGCGACGCGCTCTCGTTGTGGGCGCTGGCGGGGTGGATCGAGTGGCTCGCCTCGCCGGAGTCCCTGTCGTCGATCTCGGTCCAGCTCTCCTACACCGCCACGCTGGGGCTGATCCTGCTCACGCCGCCGATGCTGCGCCGGGTCCGCTCGCTGCTGCCCGGTCGCGGGCGGATAGATACGGTAAACCGGCGCGGGCGTCGGCGGCCGCTGCTTCCGCGGCTCGTCGCGCAGAAGACCCTCGACTGGTCCCTCGCCGGAATCACCGCCTCGATCGCCGCGAACCTGGTCACGCTGCCGATCGTGTGGTGGACCTTCGGCGAGTGGAGCCCGGTGGGATCGCTGGCCACGCTGTTGCTCTTGCCCCTGCTCGGGGGCTTCATCGGCCTCGCCTGGTTGTGGGTCTTCCTCCCGATCACCCCGCTCGAGAGCCTGCTCGATTCTCTGACCGGAGGAATGCTGTCCATCCTGGAGCTCTGCGACTCGCTGCCGGGGACGCCGGTGCCCCTGCCGGAGCGCCCGGCCTGGCTGCTGCTCCTCGCCGGCGCCCTGGTGCTCTTCCGCCCCAGACCCTGGCGCGCGCTGTGCCTCTCCTGGGGAGTCCTGCTCCTGCCCTGGCGTGGAGCGGCGCGCCAGCTGGAGGTCGACCTCCTCGACGTCGGCCACGGCACGGCGGTGGTGCTGCGCGCGCCGGGGGAGCCCTGCTGGATCTTCGACGCGGGCTCCCGCGACCGCCCCGGGGTGGCGCGGCAGGCGCTCTTCCCCCTCCTGCGACGCCTCGATCCGGGGCGCGTGAACGTGGTCCTCTCCCACTTCGAGCGAGACCACGCCGGCGCACTCCCCTGGCTGATCGAGCGCTTTCCCCCGGCGCTGTGGGCGGGGGCGCTCCCTCCCCGGATCGCCGAGCGCCTGCCGGCCGGGTGCCCGCGGGTCGACCTCGAGACCGGCCGCCTCGAGCTCGACGCGGGCACGGCGGCGGTGCCGCGCTTCCGGGTACGACTCCTGCGCGGCGAGGCGCTGGCGGGGAACGAGGGATCGAGGGCCCCCTCTCGCTGCTCCTCTGGCCGCACCACGGCTCGGAGTGCGATCACCTCGGAGAGCTCCTGCGGTGGACCGACCCCGCCGAGGTGTGGGTCAGCAGCGGCGAGGAGCCCCCCGTGGCGCGCGAGCTCGATCGGCGCGGGGTGAACTGGTCCTGTACCGCACACGAGGGTCCGCTGAGGCGGATCCTGGAGCCGAAAAGCACCCCGCACTGAGCGCGCAAATGGCACGATTCGTGCGGCGGACAGGGTCTCCAGCTCGACGCGTCCGCCCCGCCCCTGGACACACCAGCCGAAATGAGAGCCACCCACCTGTTCCGCCCGTCGTTCCTCGCTCCCCTCGTGGCCTTGGTCGCCTTCACCTCCGGAGGGGCCCTCGCCCAGAAGAGTCCACTGGCGACCTGGGCGCAGCTCCCCGGACTCCACCAGGAGATCGTCGAGGAGCTGGACGCGCGAACCACCAAGGAGAAGAGGGTCCTCCGCCTGGCCGACGGCCGCGTGCTCCGCGCGCTGAGTCGCTGGACCGGGACGGAGTGGGAGGTCCGCTCGGGTGGGAAGTGGACGATGCTGGACGCGGAGTCGGTGCTCTCCTGGCGGAGCGAGAAGGAGCTCCTGCGCGAGCGCGCTCGCCGGGCGCGAGCCCTGGAGCACAAGGACCTCGACGGCCGTGCCGAGCTCGCCGAGTGGCTGGTCCGGGAGGGGCTCGCCGACGAGGCGCTGGAGGAGATCGACGGGGTGCTGCGCGTGGACGCCGACCACCCCGCCGCGCTCAAGCTGATTCACCTCTCGCCCTTCGCCCGTCCGCATGGTGGGGATCCGCGAGGGGAGCCGAAGCTCTACGCCACTCGCCTCATCGGCGCGGCGATCAGCGCCGGACCGGCGCGGCGCGAGCTGTGCATCCTCTCCCTCGGCGCCCTGCTCGAGACACCGCACGGGCGCGAGGTGCTCCAGGAGGCCCTGGCCCGCGAGCTGGTCTCCTACCGGGTCCTGCGTCGCACGTTCGCCGCCCACGCCCTGCGCCGCCTGATGCCCGGCGACGAGGTCTACGAGCTGCTGCGACGCTGCGCGCTCGACACCTCGCGGCCGGTCCGGGAGGCCGCCGCGCGGGCGCTGCACGACACCGGCGAACCCGGGATCGTCGCCCCGCTGGTCAAGGCGCTCGCCAGCGAATCGCGACCGGTACGCACCAACGCGGCCGAAGCCCTCGGAAACATCGGCTACCCGGTCGCGGTGCCCGCCCTCGTCGCTCACTTCGCCGCCCTGCCCGTGACGGCGGGGAGCAGCGGCACGCGCCCCCCCGCCGCGCACATCCACATCAGCACCGAGTTCGCCTACGTCGGTGACTTCGACGTGGAGATCGCCCAGGGGGCCTCGATCGCCGACCCGATCGTGATGCACGTTCAGGAGGCGGTGGTCCTCGACGCGCGAAGCGGCGGGATCTCCGGCTACACCAAGGTCACCGAGTACAGGGTCGTCCGGCGCTCGCTCGAGCAGCTCACCGGCGCCGACCCCGGCTCCTCCCAGAAGGACTGGGAGCGCTGGTACGAGGAGAACCGGGAGCGCTTCGAGCCCCGGGAACCGCAGGGACCGACCCGCTCGAACGGGTGACCCTCCCGTGGGGGAGGCGGAGCCCCGGCCCTCGCCCCGCGCGGGGGGACGGGGTTCCTCGTATTTGTTCCTGAATAGCCCCCTGGCGCTCACGTAGGCATCCCATCCCTATTGGTGAAGGCGGATGGGCCGCCCCGGCCCCGACCCCGTGATTCGGGGCCGAAAGAGGAAGGAGAACGATCGCCCGGCGCGGCGATTCGAGGCCCCTCCCCTCGCCACCAATTGCCCCACACGCGAGGAAAGTAGTGATGTTCCGACTCAACTCCCCCGGCCGGCTCGGCGCTGGAATCGTCCTGGCCCTCTCGACCCTGACCGCTCCGATCACCCTGGCTCAGGAGGAGCAGTTCCAGCTCCCCACCGCGGTGCCCGACGACGTCTTCCTCTGCATCTCCGCGAGGCCCAACCCCGAGCGCGACTTCCTCGACAACCACTGGGCGGAGGTCTGGGAGGCCTTCGAGGACTCGGGGGTGATCGACGACGTGCTCGACATCCTCCCGATCCTCCTGGGCGCGGAGGAGCAGGCGGAGCTCGAGCGCTTGATGGACCGCGCCGTCACCGTCGTCGAGGCGGTCGACTGGGCCGCCCTCGGCGGAAGCGAGTTCCTCTTCGCCGAGCGGATGCCCACCGAGTTCGACCTGAAGCAGGGGTTCATGCCCGAGATGGTCTGGCTCTTCCAGGGGAAGAGCGAGGGCATCGAGGCGAACTTCGACAAGCTGGTGGCGATCTTCGACACGATCACCGAGGAGGTCAACGGCTTCGCCGGCGAAGAGGTGCTCTCCGTCGCTCGCGGCGAACGCCACGGGGCGCACGTCGCCTCGCTGATCACCCCCTCGGAGATTCCCATCCCCTTCCGGTTGGAGCTCGCTCGCCGCGGCGACGTGATCGCCATCGGGATGGGCAAGACGATCCTGGACGAGACGCTCGCGCTGATGGCCAGTGAAGGAGCCGCCGGATCGATGGCGGTCGATCCCGAGTACACGGCGGCGGTCGCTTCGTTGCCTCGAGCCGAGGACCTGGTCTCCTTCTTCGACATGGAGGCGATGCTGGTCAGCCTCCACGAGATGGCCGACCAGATCGTCTCCATGCAGGTTCCCGCGGCCGGCGGTGGCGATTCGAAAGTGACCAACGCGTACCGGACCCCCGAGGCGAATCAGCTGAACCAGCAGGCGGTAGAGGCGTACCGGCAGGGTGACTACGCCAAGGCCCTGGAGTTGATCCGCAAGGCCCACGATGTCGATCCCGGGGACTCGGTGGTGCTCTACAACCTCGCCTGCTTCAACGCGATCAACGGCAACCCCGAGAAGGCGATCGACTGGCTGGAGAAGGCGGTTGCCGGCGGCTTCAACAATCCCGACCTGATCGGCGGCGACAGCGACCTCGACTCCATCCGCGAGAACCCGCGCTTCGACGCCGCGTTGCAGCAGGCCCGCTCGGCGGTCTCGGGCGGCTCGGAGGAGTGGAAGGCCATGGCCGACCAGATCGTCACCATGATCTTCGACGTGCCGAGCGTCCTCGACCACGTGGTCGCGATCGAGTTCACCGAGGGCCACTCCACGCACATGCTGACGCGGGCGGCGATGTCCGCCGACGCGAAGTCGAAGCCGATCTACGAGGTCTTCGGCCACCGCCCCGCGCTGGCGAACTTCGACCGCTTCCTTCCCGTCGAGACGGTCAGCTTCGCGGTCGACTCCGGCATTGACCCGTCTGCGCTCTACGCGTTCCTCGAGAGCTCGGTGCGCTCGGTCGGTCCGCAGGGCGAAGCGCTCCTCGACGAATGGGCGGGCATGCAGGAGCAGATGGGTCTCGATGTCGCCAGGGACGTCTTCGGCTGGATCGAGGGCGAGTCGATCTCGGCGAGCCTCGGGCGGGGAATGTCGGCCGACTGGATCATGATGGCCAAGGTGACCGACGAGGAGCTCGCTCACGAGAAGATCCTCGCCGGCCTCGACGCCTTGACGGCGATGATCGAGGACTTCGCGGAGGCCGAGGGGAACCCGATGATCAAGATGATCATCCCCGAGATCACGCCCCTGGAGGACGAGCGACTCCCCGGCTTCTATTCGGTCGCGATGGGCGGCCAGCCCGCGATGATCTGGGGCGTGACCGACGGACACCTGGTCCTCGGCAGCAACGACGACTCGGTGATGTTGTGCCTGGAGACCGCCCGAGGCGAGCACCAGAGCGTGCGCGCCAACGAGGAGCTGATGTCGCGACTGATCGTGCCCGAAGGGGAGTTCAACTCGATCTCCTACACCGACCAGCGCGACCTCGGCCAGGACATCTCCGGCATCCTGGGCGCGATCTCGATGATGGGCATGATGGTCCCGGCGATGATCCCCGATCCGACCGGTCAGAAGCTGGCCGCCAAGGCGCTGGGCATCGTCGGCAAGCTCTCGCCCGTGGCCGCCGAGCTGGACTTCTTCATCTCGACCTCGTCGTACACGACCTTCGACGGAGAGGCCTGGGTGACGCACCAGGTCACGCACTACTTGCCGTACGACATGTAGGGGCGAGTACCCGCCCGCTGAGACGGACTCCCGTTCCGGCGGCGATCACGTGGCTTCGGTCGCGCCGATCGCCCGGGGACGGGAGTTCCTCTCGATTCGGGCACCTGAATCGGCCAAGCTCATGGCGCGGGCTGGCGCCCGCAACCCGAGCGGTCAACGGACCGTGCGGATCACGACTCTCGATAGCATGAATGCCCTCCCGGCCTGCTTTCTGCGCGCAACGCGCAGAAACCGACTACGAGTAGATCAGCATGTCGACGAATCCCCTCCCCTCGCGCGGGCACCTCGAGACCGAGCGGGCCAACCCACGCTCGAGCGACCTCGACACGCTGTCCCTCGGGCGAGCGCTCATCCTGTTCGAGGCCGAGGACGCCACGCTGCCCTCGATCGTCGCCGCGGCCCACGACTCGGTTCTCGCCGCGATCGAGCTGATCGTCGGACGGCTGCGGCGCGGCGGACGGCTCTTCTACGTCGGCGCGGGCACCAGTGGTCGCCTGGGCGTGCTCGACGCGGTGGAGTGCCCACCGACCTTCCAGTCCGCTCCCGAGCAGATCCAGGGCGTGATCGCCGGCGGCCCGGAGGCGGTCTTCCAGTCGGTGGAGGGCGCGGAGGACGACGGGGACGCGGCGGCGGAGACGTTGCGTGCGCGCGACCTCTGCGCCACCGACGTCGTGTTCGGGATCAGCGCCGGTGGAACGACCCCTTACGTGCACGGCGCCCTGCGCCACGCCGCGGAAGTCGGGGCGGGCTCGATCTTCCTCGCCTGCGTCCCCGTCGAGGCGGCCCCCGACGACGCGGACGTCTCGATCCGCCTCGCGACCGGCCCCGAGCTCCTGCAGGGATCGACGCGCCTGAAGGCGGGCACGGCGACGAAGATGGTGCTGAACTCGATCAGCACACTGGTGATGGTCGCACTCGGCAAGGTGTACGGCAACCGGATGGTCGACGTCGAGACGCGAGGCAACGTCAAGCTGCGCGACCGCGGCGTCCGGCTGATCGAGGAGCTTTGCGAGGTCGAGAGGGAGCGCGCGACGGAGTTGCTCGACGCCGCCGACGGCAGCGTCAAGGTGGCGATCCTGATGCAGGCGAGGGGCCTCGACCGGGAAGCCGCCGGTGATCGGCTCGAGCGATGCGAGGGTTGTCTGCGGCTCGCTCTCGGGGATTGAGGGCGCGACGGTCTGTAGCGGCCAGAGTGGACGGGCCACCACCTCGGGGGGAGAAGAGACACTGAGGAAACGGAGAGCACGGCGGTTTCACACGGAGCTCACGAAGACGCAGAGCGGCACAGAGGGAACAGAGGCCACGGTGAGTCCACGACGGAAACAGAGACCACGGAGGCTTCAGATTGGTTTCGACACGGAGGGAACGGAGACCGCAGAGACAGTCCTTGGCGAATGTCCGCGCACTGGAATGGCGAGCCAGAAGAGCTGGAACCAGAAGGAGCTAGAACCAGAAGGTGTGGAAACGAGGAGAGGGCGGCGGAGCCTCCGGTGTGGGGAATGGGCACCGAGGCAGAGCTCCGCGTCCTCCGTTCCCTCTGTGACCCAACCAATCTGAAGCCTCCGTGGTCTCTGTTTCCGTCGTGGACTCACCGTGGCCTCTGTTCCCTCTGTGCCGCTCTGCGTCTTCGTGAGCTCCGTGTGAAACCGCCGTGCTCTCCGTCTCCTCCGCGCCCGATGTACCGCTACCCCTGAGCGCCCTCGCCGCCGTCAGCCAGCGCGAGAAGCGCCTCGACGTCGAGGATCACCACCTCGGAGCGCCGCGACTCGATCCACCCCCGCTGCTGGAAGCGACGCAAGAGGCGCGAGAGGGTCTCGGGGGTCGTCGCCAGCTCCGCCGCCAGGTCCTTCTTGGCCAGCGGGAACTCGACCACCAGGTTCCCCTCGACGCCGCGCGCCGGGAACTCCAGCAGGCGGCGGGCCAGGCGGCCGTCGGTCCCCGGGATCGAGAGCTCCTCGATCCGATCCGCCAGCTCGTGCAGGCGGATCGAGAGCGCGCCGACCATCGACGCGGCCAGCCTGGAGTCGCCGCGAAAGAGCTCGAGGAACGGTTCGCCGCTGATGATCAGCACCTCGGTGGGCGTGACCATCGCCGCCGCGCTCGCCGGAAAGACCTCCAGGGAGAGGAGCGCGGCCTCGGCGAAGCTGCGGCCGGGACCGAGGTGGTGCAGGACCCGCTCGCGCCCATCGGGCGTGGAACGGTAGAGGCGCACCTTTCCCGCGACCACCACCGGCAGGAAGCGCGCCGGCTCTCCCGCGCTGAAGATCAACTCCGACGCCGAGAAGCGGCGGAGCCGGGAGATCGCCGCCAGGCGCTCCAGCTGCTCCTCGCTCAGGAGCCGGAAGGAGGAGGTCTGGCGCAGGGCGTCGAGCAGCGCTCGGTTCAGCTCGGGGTCGGCCGGCATCGAAGGTGGCGAAGGCTCAGAGGGTAAGGCGAACGTCCGTCAAGAGGCGCTCCCAGTCGAAAGCGGGACCGGGGTCGGTCTTGTTCTTCTGGACATGGTAGTGCCCGAGGATACCGGAGAAGGTCTGGTACTCGAGCTCGTCGAGAACGCCGTCGCGCACCACTCCGTCGGAATCTCGGGGGACCTGCACACGCAGGCGCGGAAGCTCTCGAGCCAGGGTCGCGATCAGCCGCGCCAGCGAGTCGTACTGCTCGGCCGTGAAGTCGTGCTGGACCAGCCGCGAGCCGTTGATCACTCCCTCGAAGAGCTCGGGCCGAGCCGGCCGACCGACGAAGCCGATCGTGCGCACGCCTCCGGCGCCGAGGCGGTCGGGCAGGTCGACGTACGGGCCGTAGAGGTCGGTGGAGTACCACGCCTCGAGCGCCTCGCTGTCCTCCGGGGGCCAGGCTCCGATCTGAGCGATCTCGACGCCGATCGACCGGGGATTGGCCTTGGTCGCGTGCCAGCAGGTCTCGCGGACGTCGAGGGTCTGGTAGATCGTCCCGTCGATGTCGAGCAGGAAGTGGACCGACAGGCCACGATCGTGCTGCAACACCTCGAAGCAGGTCCGGCTCACCCCGCAGACGTCGTAGTGGATCACGAACTGGTCGACGACCTTGGCCAGCTCGAGGGGCTCGCCCGTCCCGGCCGGTACGAGCTGCCGGCGCTCTCCCCCCCGCTCGCGGCGACCGGGATCGTAGCGCCGGCCATTGGCGGGATCGGCGAACTGCGGCGAGGTCCCCGGGCGGATGCCCGTGTCGTAGGCGTCGTAGCCCCCCGACTCGAACCACAGGACGACGGGGGCGCCGGTGTGGAAGCGCTTCCCGCAGATGACGATCTCGTCACCGACGGTCTCCGACTCGCTCCAGGCGGCTTCGTCCCGGTGCGGATCGGGGGGGATCGGCGGGACCGCCTGGCAGGCTCCCAGGGCGACGAGGCAGAGGGCCAGCAACGGCCGGGCCCACCTCGTTCGCGCGGCGGTGTCGAATCGTCGGTCCATGCTCGGTCTCGTGGAAGGAGAGGAGAGAGGTCCTCGCCGGGTGGAGGTTCCCCGGCGCGCCAAGGGTGTCACGGCGATCTGGAGCGGACAAGGACGTTCCCCGGACCCGCCCGGGGAAAGACCGCCCGGGGCCGGTACCGCGACGGGCCCCCGCCGTCCTGACCTCCGTGCGAACGGTGCGAGTTCACGGAGCCTGTCTGATCGGGCCGGACGCGGAGCTGGTGACGATCGAGGCTCGATTCGAGGCGTGCGACCGACAGGGCACGGAGGTCTCGATCTCGGGGCTCCCCGACCCGGTGATCCGCGAGAGCCGGGGGCGGCTCCTGTGCGCCCTGAAGGAGAACGGTCTGGGCCTCGCCCAGGGGAAGCTCTTCCTCAACCTGGTGCCCGCGGCGCGGCGGAAGAGCGGCGGGACGCTCGACCTGCCGCTGGCCCTGGGCGCGGCGGCGGCTTGCGGGCACCTCGAGGGGCGCTGGTTCTCGCGGACACTCTTCCTCGGCGAGCTGGGGATCGACGGGCGGCTGCACGCCGTTCCCGGAGGACTCGCGGCGGCGGGGGTCGCGCGCGACGAGGGGCTCCGCCAGCTGATCGCTCCGGGGGCGACGGCCCGGGAGGCCGCCTGGATCCCCGAGGTCGCGGCGCTCCCCGCTGGCCACCTCTCCCAGGTGGTGGCGCACCTCTCCGGGGCCGGTCCGGCGCTGGAGCTCTTGCCTCCGCCCGGCATCGAATCCCTGGCGCCCGAGGACGAGCGCGGGCCGAGTCTCGACGAGGTGCGCGGGCACGAAGCGGCGAAGCGCGCGCTGGCGGTCGCCGCGCTCGGCGGTCACGGTCTCCTGATGACGGGGCCGCCGGGCGCGGGCAAGTCGATGCTGGCCCGCCGGATGGTCGGGCTCTTGCCCCCGCTCGAGCTGGAGGAGCGGATCGAGATCACCCGGGTCCTCTCGGCGGCGGGGATGTGGCCGGGGGGCCTGGTGCGCGAGCGTCCGTTTCGTGCTCCGCACCACACCGCCAGCTACGCGGGGCTGGTCGGCGGCGGTTCTCCTCCCGCTCCCGGCGAGATCAGCCTCGCGCACCGCGGCCTCCTGTTTCTCGACGAGCTCCCCGAGTTCCGCCGCGAGACACTGGAGGCGCTGCGCCAGCCGCTGGAGACGGGCGTGGTCGGGATCTCCCGCGCCGGCGCGCGGGTCGAGCTGCCGGCGAGGTTCCAGCTGGTCGCCGCGATGAATCCCTGCCCCTGTGGCTTCCGCGGAGACGCGCGCCGGGTGTGCCGCTGCTCGCCGAACACGGTCGACCGCTACCGGCGGAGGATCTCGGGGCCGCTGCTCGACCGGATCGAGCTGCGCCTCGAGCTGCAGCCGCCGCGGATCGAGGAGCTGCTGCCGGCGAGCTCCGCCCCGGCCCCGGCTCCCGGGACCTCGCACGCCGAGCTGGTCGCGTCGGTTCGCCGCGGCCTCGAGTTCAGCCGCGCCCGCCAGGGTGGGCGGCGCAACGCGGACCTCGACACCGACGAGCTGGACGAGTACGCCCGGCTCGATTCATCGAGCCGGGAGCTCCTGGCGAGAACGGCGGAGAAGCGGAACCTCTCGGCCCGCGCGCTGCAGGCGCTGCGGCGGGTCGGTCGGACGCTTGCGGATCTGGAGAGCTCGGAGCAGCTGGAGCGACGTCATCTGGCCGAGGCGCTGGGGTTGCGGGCGGAGTGGCCTTGAGGAGGGGATCGGGTGTCTGGTGTGATTGGGTGTGGGTGTGGGTCTGGGGAATCGAAGAAAACCACAGAGGCACAGAGGCACGGAGCCTCACAGAGCAGCAACAGAAGAGAACCAGAACCAGAAAATAGGATAGAAAACAGAAACCAGAAGATCCGGGCTTCTGGCTTCTGTTTTATATTTTCTATCTTCTTCTTCTTCTTCTTCTTCTTCTGCTGCTGCTGCTGGCTCTGCTCTGTGAGGCTCTGTGTCTCTGTGCCTCTGTGTTTTTCTTCAATTCCCCCTACTCGTGCCGCAACGCCTCCACCGGATCCATATTCGCCGCCCGCCAAGCAGGGTACAACCCGAAGATCACCCCGATGCCGGCGGAGATCCCGAAGGCGAGCAGCGGAGCGCCCGGGGTGACGATGGTGCGCATGTCCGCGAAGTGCTCGACGGCGATCGGGATGATGACCCCCAGCAGGATGCCGAGGATCCCGCCGCCGACGGATAGGACCACCGTCTCGACCAGGAACTGCGTGATGATGTGCCGCCGCTTGGCACCCAGCGCGCGGCGGATCCCGATCTCGCGAGTACGCTCGGTCACCGTGGCCAGCATCACGTTCATGATACCGATGCCGCCGACCAGGAGACTGATGCCGGCGATCGAACCGAGCACGATGTTGAAGATCCGCTTGGTCTCCTCGGCTCGCAGGAGCAGTTCGAGGGGCACGACCACCTCGTAGTCCCGCTCGTCGTGATTGCGGGAGAGCATCTCCCGGCACGCCGCGGCGACCATCGGCACGTTCTCCGGATGACCGACCTCGACGATTATCTCGTGCAGCTGGACCTCCTCCATCTCACGGGAGCCGGCGCGCAACTTGACCAGGATGTCGCCGAACCACTTCCGGCCGGTGCTGAGGGGGATGAAGACCTCGCCGGTGATCTCCTCACCGGGGTTGGCGCGATCGCTGCCGAGGCGAACGCGAGGCAGGAGTGTGCCGACCACTGTGAAGTAGTCGGCGCCGATCTTCACCCGCTGGCCGACAGGCCCCTGGAAGGGAAAGAGATAGCGCGCCACCTCGTGGCCCAGGACGCACACGTTCGACACCGAACGCTGGTCGAAGTCGTTCAGGAAGCGTCCCATCGAGACCACCCGGCCGGTGACCTCGACGTATGAAGGCATCGTCGAGATCACGTCGGGGCGCAGCACACGACTCCCGAAGCGGGTCTCCTCGGGAAGCTCCCGCAGAGGCACCACGCGGCGAACGCCCGGGAAGGTGTCCTTGACGCGATCCAGGTCCTGCTGGGTGAGGCCGTAGGAGAGGACCCGGGTCGTCTGGGTCGTATTCTGATCCTCCGCGGGCTTGACGCTTCGCAGGATGACGTTCTGGCTGCCCAGCTGGCGAATCTGGTCCTGCGCCTCGGCGCTGGCCCCCTCGCCGATCGCCAGCATGGCGATGACGCTGCTGACGCCGAAGAGGACCCCCAGCGTGGTCAGGATGGCGCGCAGCTTGTGCAACATCAGGCTGCGAACACCGAGGCGGACGGTGCGGGTCAGCGTGCTCTGCATCTAGAGGCCACTCCTTCCGTTGGAGAGCACTTCCTCGATCAGCCCGTCCTTCAGGCGCAGTATGTGCTCGGCCCGCGTCCCGATGTCCGGCTCGTGCGTGACCAGGAGGATCGTCTTCCCCTCGTCGTGCAGCTCGTCGAAGAGGTCGAGGATCTCCTGCGCGGTCTGGCTGTCGAGGTTGCCGGTCGCCTCGTCGGCGAGGATCAGCGTCGGGTCGTTGATCAGGGCGCGGGCGATCGCCACGCGCTGCTGCTGGCCGCCGGAGAGCTCCTGGGGCCGGTGGTCGAGGCGGTCGCCGAGCCCGACGCGCTCGGCGAGCGCCCGCGCCCGATCCTCCCCGTCCTCGGGAGGGTCGTCCTGGTAGAAGAGCGGGACCTGCATGTTCTCCAGCACGTTGAGCTGGGGAATCAGGTTGTAGGACTGGAAGACGAACCCGAGACGACGGCTGCGCAGGTCGCTGAGGTCGTCGTCGTCCAGGGACGCGACGTCCTCGCCACCGAGGCGGTAGATGCCCGAGGTCACCCGGTCGATGCAGCCGAGGATATTGAGCAGGGTGGACTTGCCACTGCCCGAACTGCCCATGATCGCCCAGTACTGTCCCTGGCGAAAGGTGAAGCTGAAGCCATTCAGGGCCCGCACCTCGTTGTCGCCCATCAGGTAGACCCGGTGGACGTCCTCGAGCTCGGCGACTGCCGGCAGTTCCTCGGGAGCCGCCACTAGCTGTCCCGTCCGCCGCCGCCGGAGTTGCCCTGGCCCCGTCCCCTTCCACCGGAGCCCGGGCCCGCACCGTCGGTGCGTTCTCTCGACCCGCGCTCTCGCGAGCCGCCACCGTCGCCGCGCATCCGCCGTTCACCGGAGCCACCTCGCTCACCCCCCGCTCCCGCTGGACGCTGGCGGCCTTCCATCCCGGCGGCGCCCTGGCCGCCCATCCTCGAGCGCCGGTCACCGGCACCCCTCATCCCTTCACCGCGCTGGCCCGGCTCGCCCGGTTCTCCAGCCCGACTGCGCCCGGTGTTCCCGGCGGGGTTCTGGACTCCCTCCGGCAGGTCGGTCCAGACCCGCTCGAGCTCTCCACCCTCCTCGATCCCCGATTCCTCCGGCTGGAATCCCGGAGGGGGTGAGAGCAGTACGATCTCGCCTTCCTTCAGCCCCGACTCGATCGTCACCCATTTCTGGTTGTGGCTTCCGATCTCCACGGTCCGCTCCTCGATTCCGCCGTTCGTCTTCACCCAGGCGAGGTTGCGTCCGGCGGAGTAGTAGACGGCCTGCAGCGGGACGTAGAGGGCGTCGGGGATCGTCTCGACCAGGATCTCGATGCTGCACGACATCCCCGGGCGCATCTCCTCGCCCGACTCGTCGATGACGATCTCCGTCCGGTAGAGGCGCTGGTTCGGGTTGGCGAACCACGAGTTCGGATCGGGGAGCTGGGCGACGTGCCCCACGACTCCGAGATAGGTGCGCCCCGGCAAGGCGTCGACGGAGACCTCGACCGGCAAGCCGGTGACGACTTGCTCCAGCACGGACTCGTGGACGCTCGCCTGGGCGATCATCCCTCCGGCCCCGGGGATCGAGGCGATCTCCTGACGTTCGCGGACTTCCCCACCTTCCTGGACCGGTTCGCCGCCCATCCCCCGATGGCCTTCGGTCCGGCCGTAGACGATCATCCCCGCGACGGGTGCGATGAGCCGCGCCTTGCTGATCTGCTCCGTGAGCTTCTCCAGCTTCTGCTCCTCCAGCGCCAGCTTGACGTTGGCGGAGGCCAGGCTCGCCTCGTAGTCGGCGAGCTGGGCGATCGCCTGCTTCTCCGCCTTCCGGAGCTGACGCTTTGCCTCTTCCAGCGCCCCTTCGAGGGTCGAGAGCTGCTTCGGGTGCTCGTAGATCCCCAGGAGGTAGAGGGCCCGACGCGCCTGATCGAGCTTGATCTCCGCGCGCTTGGCGGTCAGCTCGTCGGCCTCCAGCTCCGTCTCCGCGATGAAGCCCCGCGTGTGGAGATCGCGGCTCCAGTTCAGGGTCTCCTGGGCTCGCTTCAGCTCCTCCTGAGCGACCTGGATGTCCTCCTGCGCCTTCAGGAACTGCTGCTGGCGGTCCCCTCCCTCGAAGATCGTGTCCTCGGTCACCTGCTCGGCCGAGTCCTCGACCGCACTCTCGGTCGGAACCTCGATGGGGGTCTCAGCGGGCGGCTCGACGAGCTCGCCTCCGGCACCGAGCGCTGCCGCCTCGAGCGGGGTCTCCACCGACTTGGCGGGTTCCACCACCACCTTGGAGCTCTCGAGCAGCTTGCGGATCTCCGCCACCAGGTCCTCGGAGAGCGGGGGATCCTCCCCGAGGAACTTGTCGAGATCGGTCTGGGCGAACTCGACGTCCTGCTTCGCGCCGGCGATCTGGCTCTCGTTCTCGATCTTCTGGATCTCCAGACCCTCTCGCGCCTTGGTCGCGGTGGCGCGCGCGCTCTGGACCGAGATCTCCTGGGCGACCTTGCGATCGACCATCTCGGCGGCGTCGAGCTCGGCGACCAGGTCTCCCGCCTCCACCCGCGTCCCTTCCGGAATGAGATAGAGGACCGTCGACCGCCCCTCCATCTCGCTCTTCATGCTGACGCTGCTCTTGGCGGTCAGGTTGCCCCGCTCGGTGACGGTGATCTCCAGCGGCCCCCGGCGAACCGGTGCCCCTTCGATCTCCGGTCCCTCGTCGGTGGCGAAGATCCGCCCCGTCTGCTGGGCCCAGACGATGCCCGCCGCGACGAGGATCAGGACGACCAGCAGGAGGCGGCCTCCGCTCTTCTTCTTCTTGCTCATTCTTCCACCACCTCGCCCTCGGGGAGGAGCGATTCGTCGATGCGGATACCGTCTTCGTCCACTCGCAGGATGCCCATGTCGAGCGCCAGGTCGAGCCGGGCCAGGGTGTAGTCGATCAGCGCGCCGGTCTGTGCGTTCTGCGAGGAGACCAGGTCGTCGCGCGCCTCGAGCAGGTCCCGGGTACTGGCTCGCCCCGCTTCGAGGTTCATGGTGGTGGCCTCGACCTGCTTCTTGGCCAGTTCCACCGCGTTGGCCTGGATCGCGTGGGACTCGCGCCGCGACTTCGCCTGGCGTAACTCCTCGCGCAGGGTCACCGCGATGTCGTCCTGGAACTCCTCGGCGTTGCGGGCGCTGGCCTGCCAGGAGATCAGCGATCGTCGGTAGGAAGCCCGCTGGGAAGTCCGGTCGAGGGGCAGATCGAGCGCCAGCCCGATTCCCCACTGCACGTCCTGGAAGTTGTACTTCAGCGGCTGGCCGGTCTCGGAGGAGACGTCCACCGAGCTCACGATGTCCAGCCCCAGCCGCAGGGCGTCCGCCGATACCCGCGACTTCCGCTCATTGTCGACCACCTGATCGACCACGGTGTGGAAGTCGGGCCGGTTCTCCAGTGCGACGGCCACGGCCGCGTCGGCGTCGAGCAGGGCGCCGGCCAGTCCCTTCTCTGCCAGGCGCTCCAGCTCGGTCGGATCGAGCTCGATCTCGAACTCCAGCGGCAGGCCGAGGAAGAACTTGAAGTTGTCCAGCTGGCGCTGGTACCCCTGGCGGACGTCGATCAGCCGGTTCTCCGAGCTGTACTCGTTCTGCCAGGCCTGACCGACCTGGATCGCATTGAGGCGCCCTGCCGCGGCGAGCGCCTGGTTGCGCTTGCGCACCTCCTGCACGCTCTTGTAGTTGTTCTCCTCGTTCTTCAGCGCGTCGAGGAGCTGGTGCAGGTTGAGCAGGCGCTCGGCGATGTCGACCGCGAGTTGCTGCCGGTAGCGCTCGAAGTCGCGCACCTCGTAGACGAGGTTCCGCTCCGCCTGGGTCAGGGGCTCGTAGGTGATCAGCTCCCCCGCCCCGCGCAGGAGCGGCTGGGTGATCAGGAACGAGAAGCTCGAGGTCGCGTCCCAGCCACCGCCACCGGTGAGGTCGCGGAAGACGGAGAGGCCGATGCCACTGACGATCTCCGCGCCGGTCCCCAGGATCTTGGACAGGGTCGCGTCGGCGCCGGCGCTGGCCGAAGTCGCCCGGTCACCGAGTCCACTGAGGTTCCCGTCCGCCCCGGCATCGGGGAGCCAGCCCAGCCGCCAGCGCTCGAGCGTCACGTCGAGGGCCGCGAGGTAGAGGGACTCCTTCCGCGACTGGTACGTCCGGTTGTTCTCGGCGGCGATGCGCATGCACTCCGCCAGGCCGAGGTTCTCCAGCCGGGTGACCTCGCCGCTCAGGATCCGCGCCCGGAGACTGTCGGCCGGTGGGTCGATGGTGAAAGCCTCGTCATCGCCGTAGAGCTCGGCTCGGCGTGCTTCGACCAGCGCGTAGACCTCTGCGTCCGCCTTCTCGACGTGCTCCTCGGGAGAGAGACAGGCGGGGACGAGCAGAATCCAGGGGAGGAGCGGTATACGAAATCGCTTCAAGGGGCGACGGGCGCGAAGGGTGGAGGTCCGGAGAGGCGGGGGGGTGCGGGCGCCTGAGAGCCTATTCCACCCCGGTATCCGAGGCCACGCCACGGGGGAGTGGCTCCTGACTCCACCTTCACAGATCTTTGACGCCGTCCCCCCGATCCTGATCCGGGTCAGCGGTCGGATCCAGCCCCCAGCGCCCCCGCAGCTCGTCGTACTCCGCCTGGGGAATCGCCCGGGCCCGGACCTCCCCCTCCTGCCACTGAAAGGAGAGGAGCCGCGCTCCGCGGAAGACGTAGCGGCCGGCGAGCGTCCCGTCCTCCCGGCGAAACTCCACCCGCCGGGGATACCCGTCCCGCTCGCCGCCCTCCTCCTCGCGCACGTAGGCGGTGCTCACGCTCCACCGCGCCAGGTCGCGGGCGAGGGGATCGAAGACCTCGAAGGTGCCTCCGGTGATCTGACCGCAGCGAGCCAGCTCGAGGAGGTAGTGAGGCATCACCGCCCCGCGGCTGGTGCTGCAGGTCTCGCGCAGGCTCCCGTCCACCCCCCACTCGAGGGCGCGCAGCTCCTCGCTGTCCGCGGTCCACTCGGCGAAGACGGTACGCCCCGCAGCGGTCGAGATCTCGCGCCAGACCAGCCGCGGGCTGCGCGGGTTCAGGCACTCCACGGCCAGGAGGCGGATCCCCTCGAAGGGGTAGTGGACCTCCTGTTCCAGCTGCCAGCCGCTGTCGACCCGCGTCCGGCGGAGCTCGACCAGCCCCAGCGCCCCCTTCCTGGCGGCGAGGGCCAGGGACTGGGGCCCCGTCCACGCCGCGGCGGGGTGGGGGCGCTCTCCGCGCCACTCGAGGAGAAAGAACTCGGCCGCCTCACCCCGATCGGGGTACCCCCCCGAGCTCCCCTCGCTCCCTCCGGAGAGCAGGGCGGGGAGGAAGAGCCCCAGGAGCCAGAGGCGCCGCTGGAGCGCGTCGCCGATGTCGCTGATGATTCGCATCACGTGCACCCGGGGCGATCATCGGAGGCTGGCTGGGCCGGTCTTGAGCCCGCGGGGGGAGCCGGGCTCTCCACCGGGATCCCTACGGGTCGAGACCACGCACCGCGGTCACGATTCCCGCTCCGAGCAGGAGCAGTACCACCGCCAGCCCGGGCCAGACGCGCGCGTCGAGGCGCTCCGCGAGGTCCTTCCAGGCGAGGTGCCGGTAGCCGCGCTCCCGCGCCTGGGCCGGAGTCAGGACCAGCCCCGCCGGGCTGCCGAGGAAGATCTCCCCGCTCTCGAACGCCTCCCCCCGGCCGGCGACACGATGCCGGAGGATCCGCCAGTGCGCCCAGGGCTCGGCGAAGCCCCAGTCGAAGTGGATCGCCTCGAAGAGCTCCGCCTCGCGGTCGGCACCCTCGATCCCCTCCGGCACCTCGAAGGTCTCGCGCGCCGCGCGCACCGCCAGCTCGTGGTAGGTCATCGTGTCGACCAGGACTCCCGGGAGCTGGGTCAGGAGCCCCAGGACCAGGAGGGCGAGGGCCGCCGGGCGCGGGCGGGGGTCGATGTTCGAGCGGTGGAACCCGGTCGCGGCCAGGATCCACAGCGTGGGGAGGGCGGGCAACAGGTAGCGCGGGCCGTAGGTCCAGGCCCCGTCCCAGCCGCGCAGGAAGGGAATCGGCCCGAAGACGGCGAGCGTGACGGACCCCGCGACCAGGAGCCCCCATCGCTGCCTCGCGTCACGAGCCCGACCGATCCCGTGGTGCAGGAGCAGGAGCCCCGGCGCCATCCACAGGAGTCCCTTGCCGGGAGAGACCAACAGACCCAGGAGGGCGCGCAGCGGATGGCCGCCGAAGAGCCCTCCGGCGATCGCCGGCGCGTAGCCGCTGTCGAGGAGGTCGTCGAAGCGGAGGTGATTGAGGGACAGCCAGAGCGCCGCCGCGAGGAGCTGAGGAACGACGATCAACAGCCCGAGCGAGAGTCGCGGGGGCGCGCTTGCTTCCTCCGGGTGCTCTCGCCTTCCCATCCACAACAGGACGACGGCGATGTCCAGCACGAGCACCGCGGGTGCCAGGACGATCCGGGTGAGCAGGGTGAACGCCGCGCCCAACCCGAAGAGCGAGGCGGGCAGGCGCCCGCCGCCCTGGCGCAACCGCACCAGCGAGTAGACCGCGAGGGTCAGGAAGAAGGTGGCCTGCACGTCGCCGAGGGAATCCCGCGCCTGCGGCCAGGCGAAGGTGCAGAGGCCGTAGCCGATCCCGCCGAGGAAGCAGATCCTGCGGTCGACGGACAGCCGCAGGAGCGCGAGCGTGACCAGCATCGCGGTCAGCGCCCCGAGCAACGGATTCCGCCAGCCGACCAGGAGGTGCTCGAAGTACTCGCTGCGGTTCACGCCGTAGCGCTGGTGCTCGAGATGCCGCCCGGCGACCGAGGCCGCGAGGTGACTCATCCCGCGACCGACGGCGTAGAAGGGCAGGGCGACGATCGACTGACCGATCCCGAACCAGCCGTAGTAGCGACCGGCCCCCGCGCCCGAGCCCTCGCGCACGGAGAAGGCGCCCTCCGGATGAGTGCGCGCGTACTCGATCAATCCCTCCGCCTCGGGGGTCCCGCCCAGCGCGAAGGTCCCTTCCCGCCAGAGCGAGCTGGTGGTCTGGAAGGTGACCTCACCGTCCACGTTGCCCGGGAGTCCGCTGAAGGTCGCCGTGTAGAGCGCCAGGACCAGGAGCAGCACCGACCAGGCGACGTGTCGCTCGGGGGCCTCGATCCGGGGGGGAGGGTAGATGGGACTCATCGGCAGGCGGCGGGCTCAGCGCCGGTCGTGAACCTCAGAGACCGGCGAAAGCCGACTCGAGCGCGCGGAGCTCCGCGGTCATCTCGCTCACGACCCGAGGATGCCGGCTCGCGACGTCGTGCAACGCCCGGGGATCGGTGTCCACACGGTAGAGCTCTGGAGCCCCGCGTGCGATCAGGAGCCGCCACTTCCCGCTCCGCAGCGAGCGGCCTCGAACCTCCCCGTCCTGGAGGTCGAGCGCCAGCGCCGGGTGGGAGGGGAAATCGCGCTCGACGTAGGAGTCGGTCAGCGCCAGGAGGCTCCGGCCCGTCGCGCCCGGATCGTCGGGGAGGTGGAACCACTCGCCCATCGTCGGCGCCACGTCGGCCAGCTCGACGACCTCGGCGAGGATCCGCTCCCCGGTGAGGCTCAGCGGGTGGCGCAGCACCAGCGGAACGCGCAGCCCCGCGTCGTGGAGGCTGCGCGTGCTTCCGATCGGACCGTTCGGTCCCTCTCGCTCGGCGAGCTCCATCCCCGAGGTTCCGGCGATGACGAACAGCGTCCCATCCCAGCGCCCGTCGTCCTCGATCCCACGGTGGTAGTACCAGAAGAAGGCGTCGAGGAGGGAGGCGGTGTCGCGCACACGACCGTCGTAGAGATCGATCAGTCGCGCCCGGTTGACCGGATTGTCCTCGAGCGCTCCCGAGGCCCAGTCGGCGAGGAAGTCGGTCTCCCCGGTGAGCGGACCGGTGTAGTCCCGCTCGGAGAAGCGATCCTCGAGCGCGGCCCCGGCGAAGGGCGGCGCGATGCTGAGGTGCAACCACAGGAAGTGACTCCCCCCCGCCTCGACGCGGTCTTGCAGCCACTTGACCACCTGCTGGATCGCCTCCCGGTTGCTCCCCGCCTCGGCGAAAGTGTCGAAGCCGCGCTCCACTCCCGAGCCGACGAGCGGCTGTCTCGAGGAGAGGAACGCCGCGGTGGTGAAATCCACAACCTGGAAGCGCTCGGCCAGGGTCGGCAGCGAGCTCTCCAGGGAGGCGTCGTCCCCGAGCACACCGTGGACCCGTGGCGACCGCCCGGTCATCAGGCTCGCCACCGTGGCCCGCAGGCGCCCCGTCGGAGCAAGCGCGTTCTCGAAGCGAACCCCGCTGTTGATCAGGGCGTCGAGGTCGTGCGGCTTGGTGACCTCTTCATTGCGCGTGAAGGTGGTATCGCGGGGGTAGCCGTAGGCCGTGACGTGGTCGGCGCGAAGCCCCTCGACGGTGACCAGGACCAGGTGGTGCGGCGGAGTCCCCGGCCGCGGCCGCTCGCCGCACGCGGCGACGAGAGTGAACGCGGCCAGCGCGGCCGCGACGATCAGTAGGCGTCGGTGGCTATTCTCCATCGGACTCCCGTGAGTGTACCCGCCCCGGGCCGACATTCATCGACCCGCCCAGGGAGGGGCCGCCTCGGTGATCCCCCACAGCGGTGCGACCCACAGCTGGAAGAGTAGGGTCAGGAGGATCACCGCGAGGAAGTTCACGGCGAGACCCGCGCGGGCCATTCCCGCCGGCGGCACCAGGCGGCTGCCGAACACCACCGCGTTGGGCGGCGTGGCGGCGGGCATCATGAACGCGAAGGACGCCGCGACCGTCGCCGGGAGCATGATCAGGAGCGGGTTCAGCCCCCCTTCCCGGGCGGTCATCGCCGCGACCGGCAGGAGGACTGCGGTGGTGGCGGTGTTCGAGGTCAGCTCGGTCAGGAGGCTCATGAACAACGCCACGCCGAGGACCACCGCCCACGTGGGCAGACCTTCCAGGAGGGGCGCCAGCTCGGCGCCCAGGAGGACGTCCAGCCCGGAGACCTGGAACCCCCGGGCGAGGCAGAAACCCCCACCGAGGAGCAACAGGACCTCCCACGGCAGGCGCGAGGTGGAGCGCCAGTCCATCAGCCAGACCCCCTCCTTCGGCTTCACCGGCAGGGCGAAGCAGAGCCCGGCCATCGCCAGCGCGACCGTCGCGTCGCTGATGAAGCGCCCGTGCGTGGCCACCGTCTCTCCGGCGGGAATGAAGAGCCGGGACCAGCCGGGGAGGGTGAACGCGCCGAGGTCGAGGTCGCTGCGGGTGATCCAGAGCACGGCGGTGAGGCCGAAGACGACGGCCATCATCCACTGACCGAGGGACATCGGTCCCTGCGCCTCGCGCTCGCACCGGATCGTCTCGTCCGCCCCGCTGGACCCTCTCGGCAGGCGCAGGAGAACGCGGGTCAGGAGGAGCCAGGTCAGGGGCACGAAGAGCACCACGAGCGGGGCGAGGCCGAGGAACCACAGGCCGAAGGGGATCTCCGGCCCCTCCGGAAAGGTCTCCCGGAAGATGCCGAGGAAGACCTGGTTGGGAAAGGTGCCCACCGGCGTACCGGTGCCGCCGACCGAGGCGGAGTAGGCGATGCCGAGGAGCAGGCAGAGCGAGAAGCGACGCTTGCCATCGCCGCCCGCACCGGGGATCTCGACGCTCTGGATCACCGCCAGGGCGATCGGCAGCATCAGCAGGGTGGTGGCGGTGTTGCTGATCCACATCGACAGGAAGCCGGCGGCGATCATGAAGCCGAGCACCAGCCGCCTGGGCTTCGTGCCCACCACGCTGATGATCGAGAGGGCCATCCGCCGGTGCACGCCCCAGCGCTCCAGCCCCAGCGAGATCACGAACGCCCCGAGGAAGAGCATCACGAGATCGTGCATGTACAGCGACGCGGCGGTGCTGGCACTGATCACCCCGAGCAGCGGGAAGAGCGCGGCGGGCAGGATCGAGGTGGCGGCGATCGGCAGCGCCAGCGTCAACCACCAGGTGGCGGTGAGGGCGGTCACCGCGGCGACCCGGCGCTGCGCGGAGTCGAGGGGCAGGCCCGGCCAGAAGAGCAGGAACAGAAAGAGCGCGATCCCGAGCAACAGGCCGAGGCGCCGCGCGAGGGGGCCGCCACGCTCGGGAGCGGTCTGCGCCTCACGGGTCATCGACCGGAGCTCTCGTCCTTTCCTCCGCAGCTCAGCTGGAGCCAGGAGAGGTAACGCGCCTCGACCGCGGCGGGCTCCAGGGCGACGCACTCGGGGGTGTCGTAGGGGTGTGCTTCCACCACCCACCGCTCGAGGGCGTCGAGGCGAGCCGCGGTGGTCTTGATCACCATCAGGACCTCCTCCTCGTCCTCGATCTTCCCCTCCCAGCGGTAGATGCTGCGAATCCCCGGAACGAGGTTGGCGCACGCGGCCAGCTCGCGCTCGACCAGTCCGCGCGCCAGCTCGCGCGCGACCGGGAGATCGGGAGCGGTCACCAGGACCACTCTCGCCGTGCTACCAGGCTCCATGAGGCTGAACCTCCCTCCTTCGGTGCCGCACGTCGCTGCTCACTTTCCGTGGGTGAGCCGCCTGGCGAGGATGTCGGAGAGCTTGCCGGTGTCGAGGATCTTCTTCATCGTCGTGTGGAAGTCGTAGCTCACCCGGTGCCAGGTAGCGCGCGTCTCCTCCAGCACCGCGTAGCAGGCACGGTTGTCCCCGTCGCGGGGCTGGCCCACGCTGCCCACGTTGATGAAGTACTTGCCCACCTCGGGGATGGTCATGCTGCAGCTCTCGTTCCCGTCCAGGCCGTGGAAGCGCAGCGACTCGTCGTGCATCCCGGGGTGGTGCGTGTGTCCCGCGACCGCGACTCCTTCAAAGGAGTCGAAGATCTCGGTCAGCTTGCCCGGGTTGAGGAACCCGTCGGTGGAGAGCACGTACTCACGGATCTCGTCGCGTGGTGAGCCGTGCACGAAGAGGAAGCGTCCTTCGCGGTGGGTCAAGGGCAAGTCCTGCAGCCAGGCCCAGCGCGCCTTCTTCTCGCTGCCCGAGTACCACGCGGGCTTCATCAGGGAGCGCGTGTAGTCGATCGCGCCTCGCGCGTGGGTATTGAAGTCGGTCGCGTCGTGGAACAGCGCCTCGTCGTGGTTTCCCATCAGGCACATCTCCGCGTGACCACGCACCAGATCGACGCAGAACTCCGGGTCGGGGCCGTAACCGACCACGTCGCCGAGGCAGAAGATGCGCGAAACCCCGATGGAGCGGATGTGCGCGAAGACCGCCTCGAGAGCCTCGCGGTTGGAGTGAAGGTCGGAGATGACCGCAATCCTCATCGTGCGCTTCCCCCTCCATTCTCGAACGCGACCAGCGCGGCTTCGAGGAGCCGATTCCTCACCTCCTCCAGGCTCCCCTCGATCGTCGCTCCTGAGGCCTTCTTGTGTCCGCCTCCACCGAACTGACGGGCCAGGGCATTGACGTCGTATTCGTCTGACTTGCTTCGCGCGGAGAGCTTCACTCCTCCGTCGGCGAGCTCCCGCAGGAAGAGAACCACCTCGACACTCGCGACCGATCGCAGCACGTCCAGGGCGTCGTCCCCGTCGGGTGCGACGGCCCGGTCCTGATCGGAGGAGGAAAGACAGGAAAGCACCAGTCGATCGTCGGCGTGATACTCGAGCTGGGTGAGGATCCGCCCGGTCTCGAGCGGATGACTGCGCCGCTTCTGCTGGTAGATCGCCCGATACAACCGATCGGCATCGACACCACGCTCGACCAGCTCGCCGGCGACACGAAGGGTCTCGGCATCGGTGTTCGAGTACTTGAACCAACCGGTGTCGGTGACGAGTGAGGTGAAGACGCCTTCCGCCGAGATCTGGTCGAGCTCCACTCCGAGCTCACGCGCGATCCGGTAGATGATCAGACCGGTGGCGGAGGCACCGACGTCGATGATCGCCCCGTCCCACCAGGGCTCGTCGTGCTGCACGTGATGGTCGATCACCAGCTTCTTCGCGCCCTGTCGGGTGATCGCGTCCGCGATGTCGCCGCAGCGACTCAGCTCCGAACAATCGAGCAGGACCGCGAGGTCGTGCCGCGGGAGATCGCCTCCCTTGTAGACGCCGAAGTTGACGCTCCGCGAGAGGTAGTCGAAGTGCGGCTCGATCGGATCGGGATTCAGGATCCAGACCTCCTTGCCGAGCGACGTCATCACCCCGGCGAGCGCCGCCTGGGCTCCCAGGCAGTCACCGTCGGGGTGAAGGTGACCGGTGAGCAGGAGACGCCGCGCTCCACGCAGGAGCTCGATGGCCCCGTGACCGTCGGATGCGGCTTGTGGTTCGCTTCGGTGACTCATGCGGAGGGGGGAACCTGGACCCGGAACTCGTCGTCGGGGATCGATCGGCAGGATTCCGATCGAATCTCTAGATGATGAGCGTGGAGATTCCACCGGGGTGCTGCGGGAAGTAGGAGTAACTGTACAACACGCCCCATCCTCCTGCACATCCTTCAACTCGACTCACCGGCGACCCACGTCGACTCGATCGGCGGAAGCCCCTGGGTGATCTCGTCGAGGATCGCCACCCGCTCCCCTCCACGGAACTTGAAGACCGCCAGATCCGCCCAGGCGCCCACCCGCAACTCACCGATCTCGCCGGAGAGTCCCAGCGCCCGCGCCCCGCCCCGGGTGGCCCAGTCGAAGACGCATTCCGGGGAGAGCTCCGGATGAGCCGCGCGCAGGAGGGCCATCTCTCGGCGGAGGTCGAGGTCTCCATTGCTCGCCAGTGAGTCGGTCCCGAGCGCGATGTCGACTCCCTGGTCGATCCAGGAGGAGAGCGGCGCCGGTTCCCGGCCGAAGAACCGGTGGGTCCCGGGGCAGTGCACCAGGGTCGCTCCCCAGCGCGCCACCGTCTCCAGGTCGTGACGGTCGACGTGATTGGCGTGGACCAGGGAGAGACACGTCCCCTCGAAACCGGCGGTCTCGAGTCGCTCCAGCCCTCGGCACTCGGGGGACGAACCGAGCAGCCCGGCGAATGGGCCGCTGCCGTCTCGCAGCCAGGAGACCTCCTCGAGGGACTCCGCCCAGTGAATGGTCACCGGCAGGTGGTGACGCCGCGCGCGTCGCGCGCAACCCTCGAGCAGGAACGCGCTGGCGGTGTGCGGAGCGTGTGGCGCGAGCCCCTCGAGCACCCGCGGCGTGGGGGGCAGCCGCTCGGCGATCGTCTCGAGGACGGCGGCGCCGCGCGCCGGCTCTCCCCCGTCGAGGAGCTCCCGGTAGATCACCGTGCGCAGTGGGAGCCGCCCCAGGAGAGCACCCGCCGCCCCGGTGGAGTCGATGTCCCCGACGGCGGTGGTTCCCGTGGCTCGCAGCCTCGCGGCGCCCTCGAGCACTCCCGCCTCGAGCTCCCGAGAACCGAGCCGCTCCCGCTCGCGCAGGAGGGCGCCGATCCACGGAACCAGCCCCCGGTCTCCCGGGAGCAAGCCCTCGAGCGCCGAGAGCTCCAGGTGGGCGTGGGCGTTCACCAGCCCCGGGGTGATCACCCCTTCGCCGAGGTCGATCACCTCCGCATCACTCTGCCCGGCGAGGCGAAGGGCCTCGTGCCGGTCGCGACCGAGGGCCTGGATGCGCCCCTCTCCGACCAGCACTCCGCCCCCGTCGAGGAGCGTCTCCGCGTCGAGCAGGATCGACCGGGCGGTGAGGAGCTCGAGCCGCATGGTGGGATGAGGAGGGTGGAACGAGAGCGGGGAGCCGCGCAGTGCGACTCCCCGGTGAGTTCCGCCGCGTCTCGCGGGCCGTCCCTTCGGTTCGGGCCCGGCGGACGGGCTCAGTTCGGCTGGACCCTGATGACCAGGTCCGTGACGCCGGTGATGTTGCCCTCGATGAAACCCGAGCCCTGCAGGCGCTGCTCGAAGATGACCACGTAGCGGACCATGTTCGGGGCCGGCGAGAAGGCGTTCAGGTGGGCGGGGTGCCGCACCCAGGGGGTCAGCGAGCCGGCCTCCACGTCGTCGGTGGAGTACAGGTCGACGTCGCAGGTATCGTCAAGGATCCCGACCGCACGCGCGCCCTGGAAGCGAACGGTGAGGAGCGAACCGTCATTCGTCGGCTCGTCGTGGTTGAGCAGGGTGCCGAGGTAGGTCTCGTAGTCGTCGATACCGTGAAGCGGGTTCTCCGGGTCGGCCACGTCCGCCTGACCGCGGTACCAGAACTCCTTGACACCGGAAGGAGTGGTGTAGCGCACCTTCATGTTCCAACCCTTGGTGTCGTAGGCATCCAGCGGGTCCGTCGAGGAGTCGTCCGCGAAGGCGAGGTCGAAGAACACGCCGCACTCCTCCACCCCAGTGTTGGGGAGGATCGGCTGCATCCAGCAGGACTGCGTTCCGTTGAAGGAGGCGGGGCGGAACTGCTGCGACTCCCAGGAACCGAGCGAGAGGATCGCCGCGGACTGGAAGGGGTCGTTGAATCCGGGGGGAGGCGGAGGCGAGCCGCCGTCCTCGTAGTAGGGAGCGACCCACGGCGCGAAGATGTCCGCGTCGGTCGGAGCATCGACGAAGGCGGAGTGCTCGATGCGCACCAGGCCCGGGCTGCCGGATCCACCGATCGATCCACCGACGCCGACGCCGCCCATGCCGCCGACGACGAGAAGTCGCTGCGGGGTCGAGGCGATGTCGATGTCCTGGGACTGCAGCTTGATCGCCCCACCGGAACCGCCGCCGCCGGGCGAGGCGAAGTCCTCGCAGTCGGGGACCGCCCCGGTGTTGCCGGAGTGGTCGCACATCTCGAGCAGGGTCTGGCCGGGAGTCAGCGCGCTGCCGCCGGCGCCGCCGCTGCAGTCGATCTCGCCACCGATGGAGAGCCGGCGGCCGGCGACCACCTGGACGGCGCCGCCGCCGCCGCCGCCGCCAGCGGCGCTGTGGTCGAAGAAGGGGAAGAGGCTCGCATTGTTGCAGGTGGGAGGACCGCCGGCGTTCAGGCGCCCACCGTAGAGCCCCGTGCCGCCGCCGCCGCCGCCCGAGCCGCCGCGCAGGTGACCGAGGACCCAGCGCAGGTGGCGGACGAGGAAGATCCCCGTCTCGTCACCGGGAGGCTCGATGCCGAGCGCGGTGTTGTCCCCGCCGGGCGTGTCCGCGGGAGTGTTGGCGAGCACCCCGGGGTTGACCGGCGTGAAGGGGCTGATCGGCTTGCCGACCTCTCCGTCGAGCGCGTAGGCACCACCGCTGCCGGGACCGGGGACCATCCCCACGCCACACTCGGCGCCCCCGCTGTCGTTCGGCGGGATCACGCTGATCTCGCAGTCGCCGAAGGCCGGCTGGGTGTTCATGTTGTTACTGGTCGGAAGGGTCGGCGGCCAGTGCACTCCACCCTTGCCGGCGGTTGCCGACACGGTGCCACCGACGCCACCACCGTCCCGGCCGACGTTGACCGCGACTTCCGGGGGATCCCAGACGATCCCGCCGACGTTGACCATCAGCGGCAGGGTCGCGTCTTCCTGGTTCATCCGGTCGGCACCCTGGCCACCGTCACCCGCGGCCGCCGAGCCGAGGCCGGGGGCGCCGCCGTACTTCGTCTCCTGACCGTACGTCCCGTTGCCGTCGTGCCCGCCGCCGGAGTTCGACTTGTGGTCGGGGGCAGTGCCGCCAGTGAGCTCGATCCGACCGTTGTTGATGATCTGGCCGCGCGCGAAGAGCCGCGCCGGGTTCGATCCCTGGAACTTCAGCGTTCCTCCCTGCTCGATCGTCACCGAGGTGAACTCGAAGTTGCCATCGGTCACCGTGATGGTCGGCCAGGTCGCGGGATCGAGCGGATCGTAGTCGCCCCCGGCACCGAGGTCGGGATCGTTGTTGTCGAGGAGCGAGCGGATCTGTCCGGGGTAGTCACCCGGAGGGGTGGTGGAATCGGTCTGGATCGGAATGGGGAACAGCTGGCTGTCGGTGTCCAGCGCGACCTCTTCGCCGGAACGGACTAGGAGCGGACCGCAACGACCCGAGCCGCCGCCGATCCCGTAGGTGAGGCGTCCCGATCCCCAGTTGCCGCCGCTGGTGAGGATGTCCTCGCGGCCGACGCTCGACTCGAAGTCCTCGCCGCCCTCGACCGGGAGCTCGATCGGATCGAACGAGCGGTTCAGGGTCTGGAAGGAGTAGTCGGTCGGATTCGCCAGGCCGTTGTTGACCAGGTCGAGCACGCTGTCGGAAGTGGAGACGATGATCAGGCGCGGATTGTCGACATCGCTTCCCGCCGAGGGGAAGGACCCGCCCTGCGGGGTGAACACCGCGAGGGTCTGCAGGTTCGCGTTGTACGCCTCGAGGTTGGGGAAGTCCCAGGTCCCCGCCTGGATCACCTGATCGGCGGTCGTGCCGAGGTCCCCGTCCCCATCGATCTTGACCAGGATGGTCGAGGACGATTGACCCCAGGGAGCGATCGTCCCGATCTTCATGATGTCCTGGAAGAGCACGCTCACCGTCGCCTCGCAAGATTGCGGCGGAACCACGGCCGAGCCGTCGAGCGGATACTCGACACCGTCACTGGTGACGTAGGCGGTGGCCGTCGGGGGACCGGGGACCGGGTCGATGAGCCCCTCGGTGGTGCGCAAGGTGCAGCGCATCCGCGTCATGTTGGGCTTGCCGTTCGTCCCCTGGATGTAGGGGCCGGTGTCCCCCTGCACCATCCCCGGCAAGTTGACCTGGTAGGTCTGGTTCGAGTCGAACGAGAAGTTCGGCTGTCCCTGCGCGTCGAAGGTGAGTTGCGGACGGAAGATCAGCCGCTTGGGGTTGGCCTCGTCGATGAAGTACGTCCCGACGGGAACCGTTCCGTTGTTCGCGTTGGCCAGCTGGAAGGTGCCCGAGGAGACCGTGGTCAGATCGACGTTCTCCGAGAAGAGGATGGCGATCTCGGTGTTCGGGCCGACGTTGACGATGGAGCAGGATATCTGATCACCGCCGACGCCGTTGCCGCAGCCCAGGGAGCAGGCCTCGATGTACATGGACGCGCCGGTAGACGCGGAGCCTCCGCCTCCGGAACAGCCGCTGAGGAGGAGAGAGAGGCCCATGAGAGCGGCCTGGCCGGCGAGGAACGCGTTTTGCGTCTTCATCCTGGATCGTGTGCTGATGGGGGTTTCGCGAGGGGTGGAGAGGGGAGCAAAGCCCGGGGGACGCGACAGTATCCCCGTCCGGGGGGACGGCCGGGGGGGCCATTGGGATCTGGGGAACACCTAGGTCGGGGCAGCCAGAGATAATAGAACCCCGAGGCTGCTTGTTTCTAGTCTTTTTGGACCTCCGGGGGGGTAGACGGCTCGGCGCGAGGATCGTACAGGTGTGGGTTCCTCGAGGCGGCCCGGATCTTGCGGCCCCCAGGATCCCCCAGCTCGCGGGAGCCTCCGGGTCGACCCCGAAGGTGCTCCTCAGTCTACAACAAACCCCGTGCCGTCCGGCCCGTCACCCCCGAGACCCCTCATGCCCGTCGATCGTTCTCCTGGCCACGCCGACTCCACCCCTTCCCGGGCCCCCCTCGTCGCTCCCGCCCCCCGCCGTGCGGTTACGCACAAGCTGCGCCTCTCCAGCGCACTGCCCGCCCTGGCGCTGGCGGGGCTGCTCGCGGGTCTGGGATTCTCCTCCTGCGGCCAGGAGGAGGCCTCCGCCAGGACGCTGTCGCCGGAGTCGTGTCGGATCATGGTCGACCGCCTGATCGAGCTCTCGGAGCCCCTCGACCCCACGCTGACCAGCGACCATCACGACCGCCGGCTCCACGAGGTCCGGGCCGCCCTGGCGGAGATGCGCCAGGCGCCGCCGGAGGTGGGTCGGCTCGCGCTGAGGACGTTCCAGGAAAAGGAGAAGAACCCCGAGGAGGTCCCGGATGCCGTGCGCCGGCACCTGCTCATCGTCGCCGCCCACTCGGCGCCGGCGGAGACGACACCGCTCCTGGAGACCATGACCATGAAGTACGGTCACAAGATGGAGATGCGGGCCGAGGCCGCCTTCCTCCTCGGGGAGGTCGCTCCGACCCGAGCGGTCGAGCTCCTCGGTCCCGAGCTGAAGAAGAAGAGGCCCACCTCGACGATGCCGGACGACGAGTTCCTGCTGCGCGCCTACGTCACCGGGTGCAAGGGTTCGGGAGCCGATCCGGTTCCGGTCCTGGCCAGCGTGGTGACCAACATCTTCAAGCAGGACGCCGCTCGCCACCAGGCCGCCGAGGAGCTCGGCAACCACTCCGACCCCCTGGCCCAGCAGGCGCTCCGCGCGATCCTGGTCGAGTCGACGGGGAACTCCTACCTTCGGATCAAGGCGGCGCAAGCGATCCGCAAGGCCTTGCCCCGCGAAGAGGCGTGCGCAATCTTCGAGCTCATCGCCCAGCAGGAGGCGGACACCAACTTCCTCGAGTTCCTGGCCGACATGATCCAGGAGAACTGCGAGTGATCACCGTCCACCGCCCTCGAAGCAAGGAACCAGGCGCCGCCGGTCGAACCGGCGACGCCTGGCTGAACTTCTAGGCTGACCGTCCTACTACTGGACGGGCACCCAGGTGTTGGCGTCCACGCCGGCCGCCCCGGAGGCGATCGGAGAGGACATGTCGGCGAGGGTGTAGGCCGCGCTGTAGGCGGGGCCGACCGCAGCCGTGGAGTACTGAGGACCGGCGACGCCGCGGTTGTTCATCTGCAGCAGATCGCCTTCCTGGTTGATGAAGAAGACGCGGTTACCCGACGCGTTGAAGGACATCGGCCAGGCGTAGGCGCACCACAGGATCTCGCCGTTGTCGGATCCCGGGAATACCGCACCGGAACCGCCACCCGCGGCCTCGGCCAGACCGGCGGGGTTGAGACCCGCGGCCGGGAGGTGGACCTGGTAGCAGTAGCCGGAGCGCGTGACCACGCCGTTCGCGTCGACGTTGCCGAAGGCGGTCGACAGCACGGGCGGGTTCAGCTCGTCGGAGCCGACTGCACCGGCCGCCGGAGCGCCCGCGTTGGAGACCCGCATCGGCAGCGTCCCCGAGAGCTCGGCGAAGTAGGCGTACTCACCGCCACCGTCCGCGTCGGTGTCGATCGCGGCGGAAGACTGGATCTGTGCCTGCGCCGAAGACAGCGAGCGCAAGGTCGCGATCGCCGCCGATTCGTTGGCGGCCAACCGTGCGCTGAGCAGCTTCGGGATGGCGATGGAGGCGATGATCGCGATGATGGCCACCA
>CAZCAC010000042.1:0-66834 GCA_964496575.1 uncultured Planctomycetaceae bacterium | reverse complement strand
GTGAACTCTGTTTCCGTCGCGAACTCACCGTGTCCTCAGCTCCCTCCGTGTCCCAACCAATCCGAAATCTCCGTGATCTCTGTTTCCGTCGCGAACTCACCGTGCTCTCTGTTCCCTCTGTGCCACTCTGTGTCTCCGTGAACTCCGTGTGAAACCGCCGTGCTCTCCGTTTCCTCCGTGCCTGTCTTCAAAGACCGAACCTGATCACCCCATCACGGGTTAGATGCAGCACACGGGAAGAGCTCGCATGCTGAGTCGTATCATATGCCGTCCCGATGACGCGAGACCCCCCGAGAGGCGTCGGCGGGGTTCATGCCACGACAGTCCAGACAGAGAGGAAAGAGAGTGATGAGAACGAAACCCTGGAACAGCATGCTCTTGGTGTTCGCCCTGGTGGCCGGTTGTCTGAGCGTCGCCCCTCAGGCGGCGGTTCAGGACGAGCTCGAGATCTTCCCCACGCCGGAGAGCGGGATCACCATTCCGGCTCGCGGTGAGAACGCGATGACCATGGAGGAGCTGCTCGTCGCGTTCGGCGAGGCGAGCGGGGAGTACCTCACCTGGACCCCCGAGACCGGCGGGCTCCTGAAGGTCACGACCGTGGGCTTCGATCGCGAGCTGGTCGTCGAGCCCAAGGACCTCTACTCGGTCGTGGGGACCGTGATGCTCGTCCACCGCTTCGTCTTCACCGATCTCCGCCGGTCCGAGCCGAGGATGATGGTCGTCACCTGCCTCGATTCGGCGGCGAGGAGCAATCTGAAGCAGGGGGCGAGGTTCGTCGCCGTGGAGGACCTCCACCACTACGCCGATCACCCGGGGATGCTGATCTCCACGACTCTCCACCTGCCGAACCTCGACGTCCGCGTCCTGACCAACGCCCTGCGCGGTCTCACCACGGACCCCAACACCATGAACGTGGTCCCGGTCCCCGAGTCCAACTCAGTGATCATGACCGGGTTCACCTCCACCATCATCGATCTGAGCCAGATGCTCCGTCGGCTGGACGAGGCCTCCGAGCCAAAGGACGCCGTGCCCCCCGGCGCGACGAGGCCCCCCGGCGGACGCTGATCGATCGGGAATCCCCCCCGAGGGGCCCAGAGGGTAGAATCCCGGGGTCCCTCGGGGGCGCGTCGGCGCGCTCCCCGGAACCTTCCCGGACCCCAGACGTCGCACCGACCATGGCCAAGAACGAGACCCTCTTCCAGGCGATCTACAAGGGTGACCTCCCCGGCGCGAAGGCCGCCACCGAAGCCGCCCTCGACTCCGGCGCCGATCCGCGCGAGCTGCTCGACGACTCGCTGATCCCGGCGATGCGGCAGATCGGCAACGACTTCGAGGCGGGGGAGGCGTTCATCCCCGAGATGCTGATCGCGGCGCGCGCGATGCAGGGGACCCTCGAGCTGATCGAGCCCCGCCTGGCCGCCGGCGCGGGAGCGGAGCGCGGCACCGTCGCCATCGGGACGGTCAAGGGGGACCTGCACGACATCGGCAAGAACCTTGTCGCCATGATGCTGAAGGGCGCGGGCTACCAGGTCGAGGACCTCGGCGCCGACGTCGGCGCGGAGAAGTTCGTCGAGGCGGTCGGGAAGGGCGCCAACGTCGTCTGCATCAGCGCGCTCCTGACCACCACCATGCCGGGGATGAAGGACGTCGTCGACGCGCTCGGCGCGGACCACCCCGGCACCCCCGTGGTGATCGGCGGTGCGCCGGTGACGCAGGAGTTCGCCGACTCGATCGGCGCGGCCGGCTTCGCCATGACCGCCAACGGCGCCGTCGGCGAGGTCGAGCGCTGCCTGAGCTGAACTCTCTGAATCAGCGACCCTCGGCCAGTCGCCGATTGAGTTCCTCGATCAACTGCCGCGGGCCGGGGGCTTGCGGCACCAGCTCGCCGAGCTTGATCGCCTTGTCGAGCGCTTCCTCGAGCCGGCCCAGCTCCCGGTACAGGAGGCTCAGCGCGTAGAGGAAGTCGGGATTCCGCGGGTCGAGCTCGCAAGCTCGTCTCAAAGCCATCTCCGCTTCGGGCATCCGACGCTGCTGCTGCGCCGCCAGGCCGTAGTTGTAGTGGACCCGGGGGCGGTCGGGGAGCAGCCGCGCCGCCTTGCGGAAGGCGTCGACCGTCTCCTCGGCGCGCCCCAGCTCACCGAGGAGGAGGCCCATCGAGTAGTGCAGCTCGCCTTCCTCGGGGTGGCGCTCGAGCGCCGTGGCGAGGATCTTCTCCGCGTCGATCTGGCGTCCCTGCGTGCTGAGCAGGGTGGCGAGGTTGAAGATCGCGGGGAGGAAGTCCTGGTCCAGCGCGATCGCGGTGCGGTAGGCGGCCTCCGCCTTCCCCGGATCTCCGCGCAGATCGTGTACGTACCCCACGTTCAGGTGCGCGCCGGGCATGTCGTCGTTGGCACGCTGCGCCAGGAAGTACTCCTCGAGCGCCGCCTCGAAGTGCGGGCGCGTCTCCTCGTCGAGGCCCTGCTCGGCGAGACCGACCAGCGCGCGCGCCGCCGAGCTGCGAACGAGGCGCGTCGGGTCCTCGAGCAGCGGCGCTACCAGCGGGACCAGTCCCTGCGCCGGGAGCCCCTCCAGGGCACCGATCGCCGCTGCTCGCACCATCGGGTCCTCGTCGGTCAGCGCTCCCACCGCGACCTGCGCCGCCGCGGGGCCCCAGACCTCGACTCGCAGCGCGTCGATCGCCGTCGCCTTGACGATCCCCGGCGTCGTCGGCTCGGCGAAGAGCCCCACCACCGCCTGCAGCGCGTCCGGCTCCGGCGTCCGGAGCTTGGCGAGGACCTCGCCGTAGTGCGGCGCGCGTTCGGGGCCGTACCACTCGTCGATCCACTCCGCCGACCACGCGACCGTCTGGTCGGAGTGGCAGCCGCTGCAGGCGTCGATCGTGCCCAGCTCCTCGGTCAGGTCGGGGCGTGGGCTCCGCATGCTGTGGTCGAGGCGCGGATCGACCACCATGTAGTTCTGCGTCGGCATGTGACACGCCACGCAGCGCGCGCTCGGGTCCTCCTGCGGGTGGAAGTGGTGCTCGGGCGTCGCGTACTCCTTCGCCTGCAGCGTCATGAAGCGGTCGATCGGCGGGTCGGGGTTGTGGCACTCGATGCACACCTCGTCGCCGGGCTTCTTCAGCTTCATGCTGTGCGGATCGTGACAGTCGTTGCAGGTCACGCCCTGCTGGTACATCCGGCTCTGCAGGAAGGAACCGACGACGTAGACCTCGTCGAGGATCTGGCCGTCGGCGTGGTAGAGGTGCGGGCGCAGGAGCTCGAGCCGGTAGTCGTCGTGGAACTTCCCGTCCGGCTCGTGGAAGAGGTCCATCGGCTGCCGCCGCGAGTGGCACGGCCCGCAGACGTCGAGCATCCGCTCGGGGTCGTCGCCGCGCACCGTCAGGGTCAGTCCGTTGTCGGTCCCCTTCGGCATCTTCAGGCCTTCCCAGGGGCGCGTGATCTCGATGTGGCGGCTCCCCGGCCCGTGGCACGCCTGGCAGCCGACGTCGATCTCCTCCCAGGTCGTGTCGTAGCTCCGCGTCGCGACGTCGTGGTTCTTCTTGACCAGCGTCGAGTGGCACTCGGCGCACATCATGTTCCAGTTCTGGTAGAGGCGGGTCCAGTGCAGCTGGTCGTCGGGCGGGAGGTGCTCATCCGGGTAGAGGTGGAACCACTCGCCCTCCACGCTGTCCCAGGCGACGCCGAGGCACTGGTACCGGCCCCCCGGAAACGCGATGAGGTACTGCTGCAGCGGGTCGTAGCCGAAGTTGTACTCGATCTCGTAGTCCCGGTACTCCCCGTCGGGTCCCTCGGTGTTGACCATGAACTTGCCGTCGCGGCGGAAGAAGCGCGTGGTCACGCCGAAGTGCTCGAACGTCGAGTCGTCGAAGTCGCCGAGCACGTTGGCCTCGGTCGAGGGCTCGATCGCCAGGTCGTGGTCGGAGCCGTGCCACGCCGCGTACTCCTCCTCGTGGCACTCCTCGCACTCGCGGCTGTCGACGTACGTGGCCGCGGGGGCGGCCGGCGAGGCGGGCGGCTCCACGACTTCCGGGTCCTCTCCGCAGGCGGAGAGGACGAACGCGAGAAGGGGGAGGGTGAGGCGAGCAGTGGGGGGGGTCTGGTTCATTTGGGCCGGGTCCATCGGGGCGACCAGGGCATTATGCAGTCCTCGGGCCCCGACGCGCGTTCGAAGTCGTTCAGGAACCGTCCCGGGCCTCGGCCTTCTCCCACCAGGCGACCGCCTCCTCCTGCGACCAGGGATGGTCCGCCTGGATCCCGGCGAGGAGCGCCTCCAGCTTCGCGGCGCTCGCCGGCCGGTCCTTCGGGTCCTTCGCCATGCAATCGAAGACGAGTCCGTCGACTCTCGGCGGCACCTCGCCCCAGTCGTCGCTCACCCTCGGCACCGGCGAGCCGATGGTGGCCGCGCAGATCTCGACCGGGGTCTCGCCGCCGTAGGGCTCCCGGCCGGTCAGCATCAGGAAGGCCATCACGCCCACGGCGTACAGGTCGGAGCGGCCGTCGGGGCGTCCGCTCTCGGCCAGGCGCTCCGGGGCGATGTACAGCGCGGTTCCGCCGACCAGCCCGCGTTCGGTGATGTCGCTCTCCGGTCCGGGATCGATCTCCTTGGCCAGCCCGAAGTCGAGCACCTTGACCACGTCGAAGCGGCCGCCGCGGTGGTTGATCATCACGTTGGCGGGCTTGACGTCGCGGTGGATCAGGCCGACGCCGTGGGCTTCCTCCAGGGAGCCGAGCAGCTGGCGGAGGATGTACAGCGTGCGGGCGAGGGGGACCTTGCCTTCCCTTGCAAGCAGTTCGCCCACGGTGATCCCGCTGAGGTACTCCATCGCGTAGTAGAACGTCCCGGACTCGCTCCGCCCGTAGTCGTAGACGGCGATCGTGTTCGGATGAGTCAGCTCGGCGGTCTGCTGCACCTCGCGCTCGAAGCGACGGAGTGCCGGCGGGGTGACCGCCTCGCTCTTCAACAGCTTCACCGCCGTCGGCCGGCGCAGCCGGGCGTGGCGCGCCCGGTAGACGACGCCGAGTCCGCCCTCGCCGATCCGCTCGATCAGGGTGTACTGGCCCAGCCGCTCTCCTTCGGCGACGGTCTGCTCCAGGGACTCCGCGCGCCGGGAGGAGTGGAATGCCAGGCCACTCAGGACCAGGAGCAGGACGAGCAAGGCCACGAAGGCGATCAATATGTACTTCAGGGGCGCGTAGACCTGCGATGTCTGCGCCTCGACGACCACGCCGCGGTTCAGCTCTCCGCCGATCCACACCCAGGCGCCGACCACCTCGGCGCCGTGGTAGCTCCGGTAGCCGACCATGTCGGAGCCGGGCCCGGAATCGGCGACCTGCGGGAGCTCTCCCCGGAGGATCGGAGGGAACTTCCACCCGGTGAGCTCCTGCGCCTCGAAGCGCCCGCCGGAGCACTTCCTTCCGTCTTGATCGAACAGGTACACGTCCCCCGTCTCTCCGATCTCCAGCTTCAGCAGCTCCTGCAGCTCCTCGCCGAGCAGCATCTCGTCGAGATCGCCGCCCTCCTGGGCGTCGACGTGCCTTCCGGCGATCCCCGCCGACTGCAGGACGAGCGCTTCGAAGCCGCTCCGCAGCGTCTCCTGCAGCGATGAGCGCACCAGGAAGAAGAGCACGATCCCGACCCCCAGCATCACCGCGCACGCAGCCACCACGCCGATGGTCATGCGGCGCTGCGCGTCGTGGCGCCGCTTCGCTTCCTCCGCCGCCTCTCCGCCGACGAAGCGCATGGTGGTCGGCGGGGAATCGGACGGCTCGTCGGGGGTCGGGCGCTCGGGCTGGATCAGCACCGTCTCCGCCCGGTGGTGGCGGAGCAGCTTCTCGACTTCCCGCCGGACCTCCGGCTCGTCCGCGCAGTGCTCGTCGAGGTAGGTCTTCCACGCCTCGGGAGCGAGCTCCACCGCGCCCTGGAAGACCGCCTTGACGCGGGAGTAGGTCTCTCGAGTCAACTCTCCTCGCCGTCCTCCCCGGCGAGCTCCTTGCGCAGCCAGGCGCGGACCATCGTCCAGTCGCTCTCCACGGTGCGCTTGGAGACGCCGAGCGCCTCGGCCACTTCCTCGACGGTCAGGCCGCCGAAGAAGCGCATCTCGACGATCGAGGCCTGCCGCTCGTCCAGCTCCGCGAGCTTCTCCAACACGTCGTTGACCGCCAGGACGTCGTCGTCGAGCTCGGGGCTGAGAGCGACCTCCTCGCGCAGCTCGATGCGCAGCGCCTGCCCGCCGCGCTTCTGCCGCTGGTTGTGTCGGGCGCGGTCGACCAGGATGCGGCGCATGATCCTCGCGCCGATGGCGAAGAAGTGCGACTTGCTCTTCCAGTTGACCTCGCGCTGGTCGATCAGCTTGAGGTAGAGCTCGTTGACCAGGGCCGTCGGCTGGAAGGTGTGGCCGCCCCGTTCCCGGGAGAGGTAGCTCTCCGCCAGGGCGCGGAGCTCATCGTAGACCAGCGGCAGGAGGCGATCCGCGGCCTCCTTGCTGCCCGCCGTGACCTGCTCGAGCAGCTGGGTGAATTCTCGCTGGGACGGGTGCGTCACTTCGGTCGTCTCCCTCGTGGGTCTGCCGGCTCGATTATCGGGCCCGGAACCGGAGGGAGCAAGCTCGCCGGAGCGGGGCCCGGAGAATCCCCGGGAAGGATTGCGGACCCGGTCCCGCCTCGACGCGCAGTGGGGGACGCCGGGCCGGTCCATTCCCCCCTCCCTCCCCTCCCTGGCCCGGTGGTCGGATCCCTCCTGCCCTCCTGCTTCTCCTGCGCAGGCGAGGGCAGCGGCCACCTCCGCCGGGACACGGTGGGGGTGGCCCCCTATCTTCCCTGCCGGGACTCGAGGCGAAAGGGGTGCTTTGTCCACTCGGTCCCTGGAATCGGTTCGTCTCTCGTGTACAAACCGACCATGACCTCGACCGACCCTGACCACTACGAGTTCTTCGGGCTCGACGACACCACCCTGCTCCGAGTCCTCTCCGAGGCGATGGGGCGAGGCGCCGACTACGCCGACCTCTACTTCCAGCAGGCCTCGGCCAGCGCGATCTCGATGGAAGACGGCATCGTCCACCGCGGCGCGGGCTCGGTCGATCGCGGGGTGGGGATCCGGGCGCTGGTCGAGGACCAGACCGGCTACGCCTACAGCGAGGACCTCGACCTCGACTCGATGAAGGAGGCCGCGCGCACCGCTGCGACGATCGCCCGCGGGTGTGGAACCGCTCCGCCCCAGGCGCTGGTGCCGCGCGAGTCCAGGGACCTCTACCCGGTCGCGATGCCGTGGTCGACGGTCGAGGTTTCCCGCAAGCTGCCGCTCCTCCAGCGGGTCGACCAGCTGTGTCGCGAGCAGGATCCGGCCATCAAGAGGGTCAGCGTCAGCTGGTCCGACGTCGACGGCCGCGTCCTCCTGGCGAACAGCGACGGCGTGGTGCGCGCGGACCGGCGGCCGATGGCCCAGGTGGTCTGCTCGGTCACCGCGGAGAAGGGCGGGGAGACCCAGACCAATCGCGCCAGCCTCTCGATGCGACGCGACCTCGACTGGTTCGACGACGAGCGGATCCGGCAGCTGTGCACCAACCTGGTCAACAGCACCATGATCCTCTTCGAGGCGCGGCGCCCTCCGGCGGGGGAGATGCCGGTGGTGCTCGCCGCGGGGCCCTCGGGAATCCTCTTGCACGAGGCGATCGGCCACGGGATGGAGGCGGACTTCAACCGCAAGGGAACGTCGATCTTCTCCACCATGATCGGGAAGAAGGTCGCCGAGGACTGCGTGACGATCGTCGACTCGGCGCTGCACCCACACGAACGGGGCGCGCTCAACTTCGACGACGAGGGCGCCGACACCGAGCGAACGGTGCTGGTCGAGGGCGGAACCATGCGCACCTACCTCCACGATCGTCTCAGCGCCAGGCACTACGAGCTCGCCGCGTCCACCGGTTCGGGGCGGCGACAGTCGTACCGGCACTCCCCCCTGCCGCGCATGCGCTGCACCTACCTGGAGAATGGGCCGCACAGCCGCGAGGAGATCATCGCCTCGGTCGATCGCGGCATCGTCGCCGCGACGTTCCTCAACGGACAGGTGGCGATCGGCGCCGGCGACTTCACCTTCTACATCAAGAACGGCTGGTTGATCGAGAACGGCAAGATCACCGCGCCGATCAAGGATGCGAACATCATCGGCAACGGCCCGGAGGCGCTGTCGAGGATCACCATGGTGGCGGACGACCTGTGCCTCGACTCGGGCGGCTGGACCTGCGGCAAGGACGGGCAGAGCGTGCCCGTCTCGCAGGGTATGCCGACCACGCTGGTCTCGAAGCTGAACGTGGGAGGGGAGAATGCTTGAGCAACTGATCGAACAGGCCAGGAGCGCGGTCGAGATGGGACGCCGGGCGGGTGCGGACGACGTCGTCGCCGGTGTCTCCTGGAAGCGCGGTTTCGACTACGAGTGGCGCGAGGGGCGGCTGGAGAAGGTGCAGGAGAGCACGTCGCGGCGGCTGGGGCTCTCGTTGTACGTCGACGGGCGGTACTCGAGCCACGGGACCAACGACCTCGAGCCGGAGCGCCTGCGCCCCTTCGTCGAGGAGGCGGTCGCGGTGACCCGCTACCTCGAGCCCGATCCTCACCGCCTCATCACCCCGCCAGAGCTGTACGAGGGTCGGCCGGAGATCGACCTCGACCTGTTCGATGCCGAGCTGCCCGAGCTCGATCGCGACCGGCGGATCGAGTGGTGTCGGACCCTCTGCGAGCGAGCCCGGGCCGAGGAGTTCGTGCTCACCGCGGCCAGCGGCGTCGCCGATGGTCACTCGCGGGCCGCTCGGGTCAGCTCCAACGGCTTCGAGGGGGCGGTCGAGCACACCGGCATCTGGCTGTACGGCGAGGCTTGCGGTCGCGACGGCGAAAGGCGTCCCGAGGCGGGGCACTACGTCCACTCCGTCCACCTCGACGACCTGCCGACCGCGGAGTCGGTGGGGGAGGAGGTCCTCCGCAAGGTGCGGCGCCGGCTGGGCGCGGCCAAGGTCTCGAGCCGGCGGGCCACCATGGTCATCGATCCCGAAGCGGGACCCGGCTTCATCGGACGGATCTTCCGGGCTCTCTCCGCCGGCGAGGTGCAGCAGCAGCGCTCCTACCTGGCGGAGAGCCTCGGGAAAAGGATCGCCTCGCCGCTCCTCACCGTCACCGACGACCCGTTGCGCAAGCGTGGACTCTCCTCCCGCCTCTTCGACGGCGAGGGGATCGCCTCGCGACGCCGGACGGTGATCGAGGAGGGGGTGCTGCGGAGCTTCTACGTCGATACCTACTACGGCCGCAAGCTCGGTTGGGATCCGACCACCGGGAGCGCGTCGAACGTGGTCCTGGATCACGGCGAGCGGAACCTCGCCGAGATCGTCGCCGGCGTCGGGACCGGGATCTACGTCAACCACTGGCTCGGCGGCAACGCCGACATGACCTCCGGGGACTTCTCCTTCGGCGTGCAGGGGCACCTGATCGAGAATGGCGAGCTCGGCGCGCCGATCACCGAGATGAACGTGACCGGGAACTACGGCGAGGTGCTCCAGCAGCTGGTGGAGGTGGGGAACGATCCCGTCCCGTGGTCGAGCTTCCGCACGCCGACCCTCGTCTTCGAGGACGTGCAGTTCAGCGGGGTCTGATCCGGATCGATTCCGGTTCGCATAAACGGAGTCGAGCTCCGCACTCGCGAGAACACACGGATCGGGCAGGAACCTCGAGTGGGCTGCCGGGTTGATCCCCGGCCCCCGATTTCGGTGTTCCCCCGTACAATGGGTGCGGCCGCCCCCGCCACCCCGACGCCTCTCCCACTCGCTGCCATGATCCGAAGCGTTCTATTCTCACTCGGCCTTTCCACCCTCCTCGCCGCCGCCGGGCATGCGCAGCAGGGGACTCTCGAGTACCTCTACCGCTACAACTGCCAGTCGGGAGAGCCCGACCACCTCATGAACTCGGCGGTGATCAGCGGGGATCGCGCCCTGATCTGCGGCAACCGGGGGATCGCCCTGGTCGACCTCGGCAGCCTGCCGGCGGGCGGGAGCAACAGCTACTTGTACCGGCTGCTCGGCATCAACTGCCGCGACCTCTACGTCTCCGCCGACGAGGAGTACGTGTTCGTCAACACCCACCGGGCCTCCGGCGGCGACAGCTTCGGATTCGACGTGGTGCGGATCACCGGCAACACCCTGTCCAAGGTGACGGCCGTCGCCGAGTCGGAGGTCCTCTACGAGAAGATGTGTCTCGTCGGCGATCTCCTGTACGTCGCCGCCCACAGTCACGGCCTGCGGGTCTACGACGTCAGCGATCCGGCGGCGCCGACGCTTCACGGCAGTCTCGAGGATGGCTTCGTCGATGCGTTCGACGTCGAGGTGAGCGGGAGCACGGCGTACGTCGCCGACGGGGCCGGCGGGCTCAAGGTCGTCGACGTAAGCGATCCGACCGCGCCGGTGATCGTCGACGGCGAGGACCTCGGCAGCGCTCTGGGCACGTACGAGGAGCTCACCGTCCGCGACGGACGGCTCTACGTCGCCGTCGGGGCGGTGGGGCTCGCCGTGTACGAGCTGCCCTCGCTCGCCAGCCGGACCGTGTACGACCTCGCGGGGGCGGCGGAGAGTCTCTGCTGGGTGGGGGACGCCCTGGCGGTCGGCACCTTCTCGGCGACCGAGCTCTTCGAGGTCGGCGCCGGAACACAGGTCACCCTGCTCGCTCGCGAGCAGGCCCACCGCCGCGGAACGAACGCCCGGCTGCGCCTCGCCGAGGGGGTGGCGCCCGCGCCGGGGAACCGCGTGCTCGTCGCGGGCTGGAACTACCTGGACGTCTACGAGCTGAAGGACGCGGGGGCCGGCACGCAGCCGGACATCGACTGCGATCGCCAACGGCTGCGCTTCGCTCCAACCGGAGGCGTGCAGAGCGTGACCGTCTCGAACGACGGAGCGGGGGCTCTGAACGTCAGCTCGGTCGGCTCGACCAGCTCGGCCTTCTCGGCGAGCTGGTCCGGCGGCACCCTCCAGCCCGGCGAGAGCGTGACCTTCGACATCACCTACGCCGGCAGCGGGACGAGCGTGGGGAGCGGGCGCATCCTGCTCCAGTCGAACGACCCCGACGAGAATCCATTGCCGATCCAGGTGTTCGGCAACACCACCTACCTCGACCCCGGCGAGCCCGCCACCGACTTCACCCTGACCACGCTCGAGCGCGACTCCCAGACCGGCGAGATCGTAAACGGCCCGCCGATCACCCTCTCGCAGCAGACGGGCAAGGTCGTCTGGTTCGCCGTCTTCGCCACCTGGTGACCGGCCTGCTCGCCCGCGGTCGCGGACATGCAGAACACGATCATCAAGAGGTACGAGAACCACCCGGGCGTCCTGGCGACGCTCTTCCAGCAAGGGGGCAGCAACGGCGAGACGCAGAGCTGGGTCGAGATCTTCTGGGAGAACTACTTCCTGCGCACCTTCGTGATGTGGGATCCGAGCGGGAACGCCGGGCAGGCCTACGGGATGCCGCAGACTGGCTTGCCCTTCGGCCGGACCTTCGTCATCGACCAGCAGGGGATCGTCTCGCTGCCGCTCTTCGGCTATGACGCCGACGCGGTGATCGACGCGATCGATGCACTGCTCGGCGAGGAGCCGGGGACCGGCTACTGCTTCGGCGATCCGGGGAGCGGGACGCCCTGCCCCTGCAGCAACGACAACGACGGCAGCGTTCCGGGATCGGGGTGCGCCAACGGCGTCTTCGCCTCGGGCGCGCGGCTCACCGGCAGCGGGGTGGCCAGTGTGAGTGCCGACACGCTGGTGCTCACGGCCAGCGGAATGGAGCCGGACAACTGGGGACTGTACTTCCAGGCGGACAACGACCTCTCACCCGGCGTGCCCTGGGGTGACGGCCTGCGCTGCGCGGGCGGGGCGCTCCGTCGCCTCGAGCCGCGCCTCGCTGACGGCAGCGGGGTCTCCCAAACGACGGTGACCATCTCCACCAAGGCGGGCAACGTCACCGCGGGCAGCGTGAAGCGCTATCAGTGCTGGTACCGCAACCCGCTGGCTCCGCCGTGCGGGCCCGGGGTCAACGACTTCAACGCGACCGGTGGGTACGAAGTGGTCTGGGGACCCTGACCAGGTACCGTATCGGCGACGGCCGCGTATCATGGGGTCAAGGAGGAGAACCCCATGTCCCCGTCGATCGTCGCCTTCGCCGCTTCATTCGCCATCGCCCTGTCCCTCACCCCCGAGCTCGAGGCGAGGCAGGCACGGACCGCCTACGCCGACGAGGCGAGCCTCGAGACGGTCCGCGAGTGGGTGGACCGGGCGCCGACCACGCATCCGCGGCTGCTCGTCGACGTCGAGGGCCTGGTCGCGCTGCGGGACTCGGTCGGGAGCGACCCGCTGCGGAAGAAGATCGCCGAGGTCGTCGTCCTGCAGGCGGACGCGCTGCTGAAAGAAGCGCCGATCGCGCGGGAGCTCCAGGGGCGCCGCCTGCTCTCGCAGTCGAGGCGCTGCGTCCGGCGCGTCCTCGCGCTCTCGATGGCGTACCACCTCACCGGCGAGGAGAAGTACATCTCGCGCTGCGAGCAGGAGATGCTCGCCGTCGCGCGCTTCGAGGACTGGAATCCCTCGCACTTCCTCGACGTCGCCGAGATGACCTTCGGCCTGGCGATCGGGTACGACTGGCTCTACGACGAGCTGCGACCCGAGGCCCGGGAGACGATCCGCGGTGCGATCGTCGAGAAGGGCGTCGAGCTGCCCTTCGAGAAGACCGACTACTGGTGGATCAGGGCCACCAACAACTGGGGCCAGGTCTGCCACGGCGGCCTCACCGCGGGTGCCCTGGCGGTGATGGAGCACGAACCCGACCTCGCCGCCCGGACCGTGCACAGCGCGATCCACAACGTGAAGCGCTCGATGGCCGCCTACGAGCCGAAGGGCAGCTACCCCGAGGGACCCGCGTACTGGGGCTACGGAACGATCTACAACGTACTCCTGATCGCTTCGCTGGAGAGCGCGCTCGGCACCGACGGCGGCCTCTCGCACGCTCCGGGCTTCGACGAGACCGGTGCCTACCCGTGCCTGACGACCGGTCCCTCGGGACGCTACTTCAACTACGCCGACGGGGGCTGGCGACGCAGCCCGCACCCCGCGCTCTTCTGGTTCGCCGCGCGCTACCAGCGGCCGGACTGGCTCCTGGGCGAGGTGGAGCTGCTCGACGCGTCTCTCGACGAACTGCGGAAGGAGCCGATCAAGACGGGCGGCTTCGCGCCGCTCTGCCTGTTGTGGATGGCCGAGGGGACGGAGGCGGTCGAGCCGGAGAACGTCAGGCTTCCGCTGCACTGGTCCGGTGGAGGCGACGTCCCGGTCACCGTTCACCGCAGCTCGTGGAGCGATCCCGATGCGACCTTCGTGTGCGTCAAGGCGGGCTCGCCGCGGGCGAACCACGGCCACATGGACATCGGCTCCTTCGTGCTCGACGCCGACGGCGTGCGCTGGGCTCACGACCTCGGGGCGGAGGGGTACCACGGGATCGAGTCGCGCGGGATGAACCTGTGGAGCAGCTCCGAGGGCTCCGACCGCTGGAAGATCTTCCGGCTGAACAACCACTCGCACAGCACGCTGGTGGTCGACGGACAGCTGCAGCAGGCGCGAGGCCAGGGGAGGGTCGGAAGATTCTCCGCCAATCCGCGCCGACCGCACACGATCGTCGACCTGCGCACCGTGTACGAGGGAGCTCGGGCCAAGCGAGGCGTCGCGCTGCTCCCGTCGGGCGAGGTGGTCGTCCAGGACGAGCTGAAGGCGAAGCCGGGAACCCGGGTCCGCTGGGGGATGCTCACCCTCGGCCAGCCGGGCCGGGCGGGGGAGCGGCGCATCGAGCTCACCCAGGGGAGCGCCTCCCTCTCGCTGACCCTGGTCTCCCCGGCCGGAACGCCCCCCGACGACGACGCCTTCTCCGACGCACGGCCCAGGGGGGCGCCTGTCTGGCAGGTGATCGACACCGAGACCCCTCGCAACGAGTGGGACTCCCCGAACCCCGGGACGGCGATGGTCGCCTTCGAGGGAATCGTGCCCGCCTCCGGCGAGCTGGTGCTCTGCGTCTGGATCACCCCCGGCTCCTGCGCGGATCCCGTCGAGCCCCTGCTCTCCCCGCTCGCGGAGTGGTGATCCCCGCCGGACGGGCCCTGGAGGGCCTTTCTGGCTCCATTCGGGGTCGGGGCCGCTCCCCCGGGTAAGACCCCCGTGCTCTGTTCCGAACGGGCATCAAGTTTCCCCCTCCAGACTTCGAAAAGGGGCGCAACCGTCCCTTTGCGAGAGAGGAAGAAGCATGTCCGAGCGGGATCCCTGGAAGAGCCGTGTTCTCATCGGCTCCGGTGTACTGACGGCGGTGGCCCTGGTGGCCCTGCCCGCGCTGTTGACGACCCCCGAGGGGCCCGAGCCCTCGCCCCAGGAGGAGCGACCCGTGCGGGCGAGCGCCCGGTGGTTCGGGCTGGCCGCGACCCCCGCGGCGAGTCGTGATGACGAGCGCGAGTGCTTCGAGCTGCCCGCTCTCGGCGGCCAGCTGGTGCCCGCCGCGGACCTCTCGGTCGTCCACCTCTCCGACGGCACCGTGCGCCTGACCGGCCTCCTCACCGAGCGCACGAATCCCGACAACCTCTGGCTCCTGGACGCCGAGCTCGCGGACCGGATCATGCCCGGCGAGCGACTCGACCGCGTGGTCGAAGCCATGACGGAAGAGCTGACCTTCGAGCTCGGCCACCAGCCCGGCGGAGCGATCGACTTCGACGGCTGGCGCTACTACGGCAAGCTGGAAGGATCGCTTCGCGGTCTCGGAAAACGTCTTGGCGCACTGGTGCGAATGAGCGCTACCGGTGGGGCCACGGCGCAGATCGGCTCCTGGGCGAACGGGAAGAACTCCGGCCTCGGCGCCCGAGCGCACTTCTACCTCGAGGTGATCGAACAGCCGACCGCCGGGCCTCCGCTGCCCCGGGCTCCCTCGCGGGGTGACCTTCGCCTCGACCTCGCGACCCAGAACGTGTGCTCCGCAATCCACCCCGTGAGCCCGCGCGACGCGAGCGAGGCACCACCCCATGCCCTGACGCTCGCGGGCCTCGGTGGCTTCGAGTTCGTCGCCGGCGGGCAGTTCGTCGAGCAGGGCAGCGGTCGCGCGAAGCTCACCGGCGTGCTGGCCCGGACCGACGATCCCTCCAGCCTGCTCGCCGCCGATCTCACGTTCGAGGACCCCGTTTCCCCCGGCGAGAGCGAGTTCCCTCCCTCCGCACGAGATCCCGAGCCGGCGTTCGACGCACGGGACGCCTCCTCGTCGTGGCATTACTACCGGAGTCTCCACGGCACGCTGACCGGCCTCGGTACGCTGCAGGGAGTCCGCCTCGAGGCGAGCCTCCTCGGCCCGGCCGGCCCAGATCGGACTCGGCGCGAGCGGCGAGAGCCGGCAGTACGGAGCCTCGGCGTGGATCGTGGCCGACGTGGTGTCCCGGCCGAACGAGGAGATGAGACTCCCCGAGCGCATCGAGAGCGGTGAGCTCCGCTTCGCCATTCGCTCGGGCAGCGGCCATTGCGTGGACGTGGCGAAGACCTCCGCCCTCTTCCGGCACGAGCGGAGCGGCGCGATCCAGCTGCCCGGCTTCGGCCGCGACTTCGTCTTCGCGGCGGGCGGATACCTGAGCGAGCAGCCCGACGGCACCGCGCGGCTCACCGGAGTGATTCAGCGGCGCGAGGCACCGGACCATCGCTTCCTGGTCGACCTCGAGCTCGCGGGACGGTTGAACGCGGGAATGGGGGGCTTCCCCCCCGAGGACAGTCCGTGGCGCGACCTCCTGGGACCGGCGTACCGGGAGCGTGGAGGTCCCGTCGATGCCGCCGCCTGGCACTACTACACCTCGGTGCGCGGGCTCCTCTCCGGTCAGGGTGCGCTCGACGGAGCCCGGCTGGTGATCGAACGCGACGGACCCGCCTGGCAGGTCGGCGTGGGCGCGGGCGGCCGCAGCTTCGCCTACGGCCTCTCCGGCTGGTTCTCCGGCGTCCTCCGGAGGCAGCCCCATGACGGCGAGGTCTCGCCGCCGACCCTCTCGGGCGGCCACTTCCACCTCGATCTCGGCGCGGCGCGGGTGCAGAGCGTCTGCGAGGCGCGGCGGAGGTCGGCGAAGCAGGAGGTGCGCGGCGACTCGGCGCTCGAGCTCGATGAGCTGGGGAGCGATTTCGTCTTCCTATCCGGAGGCCAGCTGCGACAGCTCGCCGACGGAACAGCGCGCCTCAACGGCGTGGTCGCTCGCGCGTCCTTCCCCCTGCAGCGCTTCTTTCTCGACCTTCGGCTCGAGCATCGCATCGATCCCGGCGCCGCCGGATACCCTCCCCCGGGCAGCCCCAAGCGCGCGCTCGTCGGTGCGGCGTACGCGGGCGGCGGGGGACCGGTCGACACCGATTCCTGGGCCTACTATCGCGGCCTGAACGGTCACCTGATCGGACTCGAGAGCTTCGCCGGCGGCTCGCTGGCGATCTCCGGAACCGGACCGGCGTTCCAGCTGGGCGCGGGTGCGAACAACGTCAATACCGCTCACGGAGCTGCCGCGTGGCTGGCGGTCACGATCCTCGAGCAACCGGAGGGAGAGGCGAGCTTCCCGAGCGGGCTCGAGCGGGGACGGTTGCAGCTCGATCTCCAGCGCAGTCGACCCGGCAGTGCGAAGGAGGCCCTGGCGATCCCGGCGGTCGAGCTGCCGGCGGGCTACGCCATCTCCCTGCCGGGGATCGCCACCGACCTGGTCTTCTCCGACGAGGGCGTGTTCCAGGAGTTCGGTGACGGCACGGCTCGCCTGACCGGCGAGCTGGAGCGGGCCGGGGGCGAGAGTGACGGCGGCTTCGAGGTGCTCATCGAGCTCGACGGACGACTCGAGGGAGCCGGGCCTCACCCCCTGCCGCCGGGGAGCCCCAGGTTCGAGCTGCCGAGAACCGCCCACGCGGGAAGCGGGGGCCCGGTGAGCCCGGAGCGCTGGCACTACTACCGGGAGCTGGAGGGGATCCTGGTCGGCCTCGGCGACTTCGCGGGGGCGCTGCTCGAGCTCGAGGAGGACGGAGCCTTCCAGGTCGGCCTCGGGGCCAACGGTCGCAACCTCGATCACGGCGCGTCGGGAGTGCTCGGCGTGCGGTTGGTCCAGCAGCCCACGGCCGGCCCCGCGCTGCCCGGCGAATCAGTCGGAGCTCGGATCAACCTCGATCTCTTCGCCGCCCCGCCGGGGGAGTGATTCGGATACGACCGGGGCTGATCAGCCCTCAGTCATCGCCGTGCAGGCCCTGGGCGACCAGGTCGCCGTTGTCCTGGGAGCAGAGCTCGAAGGGCAGGTCGGAAGCTCCGCGGGCGCCGACTCGATCGATCAACACCGCGTAGATCGCCGGGTCGGGGATCGAGTGTGCGACCGACGAGGCCACAGCTCCATCGACCCGGAACCACCCCGTCTCGATGTGGTCCGCTCCGAGGACTTCGTCCGAGGCATGGTCGGTGTTCATCTTCAGGAACTCGTTCTCGAAGAGCATCGAGATGTCCAGGAGGTTCGGTTTGTCCCAGCAGAAGAACGTGTACTCGGAGGAGAAGGACTCCTCGTTGTCGTTGTAGATGAGGAAGTCGACGGTGGTGGTGAAGTGCGGACCACCGGTCAGACCGATCAGGATCAGGTGGCTGAGCTGATCCTCGGGCATCGTGACGTGCTGGCCGATGAACCGGGGCACCAGGATGGAGCCGGGGGCCATCGTGTACTCATCGCCGTCGAGGTCCCGTACTCCGTCGTCATCCAGGTCGGTCTTGGTGCCGTCGCCCAGGCCTTCGAAGGACACGGCATCGACGGAGTACTCGAACGAGATGATGCCATCGATGCGCATCACCTGGCCGATGAGCCCGTTGTGCACGACCGGCTCGCCGGAGGCCGGGCCCTTGGCGAACGCGTAGACGTAGCCGATCTCCATCCCCGGGTTGTGGAAGTTGGTGATGAGAGTCAGCGTGTCATGGCCAGTGAAGGTCTCGGTCCGGTTGAACTCCTGGCAGTCCTCGGCGTCGATGTACACGAACTCCACGTCCACCTCTTCATCGCCGACGTTGGTGGTGGTCAGCACGGTGACCTGACCGCTCACGTTGTCGAACTCGGGGAAGAGCAGCAGGCTGCCCGGCTGGCGCCGGTTGGACGCGACGCAGTCGCTCGCGCGGCTGATCGAGAGGTCGTAGAGGACCGGTGAGGCCTCGGTCTGCTGGGCCTTGTCGAAGCGGACCCGGATCTCGATGTACCGGCCGACCAGGTCGAAGGGAATGCCGTCCGCTACGGGGGTGAACTCGAGTCCCGACAGGCTCGCGGGGTTGTTGGCCGCACGTGCTTCGACCCCGAGCGCCGATCCCGGGGGCTCGGTGCTGCTCCAGCGGATGATGCCCCAGTCGGCATTGTCTTCCAGCCCGTCGTGGATCACCTCCCAGAACCCCACGTCGAACGTGTTGGTGAAGGCCACCGCCCCGGTCATGTCGCTGAAGTTGTAGGGCTGGGAGTTGGGGGTCAGGTTGATGGTCATGTCCACGGCCCCGCTGGTTCCCAGGTCCGGATCGATCCGGTGCGCGCTGCTGGAATCCTGGCAGCAGGCCCAGATCTTTCCATTGCTGTCGACCGCCATCCCGGTGGGGTGGAGGCCGACGGGGATCGACGTGCCGATGACGTCCCCGTTGGAGTCGAGGCGGTACACCGAGTGGTTGTAGCAGTCGGCGACCCAGATGTCGCCGTCACTGGTCACCGCGACCCCTCGCAGGTGGCTGGCGCCGGGGATCTCCTTGTCCTTGAACACGATCGTTCCGTCCGGCGCCACCTTGGCCATCGAGTGCGAGGCGCGCTGGCTGTTCCAGATGAAACCCTGGGGGTCGACGCCGAGGCCGTAGGAGTGGTCGATCGGGAGGCAGACGGCACCCGAGGGGTGGTCGGGGTCGTACCGGAGAAGGCTCGCCTCGTACTTGCTCGCCGACCAGAGGATGCCATTGGAGTCGACCAGGCCTCCGTAGCCTCCGCAGCCCGGCGCGTCGAAGTAGTGGAGGATGGTGCCGGTACTGCCGTCGAGCTTCTCGAAGCTCGTTGGCGCGTTGTTGTATCCCCCGATCCAGATGTCGCTCTGTCCGTCGACCGAGAGGTGACGGATGTGGCGCGTCGCGGTCCTCTGGTAGATCAGGATGCACTCGTCGAGGGCGTCCTCGACCGGCGCGGGCCCGCCGGCGAGCCCGCCGTCCCCGTCGGTCCCGCTGGGCCAGTCGAGAATGTCCCCGAGACCTCGGGAGGTCCGGATCAGCCCGTCACCGTCCCGGTCGACGGCGGTGGAGTAGTCGAAGGGGGGCTTCAGGTACTGCCCGTTCGGGTCGGGATTCCCGCCGGCGTCGCAGCGCGTTCCGCCGACGATCAGCCCCACCTTGACCACCGAGCCATCGCCGGTCTCGCGGAGCGGCTCGTCCCGGTTTCCCGCCCACACGTTGCCGAACAGATCGACGGTGGTGCGCGAGGGGTTCGATAGTCGACCGTCGGGAGCGGTGCGGTACTCGCCCACCACCTCGCCGGTGTCCACGTCGATTCGTACGATCGTCCCCACCCGAGGGCCGGCTCCGTTGATCGTCGCCACGTTGAGGAAGCGGAACGGGGTCGCCTCCGTGTCGAGCTGGAGCTGGTGATTGTTCGGGTCGTCGTGGTTTACGTTGAGCAGGGCGCCCTGGTCGAAGTGCGAATCGAGGGTGTAGACCGTCGTCTGTCCCGAGGCGAAAGGGGTACAGACCCCGAGCCCGAAAGCGACGGTGATCAGCGCAGGGGACCACCCACGTCTTGCGGCTTGCATGATTTCCTCACCTTCTCGACGAGACCGGACTCATCCGCGCCTCCTCCCGCGGTGATGGGGGAGGCCGGCGGTCGGCGTTCTCGTTCTCATGCGGGATCAATCCCGCCGTCTCCTCTTCGTCGTATCGGTTACAGGCTGAATTCGATCTCGGACTCGACCCGGGTCGTGGTCGCGCCCGCTGGGTCTCGGCGCCCCCGGTGGAGGAAGGGGAACCGGAGCAGAGACATCATTTTAGAGTCGCCCGGGCCGGTATGAATAGCGCCTTCTAGGAACTTCGATATCGCCCGGAACGAGGCGAGAGGTGCGCGCGGAAGGATGTCGCAAAACGGGTCGCCCTCGGTGGGGTCCACGCCGAAGCGAGTCGTTCAGCGCTTCAGGAGCGCCAGCACCCGCTCGGGGACCGAGGTCATCGCGACGGGCTCGTCCCCGGGTTCCCCGCCGACCTCGTCCAGGGGACGGGAAGCGAGGAATACCGGTCCGTCGAGGGGATCGGCGGGAAGGCGCCCGTGGCTGCCGCGGACCAGCGTCGGATCCGTCGGGATCAGGTCCATCAGATAGCGCATGCCCAGTTTCTTGGCGCCGAGGCGTCGCATGACCCGCAGCAGGGGCAGCTTCAGGTCGGGGTCGACGAACAGCTCACACGGGTCGTACCCCGGCTTGGAGTGGATGTCGACGGTGGGGGCGAAGTCGGGCCTCGCTCCCGGCTCGAGCCAGTAGTAGTAGGTGAACCAGGCTCGCGGCTCGGCGAGGGCGATGATCTCGCCGGCGCGCGGATGATCGAGGTGCACCTCGGCGCGCTCGTCGCCGATCCAGAGGCGCTCGACCCCCGGCAGGTCGCGCAGCGTCTCGGCGGCCGCCTCGGTGGAATCAAGGCCCTCGGTGTAGACGTGTGCGAGCTGATGGTCGACCACTGCGAAGGCCCGGCTGGCGAAGGGATCGAGCTCCTCGCCTCGGGGTGACTCGCGGACCCGCAGCAACCCGGCGCGCCGCAAGGCCCGGTTGATGTCCACCGGGGTGTCGACCGCGGTGATGCCGTACTCGCTGACCGCGACCACCTCGATCGAGAGGCGTCGGGCGGCGTCCCACAGCTCGCCGAAGAGCCGGTCGAGCTCGCCCAGCGCCTGGATCGAGCGGGGATCGTCGGGCCCGTGGCGCTGGAAGTCGTAGTCGAGGTGGGGGAGGTAGGCGAGGGTCAGCTCGGGCCGCCGTTCCTCCAGCGTCCGCAGCGTCGCATCGGTGATCCAGCGGCTGGAGGCGAGTCCCGACCGGGGGCCCCAGAACTCGAAGAAGGGGAAGGGCCCGAGCGCCTGTTCGAGGTCGGCGCCGTACTCGGTCGGGGAGGAGTAGATCGCCAGGACCTTCAGGCCGTCCGCGCAGTAGAAGGGGCGGGGCGTGACCGACCAGTCGACGCGTGCGCCCATGTTCCACCACCAGAACAGCTTGGCGCAGCGGAACTCCGCGAGCTCGCGGGCGGCGCGCTCGTAGAGCTTCTCGCCGGCGACCACCCGGTTCGACTGGCGCCAGAGCTTCGGCTCCATCGTCTCCGGGTCGAGCCAGCCGTTGCCCACCGCGCCGTGCTCGTCGGGCTGGAGCCCGGTCAGCATCGTCGCCTGCGCGCTGCAGGTCACCGCCGGCAGCACCGCGCTCATCGGCGCCAGCGCCCCCTCCTCGGCGAAAGCGCGCAGGTGGGGCGTGTGTTCACCGACGAGGCGCGGCGTCAGACCGACCAGGTTCAGGAGCAGGACCGAGCTCATCTTCCCCTCACGCGTCGCGCCGAGTGTGCCCCCTCTCGGCCAGCCAGTCCAGCCGCCGCACGCCGCGGTTGGCCATGTGCCGGAAGAAGAGGATGCCGGCGGTGAAGATCGCGCCACTGAAGAGGAGCAATCGGCCCGTCTGGGGCACGATCAGGAGGGCGGCGACCGACTGGATGAGGATCGAGGCGTAGAGGATCGAGGCGATGAAGAGTCGGGAGCGATTGCGGATGAAGCGCGCCCCGAAGGGAGCTCCGACGACCACGATCGGCACGCAGACCCACCAGTAGTTCCACGCTTCGGGGGCGAGGGCTCCGCGCACCCCACCTTGCCAGAGGGCGGCTACCAGGGCGTTGATCCCCATCAGCACCACCGACGTGGGCGTGGCGATCTTCTCCGAGATGCGCAGGCGCAGGACGAGCAGCGCGAACGTGGTGATGTCCAGCCCGCTGCCGGTGATCGAGGTCACCACGCCCCCGATGATCCCGGTCCCGACGAGCAGCACCGCGTGGCGAGGCAGGAAGTGGGTGATCGTCAGGTGGACCTCGCGGTCGTGGTAGCGGTTGACCCAGTACAGCGCGAACGCGAAGGAGAGCCAGGTGGCGGTGAAGAACATCTTCGCGAACGCCGGCGTCAGGAGCGGCGCGACGTACTCCAGCCCGAGGATCACCCCGATCGCGCCGCCGAGGCTGGAGAAGAGCAGCGCGTGCTTCTCCACCCGGATCCGCGTGTAGAGGATGGTGAATCCCGCCGCGATCATCCCCACCGCCTGGATCATCAGCGAGAAGTCCCGCGCCGTCGACGGCGGGATGCCGAAGCCCAGGGTCATCACCGGGAAGGCCACCGCACCCCCGCCTTCACTGGTCGCCCCGGCGATGAACGAGCCGCCCGCCATCGTCGCCGACATGAACCAGTTGTCCGCGAACAGGTGCCACCGATCCCCGGCGCTCATCAGGACGAGCCAGGTGATCCAGACGATCGAGAGCACGATCGCCAGCGCGGCGCGGGTGGTTCGGGGCAGGGACATGGTCGAAGGGGTTTATCGGCCCCGACCGGTGCGCGCCATACCCGACGGGCCGTTTTTTGGTCGGGACGCGGAGGAAGCTGAGATCGCGGCGTTTCAGCGCAGAGTTCCTCCTCCTCGGCGAGCTCGGCGCTGAAACGCCGCGATCTCTGCTTCCTCTGCGCCCCGGTCGATCACAGCCCTTCCACGTACTCCCTGAACTCCACGTCGAGCTCGTCCAGATCGCACCCCTCGAAAGCCGACTCGATCGCTTTCCGGTTGGCCACTCCCGCCCGCAGACTCTCGATCAAGGAGTCGAAGCGCGTTCGGTTCTCACGGCTGGTGTGCCGGAGGAAGTGGACGAAGGCCCACGCCTGGGCGTAGTTGTAGCTCGCGTTCCGCATGAAGGCCCCGGACTCCAGGTGGAGGAATGCGGAGAGGGGGGTGAGGCGTTGCTCCAGCTTCGAGCGCCCCGGGCGGGGGGTGCGCAGAACCTCCAGCCGGCGGCGCTCCAGCTTGCCGTCGCGCCAGGACGTGTCGGTGCGCGCGGCGGCGAAGTACTCCGCCAGCCCTTCGTTCAACCAGATCGGTGGAGTCTCCAGCTGGGCGTCGAGGAACTGGTGGAAGCCCTCGTGCCGCACGGTGTGCATGAAGTCCGCCCGGCGCGGGGAGTCGAGCACCAGGAGCTGCTTCAGGTAGAAGGAGTACATCCCCAACGTGTTGTCTCCCCGACCCTCGAAGACGTCCTCGATGTAGTCGAGATAGCTCGCCTCCCCCGAGAAGACGTAGACCTGGAACTTCTTGCCTTCCACGTGCTCGCCGAAACCCAGGCGCCGGGAGACGTGGCGGAAGGTCTCTTCCAGCTCGAGGGCCACGGTTCGGCAGATCGCCTCGGAGAGGTCGGAGCTCACCGTGTAGTGGCGCGAGGAGTACACCGACTTGCCGCTCCAGGCGGGGCCGTGCAGCGCCTTGTTGGCGGTGATCGAGATGGGTTGCAGGCCCATCGGTGGAGCTCCCGCCTCGATCGCGTCGGCGACGACGGTCAGCGCCTCCTCGAAGCGACCGTTGACCAGGAGCGTCCGCGCCAGGTCGTGTCGGGCCTGGTGGAGATCGGGATAGCGCTCGACACACCGGAAGAGAAGCTCCAGCGCCTCTGCGCTGCGGCGCAGCCCGCGGAGGGCGACGGCTCGCAGGCGGATCACCTGTCCGCACTCGAGCCCCTTCTCGGTCAGCTCGTCCATCGCCCGCAAGGCGAGGTCGTAGCGCCCCCGGTCGATCTGCGCGACGGCGCGGTTCCACTTCCTGACGTCTCCCTTCGAGGCCTCCGCGGGAAGTCCATGGGTTTCCGTCGCGGTGTCGAGAGGTGTCGGGTCTTCCCTCACCTTCTCGGCGAGCCAGGCGGGAACGTGGTCGGCCAGGACCCAGCTCCTCTCGAACTCGGTCCACTCGTCGCGGAAGGACTCGTCCACCTTCCGCTGGAGCCAGCCCGTGGCGACCCCTTCGATGTCCAGCGTGTTGTAGGGCCCGCCGGCGGTCACGGCGATCGAGCCCCAGAGATCGCGCGGCTTCGCCGCGCTGAGCAGGCTCTTGCCGTTGAAGTACGCCCTCACCTGGTTGCCGGTCACCCGAACCTCGAAGATCTCCTTGTCGAGGCCGCGCTTGGAGGTGAAGTCCTTCTCCTTCAGCTTCCGCTCGATCTTCCCGTCGCGGCCGCGCAGGTTGCTGATGATCTTCACCCAGCGCTGCGTCGGTTTCTTGTGGGCGGGGTTGTTGATGCCCAGGTGGAACACCCGGCCGAAGGAGACCTGGATCGACTCCTGCCCCCGGCAGCAGACCAGCAGCGTGGGGCTGGTCCCCTCGCTGGACTCGATCTTGTAGGGCCCGGAGAACTCGATCGGCAGGAGGGTGGCCATCCCCGCGCGCTGGAAGTCGTGGGGTCTGTCCTTCTCGTAGTGCAGCTCGATGCGGCCGGTGCGCCGGTCGGAGGAGCGGAGCTCTCCCTTCAGGAGGCCCGAGATGTCGGGTTCGGGGCGATCCTTCCAGAACTCACAACGCTTGAGGGCCAGCTCGATCTCGCCGAGGTGGGCGAAGACGTAGGGCGCTTCGGCGTGCTCTCCCAGCGCGCTCTCCAGCCGTTTGCGGGCGACCTTCCAGTCCCCCTGCTCCATCTTCTTGCGCACCCGCTCGAGCTCTCGCTCGAAGGCAACCCGCTGCGCGTCGACCTCCACCTGCGCGGAGCCGATCGGGGCCAGGGCGAGAAACGCCGAAAGGGCGGCTGCCGAGAGCAGCCACCCTTTCGCGGTTGATGTCTTCCAGGTCACGCCGGAGCGCAAGGGCTCACCGGGCGCCGAGGACCTTCGAGTAGCGGAAGTAGACCTCGAGGCAGAGCACGCAGGAGGCCGTCGAGTAGACCCGGCCGCCGGAGAAGCCCCACGGGCCGATGTTGTCCCACGAGCCCTTGGACGCGCCGTCCTTGCGCTGGGAGTCGAGGACCGCCTTCTTCATCGACTTGTTCCACGCCTTCCAGTGCTTGCCACCCATCTGGTACATCGCGTAGGAGCCGTAGTACCAGTAGTAGACGTCGTTGGTCAGGCCGTCGGGGTCCCACTCGGGGAGCGACTTCATGATCAGGTCGGCGTGCTTGGTCATCATGTCTTCATCCGCCGGGTCCTGGCCGAGGAAGAAGCGGCAGAGCAGGCCAACCGCGGTCATGCACTCGGTCTTGTCGACGGGGAAGTTGTCGTTGACGCCGGGCACCCGCGAGGAAGCGGAACCCACCGAGTCGTAGCCGACCCGTCCGGTGGCGCGGTCGGTGACCTCGTCGAACCAGGAGATCGAGTCGGTGAACGCGGCCGTATCGATCTTCAGCCCCGCCTCTTCCGCGGACTTGAGGGCGAAGACCATCCAACCCGTCACGGAGGAGTCGTTGTCACCCACGGGCGGCGATTCGTAGCGCCACACGCCGTAGGGGTTCCGCGCGGTGGTGATGAAGTTGACTGCCTTCTGTGCCGTGCCGCGGATCAGCGGCGACTTTGAGAAGTAGTACGCCTCGCACAGCGCCAGGGTGGCGATGCCGTGGTTGTACATGTAGGAGTGGCCGATCTTGTCGCCGATCAGGCCGCTCTCGAAGTCCTGCTGCTCGCGCATCCACTTGATGCCGCGCGTGACCTTCTCCTTGTAGAGGCCCTGGCGGGTGGTGTGCCCGTCGCCGAGGAAGGCCAGCAGCGCCAATCCGGTGACTCCGACGTCGTGCTCGGGCTGCCCGGGCCCTTCACACGCGTCGTTCACGGGGTCGTGCTTCATGAACTCGTCGCAGTCCCACTTGCCGTCCTCGTCCTGGTGGTTGGCCAGCCACTCGAGGCCGTCCTTCAGCGCCTGCTCGGTACCGGAGCCGCCCGCCGCGCGCAGGTTGCGGCGCCCGCCGAAGCGCCCGCCGAACTTGCCGCCGGCGCCGCCGCCGATGCCGATGATGTCGTTGAAGGCCTTGTCGTCGAAGGGGGAGTCGGAGAGGAAGTCGGGGTCACCCTCGGAGCTCTCGAAGTCCTGGTCCTCGTCGGTCTCGTTGTGGTCCGAGATCTCGGCGTCCTTGAGGACCGGCTCCTCGATCGGCTCCTCTTCCTCGATCTCCTCCTCTTCCTCTTCCTCGGGATCCTCGAAGAGGTCCTCCGGGGGCTTCTCGAGGTTCGCGTTGATCTCGGCGTCACCGCCCCCGCCGAAGATGCCCCAGGGGATGACCGCCAGCAGCAGGAACACCATCACGTGCGCCACCGCGGAGATCGCCAGCCAGGGGGCTCGGCCCATCCAGTCGTACAGGATGTCGTTGAAGGTGGTTTCCTCTTCCCAGGACTTGGGAAGGGTGCTCTCGATGCGGATTTCGTTGAATTCGTCCATGACAGGAGCGCCTCGAAGTGGGCGAGAGGCGAGGAATCGGTGCTTTCCGGTGTTCGGCGGCGGTCGATCGGCCCCGGAAAGGGCCCTCACGGGCCCGGAAAGGGCGATCGGGCCCTCTGCGGGCCTGCTGGGGAGGTGAACGCCTCGCGGCTGGAGGGGTTCAGAGTATAGGGCCGAGAATCTCCGCGAACCACCGTCGACTCCCCGCCGCGGGAAACCGCGCGGGTGGGGGAGGCGGGGTGGCCTCTCGGTCGGAGGGGACTTCCCCTCCGGCGGGACCCCCTCTACCGCCCCGCCCATCGGGGGTTTCGCCAGTACGGTACCAGGTACCGTATCAGGGGCAGAATAGCACGTTCAGGGCGCCGCTCAGGTTGAACTGGGCGCCGCCCCCGGCCGGATCGCGGTACCAGAACTGGAAGTTCCAGTTCCCGTAGGCGAGGAGGGCGCCGGGGCCGCTCCCCGCGGGCGGCGATCCGAAGTCGACCGGCATGCTGACGAAGCCGAAGCCGTCGGTCTGGACGGGGGCGAAGCGGTAGATCCCGTGGCCGCCACCGCCCACGCAGCGCAGGCCGTTGCCGAAGGGCAAGGAGAGCTGCGCCTGGCCGTAGTAGAAGAGCCCGAACTGGTTCAGGGGGCAGCTGGCCGCCTGGAGCCCGAGGTCGGCCGCGGAGACGCTGGCGCTGCCGGTGTGGGAGATCAGGGCGCCTGGACCCACCGAGTTGGGGGAGGTGGCGCAGTAGCCCGACACGGTTCCGCACCCGCCCGGCAGTTCCAGCGCTCCCAGGTCCACGATGGGCGAGGCGCCTTCGCCGGTATCGACCGTTCCCGGATCGTCGGTGCGCCGCACCTCGCCGGCGAAATCGAGCGGCGTGGGCTCGGTCGTGTCCCCGTCCTCGTCGAGGTCGGCGACATCCTCCAGCAGCGCGCTGTTCGACCCCGCGTCGACGCAGGGGGAACCCGGGGACAGGGACAGGTCGTCGTCGAGCGTGCCGGCGACCCCGTCGGGTCCGAGCGGGTCGACGAAGAGAGGATCGGCGTCGATGTTGCCGGTGCCGACCCAGCCGCCCTTCACGTCGGAGTACTGGATCACCGCGCTGTAGCCGGGGTCGGCGCCCACCTCCGGATCGGTGGGCGCGAGGTTGTCCCAGAGGATGCTGTTCGTGATGGTGACGTTGTCGGAATGGAAGATGTGGATCGCGCCGCCCTCGGAGACGGCCTGGTTCCCGGTGAAGGAACAGCCGTCCACGTCGAAGCGCGGCGTATCCGGCCCAGCACCGAGGAGCAGCCCACCGCCTTCGCTCGCCCGGTTTGCGGAGAAGATGCACTGCGTGATCGACGCCTGGTGAGCAGCCGACAGCCCCCCTCCGACCCCTCCGATCGACTGATTCCCCGCGAAGATGCAGTCGGCGACGGTGACGAGTCCATTTACTCTCAGCCCCCCACCGCCAGCTGCGTACGTACCCACCCCACCGGTGTTCCCCAGGAATGTGCAGCGCTTCACGACGACGGGGGCATGGCCCAACCACTGCCGGAGGTCGGCGCCGCCGACGTTCTCCTCCGAGTGGTTCCACCTGAAGGCGGAGTCGGTGACCTCGATGGAGGAGGCCGGGCGGCCCGTATCCGCCGCCACGCCCGCCGCGCCCAGACCGGCGCTGTTCCACTCGATCGTGCAACCCTCGATGACCAGCGTGGTGGGAGTCGTGATGGGGCCATCGATGTGGACGCCTCCCCCGAAGTTGGTGGCGTGGTTGTGGTGGATCCAGCAGCTCGAGAGCACGAAGTCGACGACCTGCAGGGTTTTGACGCCACCTCCATCCATGTCGAGGGACTGGACCCCGACTGCATTCCCGCCCGTGACCTCGAAGCCGTCGAGCCGGAAGCTGAAGTCACTCTCCGAGTTGAGGAGCACGTGATAGGCGTTGTCGGCGAGACTGCCGGGCGTGCCGTCGTCGTTCCCGTCGAGGTCCCCGCTGAGGATCGTCGGGTGCGCAGCGATGTCGCGCTGGTCGACGCTGGTCTCGGTCCCGGCGAAGCCGCCGTACATCGCGAGGCCGTCGACCATCCAGAAGGTCTTGCTCCCCCCGCCGCCCGGAGGGTAGGCGGACGGCTTGTAGGTCCCTTCCGCCACCCAGATCTCCGTGATCGTCCCGCCCGAGAAATAGGCCAGCTGGATCGCCGGCTGCAGGTCCTGCAGCGCGCCCCCCCAGGAGTATCCGTTTCCTCCCGCCGGGGCGTCGGCGTCGACGTAGAGGGTGTTCGATGGAACGGAGTGAGAGGCTCCCACCGGGGCGAGCAGGCAGAAGCTCCATCCGAGCGTCACGATGGCGATGGTGTGGTTCATTGTCAGTCCTTCCTCCTCGAGAGACAGCGCGCTGCGAGTGGTCGTGGCGAACCCTGCGACCAACTGGATTCTCGGCCAGAAGCCCCCGATTGTCAATCCGGTAAGTACAATCGGAGTCCTCGTCCCGGTGTGCGATCTCGCTCTCTCTCATCGTCGAAACCGCCGACGACATCCTGACAACGCCCCCCGCCATGATCACGACCTCCGCTCGCCTCACTCGTCTCGTCCTCGTTGCACTCATCCTCTGCGGCACGGTCCACGCCCAGAAGCTCCTGCGCAAGCTGCCCTGCGAAGTCGACTACATGGGCTTCGGCTCGGCGCTGGCGAACGCGGGGGACGTGAACGCGGACGGTCTTCCCGACCTGGTCGTGGGCTCGACCGGCAAGCAGGGATACGTGCGCGTCTACTCGGGTCTGGACGGCAGCCTCCTGCACCACATCCTCAACTCCGATCCCGACACCTCCGCCGACTTCGGGTGGCCGGTCGCCGGGGTCGGGGACGTCGACAATGACGGCTTCGACGACTTCGCCGTGGCCGATCCCTACTTCGACATCTGGCCCGACGAGAGGGTCGGTCGCGTCGATGTCTTCTCCGGCCAGACGGGTGCGATGCTGTACCAGCTGGAAGGGGAGACGCACGCGGGGCTGTTCGGCTTCAGTCTGGACGCCCTCGGCGACGTCGACGGAGACGGCCATGACGACTTCCTCATCGGCGAGCCGGACGGCGAGGTGACGGTACGCGCCGGCGCAGTTCGGGTCATCTCCGGACAGCACGGCACGTACCTGTACTCCGTGCCCGGTGTCGAATCGATCGACACGCTCGGTCGCGGCGTCACGGGGCTCGGAGACCTCGACGGCGATGGGATCGAGGACTTCGCCGCCGGAGGCTGGGATTCCTCGGCCGGCGTCGGTTACGTGTGGCTCCTCTCCGGGGTGGACGGATCTCTTATCCGGGAGTTCCTCGGGAACGTTCACTTCACCAGATACGTGGACCAGATCGACTCCGCCGGAGATGTCGACGGGGACGGTGTCGAGGACCTGCTCGTCGGCGATCAGTGGCACGACTACCCGTACCACAACTCGGGAGCCGTGACCGTCCTCTCCACCGCGGATGGCCGAGAGATCCACCGCTTCTACGGGAGCTCCGGGGAGGAGGGGTTCGGCACGAAGCTGGCCGGAGTCGGCGACATCGACGGCGACGGGCACGACGACGTATTCGTCGGTGCTCCGGAAGCGAACTCGAATGGCGATCACGCGGGGCGGGCGGTGATCTACTCGGGCCAGGACGGCAGCGTCCTGTGGGAGGCGATCGGCGACTCGGCCTGGCACCTGCTGGGTGAGGCGGTTACCGGCTGCGGAGATCTGGACGGCGACGGACTGCCCGAGTTCGCGTTCTGCCAGCCGGGCGAGACCATCGGTCCGGATCGCTGGGGCGCGGTCTACGTCTACAGCCAGCAGTGCGCCGATCCGACTGTCTACTGCTCGACCGCGCCCAACTCGGTCGGCTCCGGCGCACTCCTGCGCTCCCAAGGCACGCTCAGCTTCTCCGCCAACGACCTCGTGCTGAAGGTGACCCAGGCGCCACCCGACCAGTTCGGTCTCTTCTTCTACGGGCCCGCGCAGCAGCAGAATCCCTTCGGCGACGGATACATGTGCGTCGCCCCTGGCGGGATCGGCCTGTTCCGTCTCAGCCCGGCGATGAAGACCGATGCCGCCGGCGAGGCCTCCCGCCCGATCGACTACTCCGCTCCGCCGATGTCGGGAGGCGCCGGAGAGGTCCAGGCCGGCGATACCTGGAACTTCCAGTTCTGGTACCGCGACCCGGCGGGACCCGGTGGCTACGCCTTCAACCTCACCGACGCGCTGAGCGCGACCTTCTGCGACTAGGCGCGTGAATCAGGTGCCTTCCCCGGTCGGCGGCGGCTCCTCCTCGGCGGGAGGCTCCTCCGCCGGCGGCTCCTTCTCCTCCTCGGCCGCCTTCCGCGCCTTCTCCCGCTCCGCGTTCTCCTCGCGCGTCTCGAGGATCGCCCGCTCCTGTTCGGCGATCTGGGCCTTCTGGGCCTCGCGCTCCTCCTCGATCCCCGGGTACCAGACGTAGGCGGAGGCCTCGAGCTCGTTCAGGGCGATCATGAAGCGCTCGTTGTCGCGCGCCCACTGGAGGTTCGCGGTCAGCTCCTTCTGGACTCCCGGCTCGGTGAACCCGGGGACCTGCGCCGGCTGGCTCCCGAGGAGCCGGTAGATCGCGAAACCTTGGATCTGGATCTCGCCGGTGGCCGGGTTGGCCAGCGGGTAGGGGAGGACCGCCGAGAGCGCCTCGGTGTCCCCCTCCAGCACGAACTGGAGCAGCGAGCCGTCCCCCGGATCGAGGCCCCGCGCGATCATCTCCCGGTCGAGCGGACCGGTCAGGCCGCGGTTCCGCAGCGCCCCCTCCGCGATCGCCTGCTCCCAGTCGATCACCCCCTCTTCGAGGGCCTGATGAAACTCGAGCGCCTTGTCCCGGGCCTCGCGCACGCCTCCGGCGAACATCTGGCCGGCGAGCAGGAGGATCTGCAGCTCGTAGCTGGCGGGCTGGGCCCCGACCTCGCGCAGGAGCTCGATCTTGTCCCCGGTCTTGCGCATTCGCTCCCAGACGCGTCGCTTGGTCCCCGGCCGGACGAAACGATCCGCGGCGGGGCGTCCCCCCGGTCCCGCGTCCTGCCCCAGGACTGCGCGGCGCCAGGTGGAGGTGTAGAGCTCACCTTCGATCTCCTCCTGCTCCTCGACCTGGGTGGAGTCCTCGGCCCGGAGCTGGGCGAGCATGTCGCTCACCCCGCCGGTCCGATCGACGCGATCCCGATAGAGCTCCCGCGCCCGGTGCTGGACCACCTCCGGGTCGAATCCGAGGTCCTCGCCGGCCTGGCGCATCAGCAGGTGCTGAACCTGCTGGCGGATCGTCTGGGTCTGGACCACCTGGAACTCCTCCTCCGTGGTGACCTCCGCCAGGGCGAGGTTGCGCTTGATGATGCGCTGGAGCCTCAGTCGGGTGACCGAGTCGGTGTTGGCGACGATCTCCACCCGATCGAGCAGCTGGTAGCCCTCCGCGTCGGCGGGGCCGTAGACATTCGCGCTGTCCTGGGCCCACCCGGAGCACGGGATCAGGAGGAAGAGGGCGAGCGGGAGGTGAGGGAGGCGTCTCATGCTTCTGGCGGCGTGGGCCTGGCGGGTCGACTCGCCGAGATCTTCCCCTCGAATCGGGCCCGCATCAAGGCCGCCGCGGAGACCTTCGCCCTGGCGGGGTCTCCTTCCGCGGCCGCCCGGCACGTCCGCCGTCCATTCTCGAGATCTGAACGGTCCCGTCCGGGCCGCCGGTGTCGTATACCCGCGAGAGTCCCTCGCCGGCCCGGCGGGGGGGCCCCGGAACCCGATTCCCACCCTCAGGCGCCGCTTCGGGCGCCCGACCCATGAAAGTCACCCTCCTCAGCACCCTCCTCGTCGCCGCCGGCATCGCTTGCGGCTTCGCCTCCGCGCCCCGCGGCGGCGCCTCGATCGGGCAGGAAGCACCCGACTTCGAGATCGCCGAGTGGCGGAACTTCCCCGAGGGCGCCTCCACCCTGGCCGACCTGCGCGGTCGGGTCGTGCTGCTCGATTTCTGGCGCACCTGGTGAGGCCCCTGCAAGTCCATGGTCCCTGACCTCAACGAGCTTCACGAGAAGTACTCGGAGCAGGGCCTGGTCATCGTTGGCGTGACCAACGAAAGTGCCGCGCTGGTCGAGAAGAGCCTCTCTTCCACCGGAGCGCAGTACCCGATAGCCATGGTCAAGGGCGGATCGGCGGACGACGCCTACGGCGTCAACGGCTTCCCCACGGTGGTCCTGGTCGGTCCGGAAGGGAACGTGCTCAGTCGCGAGCGCCACCCCGAGGCCGCGATCGTCGAGGCGCTGAAGCGCGCGGTGTTGATTCCCAAGCTGGAGGGACGGCAGTACTCGAGCATCAACAAGGCGATCGAGAAGAAGGACCTTGGCAAGGCGTGGAAGTCGATCGCGTCGATGCTGGAGAAGAATGCCTCGGACGAGCAGCTGATCGCGGCGAAGGAGGCGATCGAGTCCAGCTTCAAGAACCGCTTCGACGGTGCGATCGCCGCCGCGGGGAAGGGGAACTATGGCAGCGCCGTCGATTCGCTGGAGAAGATCGTCGATCTGTACAACGGGTATCCGCGAGTGGCCGAGGCCAAGGCCAAGGCCAAGGCGATCGGGAAGGACCCCGAGGCCAAGGACGACCTGAAGGCCTGGTCGATGCTGAAGAAGGCCAAGAAGGAGATGGCCAAGGGCAAGAAGGCGAGCCGCGAGAAGGGGCGACAGATCTGCGAGAAGATCATGAAGAGCTACCCGGATACGCCGACCGCCGAGAAGGCGCGGGCGATCGTGCGCTCTTCCTGAGTCTCTGGAGGGGTGAGCTGGTTCATCGGCCCCGGCCGGTCTTTTGCCGGATCGGGGTCGTCGTCTGTCTGGTTGGTGTTGTTCGCGATAGGGGGGCGTTCCGTTCGCCTGCGGCGAACGCCACGCCGGCACCGGGTCCTCCCCATCCGCCTTCCCCGAACACCCCGTCCCCCGGCCAGACACCCGTCTGCCAACCGCGCGCCTCGCCCCGTCCTTCAGCCCAGCAATCCCTCGAACCACTCCAGCGCCTGCGCGCCGCTCTTGCACCTCCTGGGCGTGCGCAGGTGCGCCACCCCCGTCCGGATCGGCCTGAGGTCGACTCGCTTCCCGGCGAACAACTCCTCGAGCGCGACCCGATCGGAGAACTCGATGAGATAACAATCGCCCTGCCACGCGAGGCGAGTGATCGAGCAGCCCTCCAGGCGGACCTTCAGCCGGAAGAGACGAAGCAGGTTGCGCGCGGCCTCCGGCACCCTCCCGAAACGATCGCGAAGGCCCGCCTCCGCCTCGGTGAACTCGCCCTCTCCGTGCATCGCGGCCAGCTCCCGCAGGACCCCGAGCCGCGCATCGGGCGACGGAATCCACTCGTGCGGCAGGAATGCCGCGAGTCCCAGCTCGAGCTCCGCGCCGATCTCGGTCGGATCCTCGCGCGTCACCTCCTCCAGCGTCGCGCCGTCCTGCAGGCGGTCCACGGTCGCCTTCAGCAGGCGACAGTAGAGGTCGTAACCGACCGCCCCGATGTGCCCCGACTGCTGCGGGCCGAGCACGTTCCCCGCACCGCGGATCTCCAGGTCCTTCATCGAGATCTGGAATCCTGCGCCGAGCTGGTTCATCTCCTCCAGCGCCTTCAGCCGCTCGCGAGCGACGTCCCGGATCGGCTTGAACTTCTCGATCAGGAGGTAGCAATACCCCTTCTGCTGGCCACGGCCCACCCGCCCGCGCAGCTGGTGCAGCTCGCTCAACCCGAACCGATCCGCGTCGTGCACGATGATCGTGCCCGCCGCCGGCACGTCCAGGCCGCTCTCGATGATCGTCGTCGCCACCAGCACGTCCACGCCGCCGCGGGTGAAGATCCGCATCACCTTCTCCAGCTCGTGGCCGCCCATCTGGCCGTGGCCGATCGCGTACGAGCACTCCGGCACCAGCCGCTGCAGGTACTGCGCCACCGCCTCGATCGACTGCACCCGGTTGTGCAGGTAGAAGACCTGGCCGCCGCGGTTCTTCTCCCGCAGGATCGCCTCGCGGATCTCGTCCTCCTCCTCGACGTAGGTCAGCACCGTGTCGATCTCCTGGCGGCCGTCCGGCGGGACCGTCAGCGCGGAGATGTCGCGGACTCCCGACAGGGACATGTGCAACGTCCTGGGAATCGGTGTGGCGGTCAACGTCAGAAGATCGACCTCGGCCCGCAGCTTCTTGAAGTGCTCCTTGTGCGTGACGCCGAAGCGCTGCTCCTCGTCGACGATCACCAGGCCGAGCTCGGAGAAGGTCACGTCCTTGGACAGCAAGCGGTGCGTCCCGATCAGGATATCCACCCCGCCGTGCTTCACTCGTTCGATGATCTCCTTGCGCACCTTCGGAGTGACGTAGCGCGAGAGCATCTCGATCACCACCGGGAAATCCGCGAGCCGCTCGCGAAAGGTGTCGTAGTGCTGCTGCGCCAGCACCGTCGTCGGCACCAGCACCGTGACCTTCCCGCCCCCGTTGACCACCCGGAACGCCGCGCGGATCGCCAGCTCGGTCTTGCCGAAGCCGACGTCGCCGCAGATCAGGCGATCCATCGGCCGTGGTCGCGCGAGGTCGTTCGCCACCTCCGCGTCGGTCGTGACCTGATCCGCGGTCTCCACGAAGGGGAACTCCGCGAGCATCTGCGAGACCAGCTCATCATCGCCGCCCCACGGCTCCCGCTGCTTCATCGAGCGGCGCGCGTGCACCTCGAGCAGCTCGCTGGCCAGGTCGTACAGCGCGCGCTGCACCTTCTCCTTGCGCTTGCGGAAGCTCTGGCTGCCGATCTTGTCGAGCGGCGGCTCGACCGCGCCGGTGCCGATGTAGCGCTGCACCACGTCGATGCGTGAGACGGGGACGTACAGCGCGACACTCTCGGCGAAGACGAGGTGCAGGTGCTCCTCCGTGCCCTCGCCGCGCTCCATCATCGACAGGCCCTGGAAGCGCGCCAGCCCATGGACCGCGTGGACGACGAGGTCGCCGATCTTCAGCTCGAAGAAGGACTGGAGGGCCCGCGTCCGGTGCGTGCCCTTGCTCGACTTGACGCGCCGCCGTCCGACGATGCCGACCAGCTCGCGGTGGTTGATCACCAGGAGGCGTGCGCCGGGGAGCTGGAAGCCCCGGCCGACGCCGCCGACGCGCACGGAGAGCTCCGGGACTCCGCCCCGCTCGTGAACCAGTCCCTCGAAGCGCTCCGCCTCGGCCTCGGTCTGGCAGTAGACGACGACTTCGGTGCCGTCCTCGGCGACCTCGCGCAGCGCGGCGGGCGCCTCCGCCATGCCGACCGCCAGGCGCTGGACCGAGCGCGTATCGAAGTTGACCGAGCTCGCCGGCAAGCTCTGCAGGGTGAGGTGCTTGCGCGCCGACTTCGCGCTCTCGAGGTGCATCAGTGCCTGGGCGAACTCCGCGCGCTGGATCCGGAGGCCGCCGGCGATGTCCTCGATGCGCAGCGGCTCGATCTCGACCACGCAGGCAGTTGGGGCGAGTACCCGGACCGGCTCGATGTGCCCTTCGTCCTCGCTCGTGGCCGCGTCGTTGGCCAGGCACACCTCCGTCTCGCGCATCGACTCGACGCTGCGCTGGTCGACGGGGTCGAAGGTGCGGAGCGACTCGACCTCCTCGTCGAACAGCTCGATGCGCAGCGGGAGGTCGCTGGCGAACGGATAGACGTCGAGGATATCGCCGCGCAGGCTGACCTCACCCGGGGCCTCGACCAGTGGCGTTCGCTCGAAGCCTCCCTTGACCAGCCGCTTCAGCAGGTGCTCGATGTTGAGCCGCTCGCCGATCGCCAGCGCGAGGAACTCCTTCTCGATGTCGCTGGCGTTGGGGATCGGCTGGAGCATGGCCAGCAGCGAGGTGATCAGCAGGCGGGGGCGCTGCTCCGGCGGGCCGACCAGCCTCTGTGCGACCTGCAAGCGCTGGCGCATGTTGAAGAGGTCCGCGCGGATCTTCTTCGAGTCGGCGGCGAACGCCTCCCGCGCGGGAAACCACTCGGGCGCGGCACCGAAGGCCTGGAGGTCCTCGGCGAAGCTGCGCGCCTCGGCGTCGGAGGAGAGGATCACCACCCACGGCTCGCCGCGGCGACGCACCAGGGCCGCGAGCAGGAGCGCCTGCGCACTGCCCCACAGGCCGCCCGCGGCGATCTCGCGCCGCCTCGAGAGCTGGTTCAGCAACCGTTCGAACGGCTCCAGCTCCTCGACCCGCTCGGCTCCCGGGTTCGAGGCCACTTCGGGGGAGGCGCTCACGATTCGTCGTCCTCGTCCTCGAGCGCCAGGAGCGCCTCGTAGGCCGCCCACCGCTCCGCTTCCTTCAGCGTGCGCCCCCAGGCCGCGGGGAACTCGACTCCGCCCGCCTGCGCGACGACGAGGAAGGCGCGCGCGTGCGATCGGCCCCACTCCTCGACCATCCGGTAGGTCGGGGGCTCTCCCCAGCGGCGCTGCGCGAGCTGCTGCAGCTCCTGCTTGGGATTGCCGGGAGAGATCTCCTGATGGGCCTGCGCCAGCGGTCCGGAGAGCGTGGCGAGGACGAAGGTGCGCGAGGCCTCCATTCCGGCGTCGAGGTAGACCGCGCCGAGCACCGCCTCGTAGAGGTTCGCCTGCACCGAGCGGGGCAGCGTCCGCCCCTTGAGGCCGGGTCCGACGGTGACGTGGCCCTCCAGCTCGAGGGCCCGCGCCGCTTCCGCCAGCGTTCGCCGCGAGACGATCTCCGCCTTGAACTCGGTGAGCGCGCCCTCGGAGAGCTCCGGGTGATCGCGGTAGAGCGTCTCCGCGACCAGGAGGTCGAGCACCGCGTCCCCGAGGAACTCCAGCCGCTCGTTGTCCCGCGCTCGCCCCGTCGAGGAGTGAGTCAGGGCCAGCTCGAGGAGGGCCGGGTCGGCGAAGTCGTGGGGGATCGGCCGCATGGCGCCGGCGAGTATAGGACCAGGGCCCGGGCGGGGAGCGCCACCTCCCGCGGGAATCCACCCGGCGGATCGGGGTGGAGCTGTCCGGATCGGGGCACGACCGGGCGGAGGTCACCGATCCGTCTCGTCGCAGCCGGCGAGGATGACCGAGAGCATTCACGAGTGCTCCCCGGCGAAAACCCGGATCTTCGCCTATCCTGTCAGGTGAAGCCAGGTAGCGGCGTGGCGCTCCCGCTTCCTCGCTGGAGCTCGTGCCGCGCAACTCTCGAGGAGATGAGAATGCAGAAGATGCTCGCCCGTCGAACCGTTCGGTCTCTCGCCGCAGTCGTCCTCCTGATCACCTGCTACAGCCCGCCCGCCGCGGCGCAGTGGGTGCACGGTGGAGCTCCGGTCAGCATCAAGGCCGTCGAACAGGACGAAGCGGCGTGCGTCTCCGACGGTGCCGGAGGGGCCATCGTGGCCTGGCTGGAGGAGCACGGCCCCTTCGACTTCGAGATCTTCGCCCAGCACATCGACGCGCACGGAGTCATTCAATGCAGGGCTCCTGACATAGGTGCGTGGAGTGGCGGCATTGGCCGAATGCCGTTCATTCACGATGAGGGGGTGCGTCATAAGGTATGCAACGCTTTGACGGGGGCCGCGATCGACACCGACCAGGGAGCGAGCCCGACACGCCGTTTCCCTGCTGAGCCATGAGCGGATGGTTGCATGAATCGGGGCGCATGTGTCAGGAGCCCTGCAATGGGGCCCGGGGGGAGTCCGACTGACCGACGCTCCGCGCTGGATCGAGCCGGGGCCGGCGATCGTCTCCGACGGAGCGGGCGGGGCGCTGGTCGTCTGGAGGCAGTTCAGCCCCGCGACCCAGAGGGACATCGTCGCCCAGGCCATCGACGCCTCCGGCGCACCGAAGTGGGCATCGGTCACCACGGTCTGTGACGCGATCGACGAGCAGGAGGAGCTGTGCGTCGAGAGTGACGGGCTGGGCGGCGCGATCATCGCGTGGCGGGATTGGCGGAGTGGATCCCGAGAAGTCTACGCGCAGCGCGTCTCGGCCTCCGGCGTCACGATGTGGACGGAGGACGGGATCCTGGTCGCCCCGTCGATCGCGCACGAGGCGGCGCCGGTCATCACCACCGACGGCGCGAACGGGGCGATCATCGCCTGGGAGACCGATCAGACACCCGACGGTGTCTACGCCCAGCGCGTGGGCTTGCTCGGTGGTCCGCTGTGGACACCTGGTGGCATCAACGTTTGCTACGTCCTATCCGGCCAGGAGAGTCCCGCGATCGCTTCCGACGGTCACGGCGGGGCGATCATCACCTGGGAGTATCCCACCTGGTCCCCCGACCTGCTCGACCTCTACGTCCAGCGACTCGATGCGTCGGGGAACCGCTTGTGGCACAACGCCGGAGTCCCCCTCGGCAAGGGGATCGACTTCCAGCACGACGCGCAGATCGTTCCCGATGGCACTGGTGGGGCGATCTTCGCCTGGTGGGACGAGCGGAACGATCACGGGGACATCTACGCTCAGCGGCTGGACGCCTCGGGGACGCCCCAGTGGGCCATCAACGGGATCGGAATCTGCACCGATCCCGCCCAGCAGTGGAAGCCGTCGATGGTCGGCGACGGATTCGGCGGTGCGATCCTGACCTGGCTGGACTACCGGTCCCATGGCCTCGGGTCTGGATACTACACCCAACGTCTCGATTCGGCGGGGACGGCATACTGGGCCGCGGGAGGGATCGCCCTGATCAATGCGCCTCAGATCCATGCGGTGCGGCTCGTCTCCGGCGTTCCCGGGTCGGGAATCGTCACCTGGACCGACTTCCGCTCGGGCGAGGGCGACATCTACGCCGCGCGCGCGGTGGATCCCGAGCCTGGTGTCGCCTACTGCTTCGGCGACCCGGGCAGCGGTACGGCCTGCCGCTGCAACAACGACAACGACGGCACGGTGCCGGGGTCGGGCTGTGCGAACGGGGCTCATGCCTCGGGAGCCCAGCTCACCGCGAGCGGCGAGGCGAGCCTCGCGAACGACACCCTGGTGCTCGCCACCACCAGCGCGGTGCCGATCGAGAACGGCCTCTACTTCCAGGCGGACAACGACACCAGCCCCGGGCTCCTCTGGGGGGACGGCCTGCGCTGCGCGGGAGGGAACCTCAAGCGCCTGGAGGTTCGCAAGGCGAACGGGAGCGGCGACTCGGCCACCATCCGGGAGATCGCGGCGAGAGTCGGCAACATCCAGCCCGGGGATACGAAGCACTACCAACTCTGGTATCGCGATCCGCTGGGCTCGCCCTGCGGTTGGCACTTCAACACCACCAACGGGTACGCGGTGACCTGGAATCCGTGATCACGGCTGGAAGCTCACCCGGACTCCGTCGGTCGTACGGAGAGCAGCAGTACGCGGCGATCAGCTGCCGGTCGAGAGGGTGGAATCGATCTCGATCTCGGTCCCTCGCGGTGAACTAAGCGCGGAAGCTGCGCCGGCGGCGATGGCCCACCCCCTACAATCCTCGGCGTCCGGCGCGCGCGGCGCCGGGAAGCGACAAGGAGCGAGATGGAGGGCGCCGACCAGATCCTCAGCCAATCCAACTTCGGGACGATCGACTGGGTCATCATCATCGTCTACCCGCTGATCTCCTTGTTCGTCGGGTTACTCGCGCGCAAGTCGATCAAGACGATGCGCGACTTCATCTGCGCCGGGCACAGCCTGGGGACCGCGCTGGGGATCGCCACCCTCACCGGGACCGAGCTCGGGCTGATCACGGTGATGTACAGCGCGCAGAAGGCGTTCAAGGGGGGTTTTGCGACCTTCCACATCGCCCTGGTCGCCGGCCTGGTGACCTTCGTCGTCGGGGTGACCGGTTTCTTCATCTACCGCCTGCGCGAGATGAAGGTGCTGACCCTGCCCGAGTTCTACGAGCGGCGCTTCGGCCGGAGTGCGCGCGTTCTCGGCGGGACGATGATGGCGCTCGGCGGGATCCTCAACATGGGGCTCTTCCTCAAGATCGGCTCGATGTTCATCGTCGGCATCACCGGGATGTCGGCGGAGGGCTGGGCGTTGCCGGCGGTGATGACCTCCCTGATCGCGCTGGTGCTCGTCTACACCTGCCTCGGCGGGATGGTCTCGGTGGTGATCACCGACTACCTCCAGTTCGTCGTGCTCTCGTTCGGGATGCTGCTGGCGACGTGGCTGGCGATCGACCACCTCGGCTGGGATCGGATCTTCGACGTCATTCGCGAGCAGAAGGGCCCGGCTGGCTTCGACCCCACCGCAGCCGAGGGCGAGTTCGGGCTCGAGTACATCTGGTACGTCGCCTTCCTAGGCCTGGTCAGCTGTGCGATCTGGCCGACCGCGATCGCGCGCGCGCTCGCCGCCGACAGCCCGAAGACGGTGAAGAAGCAGTTCACCTGGAGCTCGGTCTCCTTCCTGATCCGCTTCCTGATCCCGTACTTCTGGGGGATCTGCGCGTTCGTCCTGATCGTCACCGAGGGAGGCGCGCTGCAGGAGCTGTTCTTCCCGACCGCGGAAGGGGTGGAGCCGCTGACCGATCTGTACGCGCTGCCCGTCTTCCTCGGACGGATTCTCCCGGCCGGAGTGATCGGGATCATCACCGCCGGAATGCTGTCGGCGTTCATGTCGACCCACGACAGCTACCTCCTGTGCTGGAGCACGGTCCTGACCCAGGACGTCATCGCGCCGCTCACCGGCGACAAGATGGATGCGAAGCAGCGCATCAAGCTGTCGCGGATCCTGATCGTGGTGATCGGCGTGTACGTCTGGTGGTGGGGGCTCTTCTACGAGGGCAGCCTCGACATCTTCGACTACATGGGGATCACCGGGGCGATCTATTTCTCCGGCGCGTTCTCGCTGCTGCTTTTCGGCCTCTACTGGAAGCGCGCCAGCTCGACCGGCGCGGTGCTCTCGCTGATCGCCGGGTCCTCGGCGGTTATCGGGCTCGGCCCGGTTCAGGATCTCATTGGCTACCTGATCAAGGTGAGTCTGCATCCCCTCACGATGTACGCTGAGGTCGAGGTGCCGCTCACGCCGCAACGCGCCTGCCTCTCCAGCATCGGACTGACCGTCGTCGCGATGGTGGTCGGTTCGCTCTTGTTCCCCGATCCACCACGCGTCGAGTCCTCGGCCCCCGGCGAAGAAGGAGGTGCGTGATGGAGTTCTGGGAAAGCCTCTGGAAGATCGTCTTCTGGTTGGGACTGGGCCTCTTCGGCTCGATGTCGGTCTGGGTCACCATCGGTGGATTCCGCGACATCAAGAAGATGCTGCGACGGATGCGGGAGCAGCACGAGGAGGGTGAGGGGCGGTCGTGATCTCGATCGAGGCCTCGGTGTCGAAAGGCTGGCTCGCTCGCGAGGCGGGCGTGTCCTTCGACGGCGAGTACTATCTGGATCCGGAATACCGTCACCGCATCGACCTGCGCTGTCACGGTTTCGTCCGACGCGAGCTCTCCGAGCTGGGAATCCTCTACACCGAGTCGAACCTCGGCCGGCGGCGCTTCCACCGGGAGAGTCAGGTACTCGTCGGCGGCATCCAGCCGAACATGATCCTCGGCATGTTGCTGGGGGCGGAGCTGATCCCGAGCGCGAGCCTCGACGCGGACATCACGCCGAACTGCCTGGCCGGCGTGGAGCTCGAGGAGCTGCCGTCACCGCGCTCACTGCTCGAACACGAGCTGGTCCGGACCCTCGACGCGCAGATCGACGACCTGCGCGATCGGCGGGAAGGGCGAAGAAGGCCGATCCCGCCCTTCTTCTGGGATGTGTCCGGCCGCCCGGCGATCCACGGCGCGCTAACCACCGGGCAGAAGCTCCTCGGCGAGTCGTTCCTGATGGACCTGCTCCTCGATCCGCCGCGCTGCCGGGCGGTGACCGAGTGGATCGTCGAGGCCTACGTCACCCTCGTGCGGCACTTCGCCGAGATGGGGGAGATGACGATCGAGGAGCTTCACGTCGGCGAGTGCTCGGCGTGTCTGGTGAATCCGGTGCTGTTCGAGCAGTTCGTCGTGCCGGGATTGGAGCTTCTCGCGCGAGAGCTGGGGCCGGTGCGTCTGCACAGCTGCGGACCGAGCGATCACCTGCTCGACGGCTGTGCGAAGATCGCCGGTCTGTCCTCGCTGGACCTGGGCGGGGAGACCTCGCTCGCCGCGGTTCGCTCACGCTTCGGCGGCGACTTCCCGGTGAGCATCGCGCCGCTCGCTACCGACCTCTCGCGGAAGGATCCGGAGCCGGTGCTGGCCTGGGCGCGGCGGGTGCTGGAAGAGAATGACGACGGCGAGCTCACCGTCCTCTACCACCTGGAGCCGGAGTACGATCTACTTGTGGTGAAGGCGCTCGACGCCCTCCTGCGAGGGCGCGGCGCCGTGTGCCTCCCCTCGGGGGAATGATCCGCTAAAGACCGGTCTGGTGGCCGGTCGATCGATCCCCGGCGCCCGGTCCATCCCGGGCTCTCCGTCATGGACGCCGTTCCGCCCCCCGATCCGGGATCATCCACCGGCCGTCACCGTGAGGTGGCGGTGCGGACTCCCGACGGCCGGAAGTACCCCGGTCGCGTCGAGCTGGTCTGCAACGAGCGGGTGGTGATCGCCTTTCCCGCCGCGGTGGCGCCGCTGGTCGACGAGGAGACGCTGGTCGCGCTGCGCTTCCACCCGGTACGAGGGGGACGGATCATCCTCCGCGGGAAGCTGATCGACGCGCGTCCGGGGAAGCGTGGCGAGAGGCTGTTCGACTTCCGTTTCGACGCTCCACCTCCTCGGGTGGCGGGTGGGGACCCGGCGACCGACTCCGGGGCCGGTCTCGAAGATCACGGCAATCGGCGCGGCGCGTATCGCGTCGCCACCGATCGGAACCGGCTGATGATGACCGTCGCCCCCGACCTCGATGGCTCGAGGCCGGTGCTGCGCAAGCTGACCGATCTGCGCTTGCAGGCGAAGCGTCGCCACGTGGACGGGCGCATGCTCGACCTCTCGGTGGACGGGGTAGGGGTGATGGTCGAGCGGGCCGATGCGCGCGCCTTCGATCCGGGGGACCGGGTCGCCGTGTCGTTCTGGATCGGTGGAGCCGACGATCCCCTGATGGCCAGCGCGGTGGTGCGGCAGCTCACTCCGCGCTACGGCGGAATACGCTACGGCCTGGAGTTCGAGCTGGGCGCGAGCCGAGAGCATCGTGTCGTGCAGAATGCCGTACTCGAGTACGTGATGAAGTTGCAGCGGAAGAGGTTGCGGTATCGGGCCGGGTGAGAGGGGGAGGGGCGTGGGCACAGTGCCTCGTTGACGCTTCGGCGCCAGTTCCTCACCCTCTGGGCATGTTCTCCCTCATCCTGATCGTCGCCGCCCTCCCACAGGACGCCACCCCCGACCCGTTCCCCACTTCCGACGAGCTGCGCACCGCGGGCCGCGTCCTCGGCCTCGATTTCGAGGATGAGGAGCTCGAACAGATGCGCCAGGCCGTGCGAAACGGCATCGGTGAGCTGGAGCGCGTGCGGGCCTTTCCCCTCGAATGGGATGAGCCGATCGCGCTCGGCTTCTCGCCGATGCTTCCCGGCGTCGTGGATCGGGCGAAGGAGCTGGAGCCGTCCGGGATCGTGCTCCCCGAGGCGAAGCGACCCGAGGACCTGGAGGAGCTCGCGTTCGCCGACATCCCCACCCTCGCCGCGCTCGTCCGTGCGCGCGAGGTGAGCTGCGTCGAGCTCGCCGAGCTCTCTCTCGGTCGACTGGTGCGCTTCGACGAGACGCTGAACTGCGTCGTCACCCTGACTCGCGAGCGAGCGCTGGCGCAGGCGAAGGCCCTGGACGCCGAGCTCGGTCGCGGGGAGTGGCGCGGGCTCCTCCACGGCATCCCCTACGGTGCGAAGGACCTCCTGGCGGTCAAGGGCTACCCGACCACCTTCGGCGCGAGGCCGTTCGAGTCGCAGGTGATCGACGAGGACGCCGAGCTGATCCGTCGCCTCGACGAAGCGGGCGCGGTGCTGGTGGCCAAGCTCTCCCTCGGCGCGCTGGCGATGGGGGACGAGTGGTTTCGCGGGCGCACCAACAACCCCTGGAACCCGAAGCGCGGCTCGAGTGGTTCCTCCGCCGGCCCCGCGGCAGCCACCGCGGCGGGCTGCGTGCCCTTCGCCATCGGCTCCGAGACGCTCGGCTCGATCGTCTCCCCCTCGCGGCGTTGCGGCAACTCCTCGCTCCGCCCGACCTTCGGCCGTCTCTCGCGCGCCGGCGCCATGCCGCTGGTCTGGACGATGGACAAGCTCGGGCCGATGGGGCGCTCGGCGATCGACGACGCGATCGTCTTCGACGTCCTGCACGGCGCCGACGGCCGGGATCTCGACGCGGTCTCGCGGCCCTTCACCTTGACCGGTCCCGTCGACCTCAGCGGCTGGCGCGTCGGCTGCTTCGACGAGCTCGCCCGGAGAGACGAGAACTACGGGCGCACGCTGGACGAGCTGGCGGAGCTCGGTGTCGAGCTGGTGCCGATCGAGCTTCCCGACTATCCGGTCTGGGACATGATGATGATCCTGATGGCCGAGGCGGCCTGCGCCTTCGACGAGATCACGCGTGACGGACGCGACGCAGAGCTGGTCCAGCAAGGGAATCAGGCCTGGCCCAACCTCTTTCGCGCTGCGCGCTTCATCCCTGCCGTCGAGTACCTCAAGGCAAACCGCATGCGCAGCGCGCTCTGCCGCGAGATGAGCGCCACGATGGAAGGCATCGAGCTGTACGTACACCCCAGCCGGGGTGGCGACAGCCTCGGTATCACCAACCTCACCGGGCATCCCTGCTTCGTCGCGCCCAACGGGCCGCCGGAGGAGGGCCAGCAGCCGCCGACCGTCTGCTTCACCGGCCAGCTCTACGGCGAGAGCCGGCTCCTGGCCCTGGTCGTCACCTGGCAGGCGGCGACGCCGTACGACGAGGCTCGACCCCCCGGCTTCTGACGAGCGGCACCACCCGGTCGATGAAGGGGTTGGAATCGGTTCGAATCGGTTCGAATCGGTTCGAATCTCTCTCTGGAACGAGTCAGAGCAATTCAATGTGCGAGTCTCGAATGCATTCCCAAGCCGACGTCGGGAGGACAGCGCCGCGGCACAGACGGTATCGGGAGTCGTTCACCTGATTCAGCAGGGAATTCCGCGAGTCGGAATCGACGACGACGAAGGGCCACGGCTTCCACTTGCCGGCCAGCGCGAAACGCCGGCGCTGCGATCCGATGGCGCCGGTGGATTGGCCCACGGAACCCTGCAAGCATGATTGTCGGTCGCTCTCTCGTGGTTGCTGTTCATCGTCGCGTCACGATTCCGAAGACCGATGGATGTCCTGCTCATCGATCGTCGGAGTTCGCGCTCGGATCATCCCGTAGTTGGCTTGCGGATTCTGGATTCTCATCTGCGGATAACTGATATATGGACTGCGTCATTAGCGACATCCTGAACTGCCGAAACCAGTGAGAATAGGCCAGATAAGCGCCACCATGGTGTTGGTCGTACCGTGCTATCCTCGCGACCCTTCAAGGACGCGTGCACCTGTTGCAGATTCTGTTTCTGTCAGCGAATCATTGTGAGCTGTGGTGTGCCTGTCACCGAGAAACAACACTACGAAGGAGCATATCGATGATACGTGCGACAATCCTCTCTCTCGGTACGCTGGTATCTCTTCTGGTGCCCGAGCTGTCGGCTCGGCAGATTCAAGTGCATACCATCGGAGGCCCGGGGAGCGCCGTGAAGGTGCAGAGAGACCAGTTCGGACCCCAGAGAATCACCCCGCCCCCTGCGGTCCCGCCGGCGCCGCTCTTCAGTGTCTTCAAGGAGAACTTCAACGCCGGGATCCCCGGAAACTGGGGCACTACCGACGACGCGGGCCAGGGTCTGGTGTGGACCGACATCGCGGGAAGCGGCGAGTTCGGCAACTACTGCGGAACCGGTGACGCGGCGACCTGTTCCAGTGACCAGTTCGGCGTCTTTCCGTACGACGCCTCGCTGATCAGCCCGATCATCGATCTCACCGCCGTCACCGAGGCCTACCTGGAGTTCGACGCCAACTTCCAGTCCTTCTCCGGCAACGAGACCTTCGAGGTCGACGTGAGCTACAACGGGGGGGGGAGCTGGACCAACCTGTTGACCTGGGTCGCTGACCACGGGGCTTTCCGCAGCCAACCCGGCGAGCACGTCGTGCTCGACCTGGGACCCGTCACGAGCATGACGCGGGTCCGGTTCGTCTACACCAATCTGGATGTCTCGGCCTGGGACTGGTACGCCCAGGTCGACAACGTCTGTGTCGGCGTGCCCTGCGACCAGGGTCTGCCGCTGGTGATCGACTCCCATGTCTACTTCACCGACCTGGATGGGAGCGCGGTCGACTACGACGGCGTCCCCGACGGGACCCTCTCCGTTCTCGGCCTGATCGTCGAGGGCTGGGGCAAGATCATCATCAACACTCCGGCGGCCGAATTCTACGTCAACGGGGACATCGTGTTGCGAGACGACGGGAGGATCGAGAACATCTTCCCGCTGAATGACTTCGGCCCGCACATCGGATTCTACACCTGCGGCTCGTTCGAGATGCACGATCGGGCGCGCCTGCGGTCCTACGGGAACGTCGGCGGTGGGTCGATCCTCATCGATGCCATGAGGGACTTCCTGATGGAGGGCATCTCGGGCATCGAGTGCACCGCTTTCGACCTTCCCGAGGGCAGCTTCGGCGGATCTGTGGATATCTTCGGCGAGAGCGTCCGTCTGGAAGGGTTCCTCGCCTACATCACCGTCGAGGCGACCTACGCGGGCAGTGTCATCGGGATTGCCTGGGGCCCGGACGACGATGCCGTGAGCGTCAGGGGACGCATCCTGGGGGATGGTACTGACCCCGGCGGCTTCGGTGGTCTCATCAACCTGGCGGCCCTCGACGGCGGCATCTTCCTCCCCGGGGTGGACAACTGCATCGCCCACGGCGAGGGTGGCGACGGCGCCATTCTCCTCGACGTCCACACGATCATCTGGCCGAACGTGCCGCCGATCGTCGATCCCGAGGCGATCATCACCTGGATTCCCTAGAGGTCCGGATCACTTGGCGGGACTCGCGCTGACTCGTTCGCGCGGACTCTCGCAGTAGACACACAGGCCCCCGGGTGGAACGCGTGACGTTCTCCCCCCGGGGGCCTTTCACTCGCGGCGCCCCAGGAACTGGAAGGCGTCGACCCGGTGCCCGTTCATCGTGGTCGTCCGGATCTCGGTGGTCTCGATCGGCTCGAATCCGATCAGCAGCTCCTCCACCCGCTCCCGCGAGAAGTGGCGTACCCGGACTCCCTCGTCGAGTTCGAAGACCCCGTACGTGCCGGAGTCGGCGAAGCGCGCGTAGCGTCTCCGGTTGCGCTCGTCGGTCTGCAGCAGGAGATCGCTGACGTGAACCAGCCCCCCGGGCCTCAGGACTTCGCGGACGCGTCGCATCAGTTCCTCGAGGTCCCTGTCCTCCGGAATGCAGGTCCACACCGAGAAGAGCAGCACCACATCGAAGGTCCCGAGCGCAGCGTCCCCTTCCGCACCGGGATCGAGGCGCAGGTCGAGCCCGGGGAATTGCGCGCGACCGCGCTCGATCATCGACCTCGCGAAGTCCAGCCCGACCAGCCGCCGGTACCCGGCGCGGCGGAGCTCGTCGAGGAGCCGCCCGTAGCCGCAGCCCCAGTCGAGGATCCTCGAGTCGTGGTCGAGATGACCGCCGAGCCGCGCGAGGTCGAGCGGATGGCTGAAGGTCTTCTCGTCCGCGACCCGATTCCAGTAGTCGACGGGCCGACTCGGGGGTTCGTCGGGACGGCGAGGGTCCACGGCGGAGAGTCTAACCTCCGCCAGGCGTCAGATGCCCAGTTCGCGCCAGGAGAAGCCCAGCGTACGCAGCTCGGCGGTCTTGTTCGTGACGGTGTTGGAGATGAAGGTGATACGAGTCTGGAAGTATCGTCCGGAGTTGATCTCGCTGATGTCCTGCTTCCACGAGCCGTCGGGCCCGACAAACACCGGCGCGCTGCCGTCGGTCGGGTCGCCGTAGTAGTCCAGGAGACCAGCGTCGGTGCGCACGTCCTGGAACGGGAAGGTCGTGTCCTTGCCGACGATGTCACTGGCTCCGCGGAAGGCCAGGACGATCCGGGTGCCGGCCACCTGCTCGTCGGGAGCGGGCTCGATGACGGGATCCAGGTACGTCGGGTCGACGCTCCTGGTGTCGAACCAGATCGTGTGAATGCGGCTCACCCGCGTCACCAGCGCCATATCACCGATGTAGAAGCTGCAGTCCACTCCGGGGGTTATCTGACCGGGGGGATTGCTGCTGGGGTTGTAGCCGCCAGTGGCCACGTCCTCGAGATCGGGGTTCTTCACCACCGGCAGGCCCCCGACCTGGTAGCCGCCGGTCGAGAAGGCGCGAAAGTTGGGTCGCGCCGACGAGTTGCACGCGAGCGAGATGTCGAAGGCGTTCAACCCCAGGGCGGCGCCGTGGGGATAGCAGCGGAACTCCATCAAGAGCGGCAAGCCGATCGTCGGCACGGACCCGGCGAGGTAGATCCCCGCCGTGGTTCCGCTGATCACGGCCTCCTGGCCCGTCGGAGCGCCAGCCCCGTTCGGCCCACCCAGGGCGAGCAGGGCCGTGTCCCGCCACGTGTAGTAGGTGTGATCCTCGACCGGCCGGTCCTGGTTCCACGGATAGGGAACCATGAAGGTCTTCGACGTCGCCTGGTACAGGTTCGCCGAGCTGACGATGTACCCTCGGGCTCGATCGTGGACCACCGTTCCGGGATCGTTGGTCGAGTCGAGCAGGTTCTCCTGATAGGTCGTGACCAGCCCCGAATTCGCGAACGCGGGGAAGCCCTGCGAGTTGAGGACCTCGTCGGGCAGGAACCTGCTGTGGGCCAGGGTGACGCTGAAGTCCTCGTAGACGTCGGTGACCAGCGTCCCTCCCACGGGAGCCCAGGACAGCCCCTCCACGTCGACGTTGATGTTGGTCTCGTCGGTCAGCGAGAAGCCCAGGTCGCAGTACCTCCAGACCTGGTGCAGCTTCGATCCCAGCGGAGACAGGGGAGTCTGGATCCCTCCGGCGAAGGGCTTCATGACGCTCGGCAGCGGCTTGTCCCGGTCGGCAGCGACTGAGTAGCGGGTCACCGGCCGCGGCCAGATGCGCTCGTTCTGCATGTCGTACAGGAGCTGCCCGTTGCGCAGCTCGGGGAAGGTGTCCGGCGCTCCATTCGGCGAGTCGGCGCTGATGAGCCCGAACTCGTCGTCGGTGTGGAAGCGCAGAACGATTCCTCCGTTCCGCTGGGTCCCCGCGCCGGGATCGAGGGTGAACGGGATCTGGCCCGGGGTCACCTCGAGAGGATTGCCCGCGAGGTCGGTCGGACCACCAGTTCCCTTGGCGAGGTTGATGTAGTAGGTCTCCGCGATTCCCGGCTCGTGGGCGAAGGGTAGCTCGGGGTGTTTCCAGCTGAACGTCCGCAGGTCGGGAGAGGAGACGACCTGTCCGACGGCGTAGTCGTAGGGCACCGGGTCGGTCGACCGGCGCGTGATCGTGAACGTGTCGAAGGGAGTGATCGTCGCCGGGTCCATCGGCTTGCTGAAGCGGATCGCGACCTGAGCCTCGGGCGAGACCAGCTGATTGGGCAGGGAAGCGGCGTCCGGCGAGAAACGGAAGAAGCAAGGAGCCAGCTCCTCGCCCTCCTCGCGGAACGCGGTCGTGATCCGGGCCGCGCCGGCGAGCAACTCACCATCGGCGGGGGCGACCGTCCTCAGGCGCAGGTCGAGGAAGACACCCGACCCCTGGATGCCGGGATGGATCACCTCGGCTACCACGTCGCCTTGACCCACGATATCACCGATGCGAGGCATCGGCGCGCAGGTCGTGCTGTCGAAGCGCAGGCTCGGGATGGTGATCTCGTCCATGCCCGGACCGTCGAGCGGAGGCTCGAGGATCTCGATCGGGAAGTCGCCGATCAGCTCGGGGGCAACCTGGTCCAGCAGGAAGCCGTTGTACAGGTCTCCGGTCGTTCCCGACTCGCCCCCGGAGCGCAGCGCGCGCACCAGGTCCTGGGTGGGGGAATCCTGGTCCTTCCATCCGTTCGTCCCGAACGCCATCACGCTGCCGGTGGGGTTCACCAGGAGCCGAGTCTGTCCGACCCCCGGGTCGATCTTGGTCGGGATGCGCAAGGCCAGGTTCGGATCGTACGAGTTGATGCTGGCGGGCAAGCCGATCGAGTTCACGGCGAGAGGAGGATCACTGGCCGCGGACTGAACCTCACTCACCGTCGTGCAGACGATCACCCGCGTCGAGTGGAACTCGTTCTCTCCGTCGTCGTCGAAGTCCGCCCAGTCGCCGTGGTTCCGGTCGAGGATGATCCGGGTCTCGAAGAGCTCCAGTGGACTGTATCCGGTGCGCACCCGCACCACCTGCGGGCTGAGCTGCACGGTCGTGGGATTGACCAGGTCGCCGCCGAAGCTGTCCGCCCAATCACCGTCGTCGAAGCGAGGATCGAGAAGGTCGTCGAAGACGATCACCATCGCGGCGTTTCGCGGGATCATCGAGAAGGGGCCCAGCTCGGAGGGCGCGAGGCTCGCGTTGAGCGTCGGCGTCAGGTCCCGATCGAGGAACAGGAGCACCTCCTCGAACGCGGGCGTACCGGCGAGCGCCTCGATGGTCAACGTCCAGTCCGCCGTGACCGGATTCCTCCCGAGAGCGATGGGCACCGACCCCGCCGAGGTCCAGACGAGCTGGCCATCGAGGATGTTCTCAGCTATCACGACATCGGTGTTTTGCAGCTCTCCGGTCGAATCGAAGACGTTGACGAGACGCCCCCAGTAGATGTTCTGTATCGTGACCTCACTGGCCCGGCCGCCGTGGTTACCCTCGACGATGAAGGTCTTCGACCCGATCCCCGGGTCGAGGTGAGTCACGAGCTGGCCCGGCTCGTCCGACTCGCTGCCGAAGCTCGCGGGTGAGCCGCCGCAGCCGCCGAGCAACCCTCCGGTCAGAAGAGTCACGCAAGCGATGCAGAGGGGGGTGAGGTGTCTCGGAATCGAGCTCGACGGGGAAGCGGAAACGAGATTCGTGGGCCGCATGGGTGGTCTCCTACCATCACGCCGGTGGCGCTTCGTTCGATGTCACGAACCGATCCCCCGACCCTCACCTGGAGGGCTGTGCGAGTCCTGGCAGTGGTGTATTGACCCGTGGTTCGAGCGGGTCCGTGACGAGGCTGCTGCCGACTCGATGGTTACAAACACCGTGCCGCGACCTCGCCACCGGATGTCAAAGATCCCAACCCGGCTCGTCACAAGGCGATAGAACCGACCACCTCGGTGTGGACCTCCGTGCGGCCCGCCCGGCAGGTGGTGCTTCTCTTACCTATCCGCACTTCGCTGTCACGGAGTCGCACACTTCGGGGCGCTCGACAGCGAGGGCTTCTCACCCCGGTCAGCACTCGTTCCGGGTTGGAGATGACGGGATCGGGGCATTGCTCGCGGTAACCGTATTGGTTTGCCTTTTCAGCGCCCTCGACCACCATTGGCTCCGAACAGGTACAATGAAATGGTCCCGACCAGGGACGATGAAATAGAAGGTCGTTGCAGCGGTGATCAGTCTCTCGAAGACTGTGGCAAACGAGGGAACAAGCCGATCGTCGATTTCATCTCATCAGATGCAACCGGTGAAACGGAGATCCCGGGGGGCGCCCGATTCGGAGTGAACAACGCAACTCCCGGCGAGCTCGAGAAAAGGTGATGATCCCATCGCTCGATTGTGAATCAGGAAGGAGACGCTCCCGGGCCCGATCGGAGTATTTCAGGTCTCCGACCGGACGACTCGTGCCCTTCGGGGTGCCGAGCGCCGCGCTCGTTGCTTCCGCAAGGTACCGGGGTTTCCGGGGACAGCCGGCCATGGAGAAGGGAGACCGATCGTGAGTACGCTGACCGACCCTGCGTCGAAGGTGCGCCAGACTTCGATCGCGCCCGATCGGGCCTCCGTCGCCCCGCCTCGACTGGAGCTCTCCGCGGAGGTCTACGAGGCGCTGCATCGGCTCGCCGCGCGGTACCTGAACAGGGAGCGACCGGACCATACCCTGCAGCCGACCGCGCTGGTCAACGAGACATGGCTTCGGCTGGCTCGTGGATGCCGAACGCGCAAGCTCGGCCGCGCGGCGTACTACCGCGCGGCCGCGCTGGCCATGCGGCACATCCTGGTCAACCACGCCCGAGATCGCTCCAGGCTGAAGCGGGGGGGAGGGGCGGTGAGTCTCGCCCTCCACCAGGACCCGGCGGCGCCGGAAGCAGGGATCGACCTCCTGGTGCTGGATGAGAGCCTGAACCGGCTGCATGAGCTCGACGAGCGCAAGGCGCGCCTGGTCGAGCTACGCTACTTCGGGGGCCTCGACGTCCGGCAGACCGCGCTGGCCATGGGGCTCTCCCCGTCCACCGTCAAGCGGGACTGGGCGCTCGCGCGGGCGTGGTTGCTGCGCGAGCTGAGGGAGACGGATCCTTGACCGCGGACCCATCCTGGGCTCGCGTGGAGTGGATCTTCGGCGAGGCCGTGGAGCGCTCCGGCGAGAGGCGGACGAGGTATCTCGATCGTGTGTGTGCCGGGGACGAGGTCCTGCGCGCCGAGGTCCAGTCCTTGCTCGCCGCGCACGAGCTGCTGGACACCGGTCTCGATCGGCCACTGCCGGACGTGCTCCGGGAAACGGTGGCCGCGACCCACTCGACCGGAGCATCTCCAGGGACCCGTGTCGGTCGCTGGATCCTGGGACAGCCGATCGGCACCGGAGGGATGGGGGAGGTGTTTCGGGCGGTACGTGAGCCCGGAGATCCCGGCCCGCCGGTGGCCATCAAGTTGCTGCTCGGAGATGTCGACGGCCCTGAGGTGTTGCGTCGCTTCGAGCGGGAGCGACACACCCTGGCTCGAGTGGATCACCCGAATACGGCGCAGCTCCTCGACGCCGGAGTGACAAGGGAGGGGCGACCCTACCTGGAGCTGGAGTTCGTCGACGGCGTGCCGATCGACGTGCACTGTGACCGACGTCGCTTGACCGTGCCGTGGCGCCTGGCGCTGTTCGAGCGGGTCTGCTCGGCGGTTCACCAGGCGCACCAGCACCGGATCGTTCATCGCGACATCAAGCCCGCCAACGTGCTGGTCACCGCCGGAGGGACTCCGAAGTTGCTCGACTTCGGGATCGCCCGGATCCTCGGTCCGGCGCTGGGAGACTCCGGGGTGATGCCCGCCTCCGAACCTCGCTACCTCTCAATGCTCCACTCCAGCCCCGAGCAGGTCGCGGGAGAGCCGGTGGCGACCTCCGGCGACGTCTACTCGCTCGGGATCCTGCTCTACCTGCTGCTGACCGGGCGGTATCCCTATCACCTCGAGTCGGGATCTCCGGCCGAGGTGGTGCTGGCGATCACCGGCGAAGAGCCGCTGCCGGCGAGTCGCGCGGTGCGGGATCCGACGCCAGCCCTGAGCGAGCTCGGTCTGCCAAGGGTGGATCCCGCGGAGATCGCGAGCCGCCGTGGGACCGATCTCGCCACGCTCGCGAGGTCGCTGCAGGGTGGGCTCGATGGGATCCTGCGCAAGGCGTTGCGAAAGGACCCTGCGCGGCGCCACGCCTCGGCGGCGCTCCTGGCCGACGAGGTGCGCCGTCACCTCGCGGAGCTGTCCGGTCGGGAGGCGGCCTCGGCGCGCGCGTTCCTCGCCACCCTGCCGTAGACTGTGCGCGCCTCTCCCGGCGCGAGGACACCGAGCGCAGATCGATGAGCGAGCCGTACGAGATCCTTCCCCTGGAAGATGCCGACCGTCCCTGGGTCGGGGAGGCGATCGCCGCTCACTGGGGAAGCGCCGAAGTCGTCGTGCACGGGGAGCGCTACCGGCCACAGGAGCTCGAGGGGTTTCTCGCGGTCGACGGCAGTCCCGAGCCCGTCGGCCTTCTCACCTACCGGGTGCAGGCGGCAGAGTGCGAGGTCGTCACCTTGAACAGCTTCCGACCTTCGATCGGGATCGGTCGCGCGCTGATGGATCGCGTGCGGGAGATCGCGTCGCGGCGGAGCTGCCGCCGGCTCTGGCTGGTGACGACCAACGACAACCTCCCCGCCGTCCGCTTCTACCAGAGAATCGGTCTTCGCGTGGTGGCGATCCACCGCGACGAAGTCACCCGTTCCCGAGAGCTCAAGCCGGAGATTCCCGAGCGTGGGCTCGACGGCATTCCACTTCGAGACGAATGGGAGCTCGAGCTGCGGCTGTGATCGAGTGACCGGCGAATCCCCCTCTCCGGTGGCTTCACTGCGCCCTCCTTGAACGGCCTTTCCCGAGGTTGGAGAATACCGGGTCGCATGTCTTCCCGACGAACCTCCATCCCGCCGCGGCTCCTCGCCCTGGTCCTGCCGAGCGTCACCCTGCTCGGGCTCGACTCCTGTCGGTCCGAGCCCCGCAGGCCGGAGCCGCCCGTTCCCGTTCCCGAGGAGTTCACCGCGACGGGGGACGCGGTGTTGCCGGAGGAGTGGTGGAGGTCCTTCGAGGACCCCGGGCTGGATCGCCTGGTCGGACTCGCGCTCGAATCGAACCTCGAGCTGCGCGGTGCCTGGGATCGACTCGCTCGCGCCGAGGCGGTCGCGCGGCGGGAAGGCGCGGACCTCCGGCCCTCGCTGGACTACAGCGCCGGTGCGGGCACGAGCTGGTCGCGCCGCGAGCTCGCCGACGGTTCCTTCTCCACCGACCGGAACGACGACTTCTCACTGGGGCTCGCGGCCTCCTTCGAGGTCGACCTCTGGGGCGGGATCGAGTCGGCAGCGCAGGCGGCGCGACTCGACGTGCTCGCCAGTGCCGAGGCCCTCCAGGCCGCCGCGATAACCCTCTCCGCGGGAGTGGCGACGACGTGGTACGCGCTGGTCGCGGAGAATGGCCAGCTGGACCTCCTGAAGCGACAGCAGGAGACCAACCGCCAGGTGCTGGAGCTGGTGACGCTGCGCTTCCGGATGAGCCGGGCGGGCGCCGCGGACGTCCTGCGGCAGCGGCAGCTGATCGAATCGCTCCAGGGGGAGATCGAGCGCGTGGGCGCGCGCGCGAAGGTGCTGGAGCACCAGCTCGCCATCCTCCTCGGCCGCTCGCCGACCGAACCCGTCGCGCCGCGCGCGGCGCAGCTGATCACGTTGCCGCCGCTGCCCGACACCGGGCTCCCGATCGAGCTGCTCCAGCGGCGCCCCGACGTCAAGAACGCCTACTACCGGGTGATGGCCGCGGACCGGCGCGTCGCCGTCGCCGTCGCCGATCGCTATCCGCGCCTCTTCCTCTCGGCGCAGGCTTCCACCTCGGCGGACCACCCCGGAGACCTCTTCCAGACCTGGCTGGCGGGGCTCGGCGCCGACCTCGTCGGACCGATCCTCGACGGCGGGCGGCGCGACGCCGAGGTCGACCGGACGCGCGCGGTCCTCTCCGAGTCACTGCACGACTACGGCCAGGTGATCCTCGACTCGCTCGGCGAGGTGGAGGACGCGCTGGTGACCGAGCGCAAGCAACGTGACCTGATCGCGAGTCTGCAACGCCAGCTCGAGCTCTCCGACCAGGTAATCGAGCGGATTCGCGAGAGCTACACCAAGGGCGCCGTCGACTACCTCCGCGTCCTGGAGACGCTCTCGACCAACCAGGCGCTGCAGCGCAACGTACTGGAAGCGGAGCGGCAGCTGATCGAGTACCGCATCGACCTCTGCCGGGCGCTCGCCGGCGGGTGGGAGATGCCTCGTCCCGAGCTGGCTCATCTCGACGAGGAGACTGGCGAGGAGCGCGACGCTGTCCCCGATGCCGGAATGGAACCGACCGATGGATGACCGAACAACGGACTCGATGAGCGACACCACCGGCCGGCTCGATTCCACGAACGAGCGCTCGGGCAGGAGTGCCCTGTCGGTCATCATCGGGGTGCTCTTGCCTCTCGTCGTGCTCGGCGGCGGCGCGTGGGTCACCTGGTACCTGGTCGAGACCGGCCCCAAGGCGAAGCGCCAGCGGGGCGGCGGTCGCAATGCGCGCCTGGTCGAGGTGGAGGTCGCTCGCCGCTCTGACGTGAACACCGCCATCTACGCGATGGGGACGGTGAAACCCGCCGTGAAGATCGACCTGCAGCCGCGCGTCGCCGGCGAGGTGATCGAGATCAGCGAAGACTGGGTGCCGGGACGGTTGTACGCCAGGGACGAGATGATCCTGCGCATCGACCCGACCGACTACGAGCTGATCGTCCGTCAGCAGAAGAGCCGCCTGGCCGAGGCGAAGAGCCTGCACCGCCTCGAGGTGGGCAACCAGACGATCGCCCAGAGCGAGTACGAGCTGCTCGGCGAGACGATCCGTGAAGAGGATCGTGACCTCGTCCTGCGCAAGCCGCAGCTCGACTCGGTGCAAGCCGCGGTGGAAGCGGCCGAGGCCGCGCTGAACAAGGCGGAGATCGATCTCGAACGCACCGAGGTCACCGCGCCCTTCAACGCGATCATCGCCTCGCGCAGCGTCGACCTGGGGGCGCAGGTTTCGACCCAGACCAGGCTGGCGGCCCTCGTCGGCACCGACGAGTACTGGCTCGAGCTCCTGCTCCCCGTCGACCAGCTGCGCTGGATCGAGATCCCCCGCTTCGCCGGCGAATCAGGCTCGGCGCTGCGCGTCTTCGACAAGGTCGCCTGGGGGCCGGGGATCTCGCGCGACGGGCGGGTGATCCGCCTGGCGGGAGAAGTGGAGGCCGAGGGGCGGATGGCGCGCCTCTTCGCCGCGGTCGCCGATCCTCTGGGGCTCGCCGAGGAGGACTCGGGGGCGCCGCCGCTCCTGATCGGCTCCTTCGTCAGCGTCGAGATCGAAGGACGCCTGCTGGAGGGTGTCGTCCAGCTCCCCCGGCGGCTGTTGCGCGAGGGCGATCGAGTCTGGATCGTCGACGAGGACGACCGGCTGGAGATTCGAGCCGTGACGGTCGCCTTCCCCGGGCGCGAAACGGTCCTCGTCTCCACGGGGCTCGAGGACGGCGATCGGATCGTGACCACCAAGCTGGGTGCGGCGGTCGCCGGCATGCCGCTGCGGATCGCGAAAGAGGGTGGGGCCGAGACGATCGAGGCCGGAGCGCCGCGATGAGTGCTCCCCTCGGGACGCCGCGCAAGCTGAAGCGCGGACCGTTCGCGTGGATGGTGCACAACCGCGTCACGCCGAACATCATCATGCTGGTCCTGCTCCTGGGTGGGCTGTTCATGGCCTGGCGCATCAAGAAGGAGGTCTTCCCCGAGTTCGACCTGGGCCGCGTTCGCATCACCATGTCCTATCCCGGTTCCAGCCCCGCCGAGGTGGAGCAAGGGATCGTGCTGGCGATCGAGGAGGCGGTGCGCGGGGTCGAAGGCGTCGAGGAGGTGCTCGCCACGGCGTCCGAGGGGCGGGCGCAGGTCGACGTCGAGCTGGATCCGAGCGCCTCGGCACAGAAGCTCTACCAGGACATCCAGGCGGAGATCGATCGGATCATCACCTTCCCCGAGGACGCGGAGGAGCCGCAGGTCTCGCTCGCGTCTCGCCGCCGCACGGTGCTCGGTCTGCAGATCTACGGCGACGTCGACGAATGGGCGCTGCGCGAGCTGGCCGAGCAGGTGCGCGACCGTCTCCTGCAGGACCCGGGGATCACGCAGGTCGAACTGGAAGGGACGCGTCCCTTCGAGGTGCGGATCGAGGTGACGCAGGAGAACCTGCGCGCCTACGGGCTCACCCTGGCCCAGATCGCGCAACGGATCCGTTCCACCGCCCTCGAGCTTCCTGGCGGCAGCGTCAAGACGCGGGGCGGCGAGATCCTCCTGCGCATGAAGGAGCGCCGCGACTGGGCCGAGGAGTTCGCCAGCCTGCCGATCATCTCCACCAGCAGCGGGGCCGTCCTGCTCCTCGGCGACCTGGCGAAGATCACCGACGACTTCGAGGAGACCGACCGCTTCGCGACCTACAACGGAGACCCGTGCATCGGGCTGTCGGTCTACCGCACCGGCGACCAGACGCCGATCGGCGTCTCGGACTCGGCGCGCGCGGCGATGGCCGAGATCGAGGCCGACCTGCCCCCCGGAGTGCACTACGCGTTCAACCGCGATCGTTCGGATATCTACCGGCAGCGGCTGGAGCTGCTCCTCAAGAACGGCTTCATCGGTCTGACGCTGGTGTTGCTTCTCCTGGGGCTGTTCCTCGAGTTCAAGCTCGCGTTCTGGGTGACCGTCGGGATCCCCACCGCGTTCCTCGGAGGACTGCTGTTCCTCCCCCTGATGGGCGTGACGATCAACATGATCTCGATGTTCGCGTTCATCATCGCGCTCGGGATCGTGGTCGACGACGCGATCGTCGCCGGGGAGAACATCTACGAGTACCGCAGCCGCGGGATGGGCTTCATCGAGGCGGCGATCCAGGGGGCGCGCGACGTCAGCGTGCCGATCAGCTTCAGCATCCTCACCAACATCGTCGCGTTCCTGCCGCTCTACTTCGTCCCCGGGTTCATCGGTCAGGTGTGGAAGGTGATCCCGTTGGTGGTGATCACCGTCTTCGTGCTCTCGTGGGTGGAGGCTCTCCTGATCCTGCCCTCGCACGTGGGGCACTCGCGACGTCGGGCGAGCGGTCGTTTCTTCTCCTTCCTGCACGAGCGGCAGCAGGGCATTTCCCGGGTCCTGGCCAGGGTCATCGAGAAGGGGTACGGCCCGTTCATCGGCGTCTGCATCGGCAAGCGGTACCTCACCATCTCCCTGGGACTGGCGCTCCTGGCGATTCTCCTCGGGTACGTGTTCAGCGGCCGCATCGGGATGATCCTGATGCCGCGGGTCGAGTCCGATCGATCGGTGGTGACCGCGGTCCTCCCGTACGGCAGCCCGCGCTCGCGCACTCAGGAGGTCGCCGATCAGCTGGTCGTCGCTGCGGAAGCGGCGGCCCGGCGGGATGGGGGAGACGAGCTGGTCGAAGGCGTCTACGCGCTGATCACCGAGAATCGCGTCGAGGTCACCACCTACCTGACGCCGCCCGACCGGCGGCCGATCAGCACCGGTGAGCTGACCACGCTCTGGCGCGAGGAGGCGGGGGAAGTGATCGGCCTCGAGTCCTTGCGCTTCGAGTCCGACCGCGGTGGACCCGGCTCCGGCGCGGCGCTGACCGTCGAGCTCTCACACCGCGATATCGACACGCTCGATCGCGCCGGGGAGGACCTCGCCGGGCGGCTCGGCGACTTCGGCAACGTCACCGACATCGACGACGGCTTCACTCCCGGGAAGAAGCAGTTCGATTTCCGGCTGAAGCCGGAGGGGCACAGCCTGGGGTTGACCGTGCGCGACGTCGCGCGCCAGGTCCGCAACGCCTTCTACGGCGCCGAGGCGCTGCGCCAGCAGCGCGGCCGGAGCGAGATCAAGGTCAAGGTGCGCTTGCCGGAGGAGCAGCGCACCAGCGAGTACGACATCGAGCAGCTCCTGATCCGCACGCCGCTGGGGCGCGACGTGCCGCTCTTGCAGGTGGCCGATCTGTCGCGCGGTCGGGCCTACACCTCGATCACCCGCCGCGACGGCCGCCGCACCATCTCGGTGACGGCGGACGTCGAGCCGATCGATCAGGTGGGTCAGGTGCTGGCGACCTTGACCGACGACATCCTGCCCGAGCTGGCGCGCGACCACCCGGGGCTCACCTACCAGTTCGAGGGGCGCCAGGCGGACTTCAAGGAGAGTCTCGACAGCCTGATCCAGAACTTCCTGATCGCGCTGCTGGTGATCTACGTCCTCCTCTCGATCCCGTTCCGGAGCTACACGCAGCCGCTGGTGGTGATGATGGCGATCCCCTTCGGGATCGTCGGCGCGGTGATCGGGCACCTGGTGATGGGCTACTCGCTGAGCATCATCAGCCTGATGGGGATCGTCGCGCTGGCCGGCGTGGTGGTCAACGACGCGCTGGTGATGATCGATTACGCCAATCGCCTCCGCCTCGACGGTGCCGGGGTGCGGGAGGCGATTCGAAGCGCGGGCATGCGCCGCTTTCGTCCGGTGATGCTGACCACGCTGACCACCTTCGGCGGTCTCGCGCCGATGATCTTCGAGACCTCGCGGCAGGCGCGCTTCATGATCCCGATGGCGATCTCCCTCGGGTACGGGATCGTGTTCGCCACCGCGATCACCCTGGTCATCGTGCCTTGTCTCTACGTCGCGGTGGAGGATTTCGCCGGGTTGTTCGGGGACCGCAGGGTGCGCGAGAAGGACTTACCGTCGACCGGGACGATCGCGTGACGAGCGGTTGGAACGGCGACGGCCGATAGGCTACTCTCCGGCGTTCAAAGGAGGAAACCGACATGACCACGACCGAAGAGAACCTCGCCGAGGCCTTCGCCGGCGAGAGCCAGGCCAACCGCAAGTACCTCTCCTTCGCCGAGCAGGCGGAGAAGGACGGATTGCCGAACATCGCCAGGCTGTTTCGCACCACCGCTGAAGCGGAGACGATTCACGCCAACGGGCACCTCAAGGCCCTCGGGCACATCAAGAGCACCGCGGAGAATCTGCAGGCGGCGATCGACGGCGAGACCCACGAGTACCGGGAGATGTACCCGCCGATGCTGGCCAAGGCGGAGGAAGAGGGCCACAAGGCGAAGCGCATGTTCGGCTACGCCGTGAAGGCGGAGGCGGTGCACGCCGAGCTCTACACCAAGGCTCTGGAGGCGGCCGCGAAGGGCGAGGATCTCGCCGTGACGGAGTTCTACCTCTGCCCGGTCTGCGGTCACATCGAGCTCGGCTCACCGCCGGAGAAGTGCCCCATTTGCGGCGCCAAGGCGGCGGCGTTCGTGCAGGTGTAGAGGACCCGGCCTAGGGTCCGAGCATGTTCACGGGCTCGTACTCACCACCGAGCACCGCCTCGCTCTCGAAGCCGAGCCACTGCTCCAGCGCCGTCGCGTACACCCGACGGAAGTCCGTGTGGAAGCGCGGCGCGCCCTGGTCGAGGTCGGTGAGGCTCGGATGGGCGCCACACAGACCGCCGCGCAGCCGCCCGCCGGCGAGCAGGACCGGAGCGGCCTCGCCGTGGCCCGTCCCGCGGCGACCGTTCTCGGCGAGCGTGCGGCCGAACTCGGAGAAGGTCATGAGCAGCACGCGGTCGAGCAGCTTCGCCTGCTTCAGGTCGTCGACGAACGCCGCCACCGACTCGGAGAGCTGGTGCAGCAGCGCGCAGTGGTTGCCGAGCTGGTTGGCGTGGTTGTCGAAACCGCCGAAGCCGTCTCCGCCCAGCTCGGTGAAGAAGATGGAGATGCCTAGGTCCGCGCGGATCAGCTGCGCGATCGTCCGCAGATCGCCCGCGAGGCGGAAGCGGGGGTAGTCGGCAACTCCAGCCGCGTCGGCCGCGACCTCCCGGAGGGCGCGGCGCAGCTCAGCCGTCTCCTCGCTCTTCGCCCGTACGAACTCCAGCAGTGGGCCGTCACCGCCCTTCCGCCGCGGGCTCGAGGGTGTCTCGATCTCCCGGCTCCCGACCACGTCACCGAGATCACGAATCCCGGGCACCAAGGCGCGCTCCGCGCGTATCGCCAGCGGCCGCGACGTCGGACTGACGAAGGCCGCGGGCACGTCGATCCCCTCCGGCCCGCCGACCTCGTCCGCCACGCGTCCGAGCCAGCCGGTGCGACCTCCGGTGTCCGCGGGATCGGCGGTGTACCAGGTTCGCATCGCGACTGCGTGATCGCGGCTCGAGCTCGGGTAGCCGACGCCCTGGACGATGCTGAGGGTCCCGTCGTGGTAGAGGCGCGCCAGCGCCTTCATGCGCGGGTGGAAGCCGAGGTGGTCGTCGATCCGGTGCAGCTCGTGTTCGTCGAGACGAAGCGTGGTGCGATTGCGTCCGTACTCGTCGTCGCCGTACGGCACCACCGTGTTCAGGCCGTCGTTGCCACCCGAGAGCTGCAGCACCACCAGCACGCGCTCCCGCTGCCGCGCTCGCCGCGTCGCCCGCGCGAGGGCGAGCGGGCTCGAATGGCCGAGCGCGAGGAAGGCGGAAGTGCCGAGGGCGGCCTGGAGGAAGTCGCGGCGGTTCTGTTTCATCGCAGATCTCCGTCGGCTCAGGCGAGCTGGAACTCGGGGAGCGTGACCAGGGTGCGAGCGGCGCGTCGCGCGGCGGGCGACGACTCCTGGCTCGTGAGGTCGTCCTGGAGCAGGAGCGAGCGAAGGAGAGCACCCGCCGCATCGGCGCGCCCGTGCTCACGGGCCAGCTTCTCGGGGTCGAGCTTGCCGGCGTAGTGACCCGCCTCGTCGAGGAGCGCGAGTGCGAGCTCGTGCCGGCGACCGAGGCGTACGCGGTCGAGCCAGTGGCGGCCGCCGACCCAGCCCCGTTCCGTCGGCGGGTGCAGGAGGCTCATGCCGAGCCGGTCGAGGTCGCGGGCGAGCGCCTTGGTGGCGACCATCCCCTCGAATCCGCGGACGAGACCGATGGCCAGCTCGACGGGGTCCTTGATGCGCTGCCGGTACGCGATCTCCGAGAAGAAGAGGTTCGAGCGCAGGATCGTCTCGACGAGCCGGCCCACGTCGTGGTCCTTCGCGAACGCGTCGGCGAGCGGGACGATCAGCTCCTCGCCCGGTTCTTCCGCCTCGGAGACGAAGTGGCGGAACAGCTTGCGCGCGAGGTTTCTCGGGGTGGCCCGGTGTTCCAGCGCGACTGCCACCGCTTCCTCGCCGGTGAAGGCCCCCGTACACCCGAGGATCTCCTTCTCACCCCGGTCGTGCTCGCGCTCGACGAAGCGAAACTGCTCGCGCAGCACGAAGGTGCCGGTGAACGCGCGCGCCGCCTCGGCGACGTCCGCTTCGGCGAAGTGGTCGGGTCCCACAGTGAACGCGCCGAGCAGCGCGCGCGCGAATCCGTCCTGCGGCCGGGCACGCCGGCTCTCGTCGTGCCCGAGCGTGAGCAGCACCGCCGGGTCGTGCGCCGCCTCCTCGAGCATCGAGCGGTAGGAGCCGAGCGCGTGCCGTCGCAGCAGCGTGACGTGCTGCTGCATCGTCCGTGCCTCCTTGCACCGACTCGCGTCGGCGGCGAAGTGCCCGTGCCAGAAGAGCGTCAGCTTCTCGCGCAGCGTGTCGGGCGTCTCGATCATCCGCCGCAACCACCAGGTGCGCACGCCATCGCTGTCGCCGCCGCCGGTGGCGGCAACCTCGTACTCGTCGAACTGCTCCGCGAACGCGTCGACCTCGCCCTCCGGTCGCAGGAGGCGGTCGACCGTTCGCCGCGGTCCTTCCTCGAGCGCTCGCGCGAGCTCGTTCCACGTCGCGCCGAACGCGGCCCGGCGGAGGAGGTGTCCGGCCCGCTGGAGAGTCCAGGGGCGCCGCTCATCCGGCTCGTACGGAGTCCAGGCCCAGGCGGGGTCGATCCCGTCGCGCCGCACCCGGATCCGCTGTATGGTCTTCATCGCCATGACTGCGCTCCCGTCAGTGGATCACCGGGCCCGCGTGGCGCCGGGGCGCAGCAGGCGAACGTCGAGGTCCGCGGTGGTGTGATTCTCATCGGCACCGAGTGAGAAGGACACGGGGCCGACCAGCTCGGCGATGCTCAGCAGCACGTCGATCGCCGTCTCCGCCGCCTCGCGGCTGTTCCCCTCTTCGATCATGTTGTTGCGCACCAGCCCCTCACGGTTGGCCGCGAGGATGGTGCTGAGCTGGGCGCCGTCGATCTCCAGCACCGTGTTCACCCGGGACAGCGGGCTCTCGGCGCGGCTCGTCTCGGCGGCCAGCGCGTCGATCAGGTCGCGAGCCAGCGCGTCGGTGGAGCTCAGCACGAAGTAGTCTCCGGGCAACGCGAGGGTCGGACGGTAGTTGTAGCGTTCGTGCAGCCTGGTGCGATCCAGGGCGCCTCTCGACGAGAAGTAGGCCACGGTGTACTTGGTGTCGCCGTGCAGGTCGCGGTCGATGATCAACCCCGGCAGCGCCTCCTGGCCGCGGGTGAAGTTGACCAGCCCGAGCGCCTTTTGCCACGCCTCCTCGAGGACCTCGCCGAACTCCTCGACGTCGCGCAGGCCGACGACGGCGGCGAACGCGGGCATCTGCACCTCGGGGGTTCCGATCTCCTCGTCGTAGCGCTGTTCCGCCACCACCACGCGGATGTCGGGCCGCGTCGAGGCGAAGACCTCGTCGGTCAGGTCACGCCCGCTGAAGAAGATCCCCATCATGTTCTCGAAGAAGATCAGCGACGAGGTGCGCTCGGGGAAGAGCACGTCCTTGCCCGCGTAGAAGCGGTGCAGGTCGCGATAGAAGGTCGCGGCGGCGATGCGGCCGGGGACCTCGAGGTTGGGCCGGGGACCGGTATCCGGGTTTTCCGGCCAGGCGAAGGTCGCCGCGTCCGCCTGTTCACTCGCCGTTCCGTCGACGCGTGCCGCCAGGTGGACGCCGTCGCGCTCGATCTCGAGCGTCGTCGCCAGCCAGGTCGCCTCTTGCAGCGCCCCGGCGATGCCGGCGAACAGGAGCGCCACCATCGGATTCTCGCGACCCTCGTCGAGCGCGCGGGCGAGGCCAGGCTGGTGCTTCAACCTGGAGAGATCCGCCCAGAAGAGCGCGGTGGTCTCGTCGCCGGCGGTGCGGCGCGCGGACTGGTAGGAGCTCGAGGACGCCAGGCTGCCGTCCTGCCCGCCCTCGACGAGCTCCAGCGCGGCGTCGAGCACCTCGGCCCGATTGGCGAAGAGGAAGCGGTTGCCCAGGATCGCGTGGGCCTCTTTCCCATTGAAGCTCCAGATGTCGAGCTCGCCACGCCGCGTCGAGCGGACGCGGGTGTCGTCGCCCGCCTTCGCCGCCTCGCCGCGAGCGATCACCAGCAGGATATCGTGCAGCTGATCGAGGAGCTTTGCGTCCAGCGCCTCGACGATCACCAGGGCGTCCTCGTTCGGACCGATCGCGAGAGTGATCCCGCCACCGGTCAATCGCTCCAGCGCCGTACGCCAGTCGAGCCCCAGGGCGCCTTCCAGGTAGGTGACGACACCTTGCAGCTCCCGGTAATCGTCCGTTTCACGGAAGGCGAGCCAGCCGGTGGAAGAGGTGATGAGCTGGGTGACCTCCTCGTCGCGCAAGAGGCCGAGCAGGTCGGCGGGACGGGCCAGCTCCAGCGAGAGGAGCGCCTCGTCGGGGATCCATCGCTCGGGGGGAGGTGCGTCCTGGGCCAGGGAGAGGCCCGCAGAGGGAAGCGCGAACAGGGAGAGAGTGAGCACGAGTCTCTTGAGCGACATGGAATACCTCCGGTCGAGTTCCGATCGCCCACCCCTGCGCCGTCGGGGGTCGGATGTTTGCAGGAAGTTGGACGAATCAGGGAGAGAAGCGGTGAAGTGCGCTGGGGCGGTCCTCCGCGCTCCGGCGGCGCCGCCGGAGCGCGAGAACGGAATCGACCTCAAGTCCGGGACGGCATCGGCAGGATGAGAACGTTATCCCCAGCTCCCACTCCGAGGACAGACCCATGACAGCCAGAGGCTCCCGATTCCGTTATTTCCTCTCCGCGCTCGCCCTCGCCGGGGTTCTCCTCGCCGGCTGTGCGGAGAATCACGGCCCCTCGATGAGCGCCATCCCCCGCTACGCCAACTCGAAGCCCGGCGAGATGATGCAAGGCTCGACGCCCGGCGGCTTCATGGGGGTCAGCCTCGAGCAGTACACGACGACCGACTCGTTCGACCAGGTCTTCGAGTTCTACCGCGAGGAGCTGAAGGCGATGAGCCCGCAGGTCTTGAACGAGCGCTGCGAGCTCGGCCGCATGAGCGCGTTCGCCATCCCCGTCGAGGACGGGATGATCACCGTCGGGGTCCAGGAGTTCACCGAGGAGGGGACGGTGAACATCACGCTCAGCTCGATGGGGGCGTGATACCAGGGCGGGGCGACCGCCACACGACGCGCAGGGCGTCTCCAGGGACCCGGAGGGGTATCTGGAAACGCCCTGCGTCTCGTTAGGGAGCCGTCCGGTCTCCGGATCACTCCCGATAGTTGATGTCGGCTCCGGTCTGGTAGTCCCCGAGCAGGTGCTCGGCGAAGTACTCCCACCTCATCCGGTTGAAGTAGCCGGTGTAGGCGCCGAAACCGTGGCGCTGCCCGGGCAGGATCATCATGTCGAAGCGCTTGTTCGCCTTGATCAAGGCGTCGGCGAGGCGGATGGTGCCGGCGGGGTGCACGTTGTTGTCGACCTCGCCGTGCACCAGCAGCAGGTGGCCCTTCAGGTTCTCCGCCAGCTCGGCGTTGGTCGGGACCTTGATCTCGAAGCGGACCTCGGTCTCTTTCTCTTCTTCCTCCTCCTTCTTCTTCTTGTCGCCGTCTTCCTTCTTCTGATCGCCATCCTTTTTCTTCTTGACGTCGTCCTTCTTCTCGAGAAGTTCGACCTCTTCCTCGACGTCATCCTTCTCGGTGTCGTCTTCCTTCTTCTCGACGTCGACCTTCTCGGTATCGTCGTCCTTCTTCTCGACATCGACCTTCTCGGTGTCGTCTTCCTTCTTCTCGACGTCGACCTTCTCGGTGTCGTCGTCCTTCTTCTCGACGTCGAGAAGAA
>CAZCAC010000041.1:0-67585 GCA_964496575.1 uncultured Planctomycetaceae bacterium | reverse complement strand
AGCTCAAGCCGGTCACCGTCCCGGTGCTCATCGACCGGCGCACGGGCTTCGTGGTGCACACCGAATGTGCTCCGCTGGCTCCCAGAGGCTCGAGGACACCAGAGGAAGAGGAGCGCCTCGAGCGGATCCAGGCATCAGAGGGACGGCGACGATCCGGGTCGACACGAGCGATCAAACGGACCTTCGGAGTCCTGGCGAAGAACGTCGCCTCGACAGGGGCGGTGCAGGTCGCGACGGACGAGAAGAAGAGCTACGGCTCGTGCCTCAGACGGCTGTTCGGCGAACGACTCGAGCACATCACGGTGAACTCCAGGCGTAAGCGGGACACCCGCAACCCGCTGTTCCGGATCAACCATACGCTGGCGATGCTACGCGACGGAATCTCGAGGCTGGTTCGACAGACCTGGGCCGCTTCCAAGGACCTTGCGAAGCTGGAGGTGCACCTGTGGGTCTGGAACTGCTATCGCAACTACGTGCGCCCCATGACCAACGCCGAGGCGAGAAAGGGAGGGAGAACACCCGCGATGGCGATGGGCCTCGCGACCAGACGCTGGCGACCGGTCGACCTCCTCCGGTGGAAGGTGGGGCCACCGCTGGAGTGCCAAGACCAATGAACGATGCCAGTGCTCACCGGATGTTCAGGATCCCACCCCCTCCCGGCGCGTACAGCGAATCCGGATTGGCGAAGTAGTTCACCTGGATCGAGAGCGCCGCGTTCCACGGCTGGTGGTCGCGCTCGGAGATGAAGCCCGCGCCCAGCGCGGCGATGCCCCGGGTCAGGTCGGGCAGCGTCTCGTCCGCCAGCATCTCCAGGATCGGATCGATCGCTCGCGAGTCGCCGATGTGCGCCAGCGCCCAGGCGTAGACGCCCTTGCGCGCGGAGCTGTCGGTCTCCGCGATCTGGGTGACCAGCTGGGGAACCAGCGTCTTGTCGCCGAGCAGTGCCAGCGCGATCACCATCGGCCGCAAGAAGTCGGGGCGCCACGCCGCCTCGGGCAGGAAGGGGTGAAGGAAACCGATCCCCTCCTGGTCACCGGTCAGCCCGATCGCCAGCGAGATCGCGCCGCGCGCGAGGTCGTCGCTGAAGCGGTAGAGGCGAGTCATCATCAGGGCCGAGGACTCGATGTCGCCGCGCAGCCCCAGTGCCAGCGCGTAGGCGCCGGCATCCTCGGGCGAACCGCACTCCTCGAAGGTGGTGCGCATGGCGGCGGTCGCGTCGCTCGAGGGAGTGAGGTCGAGCTCGAGCAGCCTGTACCCCTGGACCCCCAGCGCCAGCGCCGCCCAGGGGCGCGTGCGGCTCTTGCCCTTCGAGAGCTGCCTCATCAGGAGCTTGGTGATCCGGCCGAGCTGCCCCATCGAACCGTCCGGCCCCGGCCGACCCGAGATCCGCCCCAGCGCCATCAGCGCCAGGTTGCGCGCGGTCGTGTCGCCGCTGATGACCACCCGTTCCAGCGCGTGGACGATCCCCTTGTTCACCGGCGATCCGCTCGAGTCGCCGAACCGACCCAGACCGATCGCGCAGCCGTAGACCACCTCGCGACGGGTGCGACCATTCTCCAGCGCGCGCATCAGGGCATCGGCCACCTCGATACGCATCGACTCGCGACCCTCGCCCTCGGTCCCCACCGCGATCGTGGCCATCACTCGCGGCAGGTGCGCCTTGACGAGCTCGTCGACGTCGGTGCCATCGAAGGTCTCGATCAGGAACCGCAGCAGCGCCTCTCTCGACGAGCTCGCGGGCGGCACCGGGTCCTCGGCCTCGAGGTGTCCCGGCACGCTCGGCAGCTCCGCCAGCCCCAGGGCGTTCACGCAGGCGACGCCCAGATCGTGCGAAGCGGTGTCATCGGTCACCAGCTGGTGGGCGAGGCGGTGCACGGCGAAGCGCCGCACGTCGGGATTCTCGCAGCTGGAGGCGAGCATGCCCATCCCGTAAGCGGCGAAGGCGCGTGTCCGCATCGGCACCTTCGAGCGACCGACGAGCCTGCGCCCACGCGGGTCGTCGGAGACGAGATCGGAGAGGGCGGCGAGCGACGAGGGCTCACCGAGGACCCCCAGCGCCAGCGCCGCCGTCTCGCTCATCTGCTGGTTGGAGCTGTCGAGGAAGCCCGCGATCACCTCGGCGGAGTCGGCCTCGGCGGAGGCGAGGGCGCCGATCTTGGCCAGCGCCATCAGGCAGCCCGAGAGCACCCCCGGCTGCCCCTCCTTCTCCAGGACCGCGATCAGCGCGGGTACGACCCGCGCGGCGAGCTCCTCCTCGGTCGGCCGCAGCGCGCCGGCGATCATCCTCTTCGTGCCGTGGCCGAGGAAGAAGGCGTCGTCGCCCGCGCTCTCCGCGGGCATCGCCCAGACCGCGTCCTTGAGGTGGACGAACTCGTGCCGGTTGAAGCGCCACCAGAGGTCCCAGCGGGTAAGGTCGAGGCCGGTCGCCGTGATCGGGGTGGTCGGGACCTTGGCCGTCGGTCCCCCTCCCGGGCCGGAAGAACCCGGAGCCGAGGGGCTGGGCGCGGAGGGACCTGGGGTCGACGGTCGGCTCGGGTTGGGGCCGGCCGGTTTACCGTGCGTGTCTCCCGGCCCGTACCACGGCTTCGGGGGCGGTCCCGGCGGCTTGGGGGGCTCGTGGCCTCCGCCGTGCCCCCCGGCGATCGAGACGAGCAGCGCCGCGACCCCGGTCGCGGCCAGGAGAACTCCGGCAATCGGTCTCGAACGTGTTCTCATGACGGTTCCTGTGGTGTCCACGGTGAAGAAGAAGGGAGCCCGACCAACGCAGTACCACGCCTGCGGGCCCAGGTCACGGGCCGCCGAGGGCTGACTCTACATGGCGTCAGCCACCGGCGTCAGCAGTGCTGCAGCGCGCTCTCGATCGCCTCGAGCATACGTGGCGTGTGTCCGTCGGGGTCGGCGGTCTCGTGTCCGTGCAGAGCGTGCAGGAGCTGCCGGACCTCGGGGCGCACGCCCTTGGTATCGTCCTCCCCGGCGGCGAGCGCCTCTCGACCCAGCTGGATCGCGGCGGCCACCCGGTCGTCGATCGCGTGATCCCGATCATGCGCGACGCCGAACAGCCGCAGGTGCACGAGCCGTACGAAGGAGGTCAGGGAATCGAGATCGGGGGTTCCGGGATTCTCGGTGAGCTCGCGCACGAGCCGAGCCCGTTCCTCGATCGATTCCGGCGACTGGTCACGCTTTCGGGTCTCGTCGCTCATCGGATCTCGCTCCTTGGCTTCCGATCGGCCGCGGGAGGCGGGCCGACCATGCCATTGTACGGATCCGGCCCCGACACCGTACAATCGGGGCATGTTCCGCGCGCTCCTGGCAGCATCGCTCCTGCTGCTCCCCAGCGGATCGCCCCTCGCCGCGACTTCCGTGCAGGGGGAGGAGCAGGCCCGCTTCGAGCAGGGGGTGAGAGGGCAGCTGCGCCGCCATCGCCACCTCGCCCGCGTGCCGCTCGAGTGGGTCCGGACTCACCCGCCGTTCCTGTTCCTGGTGCAGAAGCCCGATGGCGCCCCCGAGGCGTACGTCGGCGAGGTGGTGGCCCGGCGACTGGAGTGGCTGAACGGATTGCACGGGAGCTTTCGCGCGGACTTCGCCGAGCCGATGGGGTTGCGCCTGCGGGCGGACCGGCGGCAGCTGGTCGTGGTGATCCTCGAGGACGAGGTGGAGCTCAGCGACTGCCTGCGCGCGGTCGGGGAGGAGCTCGCCCTCGGTGGTCCCGCCTGGTACGACGCGGCCAATCAGTTCCTGCTCCTCCGCGAGCCCGCGCCGGAGACGCCGATAGACAGCCACCTCGTGCTGCACCAGGCCGCGCATCTCCTGGTGCAGGGGCACGGCCCCTCGGTCGAGGGCACGCCCGGTCCCTTCTGGTTGTGGGAGGGGCTCGCCGACGACCTGGCCGCGCACCGCGAGCTCGAGGTCCGGGCGCTGCGCGAGCGAAAGCTGGCCCTGCCCGCGCTGGATCGGCTGGTCGAGGTGCTGCAGTCGCCCGGTGCCCGCCAATGCTACCTGCTGTCGCTGGAGAGCTTCCTGCGCCAGTCCGATTTCGACAGCGTGATCTCGAGCTGTACCCGGGGAGCGATCGGAGGCTTCTCCGTCGACGAACGAGTGGCGGCGTCGACCTACGTCGCGATGGCGAGCGCGTTCGTTCACTACCTCGCCTTCGAAGCGCCCGAGCCGATCCCCGAGCTGATGAGGGAGTACACCGAGCGGGCGATCAAGAACCGCCTCGGCGAGAAACCGCTCGCCGAGTACCTCGGTGACGTCGATCTCGCGGAGCTGGAGTGGAGTTTCTGGCAGTACGTCTGGCGGACGGCGCGCGAGGAGCGGCCTCGCACCTCGCTCGACTCCGGTCACCTGCGCGACTTCCTCGCCGCGCGCGGCCTGACCGAAGCCGCCGGCGAGGGTGCCGCGGCCGCGGGGCCGGCGCGTCTCTTCGAGACTCTGCTAGACCCCGACGCGCGCCTCGCCCTGGCGATCGCGCAAGCGCGCGCGGGAGACCCCGAGGCGGCGCTGCGCTTGCTCGACGGGGCGCTCGCCATCGGGCCGCCCGCCGAGGCGGCGCAGCGGGTCGAGCGGGAGCGCCAGCGCCTGCGCGCCTGGATCGAGGTGCGCGACGGGTTCCTCGCTCACCTCGTCACCTCGGGGAAGAAGTTCAGCTTCGAGCACGAGGGGAAGAAGCTGACGGCGAAGCTCGCCGAGGTGAAGGAGGGGCGTGTCCACTTCGAGAAGAACCGGCGTGGCGTCGAGAGCCTGGCGTTCGCCGAGCTCGATCCCGTCGAGCTCGCCCGCCGCATGCGCGACCGCAAGTGGGGCTTCGAGGCGGGCTGGGCGGCGGCCTACCCCTGTGTCCTCGCGAACGATCCCAAGGTGAAGCGCCTCCTGCGCGGGGAGGAGCCAGAGGTGGTCGCGCTCGCCGGCGACGTCGAGTCGGACTATCCGAAACGGTGGGAGGCGATCGGGGTCGCCGAGCTGCTCATCGAGCTCTCCGCGGCGGCGAGCGAGGAGTCGGCGGAAGCGGCACCGCGCGCGCTGGAGCTGATCGGCGAGCTGTGGTCGCAGAAGGAGAAGGTCAGCTTCATCGCGGCGCTGGGAGGGGACCTGGAGACGCTGGCCGAGCAGCTCCTCGGGGCCCAGTTCGAGGCGGGCGGAGTCGAGACGGCGCTCGCCGGGGCGGTGCAGACTCGCGAGGATGGTCGCCTGGCGGTGAGCTACGACTTCGCCGACGAGAAGCAGCTTGGCGACTGGCAGCTGGAGGAGACGCCGGGGCGGCGCCACGCCGGGTACGGCGAGCTGCAGTCGGAATCGTCGAGCTTCGGTTGCGAGAACGGGAAGCTGATCGGGATCGGCCAGACGAGCCTCACTCACCGGCTGCAGTTCGAGGGGCCGCAGTCGATCGCCTGCAAGTGCCGGATGCTGGGCGGGGACATGGCGGAGCAGCAGCTCGAGCTCAGCTTCGAGGTCTCGTTGTGCAACGGGCCGCGCATGGCTCGGATCGGGATGGTCAACGCGCTGGGCCTCGACGTCGTCGACGCCAAGACCGGCGCGCTCAACCGCCAGAAGCCCGACGAGGTGAAGATCCACTTCGACGTCGTCTACGAGCTGCGGCTCGAGCACGACGGCCGCAACCAGGTGAAGTTCCTTCGCGGCGGAGACGAGGTCTTCTCCGACTCCTGCCACCGCAACGTCCGGGGCGCGGTGGTCCTGTTCGTGCACAGCGACTACGCGATCGAATTCGACGACGTCGAGATCATCGGGACTCCCCTGGAGACCTCGGTGCGGGCATTGCGGGATGCGTGGGTGGCGGGCCGCCTGGCGGAGCTGGGGTTCTGATCGAGGTCAGGCGCCGGGACCAGTCGCGCAACGTGGCGGATCCTCGTGCGGCACCGTATCGTCTCTCCCATGTCCGACTCGTTGCGTCTGCTCTACGTCGTGCACGGCTTCTGCCCCGACACCTGGGCCGGGACGGAGGTGTACACCCTCGAGCTGGCGCTCGAGATGCAGCGGCGGGGACACCGGGTGACCGTGGCCGCGCGCACCCCGCCGGAAGGCGACGAGCCCGACTGGACCGTGCGCGAAACGGAGTTCTCCGGGTTGCCCGTCTACCGGATCGTGCGCCGCGTGGACGGCCTGCCGATCGGCGAGAGCTACCGGCCCGCCGGTGCGCGCGAGGTGTTCGAGATGCTCCTCGAACGCACGCGCCCACAGCTGGTGCACTTCCAGCACCTCCTGCACCTCTCCGTGGACTGGATCGACACCGCGCGCGAAGCCGGCCTGCCGACGGTCTACACGGCCAACGACTACTGGGCCGTCTGTGCCCGTGTCCAGCTCCAGCGCACCGACGGCGTGCGGTGTGACGGGAACCAGGGACTGGGCTGCTTTCCGTGCATCAAGGACAAGTCACCAGGCCTGATCACGCCCGCGCGTAGGCTCTTTCCGCTGGCAAATCCGCTCGTGGATCTCCTCGATCGGCTGGCACCCGCGGGTGGGCGGCTGTCGCGCTTCACGCGCAGCTGGATCGATCTCCGCGATCGGCAACGGTACGTGCTGTCGCGCTTCGGTGCGGTCGACCTCACCATCGCGCCCAGCCGCTTCCTGCGCGGTGTGCTGCTCGAGAGCGGCGGCTTCGAGCCCGAGCGGGTCGTCCACTCCGACTACGGCATGCGGCCCGCGAGCGGCGAAGTATCACCTCCCGAGCCACCGCGCACCGGCGGACCGCGCTTCGGCTTCATCGGCTCGCTGCTCGAGTACAAGGGCATCGCCGTACTGCTGCGCGCCATGCGGCGGCTGAAGCGACTCGACTGCCGTCTCCTGGTGTTCGGCGACTACCGACCGGACGAGGACACCTACCACGCGCGGCTGAGTGAGCTGGCGGCCGAGGCCTCGGTGAGCTTCCGAGGTCGCTTCGACAACGATCGCCTCGCCGAGGTGTTCCGCGAGATCGACGTGCTCGTGGTGCCCAGCACCTGGTTCGAGAACTCGCCCCTGGTCATCCACGAGGCCTTTCTGCACCACACCCCCGTGGTCACCAGCGACATCGGCGGCATGGCCGAGCTCGTCCGCGACGGGGTCGACGGCCTGCACTTCCGCGCCGCGGACGAGCGCTCCCTGGCGCAGGTGCTGCAGCGCCTGATGGACGATCGCGGGCTGATCGAGAGGCTCTCACGGGACTTCCCGAGCTACAAGACGCCGGAGGAGGATGCGCGGGAGATGGAGGCTCGCTACCGCGCTCTCCTGACCCCTTGATCCGGTCGATTTGGCTATACTCCGCGCCATCTCACCCCACGCGTTGGAGCCCGCGAGAACCGGCGGGCCGGCTCTTCTCAGGAGGACATACCCGTGCTCGATGACCTCGAACCGCGGCTGATCTGGAAACACTTCGCGCGCATCTGCGCCACGCCCCACTGCTCCGAGCACGAGGCGGCCCTTCGCGACGACCTCCTGTCGCTCGCCCGCGAGCGGGGCTGGAGCGGCCAGGTCGACGACGTCGGCAACCTGATCGTGCGCATCCCCGCCAAGCCGGGGTGCGAGGGCGCGCCGACGGTGGTGTTGCAGGGGCACCTCGACATGGTGTGCGAGAAGAACAACGACACCGAGCACGACTTCGCCACGCAGGGGATCGACGCATACGTCGACGGTGACTTCGTCAAGGCGCGGGGCACGACCCTCGGTGCGGACAACGGGATTGGCATCGCCATGGCGCTGGCGCTCGCCGACGACCCCGAGGTGAAGCACGGGCCGCTCGAGGTGCTCTGCACCGTCGAGGAGGAGACCGGGCTGACCGGGGCGTCGGGGATCGACGAGACGATGATCACCGGGCGGCTGCTGATCAATATCGATACCGAGGAGGAAGGTGCGTTGTACATCGGCTGCGCCGGTGGGGGAGATCAGCACGGCGAGTTCCACGTGCCGCGACAGGCGCCTCCCGCGGGAACGACCGCGCTCGAGCTGAAGATCGGCGGGTTGCTCGGCGGGCACTCCGGCCTCGACGCGCACGTCGGCCGCGGCAACGCGATCGCGATCCTCGCCCAGACGCTGGTCGAAGGGATCGAGCGGGGGTTGGTCAGCGCCTCCGACACCCTCGCCGGCGGCAACCTGCACAACGCGATCCCGCGCGAGGCGCGCACCGTGGTGCGGGTGCCCGAGGCGAAGGTCGCCGAGCTGAAGGCGCTGGTCGAGGGCCGACTGGCGAGTGAGAGGGCGAGTCTCGGCGAGGCCGATCCCGGCATTTCGATGAGCGTGGAATCCACCGAAAGCGCAGAGGTGACGATGCTGCCTCCCGACCTCGGTCCCTTCCTGCAGCTCCTCCTGAAGATCCCGGTGGGCTGGACCAAGATGAGCCGCGACATCGAGGGGCTGGTGGAGACCTCGAACAACCTCGCCGTGGTCAAGGACGAGGGCGGCGTGCTGACGGTGCTCACCAGCTCCCGCTCGTCGGTGGAGGCGGAGCTGACGGCGATCCGCGACGAGATCTGTAGCGCGATCGAGAGCGCCGGCGGGACGGTCCACCGCGACGAGGGCTACCCCGGGTGGCAACCTGACCTCCAGAGCGCCCTGCTGGCGCGCGCCCGCTCCATCTACCAGCAGCAGTTCGGCTCCGAGCCGGAGGTCAAGGCGGTCCACGCCGGCCTCGAGTGCGGGATCCTCGGCGAGCGGATCCCGGGGATGGACATGATCTCGATCGGCCCCTCGATCTTCGCCCCGCACAGCCCCGACGAGCGGATCTCGATCTCGTCGGTGCAGCGCTTCTGGGTCTACCTGACGGCGTTGATGGAGGAGCTGACGAAGTAGTCGGTACCAATCCGGAGAAGGCGGCGGCGCCTTTTTCCCGGGATCGGTGCACCGTTCTCTCGAGCTCGCGCGTTCCTCTGGCCGCCGAAGCCGAGAGGACGCCAGGCGTGCTCCCGGCGCGCGGCGTCCGTTTCCCATCCTGCCCACCCGGTCCGCAGAGCGGTCACGGGGAAGGAATGCCCGAGGATACGAAATGAAGCACACGTGCAAGCTGCTCACCCTCCTTCCCCTGATCTGGGGAGCGATGGCACCCGATACGACTGCCCAGGGAGTGTACGACAACGAGATCTTCGACGATGGTGCGCCGACCGCCATCTGGTTTCGCACCCAGACGCTGGCCTCGACGAACACCTACGACCAGCTCACCTGGGTCAGCAAGATCTCGCGTCTGGACGGCATCTGTCCGAACGTACCGACCCCCGTCCATCCCTATATCCAGTACCTGATCGCCCACCCGCAGTATCCGTCCAAGCTCATCTACTCGATGACCAATGGATCGAGTCGAGGACCGACCTACTCCGGGACACACTCGAATTACTTTCCGGGACATTGGCTCTACTACGCGGGTTCGACCCTGCTCGGCGACCTGCCCGGCAACAGCAGTTCGGGAGGCAGCGAGTTCGGTGAGATCCGGGTCGCGCACCCGAATCGATTCTTGCCCGGCGATGACGCCGTGATCTGCTCCCTGGATGCGAGTGGGGGCATCAACTGGCTCGACAGTGAGTACGTTTACGTCCGAGACGTCATCGCGGCCACCAACACCCTCGAGGTCGATCGGGGGCAGTACTTCTCCACCGGAAAGGACTTCGCGATGGGGTCCCACATCGCCCCCATCGTGCCCGATCCGTTCCAGGACGACGTGACCACCTGGATGTTCAATTTCTCGCTGAGTGGTCCGGTCGACGCCCAGGGGGACAGCCTGGTCGCTGCTCGCCTCGACCATGTCGTCTCGATGTACCAGGGACAGTTCTCCGACTACGAGGGCGTCAACTTCGACGTGGTCTTCAGGGATCCGCTGCACAAGGATGACACTCGCAAGGTCGACATCGACAACAACCGTATTCCGGACAAGAACGAAGGCGTCGACTACGAATGGCTCATGGACGAGGGAGCCGCGGAGTTCCTCAGCCTCTTGAGGCAGGCGATGGGGGAGGATTTCCTGATCACGATCGATGGTCAGAAGGTGCGGACGGCTCGAAGTGTCGGAGTCACGAACGGCATCGAGATGGAGCGGTTCCCCTGCGGGCAGGAGGAGTTCGCGCACCCGCTATGGGACTGGTCGAGTGGGGTCAACCGGCTCCTGTTCTGGAACGAGCACGCGGTCGGCCCGCGGATGAACTACATCAACCACAAGTTCAATTCGGGGCACTACACTCATCAGGACTTCGGCTGGAACATCGAGAGAGCGTCCTTGGCCATGGGGCCGATGTTCGACTTCCACCTGACGTTCTTCACCGGTCCCGACGGTCACGACGGCACGGGGGCACAGCTTCCGGACGACGACGACCTGCTCATCTACGACGAGGTCGATCGAGGTGTCGACGACATCTCCAACTGGCTCGGACAACCCGTGGAACCGGCCCGGCGGCTCGCGCTCCAGTCCAGCGACCTCCTCGGCGGGACCGGCCTGACCTTCCCGTCCTCCTTCACGTCCCAGATGCAGGTCATCAACGGGACCTCGATGCTGATGTGCGTTCCCGGTGGCCCGCACACCCTGCGGCTGGCGCCGGACAGCGACGACGTGCTGGTGAAGGTCAAGCTTCCCCCCCTGGATATCACCGAAGGAGATCTCGTCGTGTTCTGCGAGGTCTGGACCGACCCTCTCGACGACCCGTTGCAGCGCTACCGGATCCTCGAGATGAAGTGCAACGGTCGGTATCCCGAGCCGCGCTCGCCGAACATCGCCCGGGCGAACATGCACACGCAGCCGTACCTGGCCGAGTTCTACTGGCGCCGCGCCGGGAACGACCCCGATCCGGCGACCGGGACTCGCGAGGTGAACCTCGTATTCCGCCTGCCCAAGAATCAGGGCGGGAAACCGTTCTACCTGCGGAACCTGACCATCCACTCCGCCGCACCCGCCCTGCAGCGGGAGTTCGAGAACGGGATGGTGCTGGTGAATCCCTCCCTCGACGACGTGACCTTCTCGCTGGCTCCGAACGGGGCGGTGATCCTGTGGCGACGACTCCAGGGCAGTCCCGATCAGGATCCGGCGACCAACGACGGCCAGGTGATCCTCTCCCCGGATCTGACCCTGTCCGAGCGGGACGCCCTGTTCCTGATTCGACCCGGTTCCTGATCCCGGGAGGTCCCGCTCCACCCCGAGCCGCAGCCAGTGATGCGGCGCGGGGTGGAAGCGGTACCTGGAGTGGCGGCCGGCGCAGGCTCCGCAGCATTTGCCGAAGTAGCTGAACCGATTCCGCTCCCCGGCTCCTTCAGGGTGCGTTCAGCAACCACGTGGGCTCTCGCTCGCAGATTCCCATCTCCACGGTCGTCGGGGCGGGGCTGGCGCGTGCCCGCAGTACCTCCTGGAAGGAGATCGACATGTTCGTTCGACTCGTCGGCTTTGTTCTCGTCGCTTCCGCCGGCTCCGCCTACCTCGCCCACCCCGAGGCTCTCTCCTCCTCCCCGGATCCGGGTCCGCCCGCCGTGGAGGTCGTCCTCGGAGCCGCCATGCTCCCCGCCCCACCAGTGGCCCAGATGGGCATGTCCGACCCGGATGGCGACGGACTGCCGACGAAGATGGAGCGAATCCTCGGCACCTCACCCTGGCAGGCCGACTCCGACGGCGATTCCGTGTCCGATCGGATCGAGTGGTTGTTCCGGACGAACCCACTCGAGAGCTCATCGGTGCCGACCACCCTGGACTCGGCCGTTCGCGGCTTTACCTGGCTGGGGACTGCGGGCAACATCGAGGTCTACGTCGCCGTCTATCCCCGCTCCAACCGATCGACCCTCGGCGTCTACTTCGGCAGCCCCGAGATCCCCGGCGACGACCCCGACTTCAACATCGTGGAGATCACCCCGCCGGTCACCTACACCCCGCCCCACGCGGACGGGGCGTGGAGTACCCAGTTCCCGCTCGCCCTCGAACTCTCCACGCACTCGCCCGCTTCGGTGGGGATGGTGTCGGGGAGGGTCTCGGTGGGTGACGTCGCGGTCGACCGTATCGGGCTGATCGACGCGCCGGTGGGCAAGGGATCGGCCATCTACGAGGACCTGGTTCCGGCGCCCGCGACTCCACCCTCCACGGCATCGTTCGCGGGTGTTCCCCTGACCCCGCCGATGACGTTCAACCTGGGGGGCGACGAGGACCCGGAGTACTGCCGCGCCAATCTGGGCGTCGGAGATCCGATCGGAGTCGGAGCCATCTTGTTCGAGGTCGAGGACGCCGAGTGCAAACCCGACGGGCTCCTGTACTGCGTGGATGAGGATTGCGAGGCCCTCGAAGGGGAGACGATCGTGACGATCGACTACGGGTACCTGCAGAGTCGGGCCGGCGGCTAGCGGCCGGGTAAGCTCTTTTCAGGGGGTATGTGGGCCAGACGTCGTACGTTTCCGACGTCTGGCCCGGTCGTGTCGACTGGCGGGATCGACGACGACCTCCTAAGGTGATGGAGCAAGTGTTCGCCATCACTACGGAGAGGGGATGTGAATCATGTTGCAGGAAATCCGGGTCCGGTTCGGTACGTCTGGTGACGATGTCTTTCGGGCAGAGCTCACCGACGCGGCGGGAGAGGTGCTGGGTGTCGACGGCGAGCTCACGCCGTTCCTCACGGAGGACGACTACGAGAACCTGCGCTGGTACCTCGAGACCTACATGGACCTGCCGGACGGTGGGGCGGTCATCCGCGCCGGCGGCATCGAGACGCAGCTGAACGAGTGGGGCCGCCGGCTGTACGACGCCCTCTTCGCGGCTCCCGAGAACCGCGCCCTCCTCCAGCAGCTGCTCGAGAGTCCCGAGCCGCGCACGCTGACGATCGCCACGGACCAGTCGATCCTGCTGCGGTTGCCCTGGGAGCTGATGGCCGACGACGCCGGCAGCCTGGCTCAACGCGTCTCGGTCCGGCGGCAGCTGGAGGTGCCGGAGGGGGTCCAGCCGGGCGAGGATGAGCAGGCGCCGGCGGTCGAGCTGCCGCTGCGGATCCTCTACATCGTCAGCCGCCCGGCCGACGCGGGCTTCATCGACCCGCGGATGACCACCAAGTCGCTCTTCGCCGCGCTCGATCCGCTCGGGGCCAGCGTGCAGATCGAGTTCTGCCGGCCGCCGACCCTGGCGCGCATGGAGGAGATGCTCCGCGACGGGCAGGCAGCGGGCGAGCCGTATCACCTGGTCCACTTCGATGGACACGGCAACTTCCTGGAGGAGGCGCAGATCGGCGCCCTGTGCTTCGAGAAGCCCGATACGGGCTCGGGCGAGTCGAAGCCCGACTTCGTGCGGGCCGATCGCCTGGGCAACCTGCTGGCGCAGCACCGGATCCCGCTGGTCGTCCTGGAGGCTTGCCGCAGCGCGACCGTGGGGAGGACCGCGGTCTTCCGGTCGGTCGCCCCGCGGCTGATCCAGGCGGGGGTCGGCAGCGTCCTGTCGATGAGCCACGCGGTGCACGTCGAGGCGGCGAGGATCCTGCTGGATCGCTTCTACCGCGAGCTGGTGCGGGGGACGACGATCGGGCACGCGGTTGCGCAGGGGCGCGCGGCGTTGACCTCGACCACGGCTCGCTGGATCGAGTACGGCCCGCAGGGGCGCACCATCGCGTTGAAGGACTGGTACCTGCCGCACCTGTACCAGCGTGGGCCCGATGAGGCGCTGCTCCCGCCGGGCGCGGCGGCGGGGAAGTCCTTGCGGCAGTACGACCTGTTCCTCAGCCACAATCACAACGACTCCGACCGCGTCGAGGCGCTGGCTCGAAGGCTGGTCGAGAAGCACGGCCTGCGCGTGTGGCTGGACAAGTGGGAGTGCGTGGTCGGCGAGCTGGAACCGCAGTGCGAAGCCGGCATCCGCGACAGCCGCTACACCGTGGTCGTCGGTTCCCCGGCCGCGCTGGATTCGGAGTGGGTCGCCTGGGAGATCGAGAAGCACCGCGAGCTCAATCCCGAAGGGGGCCGCCTGCTGCCGGTCAAGTTCGAACCGCTCGAGCTGCCGGAGAGCCTCGACCGTCTCTTGTGGGTCAACTTCACCGATCCAGACCAGGACGCCGACAACGCGGCGGTGCTGGCCCAGCTCGTTCACTCGGGCGATGCCGACGACGCCCTCCGCCGGCGCGGCTTCCGTCCGCCGCCGGAGCACGGCCAGCCCGGCGGCTTCCCGCGCCCGCCGCAGTACGAATTCCAGGGGCGGGCGAAGGAGCTCTACGAGCTGCAGCGCCTCTTCCGCCGGAGGCGCGGCATCGTCCTGCACGCGATGGGCGGCATGGGCAAGACCGCGCTGGCCACCGAGGCGGCCAAGTGGTGGACGCGCAGCGGCCTGTTCCGCGACGGTGCCTGCTTCGTGAGCTTCGAGGGGTGCACCTCCGCCGATCGCGTGGTTCAGCTGCTGGGAGGCTACTGCTGCTGGGAGGCTACTGCGAGGGTCCGAAGTTCGATCAGTTACCCGCCAACGAACAGCGGCGCCGGGCGATCGAGTTCTTCCAGCAGCGCGACGTGCTGATGGTCTGGGACAACTTCGAGAGCACCTTGCCGCAGTTCGACGACGGCGGCGCCGAACACGACACCCCGTACACCGATGAAGAGCGCCGCCGCCTGGCCGACCTCTTCGACGACCTGACCACCGGCGAGGGGCGGGGCTGCGTGCTGGTGACCTGCCGCCCCGGCGAGACGGGTCTGCGCGGCGTGCAGCGGATGGAGCTGAAGGGCCTCGCCCGCCCGGACAGCCTCTGGCTGTTGCACCGCATCCTGGAGCGCGATGGGCAGTCGCTGGACGACCCCCGGCTGACCATGGAGAAGCTCGATCCGCTGCTGAGCGACCTGGCCGACCATCCGCTCTCGCTGGAGCTGGTCGGCCCGCACCTGCGGACGCTCACGCCGGAAAGGATCCGGGAGGACCTCGGCGAGCTGGTCGAGGAGTCGCGGCAGAAGGCGGACGAGAGTCGAAACGAGTCGCTGCTGGCCTCGCTGGAGTTCTCCCGGCGGCATCTCAGTCGGGAGGCCCGCGAGGCGCTGCCCTGGCTCGGGCTCTTCCGTGGAGGGGTGTTCGAGGACAACCTGCTCGACGTGAGCCAGATCGAGCCCGAGGCCTGGGCACCGATCCGCAGCGAGCTGCAGGGGATCGCCCTGCTGCGGATCGAGGACGGGATCCAGGTCGCGGGGCGCCCCTTCCTGCGCTTCCATCCCACGCTGGCGATCGCCTCGGCCGACAGCCGCCTTGCGGAGCAGCCGGAGACGAGGGAACGCTTTATCGGCGCCTATCTGGCCCTCATGCATTCGCTGCAAAAGGCGCTGAAAGGTCCACAATCGCGCACAGCCCTGGAGATTCTGGATCGCGAGGAGGCCAACTACCGCACCGCTGTCCGCTGGGCCGTGGCCGATAGCCAGCATCAAGCTGCCGCGTGGCTCGGGGACACACTAGACGTCTATCTAGCACGGTCCAACCGCCTTCGCGAGCGCGACGCCTGGGTGCAGTGGCTCCGGGACGCAGTGACCCAAGCGGGCTTCACGAAAGAAGCCGCCGCTCTTGAGAGGAACCACGCCTGGACGCTCTTCACCGGAGGCGATCCTCAAGGTGCGGTAGACAAACTGCAGGCCCTCGTCGAGCGTCTCCGCGACACCACGGAATTCGATCCTGCTTTTCAGTTGGCGGGGACGATCTTGACATTGGGCCGAGTACTGTATTCCTCTGGCGCTTCCGCCCAAGCAGTTCCTGTCCTGCGGGACGCTATCAACCAGTGGGAGACCCTGGTGGAGAGTGCCGCGGGCCAGCCTTGGGAAGAGTTGCTTGCCACACCTGACCACGTGAGGGCTGCAACCGAGCTAGGCAACCTCTCCGCCACGATGGGCGATTTGGCCAATGCCTTGAGGAGAACCGGCCAGCACGACGAGGCACTCGACGTGGCGGAGAAAGCGCTGACAATCGATGAGGAACGAGGTGCGCGCCGAGAGGTCTCCGCTGGCCATGGCCAATGTGCCAGCATCCTCATGTCTTTGGGCCGCTACAATGAAGCTGATTCCCGCTACGACCTGGCCCTCGCCGCCGCCCGCCAGGCCGGGGACAAGGAGCTGGAGGGAACCACTCTCCAGCATCAAGGCATCCTTGCCGACGACCGCAACCTCCTTGACCGCGCCACCCATCTGTACCAGCAGGCACTTCAGCGTTTTCAGGAAGCGGGTGACGAGGCTTCGATCATGCGGACCTACAATCTTCTCGGTGTGGTCGAACGGAAAGCTGGCCGCCTCGCCGAGGCCCGGGCCTGGTACGAGAAATCACGCGAGCTGGCCGTGCAGTTGAAGGATCAGCCTGGCTTGGGCCAAGCTGCGCAGAACATCGGCATTGTCTGCCAATGCGAAGGCGAAGCTGCCCGCGAAAGGGGCGACGAGCCTGCCGCCCGGCGGCATTTCATGGAGGCTCGCCGCTCCGTCGAGGAGAGCCTGGAGATCGAGCAGGCCCGCATCAACAAACCGGACGAAGCCCGCTCGTGGGCCCAACTCGCCCGGATCCACCTCTGTCTCGGCGACCTCGACGCCGCCGAGCAGCACGCCCACGAAGCCCGCCAGATCCGCGAGTCTCTCGGGCTCAAGGAGGCCTACAGAAGCTACAACACCCTCTCCGAGATCGCCCAGGCCCGTGGCGATGCTGCCGCCGCGGCCGAGTGGGCCAAGAAACGGGATGACCTGATCGAGGAGCTCGAGCGTCGCGCTGGGGGAGGCGGCAGTCTGCCCGCCCAGATGCTGCAGGCTCTCCAGCAACTCTCGGTCGCCTGCGCCAAGGCCGGCTTCGGTGACGACGGCCTCGGCCCCGCGGAAGAAGAGGCTCTGGCCACGCTGGAACAGTACCCCGCCCCCTTCCCCGACTTCGTCGCCTACCTCCGCCAACTGGCCGCCGGTCAGCTCCCCCCGATCCCCGCCTCCCTGACCGACGAGCTGCGGCAGTTCCTGGAGCCCCTGGCCCGGGCGATCGAGGAGGCTCGTTCGGACTGACCAGGTGAGGCAATTCCTGCCACAGATTGGCAGCTGTGGTTTGTAAAATAGCAATCACATCTGCCAATTTGTAAACATAATCGCCCCCATCGTCGCTATCCTCCCCACAGGAGGACCAGAACATGAGCGACGAACGACAGGAGATCCTGCAGATGCTCTCCGAAGGGCAAATCGACGTGGACGGAGCCGAACGGCTCCTGATCGCCCTCGAGGACGGGCGGCACCGGCGCGAGCTGGAAGAGCGACCTGCGGCGGGCCGCAAGCAGCAGGCGATCCACGACGCCCTCACCTCGGTCAAGCAGACCGTGGCCGGCATCGGGCCGATGATCGGGCGCATCGCCGGCGAGATCAGCGGGGAGTTCCAGAAGGAGCGCCCCTTTCCCGGCGAGCTCGACGCCGAGCAGCTACCACCGCTCTCCTCCGAGGACGGCGTCTTCGAGGTCGAGGAGGGCGCCAAGCTCTTCCTGCGCAACGACCGCGACGGCGGCCCCGGCGGTGGGGACCTCGTCCTCGTCGGCGGCGACGGCCCCGGGTGCCAGGTGGAAGGCGACCTCGCCTCCAACCTGCGCCTCCTGAAGAGCTCCAGCGGACCGGTGATCCGCTGGGCCGGCGGCTTCCTGAAGGTCACCGTGCCCCCCGCGGTCGCCGGCGTCTTCGTCCACGCCCTCGGCGGCGACGCCGACCTGTCGGGGCTCCGCTGCCCGCTCCAGGTCAAATCGACCGGCGGGGACCTACGCCTCGCCGATCTGAAGCGCGGCTTCAAGGTCAAGACGATGGGTGGCAACATCCGCGTCCTCCTGCGCGCCGAGTGCTCCGACGAGTGCGAGGCGAAGACGATGGGCGGCAACATCCGCGTCGACGTCGAGGAGGGGACCTGGGGCACCCGCACCGAGGCGATCGCGCTCGGGGGCTCGATCGCCGTCGACGAGACCCTCGGCTCGATCGAGAAGAGCGGCCGCCTCGGCCGGCAGGTGGCGCAGCTCCAGCTGGGCGAAGGAGAGGCCTTCGCCTCCCTGCTCTGCAAGACGATGGGTGGCAACATCGAGATCCGGAGGTCGAACGGTGTCCAGTGAACGAGCCCTCCCCCCGCGGTGCCCCTCCTGCGCCAGCAAGCTGCGCGTCGTCCAGCTCGAGTGCCCGAGCTGCGAGGCCCAGGTCCGCGGCGACTTCGACACCTGCCCCGTCTGCTCGCTGGAGGGGGAGTCGCGCCGCATCTTCGACCTGTTCCTCGCCGCCCGCGGCAATCTCAAGGAGGTGCAGCGGCGGCTGGGGGTCTCCTACCCGACGGTCCGCCAGCGCGTCGACGAGGTGTTCCGCCTCATCAAGGACGAGCCGGAGCCCCCCGAACCCATCTCCGTGCTGGCCCGGCTGAAGGCGGGCGAGATCGACGTCGACGAGGCGGAGCGACTGCTGCGCGGCGAGGGCTGAGTCAACCCCCGCCGGAGGGGGCGAGGTGGGCGTTTTTGTCGCCCTGTTCAGGGTGACCAGCGGCGGGACGATTGGGTGATAGGGGTCGGGATTCCCCATTCTGATGGCCGAAAGACTGGATCGACCATTGCGCCTTCCCTTCCCCTCCGGTGTCCCGGAGTCCTATGTCAGCACTCGACCTACTCCAGAGCTCCAGAGATACGAAGCAGGCCAGGATCCTCGCCCTGGGCGGCGGCGGCTTCATCGGTGCCCACCTGACCGAGCGCCTGCTCGCTGAGGGACACGAGGTGGTCAGCGTCGACATCCACTCCGACAAGCTGACCGAGACCCTGCAGCATCCGCGGCTGACCTTCATCGAGAAGAGCATTCGCGACCCGCAACTGGATCTGGGCGAGCTGACCCGCCAGGCCGACGTGGTCATCGACCTGGTCGCGTACGCCAACCCCGGGCTGTACGTCAAGATGCCGCTCGAGGTCTTCCGCCTCAACTTCACCGACAACCTCCGGATCGTCGAGGAGTGCGTCGAGCACCAGAAGCGCCTGATCCAGTTCTCCTCGAGCGAGGTCTACGGCAAGACGGTGGTGAGCGTCGTCGGGGACAAGCTCGCCGACCCCGACAACCCCGCGTACGCGACCTTCAACGAAGAGGAGTCGGACTTCATCCTCGGTCCGGTCGGCAAGCACCGGTGGATCTACTCCTGCGCCAAGCAACTCCTGGAGCGTGTACTGCACGCGTACGGTCTGGAAGAGGGACTCAACTACACGGTCATCCGTCCGTTCAACTTCATCGGTCCGAAGATCGACTACCTGCCCAGCGAGAACGATCGCGGCATTCCGCGCGTCTTCTCGTACTTCATGGAGTCGCTGCTCACCGGCCAGCCGATGCAGCTGGTCGATGGTGGCACCCACCGTCGCAGCTACACCTACATCCTGGACGCCATCGACTGCATCTACCGGATCGTCCAGAATCCCGGGGGCGTGTGCGACCGTCAGATCTTCAACATCGGGACCCTCGGCAACGAGGTCTCGATCCGCCAGCTGGCCGAGGAGATGCGGTCGGTGTACGCCGAGCAGTTCCACTGCCCCGGCGATCCTCTTCCCGAGCTGGTCGAGGTGAGCAGCGAGGAGTTCTACGGCGAGGGCTACGAGGACTCCGACCGTCGGATCCCCGACCTCTCCAAGGCGTTCGACCTCCTCGGATACGAGCCCCGGTACGATCTGCGCACGATGCTCGAGGAGAGCATCGGCTACTACGTGGAGCGTCACCGGGCCGCCTCCTGAGCCGATGAGCGGGCCGGTCCACGTCCTCACTCCCGCCTACAACGCCGAGAGCACCCTGGAGAGCGTCTATCAGCGCTTTCCCGACGGGGTTCGCGACCGGATCACCGGGTACGTGGCGGTCGACGACGGCAGCGGTGATCACACCTTCGAGGTGTTGAACGAGATCGCCGCGGCGGAGCCGAAGCTCACCGTGTTGCGGCACGAGGTGAACCGCGGCTACGGAGCGGCCCAGAAGACGCTCCTGCGCCACGCGATGGACGCGGGCGCCGAGGTGATGATCGTGGTCCACGCGGACGGCCAGTACTCGCCGGAGTGCATCCCGGAGATCCTCAGGCTGTTCGACGCCGACGAGGCGGAGCTGGTGCAGGGTTCGCGGATGCTGGGCGGCGGCGCACTCGAAGGGGGGATGCCGCTGTACAAGTACGTCGCCAACAAGGGCCTGACCGCGCTCGAGAACCTCGTCTTCGGCATGAAGATGGCGGAGTATCACAGCGGCTACATGGTCTACTCCCGCCGCCTGATCGAGGCGGTGCCGATCGAGGGTCTGAGCGATTCGTTCGACTTCGACCTGGAGATGATCCTCGCCGCCAAGATCCTCGGTCTTCGCATCCGCGAGGTGGCGATCCCGACGATCTACGCCGACGAGGTTTCGAATCTCAACCCGATCCGCTACGGGCTGGACGTGCTGTCGATCGTCCGCCGCTATCGAAAGGGGTACTACCACCGCCTGTTCGCGGCTTGATCCTCGGGTAAGGCTAGAGCACTCAGGGAAGGATCTCCTGCCAGACGACGGTCACCTGGTCGGGCGCCTGGTGGTCGGTGACGAGCAACTTGGCGAAGCGCAGGAAGTCCGGGTCGTAGAGATCCTGGATTCGCGCCAGATAGATGTGCCCTTCGTACACGTCGATCGGTCGGGAGTGGGACGGCGTGGCGGAGTGGAGGAAGCGCGAGCCCTCGACGAAGAACTGGTAGGTCTGATCCGCGTAGTCCTCGAGGATCACCAGCTGCCCGTTGTCGAAGTGGATCGAGGCGAAACCCTGACCGCCGCCAACCGTCTCCTGGTAACCGTAGCGCGCGGCAAGATCCTCGGAGGTGCCCAGATCGTAGAGGCTGCCGACCTGCGCCCCCTGGACCCCGGCGAGGAGCTGGTTCGCGTAGTAGGTGCCGAAGTCGAGCTCGCTGTCGACGTTGACCACCCGGTGATCGTGAATGGCACGGCCGTACTCCCCGGTGGCGAGCGAGACGGTCTGGCGGAGGAAGTCCTCCGCGTAGAGGGTCGCCTTCTTCGTCATCGTCGCCGCGCCCGGTTCGGGCGCCCCGGGCAGAGGGTGGGCCCAGGCGAGGCAGGCGATCGAGGCGAGGGCGACGAACAGAGTGTGCTTGGCGATTCGGTTCATGAGTTGCTCCTGAGGCTTCTTTGTCGGGGGAAATTCGACTCTAGGGCTCTCCTCTCGCGCCCAGGTGACGATGATGTGACGATACTGTCACAGCGGCCCTCGTCACCCGTCGGACCCGGTCGGCTACGCTGGAGGGTGCCTCGGGCGACGAGGTCCTACCGATGAACAGCAGAGTCCCGTACCCCGAACTCCTGCTCTGGGTCGCGGTCGGGCTGCTCTCCCTCTTCGCCCTCGTCACCTCGGCCGCCGGTGGCGCGTGGGCGCTCGATCGCGATCGTCAGGCCGTCGACTCGCGCCGGGCGGAGCTCGAACTTCAGCTCGAGCGAGAGACGACCCGGGCGGGGCGGGAGCTGTCGGCCTGGCTGGCGGGAAGTCGAGAGCTCGCCCTGGAGACGCTTCCCTCGGGGTGGACGATCGACACGGTGCTCTACCGGAACGCCCCTCCAGAGCCGCGCTCCCTGGCCCTGCTCGAGATCGAACGATCGCTCGTCGCGGGCCGAGATGCGGCGGATGTCAGGCGCGCGTTGCGCGAGTTGACCGAAGAGAGCACTGCCTCCCCGGCGGACCGGGTGCGCGGCCTGCGTCACCTCGCGCGCCTCGACGCCGACGCGGCACCCGAGCTCCTGGGGCGGGCCCTGGCGCTGGACGATTCACCGGAGACGGAACGGTTTCGCGCGCTGTTCGAGCTGGCCCGGATCGATTCCGACGCGAGGCGCGCATTCCTCGCCGAGCTCGAGACGGGTTTCACCACGGTCGACCCCGGCGAGCGCGCGTTCCTGGCCGAGCAGCTGCTGGATCACGACGAGCTCGAGCGCTCGTCCGCCCGCTCCCTGCGGCTCCTGGACGAGCTGCTCGCCGCCGACGAGACGGATCGGCTCCGGCCGTCGGCCGGGACACGCAGCGACGAGCTGGCCTTCGTCGTTTCCCGGGAGGACCGCCATACCCTCGTGCACGGCCCGGCCGTCGAGCTGCTCGAGCACCTCTTGCCCGGAATCGCTACGGCTCGCTGGCAGCGGAACGCGAAGGGCCCGGGAATCACGCTCCCCGCGCCGTTGCCCGAGGGAGTCCTCGTGCTGGGGGAGCGCTCCCTCTCGGAGCTCGAGGCCGCCGGACGTTCCGCTCGCCTCGAGAGCGGGTGGATCGTCGGCTTCGCGGTCGCACTGCTCCTGGCGACGATCGCCTGGCTCGTCGTCACTCTCGTCCGCCGCCGCCGACTCGCTCCGCGGCAGTTCCAGAACGACTTCCTCTACGCGGTCACGCACGAGCTGAAGACCCCGCTGGCGACGATCTCGCTCAGCGCGGAGACCCTGCTCGAGCACGGCGAGAGTGACCCGAGCGCGGTTCCGCGCTTCAGCCGGATGATCGTCGACGAGGCGGAGCGCCTGCGCGTGCGCATCCAGCAGGTGCTCGACGTCGCCGCGGGTCGACGGGAGGCGATCGACCCGTCCGGCTCCTTCGACCCGGGGGAGCTGCTGCACGCCGTCGTCGCCGACTACCTGCCCGGCGCGCGGGAGAGCGGTGTAGACCTGGAGCTCCTGATCCTCGACGACTGCCCCGAACTGCGGGGCTCGAGCGAGCTCTTCGCCCAGGCGGTGGGCGGCCTCCTGGAGAACGCGATCAAGTTCAGTCGGCAGGGCACGGTGAAGGTGATCACTCGCGTCGAGGACTCGACCTTCTCCGTGTTCGTTCGCGACCAGGGCCCGGGGATTCCCGCGCGGGAGGCCGAGCGCATCTTCGAGCCCTTCGTCCGCCTGGGGTCGGAAGCCACCCGCGAGGTCGACGGCACCGGACTCGGCCTGACCCTGGTGCGGCAGTGCGCTTCCGCCTTGAATGGAAGGGTCCAGGTGGTTCGTCAGGAAGGGCCCGGAGCGGTCTTCCGCCTGGACCTCCCCTGTGACACCCCCGGACGAAGGAGCTGAGTGGCGATGAGTCGAATCCTCCTGGTCGAAGACGACGAGAACCTCGCTTCCGGGCTCCAGTACAACCTGGAGCGCGCGGGCTACGAGGTGGTCGTCGCCGGCGACGGCGAGGAGGGCCTGCGCAGCATGATGAGCCACACCCCGGACCTCGTACTGCTCGACCTGATGCTGCCCCGCCGCTCCGGGTTCGCGGTGCTCGAGGAGCTGGGCGAGAAGCGCATCAGGGTTCCGGTGATCATCCTCTCCGCTCGCGATCAGGAGGTGGACAAGATCCGCGGCTTCGACCTCGGAGCCGTGGACTACGTGACGAAGCCGTTCTCCCTCGGGGAGCTGCTGGCGCGAGTTCGACTGCGCCTCGCCGAGCACCAGAGCTCGCCGCGCTTCCTCCTCGGCGAGAGGCACGTCGACCTCGACCGCTTCGTGGTCCGCCACGGCGAGCGGGAGTTGCACCTGACCCAGACCGAGGTGGCGCTCTTGCGCAAGCTCTTCGAGGAGCGTGACCAGGCGGTGCCCCGCGAGGCACTGCTGCAGTCGATCTGGAACCTGGGAGCGCGCAGCACGCGCACCCTGGACACGCACATGGCCCGGTTGCGCAAGAAGATCGAGGCGAACCCGGCCAGTCCGGTGCATCTGCTCACCGTGCACGGGGTCGGCTACCGATTGTCGGTGACGGCGGAGGGGAGATGATCACGCTCTTGCTGTCGACTCTCCTGCTGGCCGATCGGTTGCAGCTGCCCGACCCGACGCGGGAGCTGCAGGCGGCGCGCTACGCCCTGGAGATCGAGCTCCGACCCGCGGAGGCGGCGAGCCGGCTGCGCGAGCTGCTCGCTCGCGTGGACCTCTCGCGCACCGTGCGCGCTCGGGCGCGACTCGAGCTGGCTCGTTGCGAGCTCTTGACCGACGACCTGTCCGACGCGCGCAGCCACCTTCTGCTCCTCGCGGAGGAGCCCGAAGCGGTCCGGGCCGGGCTACCGGGAATCGAGGTCTTGCGGCGGGAGCTCGAGGCGCTGAGCCAACCGCCGCCTCCGGTCGACGTGGAGTCGGCTCCGCCCGCCTCGATCGAGGTTCCCGTCGCGCCGGCGGAATCCGTCGAGCCGGCGCCTCCCGCCGAGCCGGTCGAACGCTCGGTCTTCGGTGCTCAGCTCGTACCGAGCTTCCCCGGAGAGGAGCGGTCGTGGAACCCCTCGTACGGCGCCCGCGACCTGTCCGACCTGCTGCTCCGGCTCGACGACCGGGCCGAGCTCTGGCGGCGCTCGCTCGAGGCCTGGCCCGATGCCGGCCAGGTGGCGGCGGTGGTCGCGCGTCGCTTTGCGCGGAACCTGGGAGCGGAGAGCAAGGCCGCGTACACGGCCTCGACCTACAGCTTCGAGCACGCCACGCGAGACAACCGCCGCCGCGCCCACAACGACTGGGACTTCGAGTTCGGGAACAGCGGCAGCATCCTGGACGTCCGGACCGTCGTCGTCGACCGGAGCACCATCCGGGACCTGGGCCCACCCCGTCTCGAGGGAAGCCCGCCGATCCCGCCTTCCGCCGACTCCGTCAGGATCGACGCCCGGCCGGGTCACGTGTTCCTCATCCACACCCTCGATCGAGATACGGATCGCTGGTTCGAGATGCAGGTGCTCGAGATCCGGGAGGCGCAGTGGATGGTCTTCCGCTGGGTCGAGATCGAGGGGGAGTAGGCCGGATACGGCAGAGAGGCTCGTTACCCTGAACACCCGGCATTCGGGCAGTTTCTACTCGAGCGTCCGCGCGTATGCACTCGCCATCAGCCGTCCGAGTTCCAGCGCGCCCTGCGTTCCGAAGGTCGGCGCGGGGCTGGACGGCGAGAGGGTGTCCGTCTCGACGAACCACAGGAACGGATCCGCCGCGGCGACGGTCTCGATCTTCGCGTCGAGTGCGTCGAGGTTGCTCTGGCCCCAGACCAGATCATCGCGAAGCTCGGCGACGAACCACTTGAGCTGCGGCGTACCGAGGTCCGCGCGCAGCGCCGACACCAGCGTCGTCAGGTTCGAGGCGTACTGGTTGCGGTGAGGAGGCCACCAGGCGTCATGCTCCGCCGGCAGCCAGATCACGCCCTCGAGGACCGGGTTCACGCCTGCGCGAGTGAGGCTATTGAGCGCCCCGCGGATGGTGCGCAGCGCGTCGGCGTACCGGGGACGGCTGGCGTTCGGGTGCTGGGGCAGCCAGTCGACGAGGAAGGCGGCGCTGTCCGCGATCTTGATCACGGCAACCGGATCGTCGAGGAACCGATCCACGGTGTATCCGAACGAGAGCTCCGGCCCGAAGCTCTCCAGGTAATCCGCTGGGCCGAGCGGCGCCCAGTCCGTCGACGTGTGCACTCCGCCGCCGAGGTGGTAGCGGTACAGGACATTCTCCTGCAGCCCGTCCAGCCCGACGAACTCCGGGTAGTCGGCAATCTCGGAGACATGGGCGCCCTCGCCCTCCATGCTGCGCTGGCCGGCGAGTACGAAGACGCGAACCGTGTCACCGGGGCTCACGGGCAGTCCATTCGAGAACGGCGCAGAGACGTGTCCGACGTCGACCCTCACTGCCTGACACCCTGTCCCTGAAGGCCGATGAAGTGCCGGTATCGGTCGAAGCGCCCGGTTCGCAAATCGGCCCCTACAAGCTGTTGCAGCAGATCGGCGAAGGCGGAATGGGGACGGTCTACCTGGCCGAGCAGGAGGAACCGGTCCGGCGTCGCGTTGCCCTGAAGATCATCAAGGCAGGTATGGATTCTCGGCAGGTGATCGCCCGGTTCGAAGCGGAGCGGCAAGCCCTGTCCATGATGGATCACCCGAACATCGCTCACGTGCTGGACGTGGGGACGACGGAAACGGGCCGGCCGTACTTCGTGATGGAGCTGGTCAAGGGCCTGCCGATCACGACGTACTGCGACGAGAAGGGTCTCACGCCGAAGCAGCGGCTGGGAGTCTTCAAATCGATCTGCCACGCCGTCCAGCACGCACACCAGAAGGGCATCATCCACCGCGACCTGAAGCCGAACAACATCCTGGTCACCGAGTTCGACAACCGAGCCGTCCCCAAGATCATCGACTTCGGTCTGGCCAAGGCCCTGCACCAACGACTGACCGAGAAGACGATGTTCACCCAGCTGGGTCAGGTGCTGGGGACTCTGGAGTACATGAGTCCCGAGCAGTCGAAGATGAACCAGCAGGACGTGGACACGAGGACGGACATCTACTCGCTGGGCGTTCTGCTGTACGAGCTCTTGACCGGAACCACACCCTTCGACAAGCAGCGCCTCCACAGCGCGGCGATCGACGAGGTGTTCAAGATCATTCGGGAAGAGGATCCACCCAAGCCGAGCAACCGGCTGAGCACCCTCCTGTCGAGGCCCGAGATCGCGAGCCGCCGCGGGATCGAGCCTAAGAAGCTGAGCGGATTCGTGCGCGGCGAGCTCGACTGGATCGTGATGAAGACGCTGGAGAAGGACCGTGCCCGCCGCTACGAGACGGCCAACGGTCTCGCGGCGGACATCCAGCGCTACCTCGACGACCAGCCCGTCGTCGCCTCGCCGCCCAGCGCCTCCTACCGGCTCCGCAAGTTCGCGCGACGCCACCGGATCGTCCTGACCATGGCCGTGGTCGTGGCCGCGGCGCTGGTGGGCGGCCTGACGGTCGCCCTGTACGGCCTCGTCCAGGCCAACCGTGAACGTGCTCTCGCGGTCCGCGAGGCCGAGAAGTCGGAAGCCATCAGCGGATTCCTGAACGACATGCTGAGCTCGGTCGACCCGAACCGGACCCTCGGCGAGGACGTCACGGTCCGCACGATCCTGGACGAGGCCGCCACGCGACTCGATCAGGAAGAGCTCGCCCACCAGCCCGCTGCCCGGGCAGCGCTGCTCTCGAGCATCGGTCGCAGCTACGTCGCACTCGGTCTCTTCGAGGACGCCAAGCCGCACTTCGCCGAGTCCCTCACCCTCCAGGAGCAGATCCTCGGTCCGGGACACCCGGATACGGCGGCGAACCGCGACGATCTGGCGCTGGCCCACCTGCAACTCGGTGAGTACGAGCAGGCCGAGATCCTCTACGCCCGCGCGGTCGAGGTACGCGAGGCGGCTTCGGGACCGGACGCGGCCTCGGATTCGGTCCTGGGCCTGGCGGACGTCTTGATCTACACCGGTCGGCACGACGAGGCTGAGGCGCTCCTTCGACAGGCCGTCGCGGCGGAGCGCCGCCGGACCGGCGACCTCACCCCGGGACTGGCGCGTGCACTGAAGACCCTGGGGCTGGCGCTGGAGAAGAAGGGGGTCAATGACGAAGCGATCCGAGCGCTCCGAGAATCGGTTGAGATCTACCGTGTGGTTTACGGCTCGCCGAGCACGCAGGTCGCCGAGGCCCTGAGCAGTCTCGGCGCCGCCCTCGAAGCGAACTCCGACCTCGAGAGCGCCGAGGAGGTGCACCGTGAGTCACTGCAGATAAGGAGGCAGCTGCTCTCGCCGGAGCATCCGAGCCTCGGTGCCAGCCTCAACAACCTCGGCCTGGTGCTGAGCCGTCTGAACAAACCCGAGGAGGCGGAACACGTCCTTCGAGAGGCTCTGGAGAACCGCCGCACGAACTACCACACGAGCCACCAGGCCACGGCGGCGACGCTGAACAATCTCGCCTCCGCCCTCGAGCGTCTGAACCGGACGGAGGAGGCGTTGCGGTACTACGAGGAAGCGATTCGAATGGCCACGGAGGCGCTTCCGACCGGGCACATGATGCCGGCGGCTCTGCGCGGCAACCGCGCCGCCTGCCTGATCGGGATGCAGAGATTCGAGGAAGCCGAGGCCGAGTTGGCCGAGGCCCACGCGATCCTGCACAAAGCGCTTGGCCCGGAACATCGCCGCACGCAGAAGGTCGTCCAGTACGCGATCGAGCTGTATGAGGCCTGGGGGAAGCCAGAGCGCCTGGCCGAGTGGAGGCTGAGGCTGGCGAAGGAGGATCTGTAGAGACGCAGCGCTTCCGTCTGCACCTCCTCGGACCGAGCGTTCCTGCCGCGGGGGTCGGCTGTAGTGGTCCCTCACTCCACCGGGCACGACGGCGACACATTCTTGATGAAGCAACGCCGCCGCTTGTGCTGGCGGCCCTCGAAGAACTTCCACTGTCCCTGCACCGAGTCGTTGGTCTCGAGCTCGTGGTTGGTCTCCGCCTCCACGAGGCCGCGGTCGATGGCGATCCGATTGCACTGATCGATGAGCAGGGCGTTGATGCCCTTGCCTCGCAGATCGGCGCGCACGGCGGTGAGGTAGAGGTCGAGCACCTTGCCGTGCTTCAGGGCCCGCAACAGGTGGAACCAGCCGAACGGGAACAGACGACCGCGGGCGCGCTGCAGTGCGCGCGAGAGAGAGGGGCCGGTGATGCCGAAGGCGGCGAGCTCATCATCCCTGTCGAGCGCGACGAAGACGAACTCCGGGCGCAGCATGCTGAAGTAGGTCTTGACCAGCGAGTCCTGCTGTCGCTCGGTCAGCGGGACGAAGCCGTAGAGGTCCTGGTACGCGCTGTTGAGCAGCTCGAGCACCGGTCTCACGTACGGTGTGAACTCCTTTCGCGTCGAGAAGGTCACGATCCGGACGCCGACTCGCGACTCGACGATCCGGCGGAGCTGCGCCAGCTTCTTCGGAACCTCGGGCGGGATGTGGAGCCGGAACTCGATCCAGTCGACGTCCTTCTCGAAGCCCAGCCGCTCGAGGTGCTCGGGGTAGTAGGGGTGGTTGTAGATCGCCCCGAGGTTGGCCAGCTCCTCGTGCCCCTCGATCAGCATCCCCTCCGGGTCCAGGTCGCAGAAGCCCAGGGGGCCGTGCAGCTCGGTGAGGCCGCGTTCGGCGGCCCATGACTCGACGGTGGCGAAGAGCGCCCGGGAGACCTCCTCGTCGTCGACGAAGTCGATCCACCCGAAGCGGGCCCGCCGCTGTTCCCAGCGCTCATTCGCCCGGCGGTTGACGATCCCCGCGATCCGCCCGACCACTTCACCGCCCCGGAGAGCGAGCCAGAGCTCCGCCTCGCAGAAGTCGCGGGCGGGATTCCGGTCGGGGCTCAGCGTCTTCAACTCGTCCGCAACGAACGGCGGCACCCACCAGGGCGACCCCCGGTAGAGGTGGAAGGGGAAGTCGACGAAGCGTCGCCGCTCCCGGCTCGTGATTACCCTGCGGACCTCGAGGCTCACCGTGTCGTCGCTACTCGGCGAGTCGGCGAAGGCGAACGTGGCGGAACTGCACCGGGTCGCTGTGCCCGGCGAAGCCGAAGTGCCCCGAGGTCCGGAAGCGTCCCTTGAACTTCTTCGCGGGGTACATCAGCTCCTCGACCTTCTTCACGTCCCCGTCGACGATGATCGTGCCGTTCAGCTCGACGGTGATGCGCGTACCCTTCACCCGGACTCGCTGGAAGTTCCACGAGAGAGGCTCCCGCAGGTAACCGCGATGCGCGGCGATCTGGCCGTAGACCGAGCCGTGATACTGGCGCGGGTCGAGCTTCGCGAACTTCTCCGCGGTGTTGTCGAGCACCTGCAGCTCGCACATCCCGGTGTACGCGGTGTCCCCGTTCCCGGGGTAGCGGAGCGCCAGCCCATTGTTGCCGCCGGGGGGCAGCCTGAACTGGAGCTCGACCTCGAAGTCGTCGTACTCGCCCTCGGTGTAGAGGGTTCCCCCGTGCCCCGGCTTGCACATGATCGTGCCGTCCTGGACCTGGTAGGAGTCGGTCTTGCCGATCCAGCCGCGTAGGTCCTTGCCGTTGAAGAGCGATTCGAACTCCAGCTTCTCCTCCCGATCGACGAGGCCGCGGTTGCGCAGGATCTCGTTCGCCTCGTCGACGGGGATCTCGCGCAGGTAGACGTTCCGCCAGCGGATCTCGCCGCCGTGCGTCTGGAGCTGGATCGGGCCCTTCAGCGGAACGGGTTTGGCGCGGTCGAAGTAGTTCTCCAGCCGTGCGTGATCGACGACGAGGATCTCGTTCAACCAGATGGTGACTCGCTCGCCGACCATCACGACGCGGAAGTGGTTCCACTCACCGAAGGGCTTGTCGGCGAGCTTCAGCGGGTCCTTGCCGGGCTTCCCCTTGCTGTTGTTCCAGAGCCCCCCCGAGCCCTTGTCCGCGCCGATGTTCCACTTTCCGCCGGCTTCGGTGGTGTCCCAGATCTGTACCTGGGGAATCCCCCGCAGGTAGATCCCGCTGTCGGCCCGGGCAACGGTACGGTAGTCGAGGAGCAGCTCGAAGTCGCCGTAGTTCTCGTTCGTGGTCAGGTAGAGACCGTGTCCGTCATTGATCAGCTCGCCCCCTTCCACGCGCCAGTGCGCCCTGATGTCCTCGAGGCTGCGCTGCCGCTTCTTCTCGCGATCACCCGGGGTGAGCTTCAGGTACTTGCGGGGATCCTCGGTCCCGGCTCCCCACCAGCCGTCGAGATTCTCGCCATTGAAGAGGGCCTGGAAACCCTCGGGAGGGAGGACGGCGGCGTCCTGCGCGGCGCCGGTCGCGCCGAGCCAGCAGAGGCCGGCGGCGATCAGGGGGATGGTGATCAGGGGTCGGTTGTGTCTCGTCATCGCTTTTTCCGCTGAGGTTGTGGGCATCGTATCACCACCGCCGCTCGGAAGTACCAACCTCCGCTCAACCCCCCTGCGTCCGGCAGATCTGATACCCCGCTTCGGCGAGGAGATCGGGAAGTGCCCTCACGGCTCCGTGGTCCTTCTCGCGGGCCTCCTCGCCCAGCTCCGCCCACGGCACGAGGTCGGGGCTCGTCTTCTCCTCGATGTTCTTGGGCCCCGGAGCGTGGCGCCACCCGGCCTCCTCCCGCTCCCTGCACCACCGCTCGTGCTCCAGCTCGGCCAGCTGCTCCAGCTGCTCGGGGGTGAACTCGAAGGGTTCCACCGCCCAGTCGCCGGCCGGAGTGATGTCGCAACCGATCGAGCGCAGCAGGGCGCCGACGCTGTCGGCCTGATCGATGTTGGACTGCTTCAGGGCATCGGGGAGCTCCTCCCAGGGCACCAACGAAGGGTTGGTGGCCGAGGTCTCGCCGAGGGCGAGCTGTTGGCGCACGTATCTCTCGTGAGCCACCCGGGCCATGACCTCGAGAGGGAGGGCCAGCAGGGTCTCCGGATTACACGTCCTGTTCAGGAGCGCAAAGGCGTGCAGGTTCTCGTAACCGCTCTCGGTGCCTCCCTGCTCGGTTTGCAGCAGTCGCGTCAGGCCGCGCTTGTGCCACATGCGTACGACGATCGGAACGTCGCTGCCTCGCAGCTTGCGCGCCAGGGTGAGCGCCGCGACGAGGGCGACCGAGTCCCGACCCAGGCAGATGTAGGCCGAGCTGATATCCAGCTCCTTCTTCATTTCCTCGTGGAACAGGAACTTCGCGGACTGGAACTCCGGGTCCATGACGTCGATCGACAGGGGAGTCAGCTCACAGCACTCCTCGAGCCTCGGGTGGCGCAAGAGCAGCGTCTTGATCTTCGCCTCCGCCCGGTAGTCGACCACGGTCATGCGCAGCTGCTGTCCAGCACCCCGATGGCGATCCCAGGCGATGCGTCCCACCCGAGCCGCCAGGCTCCGTCCCATGCTGCCCAGCCCCACCACGAGCACGTGCGGACGCCGCTTGCCCTCCCAGGCGAAGGGCGGGTGGTCGTCCAGAATCACCCTGGCCGCCGTTCGGTGGATGGAGAAGAAGTTGAGCACGAACCAATCTCGAGATGCGCGCATCGTCTCCCGCTCCTCCAGGAGCTGACAGAGCTCGGGATCGACGATATGTGCGTGGCATTCGAGGGGCGCCCTCTCGCCCGCGCTCGCATGCTCCCAGCACCGCACGGCAATCTCGGCGTTCGTGCCGTCATCGCCGCTGACGGCGATCACGATGCGCGCACGGTCGAGCCGGGCCTTGGCCAGGATCCGGGGGTAGGCCGCATCTCCGACGACCACCAGCGCACCCTTCTCGCGACACAGCTCGAGATAGTCATTCTCCTTGTCCTTCTCGATCACCACCACGTCCTCACCGCGATCGAGATAGCACTCCGCCAGCCGCAGTCCGAGGCCCCCCAGCCCGCAGATGATGACGTGGCCCCGCCTGCGACCCAGCCGCCACCCCGTCAGCTCTTCGCGGAAGATCGCCATCAGCGCCATGAAGCCGGTGAACGCGGCGACGATCGGCGAGAAGAACCGCGCGAGCTCCAGTGACCAGGGCACGTGGGTGCCCTCCTGGATGATCATGCTGTCGTCCAGCATGAAGAGCTGCAGCGCGCGGTAGAAGGGCTCCCAGATCGAGGGCTGCTTCCCGGCGTCCACGAGATGCTCGTGCGCGCCGCAGTAGCCGAAGGCCAGCATGATGAGCCAGAGGGAACCGATCACCGCCCACCGTCTTTCGCTGTAGAGCTCGCGGAGCTTGCGGCAGAGGAGGATCAGCGAGTTCGGCTGCTCTGAATCGGTCATGGAAAGGAGAGGGTTCGGTTCGGGCCGAGTCGTGGTCGGGAACGCATCGGGGGCAGCACCGAAGGTATCTGATTCGGGGCCGTGACCGCCAGCCATCTTGCGCCCGCCACCGAAACCTGCCATCGTTGGCCCGGTCGCCGCACACACCGCGCGCGCGGTGCGGGTCATCCCAGGAACATTTGTGAGCAACAAACCCCACGGACTCTCGGTCAGGGCCCTGATCGTCGACGATCAGGAGCGCTACCTCGCCCTCCGGCGGGCCGCCGGGTCGACGTTCTGGCCGTCGCGCTGGGAGCTCCCGGGGGGCAAGGTCGACGAGGGGGAGAGCTTCGATCGAGCGCTGTTGCGGGAGTCCGAGGAGGAGACTGGTCTGCGGGTACGACTGACCCACTTCATCGGCGGCACCGAGTGGGAGTTGCCGAAGGTACACGTCGTCTTCATCGTCATGGCCGCCGCGATCGAGGCCGGCCAGCTGGTGTTGAGTGACGAACACGAGGAGCACCGGTGGGTCGACCGCGAGGGGCTCCGTCGCCTGGATCTCGTCGAGCCGCTCGCCGAGGTCATCGGGCGCTACTTCGAAGATGAGGTGAGCTGAGACCACCTTCCAGCCCGATGGCCATTCAGAAGAGACACGGCACCGGCAGCAAGGGCGGATCCACCAGACCGCCTCGAGACCTCGATGCGCTCGCCGACAGCTGCCATTCGGAAGCGAGCCGCCTGGTCGACGAGTTCCTGGTGGGGCACCCCGAGTTCTCGCTGCGCGATGTCTCCCGTCTGCACTTCCGGCACAAGGAGGACGGCAGCGAGATCGCCTTCGTGGACCTGGTACTCGAGGGAGGCGGGGCCAAGGGAGTCGCGCTCGTCGGGGCCATCTTCGCGATGGAGCGGCTCGGCATTCGCTGGCGCAAGGTGGCCGGAACCAGCGCCGGGGCCATGGTCGCGGCGGCGCTGATCCTGTGTGATCACTCGTTCTGTCGAGCGAAGGCGGATCGGCTGGTCAGGGCGCTCGCCGCGTTCGAGATGGAGGCGATCTTCGACGGAGGCAAGCACGCTCGCTTCCTGATGGAGAAGCTGAAGCAGACGAGGCGGAGGAGTGGCCTCCTGTTCTACCTCCAATACGCGCTCCACTTCCTGCGGGGGATTCGCAAGCTACCGGAGCTCCAGCGAGACCTGGCCATCAATCCCGGTGCGGACTTCGGCACCTACTTCGCCGGAGTGTGCCGGGAGCACTGTGGCACCACGGAGTTCTCACTGGAGGAGTTGAACCGGCGGTGGGCCGACGATGTGGCCAGGCTCCACGAACAGTACGATCCGGTGGCCACCCGGGTGCCCGATGAAGAGCTGATGGCCGAGCTCCAGGTCATCGCCTTCGACGTCGTCAACTCCCGGAAAGCGGTCCTACCGCGCGATTCCGGGTGGTACGGAGCGGACGCCCGGTCGTGGTCCATTCCGCAGCTGGTGCGGGCCTCGATCGCCCTGCCCATGGTGTTCAGCCCGATCCGGCTGGAGCAGCTCCAGGCTCCGCCCATCGTCCGCGACACAGCGCCGAAGGAGGCTCTCTTCGTCGACGGCGTGCTGGTCGCCAACCTGCCGCTCGACGTGTTCGACGAGAGGGACGCCGATGAGGCCGTCTGCCCCACCATCGGCCTCCTGATCGACGAGACGAAGCAGGGCGAGGAGACGCCGGCTCGGGCGGAGATCAACACCCTCTCGAGCTTCGCCAAGGCGCTCGCGGTGGGGCTGATCGATCGCCAGTGGGCCGACCTCGACAACCGCAAGGACAACGATCGCATCGTTCGAATCAGCAACATCGTGACCAGCGGGCGGGGCGTCGAGGTGCTGGACTACGACATGACCGATGACGAAACGGTCGATCTGTTCTTGAATGGAGCACGAGCAGCGCTGGCCAAGCTGGCGTCCTGGGATTACCAGGATCACCTCGAGATCGAGTAGTCGAGCACGAGTATCTCACGGTATGGCTCGGGCCCTTTCGTCGTTCGCTTCACCAGACCGGGGCGTCTCGTATCGCCGCGTCACTCTCGGACCTTGCCCACCGGCCCTTCGAGGATCAGCCTGGCCATCGCACCGATGCGCTCGGAGGAGTCCTCCACCAGCTGCCCGGCGATCACCCGGACGTCTTCCTCGTCGCGCCAGCGCTCGAGGCCACCGAGGGCGGCGTAGCGGAGCTTCTCGTCGCGCTCACCGGTCAGCTCGAGCAATCGCTCCTTGCCTTCCTCGGCGCCGATTCGCCACAGGAGGCGGGCGCCGAGCCGGCGCTCCTCGATCCGGTGATGATCGACGAGCCAGAGCGCGGACGGGAGGAGGGTCGCCGCCGCCGCCTCGAGCGGTTCACGCGAGGCGTGAGTGTACTCGTGACGGAAGATCCGCCCCGGTGTGAGGTCGAAGTCGTTGCCGAACTCCACCAGCACCTCGGCCGCGGCGAGGCGCACCTCGCGTTTCTGCTCGATGGCCGCACGGCCCAGCGCCGGCAGGCTCCGTTCGTCCCGCAACCAGCGGAGCGCTCGCGCTGCCTCGGTGCGAACCCCGGGAGCGCGGTCCTCGAGCAACGCTCGCTCCAGCCGTTCGCGGGCTTCCACCGCCTCGAGTTCACCGAGCGCCTGGACGGCCTTGCGTCGCTTCCCCGCGCTGGTCGAGTCGAGCTCCTCGAGCAGCTCGTCCACGAGACCCTCCTCGGCATCCCGCGCGAGGATCGCCCGAACAGCGTGTTCGACCAGCACGAGCCGCGGCCGCTTGTACCGGGTCCCGGGCTTGACCCAGCGCACGACGCCCTCTGGATCGATGAGCACCACGCCGCCGACGGTCAGGCCGAGGCTCTTGTTGAGGCGCCGATCGGGATCGAGGCAGACCGCCCCGCTGAACCTCGAGCGCGAGACCACGTCGGTACCTCCGGTGTTCTCCTTGTCCTCGCCGAGGATCGCGATCCGACGGACCCGCCCCTTCGGACCGCCGAGGATCTCCGAGCTCTCCAGCTCCACGAGCTGCTGAACGCACCACGGTCACCACATGCCGCGGACGAAGACCAGCAACGCGTAGCTCTCGTTCCACGCCTCGGACAGCTGGAGGGTACCGCCCCGACGACGGGCAGCGCGAGTTCGGGCGCCGGAGTCCCGGGGCGGGACTCCACGTCGGCGCGAGTGATGATCGCGCCCTGGCCGGAGACCTCTGGAGCGAACGCGGCAACGAGGGCGAGCACGCACAGACCCTCGACCAGCGATCGGAATCGTGACGGCCCGGTCACCTCGCGGCCCCGTTCCCCGAGTCCTTCATCCGCGGCGGAGCCAGCCGTCGCTCGGTCACCGCCGCCTGGATGCGCACCTGCGCCACCAGCAGCGCCAGCTCGCCGGGCAGGAGCGCCTGCGGGCCGTCGCTACGAGCCACCTCCGGTCGCGGGTGAACCTCCACCGCGACCCCCGAGCCGCCCGCGGCGATCGCCGCGCGCGAGAGCGGCATCACCAGGCTCGCGATCCCGCCGGCGTGCGAGGGGTCGACGATCACCGGCAGGTGCGTCCACTCCGCGAGCAGCGGCAGCACGGTCAGGTCGAGCGTGTTGCGCGTCGCCGTTTCGAAGGTGCGGATGCCGCGCTCGCAGAGGATGATCTTCGAGCAGCCGCCCGCGGCGAGGTACTCCGCCGAGAAGAGCCACTCGTCGATCGTCGAGGAAAGTCCTCGCTTGAGCAGCACCGGCCGGTTCGCCTCGGCGATCGCCTTGAGCAGCCGGAAGTTCTGCACGTTCCGCGCCCCGACCTGCAGGCAGTCGATGTCGTGGTCGAGGAACGCGGGCAGGTCGGCGGCGTCCATGATCTCGGAGACCACCGGCACGCCGTAGTGCTCGCCGGCGTCCTTCAGTTGCCGCAGCCCCTCGACGCCCAGTCCCTGGAAGGAGTATGGGCTGGTCCGCGGCTTGAACGCCCCGCCGCGCAGGATGTGCGCCCCCGACTCGGCGACGCACTGAGCGGAGATCTGCATCTGCTCGGGATCCTCGACGCTGCACGGCCCGGCGATCACCGCGACGTTCTCGCCGCCGACCGGCACGCCGCCGATGTCGACCACCGTGTCGACCTCGCGGAAGGCGCGGTCGACCAGCTTCCACGCGTGCTTGCTGCGGAAGACGCGCGCGACCTCGGGGAGTGCTTCCAGCTCCTCGCCGAAGACCTCGGGGACCTTGTCGACGATCGCCAGCGTCGGACGCTCGCGGTCGGGGGAGAGGTGCGTACGCAGCCCGCGACTCTCGATCCGCGCGCGCAGCGCCTGCACCGCCTCGGGACCCTGGTCGCTCCGCAAGCGGAGGATCATCGCGCCTCTCCCGCCCCGCAGCCGCGGTCGATCGCCTCGAAGGTCTCGCGCAAGGCGTCCGCGGGGAAGGGTCCCTGGCTGCGGCGCAGGAGGTCGTCGACGCACGCCTCCCGCTGGACCTGGACCGGCTCCAGCTGTTCGCACAGCCGGGCGCGTTCATTGAGCAGTTCCACGATCGTGCGATCGAGGTGGGTGAGCTGGTGTCTCAGGGTGAAGTTCATCGTTGCAGTCCGGTGCTGAGCTCGTTCAGGTAGACGATCGCTTCCTCCGCGGCGGCGCCGGTGAAGTGGCCCGCCCTCTGCCAGGTCTCGTGAATGCGCTGCACGAAGGCGCTGCCGACGATCGCCAGGTCGGCGTGCCGGGTCACCGCGGCGACCTGGGTGGGGGTGGACAGTCCGAAGCCGACCGCGAGCGGCAGGTCGCACGCCTCGCGCACTCTTCCGAGGAACTCGAGCGTCGATCCGTCGAGCTCGGTCCGGTTCCCGGTGACGCCGACGCGCCCGATGACGTAGAGGAACCCGCGGCTCGCCTCCGCGGCGGCGGCGATCCGCTCGGGGGAGCTGGTCGGCGCGACGAAGAAGATCGGGGCGAGACCGTGCTCGATCGCGGCGCCGCGCATCTCTTCCGCCTCTTCGGGGATCAGGTCGGGGATCAGCCAGGCGTCGACGCCCGCCTCGGCGGACAGTCTTGCCGCGTCCTTCCAGCCCAGGCGTACCAGCGGGTTGGCGTAGGAGAAGAGCGCGACCGGCAGCTCGCTGCCCGTCTTCCGCAGATCGGCGACCAGCTGGAAGATCCCGCGCAGCGTCGTGCCCGCCTCGAGCGCTCGGTGGGCCGCGGCCTGCAGGACGGGCCCGTCCGCGATCGGATCGGTGAACGGTACGCCGAGCTCAACGCACGAGGCGCCGCAGGCGTCGATCGCGCGCAAGACGGCGAGGGTGGTCTCGAGGCCGCCGTCGCCGGCGGTGACGTACGGCGCGAGGCCGGCCTTCCCTTCGGCGCGCAGCTCGGCGAGGCGCTTCTCCAGTCGATTCGTGCTCATCGCTTCACCTCCCGCCGCCCGGCCACGGTGTCGAGGTCCTTGTCGCCGCGTCCCGAGAGGTTGACCAGCACGCGCCGGCCGGCGAGCTCCTGGCGCTGCTCCATGATCCAGCCCAGCGCGTGACTGCTCTCCAGCGCGGGGAGGATGCCCTCGAGCAGGGAGAGCGCCTCGAACGCGCGCAGCGCTTCGTCGTCGGTGCAGGAGACGTACTTCGCCCGCCCCAGCTCCTGGAGCTCGGCGTGCTCGGGGCCGATCGCGGCGTAGTCGAGGCCGGCGCTGACGCTGTGGGTGGGGAGGATCAGCCCGTCCTCGTCCTGCAGGAGCCACGTGTAGCAGCCGTGGAGGACTCCGGGTGCGCCGCCCTCGAAGCGGGCGGCGTGCTCACCGGTCTCGATGCCGCGCCCACCCGCCTCGACGCCGATCAGCTCGATCGCTTCGTTCTCGACGAAGCCGCGGAAGATCCCGATCGCGTTGCTGCCGCCTCCGACGCACGCGATGACCGCCTCGGGGAGACCGCCGGCGAGGGTCTGCCACTGCTCCCGCGCTTCCCGGCCGATCACCGACTGGAAGTCGGCTACGATGCCGGGGAAGGGGTGGGGCCCCAGCGCGGAGCCGAGGAGGTAGTGGGCCGTCGGATCGCTGACCCAGGCGCGGAGCGCTTCGTTGATCGCGTCCTTGAGCGTCGCTTGCCCCTGCTCGACGATCTCGACGCGCGCGCCGAGCAGCTCCATGCGCAGGAGGTTCGGGCGCTGGCGCTCGGCGTCGACCTTGCCCATGTAGACGACGCACTCGAGTCCGAGCAGCGCGCACACGGTGGCGGTGGCGACGCCGTGCTGCCCCGCGCCGGTCTCGGCGAGGATGCGCGTCTTGCCCATGCGCTTGGCGAGCAGCGCCTGGCCGAGGGAGTTGTTCAGTTTGTGCGCGCCGGTGTGGAGCAGGTCCTCGCGCTTGAGCCAGACCTCGAGGCCGAGCTCCTCGGAGAGGCGCCGGGCGAAGGTGAGCGGGGTGGGGCGGCCGGCGTAGTTCGCGAGGAGGCCGCCGAGCTCGTCGCGGAAGGCGTCGTCGTCGCTCGCTTCGAGCCACGCCGCTTCCAGCTCCAGGAGCGAGGCCATCAGCGTCTCGGGCGCGAAGGCGCCCCCGTACTCGCCGAAGCGGGTCGGCGCCGCGAAGGTCGAGTGGGTCATCGGTTGAGCTCCTGGAAGGTCGAGAGAGCGCCCCGGACGAAGTCGCGGACCCGGGTCGGGTCCTTCTGGCCGGGGCTGGATTCGAGTCGGGAGGAGGCGTCGACGCCGCGGGGGCGCACGGCGCGGATGGCGGCGGCGACGTTCTCGGGGTCGAGCCCGCCGGCCAGCAGGCAGGGGGCGCGCCGGGCGAGGTCGGCCGCGATCTCGGGATCTACTCGTTGTCCGCTCCCGCCGGCGCTGGCGGGGTGGTCGAGGACGAAACCCGCGGCCGTGGAGGCCCACTTTCCCAGCTCCTGGACGGCGGCGGCCTCGACGCCGAGGCGGCGGAGGAGGGGGCACTGGAAGTCACGCCAGTCCGCCGGATCCTGCGGGCCGCAGAGCTGGAGGGCGCGCAGCGAGGTGGTCTCGAGGAGCTCGGCGGCGGCCGGGGGCTCGATGTCGACCACGACGGCGACGGTGAGGATCTCCGGGGGGAGGCCGGCGACCAGCTCGGCCGCGGTGGCCGGCTCGATCGAGCGAGGGGAGGGGGGGTGGAAGACGAAGCCCAGCGCCTCGGCTCCCGCTTCGAGCGCGACCGCGACGTCCTCCGCCCGGGTCAGCCCGCAGACCTTGATCTCGGGTAGGTGGATGTCGCTGGTCGAGGCCATTCGGGTGCGCACCGGGGCGGGCGCGAATGTTACCCGAAGGGCCCCGCCGTCGAGCCTCGGAGCTCCACTTCCCTGGCGGGCCTCGGTGAGATTCCGATCCGGGCGAGGGCTAGGATGGGAGGCTGCCCCGACCGAGCCGCTCCTGACGAGAACGAACACGATGAGACTCCTCTTCCTCACCCTGGTTTTCTCCGCTTCGATCGGTACCGCCGCCGGACAGGAGCCGTCCATCTGGAAACGGACCGAACGCGACGGCGAGCTCGCCCGGAAGTGCCTCGTCCACTGCCGAGACTACGTGCGCGGCTGGCTGGCGCACGCCGATCCGGTGACCGGGCTGATCCCCCGCAATCTGAATCGCAGCCGCGACTACTGGAACGGCAAGGACTCGGCGGCGGACAACTACGCGTTCATGGTGCTGACCGCCTCGCTGACCGATCGTTCGCTGTTCGAGGGGCGGATGCGGGAGATGCTGCGGACGGAGACGCGGCTGACCAGTCGGATCGACGCGCTGGTGGACGACTACTCCTTCTCGAAGCAGGGGTGGCGGTTCGAGGAGCCGGATCTCGTGCGTTCCATCTTCGACAGCTCGGAGTACGTCAAGGACGGGCTGATGCCGTTGACCGAGTGGCTGGGGCCGAGCCCCTGGAGCGAGCGGATGATCGCCCTGGTCGATTCGATCCTCGACCACGCCTCCGTGGAGACGCCGGTCGGGGTGCTGCCGGCCGCCGATCACGAGGTGGGGGGGGAGCTGATGCAGATTCTCTCCAGGCTGTACTGGAGGACCGGGGAGGAGCGGTATCGCGAGATCGCGTTCCGCTACGGCGACTACTTCCTGTTCGAGAAGCTGCCGACACGCGGGGCACAGCTCTCGCTGGACGACCACGGTTGCGAGGTGATCGGCGGTCTGTCGGAGGTCTACTACCTGGCGGCGAAGACCGATCCCGGGCGCCACGAGCGCTACCGGGCGCCGATGCACGAGCTGCTCGACCGCGTGCTCGAGGTGGGGCGCAACGAGAACGGATTGTTCTACATGAAGATCGATCCGGTGAAGGGGACCGTGCTCAACGAGGAGCTCACCGACAACTGGGGCTACGACTACAACGCCTACCTCACCGTGGCGGAGGTGGACGACCACGAGCCCTACCGGGAGGCCGTGCGCTTCGCGCTGGAGCACGTGCACGAGCACACCGGCTATCCGTGGGAGGGGGACATTGCCGACGGCTACGCCGATTCGATCGAGAGCGGGCTGAACCTCCTGAACCGAATTCCGGTGGACCGCGCGTTCGAGTGGGTCGAGCATGAGACGCTGCACCTCCTGGCGAAGCAGGAGGACGACGGTGTGGTCGCCGGATGGCACGGGGACGGGAACTACGCGCGGACGGCGATCCTGGTTGCGTTGTGGAAGAGCCGCGGCTGCCGCGTGGAGCCGTGGCGCGCGGATCTTTCCCTGGGGGCGGTGGAGGAGGACGGCGTGCTGTACCTCGGCCTGCGCTCCCGCTGGCCCTGGAAGGGCCGGCTGGTCTTCGACCGCGCGCGGCACCGGGAGTACTTCGGCATTCCCACGGACTACGCGCGGCTCAACCAGTTTCCGGAGTGGTTCGTGGTGGAGGGCGAGGGGACGTACGAGGTGAGGTACCGCCATGGGGGCGAGGCGACGAGCGAGGTGCTGGCGGGAGGTGCGCTCCTCGATGGGCTACCCGTGGCGGTCGGTGAGGAAGGGGCGAGGCTCGAGGTGCGCGAGGTGACGCGTTAGGGGGGGCAGGCCGACCCGGACTGGTGGTGGGACTCCATCTCCGGTCCAGGCCTCGGCGAATCGAAGACGGTGCTACGATGTCCGCCTCAGGATGACTCGACATGTTGCGTTTGCTCTCGCTGCTCTGCCTGTTTCCACTCGTCCTCGTCCACGACCAGGAAGGGTCACCGGAGTCCGAGGCGCCGCCCTATCCGCGCGACGTCACGGCGGCGACGTCCGGGGACGAGAAGACCCTCGCCGCTCTCCAGACCCCCGGGAAGATCCTCTTCGAGGATGGCTTCGAGACGGAGGCGTCGCTCGACCGCTACTTCGACATCCACGGGCGGGACGACGGGCGCACGACGATCGCGCTGGATCCGGAGCTCGCCCACGGAGGGCGGGGCGCGCTGAAGCTGACCACGCCGGCGCGCGAGGAAGGGTCAGCGGCGGCCGGCGTCACCGGCTGGCTCGGAAAGGAGGGACACGACTGCGTGTACTTCCGCCGCTACATCCTGTTTCCCGAGGACTACGACCAGGGCAACCTGCACCACGTCGGTGGTGGTCTCGCCGGAGTCGCGAGCGACGGCAAGTGGGACGAGATGGGCAAGGCCGGTGTGCGGCCAGACGGCGACGACAGCTTCAACGCCGGCTTCGAACCCTGGCGCGAGTGGGGCAGGACCGACTCCCCCGGCTACATGTTCCTCTACACGTACTGGATGGACATGAAGAAGGGGCGCGACGGTAACTACTGGGGCAACATGCTCGAGCCTCCCGAGAAGAAGCGCGTCGTCCCGAAGCGTGGCAAGTGGGTCTGCCTCGAGCAGATGATCCGGGTCAACACCGTGGGCGAGGCGGATGGCGAGATGGCTGCCTGGATCGACGGCGAGCTGTACATGCACTGGAAGGGATTCCGCTGGCGCACGACCGAACGGTTGCGGATCAAGCGCTTCAACCTCGGGCTGTATCTGCACGAGGCCAGGAAGTCGAACACGGTGTACTACGACGATGTCGTGGTCAGCACGGGGTACGTGGGGCCGGTGAGGAAGGGGGCGCGCTAGAGGCGGCGTCCCCCGACAGCTCCCCTCAAATCCTCTCCCGCCACGTCCACCGCGCGTTCCCGAAGTAGTTCACCACGAACGCCACCAGGATCCCGATCAGCTTGGCCAGCGTATCCCACATCCCGAATTGAGTGTGCAGGACGAAGAGGAAGGTGTTGTTGACCACCACGCTCATGATCGCCACGACGTGGAAATTCAGCAGCTTCCGCAGGATGTGCGAGTCGTTGGTCGAGTCGCGGAAGGTCCACTTGTGGTTGAGGATGAAGTTCCAGATGATCGAGAGCTCGTCCCCGGCGAGGCTCGAGGTGAGCAGGGTTCCGTGGCTCTGGCCCACGCCGGAGTAGAGCAGTGCCTTCACCGCGTTGAACACCGCGAGGTTGACCACGATCCCCGAGCCGCCGACGATGCCGAACTTCACCATCCGCTTCGAGTTCTTCAGCCGGATCCGCCAGGAGTTGAAGAAGAACTGGATGATGTCGCTCCAGGTCAGCTTCGTCTCGCCGTGCTGGCGGTCGATGAAGACCAGCGGGATCTCCTTCAGCTTCGCGCCCTTGGTGTACGCCTCGTAGAGGAGCGTGGTCAGGAACGCGTAGCCCCGGGTTTCGAGAGAGGAGAAATCGATCCGGCGCAAGAGCTCGGTATCGATCGCCCGGAAGCCCGAAGTGCAGTCGTGCACCTTGTAGAGACCCGCGACGAAGCGCGCGAAGACGTTGCCGCCGAAGCTCAGTACCTTGCGGTGCCAGCTCCAGTCCGGCGTGCCGCCGCCCGGGATGTAGCGGCTGCCGATGACGAAGGTGTGGCCCTCGTCGATCTGCGCGAGGAACTCGGGGATCTGAGCCGGGGGGTGCGAGAAATCGGCGTCCATGCAGAACACGACGTCGACGCGTTCCATCACATGCCTGAATCCGCGCTGGTAGGCGACGCCGAGGCCCTGCTTCTCGCCCTCGAGCAGCTCGACGTTGTCGAACCGCTCCATCAGCCGCCGCACCTCGTCCCCCGTGCCGTCGGGGCTGTTGTCGTCGACGACGAGGATCTGCATCTCCCAGCCGTCGATGCCGGCGAACACCGCCTGAATCTCGGGGATCAGCTTCTCGACGTTCTCGCGCTCGTTGTACGTCGGGAGGACGATGCAGGCCTTCTTCACGCTCGCTCCCTCCAGTAACCGAGCAGGTTCTCGAGCGTCTCCGCCATCTCGATCTCCGGCTCCCATCCGGTGTCCGCGGTCAGCCGCTCGTGGCTTCCCTGCAGGACCGGAAGCTCGACCGGGCGCAGACGGTCCGGGTCGCTCACCACCTCGATCTCGGTCGTTCCGAGCCCGATCAACTGGGCGAGCAAGTCGCTGATCCGGTGGGCTACCCCGCTCGAGACGTTGTAGGCGACCCCGCTGCGCCCCTTCTCCAGCAGCAGCCGATACGCCCGCGCCACGTCGCGCACGTCGAGAAAGTCGCGCTCCACCTCGAGGTTGCCCACCGAGATCACCGGATCCTGCCGCCCCCGCTCGATTCGCGCGATCTGCGCGGCGAACGACGAGAGCACGAACTCCTCGGTCTGGCCCGGTCCGGTGTGGTTGAAGCTGCGCGCGATCAGCACGTCGATCGCCTTTCCGTGGCTCAACGTGATCCGCTCCGCCTCCACCTTCGATTCGGCGTAGGGATTGCCCGGCCGGAGCGGATGATCCTCGACGATCGGGAGCGTCTCGGGAATCCCGTACTCGTAGGCGCTGCCGACCAGCAGCATCCGGCTCGCACCACCCACTCCGAGTACTGCCTGGAAGAGGTTCTCGGTGCCGGTCACGTTGACCTCGCGAACCAGGTCGGGGTTCTTGAACGACAGCGCGACGTCGCTGATCGCAGCGAGGTGTATGACCCCGTCGGGCTGGAACGCTTCCACCGCCATCCACAGCGCCGCGGGATCGCGCAGGTCCGCGTCGAAGAAGAGGGACCGGCCCTCGAGCACGGCCTCCCTGTCTCGGTCCAGACCCGCGACTTCGTACCCGTGAGTCGCGAGCTCGTCCAGGAGGTATGGGCCGACGAACCCTTCGCTACCGGTGACCAGCACCCGTTTCACAGCTCGCCCCGTTCCTTTCGTTCGGCAACGACCGCGAGGTCCGAGTCGACCATCATCTCGACCAGCTCGCGGAAGCTGACCTTGGGCTTCCACTTCAGGACGCGCGCCGCCTTGCTCGCATCGCCCTTCAGCAGGCGAACCTCGGCCGGCCGGTAGAACTTCGGGTCGACCTTCACGTAGTCGCGATAGTCGAGCCCCGCCCGAGCGAAGGCCAGCTGGCAGAACTTACGCACCGACTGCGTCTGCCCGGTGGCAATGACGAAGTCGTCGGCCTTCTTCTGCTGCAGCATCTTCCACATTGCCTCGACGTAGTCACCCGCGAAACCCCAGTCCCGCTTCGCGTCGAGGTTGCCGAGGCGCAGTTCCTTCGCCAGGCCGTGCTTGATCAGCGCCACACCGTACGAGATCTTTCGGGTGACGAACTCGCGCCCGCGCCGCGGCGACTCGTGGTTGAACAGGATCCCGCTGCAAGCGTACATGTCGTAGCTCTCGCGGTAGTTGATCGTGATCCAGTGCCCGTACACCTTGGCCACGCCGTACGGGCTCCTCGGGTGCAAGCGCGTCTTCTCGTCCTGCGGCGTCTTCGTGACCTTGCCGAACATCTCCGAGCTGGAGGCCTGGTAGTAGCGCACTCCCTGGCCCGCGACCCGGATCGCCTCGAGCATCCGGGCGGCGCCCAGGGCGGTCACCTCACCGGTCAGGATCGGCTGGTTCCAGCTGGTGGGGACGAAGCTCTGTGCGCCGAGGTTGTACACCTCGTCCGGCTTGACCGTCTTCAGGAGATCGATCAGGGAGAGCTGGTCGTGCAGGTCGCCCTGCACGATCTCGATCCGGTTGCGGATGTGCGCAACCCTGGTGAAGTTCTCGGTGCTGGCCCGCCGGACCATACCGTAGACCTTGTAGCCCTTCTCGAGCAGGAACTCCGCCAGGTACGAGCCGTCCTGGCCCGTCAGCCCGGTGATCAGTGCCCTCTTCTTCCTCGCCATTCGCTCACCTCTGGGTCGATTTGTGCGGACAACTTCTACTCGATGCCCCGAGAGCGCTCAAGACGGGGAGCCCGAGATGACGGAGATCCCGCCCGGGATCAGCCCTCTCGGGCCGAGTAGCGGTCACGATCGGCGAAGACGTCGATAGCTCGCACCCGCGAGAGGAACCGCGCTCCGTGGTCCGCTCCGGCGGGGATGTGATACGAGTCACCGGGGCCGTAGCGGCGCATCACGCCGTCGATCGTGAGCTCCATCTCGCCCTCCACGACGATTCCCCACTGCTCGCCGTGGTGGTGCAGGGGAATCTCCTCCTCGGTATCGATGTCGAAGAAGGCGACCTGGTGGTCGGGACCCTGCGAGAGCCAGCCGCGGATCCCGGGGATCGGGATGTCGATCTCGGGGAGGGAGGTGATGAACTCGGCGTACTCTGCTGTTTGGCTCACGACGGGGCCTTGGTCGGTTTCTTCGGTTCCTTCGGTTCCTTGATCGGCAACGCCTCTTCGGGGTGCCGGATCGCCCGCCCGAAGAAGTAGTTGACCACCGGCAGCCCCAGCACCAGACCCCACACCCCGAACAGCTTGCCGGCGATCGTCAGCACGATCAGCACCAGCACCGCGTTCATGTGCAGGTGGTGGCCGAAGATGCGCGGGTTCAGGAGGTAGGCCTCGATCATGTGGATGATCAGGATCATCCCGATCGCGATCAGCATCAGCTGCGGCCCCTCCTGCGACAGCGCTTCGATGCAGATCGGCACCGAGGAGATGAACACGCCCGCCACCGGGATGAAGCTGCAGAAGAAGACGATGCTCGACAGGAAGACCATGTTGCCGGTCAGCCCGAGGAAGTAGAGCCCGATCGCGGTCAGGATCGTGTTGCAGAGCGCGATCAGGAGCTGCGCCTCGAGCGCGCGGCCGAGCATCATGCCGAAGTCGTGGACGTTCCCCGCCACCTCGTCGTAGATGAAGCCCAGCTTGGTCGCCGCGAGACCCGAAACCGCGCGGCTGAGCTTGGGCAGGTCGAGCACGATCAGGATCGAGAAGAGCAGCGAGAGCAGGAACGCCGAGCCGATGCCGAGGATCGGGGTGACGATGTTCTTCAGCCGCTCGTAGGCGAGCATGATCTGCTCGGGGTCCGCCTGGACCTCCGCCGGCGCACCTTCCTCGGCTCCGTTCGCCGGGGGGACGGCGGTCTCCGGCCGCTCCTTCGGTACGTACTCCTCACCGGGATCGGCCACCAGGCCGAGCAGGTTATTGATCAGCTCCGCCGCGTCGAGCCCCTCGGGGATCATCGCCTGGAGCGTCTCCGACGACTCCCGGGCGCTGGCGATCTCGGTGTCGATCGCGGCGAGGTAGGTCGGGTACTTCTCCAGCAGCTTGCTCGCCTGCTGTTGCAACGGCGTGGCCAGGAAGATGCCGGTCGTGACCAGAGTCCCCAGGAAGACCATCGTCGCCACGGTGACCCGGAGCGGGCGGTTCTTGATCCACGGTGACAGGCGTCGGACGCCGTGCTCGAGGACGTACGCGAAGACGAAGGTCAGGAAGAGCAGCAGGAAGAAGGGCCGCAGGATGTAGATGATCCCGAAGAGCAGACCCCAGACGAAGATCCGGCTGCTCAGCGAGAAAATGCGATCCCACGGCGGCGGCAGCTGCTTCGGGGCTTCTTCTTCCTCCTCGACCATGCCCTTGTTCTACCGCAGGAGGCGCTCGGGTTCTACTTCGAGGCGGAGAGGGCGCTCTTCCACTCCGCGAGCTGCCACTCCGGATTCCCCGAGCGCATCAGGCTGGTCCCGATCAAGACCGCGTCCGCGCCCGCGGCCCGCACGCGCCGCAGGTCCTCGAGAGTGTGCAAGCCGCTCTCGGCAACCCGGGTGTAATCCGCGGGTATCCGCGGGAGCAGGGCCTCCGTCCGCGCCAGGTCGATCTCGAAGGTGGAGAGGTCGCGGGCGTTCACCCCGATCGCGTCCGGGCGGGCGGCCAGCGCAGCCTCCAGCTCCGCGGGCTCGTGGATCTCGAGCAGCACGGCGAGACCGCACTCGCCCGCGAGCTCGCGCAGCTCGACGAGGAGGCCGGGCTCGAGGCAGGCGGCGATCAGGAGGATCGCGTTCGCCCCGGAGACCGCGCTCTCCAGGACCATGCCCGCGTCGATGACGAAGTCCTTGCGCAGGCGCGGGACCCCGACCTCCGGCGCGGCGAGGAGGTCGGCGAGGTCGCCGGCGAAGAAGTCGCGCTCGGTGAGGATCGAGAGCGCCGCCGCTCCGCCGCGCGCATAGGAGCGAATCCGCTGCCCGAGGTCGACCTCGGCGGAGAGCTCGCCGGTCGAGGGGGCCTTGCGCTTGCACTCGGCGATGAAGGCCAGCGAGGGGCCGCTCAACGCGTCGACGAACGCCTGCCCACGCCGCGGATCGACCTCCAGCTCACGCCGCAGATCGGCGATCGGACGCTCCCGTCGCCGCTCCGCCGCCCGAGTGGTGACCGCTTCGAGGATCGGCGCCAGCCTGGGCCCGACCCTCATCCTCGCTCTCCCGCCGCGGATCGCGCCGCCTCGCGCCAGTGATCGAGCCGCGCGCGCGCCGCGCCGCACTCGATCGCCGAGCGACCCATGGCGAGCCCCTCGCGGGCGTCGGCCGCGACGCCGGCGACGACCAGCGAGGCGGCGGTGTTGAGCAGGACCACGTCGGTCGTGGGCCCGACCTCGCCGGCGAGTAGCCGCTCGAGGATGCGCAGGTTCTCGGCCGCGTCGCCGCCCGCGGCGCTCGTGGCGCTCGCCTCGGAGAGCCCCAGCTCGCGCGCGCTGAAGCCGGTGCTCTTCGTCGCGCCGACCGCGGCGAGGACGTTGCCTTCCAGCAGGGTGAGCTCATCCGCGCCGCCGCCGCCGTGCACGACCAGCGCGGCCTCGTGCCCCAGCCCGGCCAGCACCTCGGCGAAGGTCTCGAGGCGCGTCGGATCGGCGACGCCCAGAAGCTGCCGCCGCACTCTCCCCGGGTTGCAGAGGGGCCCGAGCAGGTTGAAGATCGTCGGCAGTCCCAGCGCCTGGCGCACCGGCGCGGCGTGCCTCATCGCCGGGTGGTGGGTCGGCGCGAAGAGGAAGGTGATGCCGACCTCGTCGAGTACCGCGCGCGACGCCTCGGGCTCGAGCTCCAGCGGAATCCCCGCCGCCTCGAGCAGATCGGCGCTACCGCACTTCGAGCTGACGCTGCGGTTGCCGTGCTTGATCACCTTCGCGCCCGCCGCGCAGGCGACGATCGCCGCAGCGGTGGAGACGTTGAAGGAACCGAGCCCGTCGCCGCCGGTCCCGCAGGTGTCGATCGCGTCGGGGCAGTCGTGCTCGAAGGGCAGCATCGCCCCGCGCAGCGCTTCCGCCGCGCCGAGGATCTCCTGCGGCGTCTCGCCCCGCACGCCCAGCGCGACGAGGAGTGCGCCGAGCACTATCTGGTCGGCGTCCCCGGTCAGCGCGCCGGCGAAGACCTCGCGCGCCTCGTCGCGGGAGAGCTCCTCGCCGGCGTAGACCGCCTTCAGCGCCTCTTGCAACTGCATCGTCAACGTACCGAAACCGCCTCGCCGGAGATCGCCAGGAAGCGGGCGAGGAGCTGATCGCCGAGCGGGGTCAGGATCGACTCGGGGTGGAACTGCACGCCGAAGCGCGGGAGCTCCCGGTGCCGGACGCCCATCACCACGCCCTCCTCGGTCCAGGCAGTGAGGATCAGCTCCTCGGGCAGCGTGTTGCGGTCGGCGCGGAGCGAGTGGTAGCGACCGGCGGGGAAGGGGTTCGGCAGGCCCTCGTAGAGCTCGCTCCCGTCGTGGTGAACGAGCGAGCCCTTGCCGTGGATCGGGGCGCTCTCGAACTCGAGCTTGCCGCCGTGATGCTCGACCAGCGCCTGGTGGCCGAGGCAAACGCCGAGCAGCGGCACCTCTTCGGGCAGGAGCCTCAGGAACTCGGGGAGCTCGCCCGCCCTCGACGGCACGCCCGGCCCCGGTGAGACGACCACCGCGCTCGGCTGCATCGCGACCAGCTCGGCCGCGCTCTTCGCGTCGTTGCGCAGGACCTGCACCTCGGGGCCGAGGACGGCCAGCGCCTGGTAGAGGTTGAAGGTGAACGAATCGTAGTTGTCGATCAGGAGGATCATCGGTGCGCCTCCTCGGCTTCGGGCTGGCCTGCGGGCCGGAAAGAAGGAGAGCCGGCCAGGTCGATCGAATCGCGCAGGGCCTGGGACTTGTGCAACGTCTCGGCGAACTCCGCCGGGGGGCTGGAGTCGTGGACGATGCCGGCGCCCACCTGCAGGTGGATCTCGTCGCCGCGCACCACCAGGGTGCGGATGGTGATTGCCATGTCGAGGTTGCCCGAGCCGTCGAGGTAGCCGAAGCAGCCCGCGTAGGGGCCGCGCGTCGTGCCCTCGGTCTCGGCCAGGAGTTCCATCGCCCGGATCTTCGGCGCGCCGGAGACGGTCCCGGCCGGGAAACAGGCGGCGAGGGCGTCGAGGGCGTCGTTGCCGCTGGCGAGCTGGCACTCGACGCGGCTGACCAGGTGCTGGACGCGGCTGAACTTCTCCAGCGAGGCGTACTCCTTCACGGCCACGCTGCCGATCCGGGCCACGCGGCCGAGGTCGTTGCGCGCGAGGTCGACCAGCATGTCGTGCTCGGCGCGCTCCTTCGGGTCGGCGAGCAGGTCCGCCGCGAGGCGCTCGTCCTCGTCGGCGTCGTCGTGCCGCGGGCGGGTCCCGGCGATCGGCACGGTCTGCACCAGCCCGCCGTCGACCTTGACCAGCCGTTCGGGCGAGGAGCCGATCAGCGTCACTCCGTCCGCTTCGAAGAAGAACATGTGCGGCGAGGGGTTGGTCAGGCGCAGCACGCGGTAGAGGGTGAAGGGATCGCCCTCGAAGCTCTGGATGAAGCGTTGCGAGAGGACTCCCTGGAAGATCTCGCCCCTGGCGATCGAGTCCTTCAGTCCGCGCACGCCATCCTCGAAGGTCTCCTGCGGGGTGCAGGCGACCGGCTCGGCGGTCTGCCGCTCGAAGAGGCCGCTCTCGATCCCGCTGGTGGAGATGTCGGCCGCGATCGAGTCGATTCGCTCGCAGGCGACCCCGAACTCGGTCTCCCCGTCGGGACACCCGGAGATGACGAAGGAGACCTGGGCGGCGTGGTCGAAGGCGATGATCTCGCGGTAGAGGTCGAACGTCGCCTCGGGCAGCTGCCAGGGGTCGTCCTTCGCGCGCGGCACCGTCGGCTCCAGCGTCGAGACCCACTCGAAGGTGAAGAAGCCGACCCAGCCGCCGATGAAGGGCGGGAGACCGCGCGGCGGGCGCGGGACCGAGAAGCGACGCGCGACCTCGCGCAACGCCTCGTGGCTGGGGCCTTCGAGCTTCATCTCGCCGTGGCCGTTCTTCAGCACGTTGCCCCCCGGGCCGCCGCGGAAGCTCGCCACCGGATCGACGCCGAGGAAGGAGAAGCGGGTGAGCCGGGCGCTCTTCTCCACCGACTCGAGCAGGCAGACCTGACGGCCCGCCGCCCGCAGCGCCAGGTAGGCGCCGACGGGCGTGATCGAATCGGCCGGGTAGCGCGCCCAGGCCAGGCGGTAGCGTTCGGCGTCGGCCGCGCTGGATCGTTCGAGGGGCTGAGTCACGGGATTTCTTGAGCAGGAGCTCGGAAGGGAGAATCGGCGCTCGATCAGCACGGCGCGGGAGCCCCGGAGAATCGATCGGGCGCGGTTCGAGGTGAGGTGGGGCCCCTGGAGCGGGGAGATCCTACCCGCGCTCCGATGCGAGGGTCGATGCCGGGGATCGAAATCAGGGCGAGGATCGGGTGTGGGATCCACCTCACTCCGATCGGGTCCTCGCGGATCGTCGAAGAAGTGCGGAAAGGAGGGCGACTCCGTATCGTGAGAGGATGTGGACAGCCGAATCGATCCTGCCGCTGGCGAGTGACTACCGCGCAGCGTGCTTGCTGAGTGCCGCGGTGGACCTGCGAGTGTTCGAGCTCTTGGTCGGCGAGACCCCGACGGCGGCGGAGATCGCCAGCGCCATCGAAGGGAATGAGCGGGCCACCACGATCCTGCTGGACGCCCTCGCGGCGCTCGGTCTCCTGGTGAAGCGGGGTGGACGGTACGATTCGGCGGAGAATACGGAGCGACCATGAACGTGCCGGAGACGATCGAGGCCATCGCCGAAGAGCTGGGCCGAGCCCGCTCGGTCCTCTTCATCACCGGCGCGGGCGTGTCCGCCGACTCGGGCCTGCCGACCTACCGCGGGATCGGGGGGCTGTACGACCGCGGCTTGACCGAGGAGGGAATCCCGATCGAGTCGGCGCTCTCGGGGCACATGCTGACCAGCGACCCCGCCGTTGCCTGGAAGTACATCCGCGAGATCGGCATTGCAGTGCAGGGGGCGAAGCCCAACGGCGCCCACCGCGTGATGGTCGAGATGGAGCGGCACTTCGAGCGCGCGTGGGTGCTGACCCAGAACGTCGACGGCCTGCACCGGGCGGCGGGTTCGAAGAACCTGATCGAGATCCACGGTACGGTCGACGAGCTGCTCTGCACCCGCTGCGCCTGGCAGACTCGCGTCGAGGATCACCGCGTGGTCGAGATACCGCCCATCTGCCCCGACTGCGGAGCGCTGTTGAGACCGAACGTCGTGCTCTTCGGCGAGATGTTTCCGAACAAGGAGCTGGCGATCCTCGAGGAGGAAATCTCGCGCGGCTTCGACATCGTCTTCTCGGTGGGAACCTCGAGCCTCTTCCCCTACATCCAGATGCCGGTGATGCTCGCCGCGCGCAGCGGAATCCCGACGGTGGAGATCAACCCCGAGCCGACGCCGGTGACCGGGATCGTGGAGTACCGGATGGAGATAGGAGCGGAGGAGGCGATGGGGTTGATCTGGGAGGCGCTGGAGGGGAGTCAGTCGGGAGGGTAGTCGAGCTCGACCGTTTCCTCGGGGGTGAGCTCGACGCGGACGATCGGGCCGAGAGGGGCCTCGAACTCCCAGGACTCGAGGATGAGCTGGAGCTCGTAGGTTCCGGGGGAGAGGTCCTCGAAGACCGCGGGCTCGCCGGGCTGGTGATCCTCCAGCTGGAGTTCATCCGGAGCGCGGAGACTCCGGAGGACGAAGTGGTGGCTGAACCCCTCTCCCTCCGGGGCCGGGCGGTCGAGCTCGGTGGTGACCTGGATGGAACCGAGCGCGGTCACCTCGAAGCAGACCTCGCCGTCGACGGCCGAGATCCACCGCTCGCGAACCTCTGCGGCTGAACGGATCCGGACCAGGGTGTCGCCGTGAGAAGGCACGCGAAGGGTCCAGCGCCCTCCGTAATGGCTCTTCGCGCTGCGAACGAAGTGGCCGTCGGCGGGATGGATCCAGCCGACCTCCCATTCGGCCCAGCTCTGCCGGCCGTCGTGCTCGTTGATCCACACCTGCAGGTCGCGAACCTCCGGCGCCCGAAGGATCAGCTCCTCGCCGGGGGGAGGCAGCGGGACGTCGGGCTCGTAGAAGAGGACGCATGTGTCGTCGGCGTGCTTCGTCACCTCGAAGCGACCACACCGCGCGGTGGTGAGGGGGACGGTGAAGGTCCCCGGCCGGCTGCCCCCCTCGAGCGCGACGAGCTTCTCGGTGCCGAAGAACACCCGGATGTCGTGGAGGGGCTCGCCCGCGGCATCGACCACCCGAGCTTCGACGGGATCGGGGAGCGCTGGCTCGCGCCCTTCCGAGGAAACGCCCGAAGGGGCCTCCGCCGGGAATCCCACTCGCTCCTCGGCGCAGTGCCACCCGACCAGCCCCACGAGCCCTCCCGACAGCACGATCAGCGCGCGCCGCCTCCTCGCTCCGGGGAATCTCGTCGTGGGGTTCATCTGTCCCGCAGCCGAGGGCCGGCCTCGCCCCCGCTGTGCCCGGGATAGCGCCGCGGTGAGGGCCAGGCTACAGGGTCGGTCCCGCTTCGAACGAACGCAGCCGGCCGCGGGGAATCCGCGACCGGCTGGTGGAGCCTTCAAGACCAGAGCCCGTCAACCAGGGGCCGACGGGCTCGCTCGCATCACGGAGCCCACGTGATCGTGTAGCCGTTCGAGGTGTTGCTCTCGTTGCCGCAGGGCGAGCCGCCCACGTCCCGGAACCACCACTGGTAGTGGAGCGTCTCGCCCGCCACGATCGTGTGACCGAAGCTCGCCGAGCGGGTGGTGATCACCGCGGGACTCGAGTCGGCGTAGCCGGTCGCGTCGGTCATCTTCACCTTCAGGCGGATCAGACCACCACCGGCGCAGCGGATGCCGTCGCCGAGGAAGGAACCGCTGCCGTCGAGATTGTTGTTGGCCTGGAAGAACAGGCTCGAGTTGCTGATCGGGCCGCGGCTGCCCTCGAGGAGCAGGGTATCCGCGCTGACGCTGGCCACGCCCGAGGCGGAGAGCGCCGCACCCGCGGCGGAGTCGTCGTGCGCACAACCCGCACCATTCGGGTCGGAGCCGTCGTTGTCGTTGCCGCAGGGGCAGGGGTTGCCCTGGTCGGTGCGGCCGAAGCAGTACGGGGTCCCGGGGCCCTGAGAGAGGATCCGGAACTGGACGAAGTTGAAGTTCGCGCCGGCGGTCGCACCGCTGGAGCCGGCTCCCCAGGTCACGCCCCCGTCAGGGCCGTAGACGTGAGAATTCGCCCGCGGAAGCGGGCCCATCAGCTGGCCGTCGTAGTAGAACTCCGCATCGAGCTGCCCGGGCGGCTTGCGGTACATGAAGGAGTGGTAGTTGCCGTCGAGGGCGTTGACGCAGGTGTAGGTGCCGCCGGTCAGCCACATCTCGGCGATCACGTCGTTCCCCGAGACGGTGTAGAAGATGCTGTAGCGGTCGTCGCTCGAGGTATTACCGTTGGCGTACTCGAAGATCAGGTCCAGGCCGTTCGCGTGGAGCACGCGCATCGTGACCTCGTACTCCCAGCCGAAGGTCGCGGCGTCGGCGTTCTCCTGGGGAGTGAACATCATCTCGTAGTGGGCGCGCTCGTTGCCCGAGGTACCCTGGTCGTCGACTTGCCACGCGTTGAGGCCGGTGGTGCCGTCGGGGGAGATGTCGGTCAGGGTGACGCCGGTGCCGGCCGGATACTGGAGTGTCCAGCCGAGAGTCGTGGGGTCGGGGGCGATCGCGGGATTGCCGGCGGTGCCCGCGTCGTAGGTGGCGAGCTGAGCACTCGCCACCACTGGAGTGGTGAGGAGGAAGAGGGTCGTGAGGGGTAGGCAGTGATTCATGACAGACGGTTGTTCGTTCTGAGCCTGTGGGTCTTGGGTCGCCTCCGAGCCGCTGCTCGGGCACCGGAGCGGGGGAGCCCGTTCTGGTCCGCCCCGGGCTCGCCGGCCGGACCTTCGTGATGGATTATGGCGCAATTTGATTTAAAGATGCTATCATTCTGGTTATAATTAGTCGCCCCTGCGGGGCGGACCGGGGAGAACGCCGAATTGGCCGCCCCGGAGGGGTCTCCACCCCCGACGAGGTAGGGAATCAGCGGCGCCTCGCCCGACGATCCGGCGGATCCGGCACACTGGAGCAGCGGATGACGATGAGACGGAGCACGATCCTCGCGACCCTGGCCCTGGCGACCGGCTCGACCGAGGCCGGCGCCGATCACTTCGCTGTCTTCGTCCTCACCGGCCAGTCGAACGCCCTCGGCACGACGGCCCTGGAGTCCCCCCACGATCCCGGCACTCACGCCGCTGACGCGTCCACCGGCTTCTTCTGGGCCAACGCCGCCGGGGGTACCGGCTCGAACATCGTCTACCCGCCGGCTCTGTTCGGGGACTCGGGAGGAGTGATCACGACGCTCCAGGTCCAGCAGGGGGACGGGGGCGCCAACCCGCAGTTCTGGGGTCCGGAGTTCGGCTTCGCCCGCACGATGCACGACGCCGGCCGGTCGAACGTCCTGATCATCAAGACCGCCAAGGGGGGTGGACGCAACCTCTACTGGGACAAGGCGACCTTCGACAGCGACCCGGACAGCGGCCACATGTGGGGCCACACGCGCGACACCATCGACGCCGCCCTGGCCCAGCTGGTCAGCGGCGGACACACCTTCGAGGTCGAGGGCTTCATGTACCTGCAGGGCGAGTCGAACACCACGAGCGATGCCGTCGTCGCCGGCGCGCGCCTGGGGGACCTGATCGACAACCTGCGGGTGCACATCGGAGGCGCATACCCCGGAACCGCCGACGAGATGCGAACCGTCATCGGGGAGATAGCCGCCAGCGGATCCACGTCCGCGCGCATCACCACGACGAACCAGCAGCAGGCGCTGGCTGCGGCCGACGACACAGTAGCCTTCATCGGCACGAGTGACCTGCCGCTGAAGTCCGACGGTATCCACTTCGGCCGCGACGCCAAGCTGACCATCGGGCAGCGCTTCGCCGACGCGTTCATCGGCAGGCCCGAGGTCGTTGCCACGACCTTCGCCGATATCGCTGGTGGCCCGGGTGCGACGAATCTCATCTTCGACCGGTACGTGCCGGATACCAACGGCGCGCCCAATGGGCCCGTCCTCGACAACCCCGGCACCTACTTCGGCTTCGTCAACGGCGACAATGGGCAGGCCGCAGCTGGCATGACCGTTGCCGGATCTGCCGGAAAAGTCGTCTTCGCCGACTATTCAGGTGCCAGCACTACCTCCGATATCGCTGGCGGTGACTATTCCTTGCTCTCCGTCAAGGCGGGAAACGTCACGGCGGGCGTCATCAAGTACTACCAGCTGTGGTACCGCAATCCGTCCGGGTCACCCTGTGCTTTCGACTTCAACACGACCAATGGCCTGCAGCTGATCTGGGGGCCGTGACCGGCGTCCTCTCGTGGGCCTGTTTGCGGTGTGGCCGGTGAAGGTCCAGCGGTAGTGATCTCGTGGTCAAGGGCTCGAGCCCCATGGCGGAGCCCTTTCAGGATGCGCCGGCGGCAGAGTCCGGTATGCTCCGGCGATGAAGTGGCCGTACTGCACCCCTCTGGCCCTGCTCTCGTCGATCCTAGCCGCCGGCTGTGCTGCCGGTGGGGGTGACGTCGCGGGCTCCGGATCACAGGCCGAGGCCCCCGAGCCACGCGGCCTCCCCGCCGTCACTCGCATCCCCCTGATCACCACCCGCGACGACGGCGTCGCCGACAGCCAGGTGGTTCCGGTGCTTTTCGAGGAGCAAGACGCCTGGCTCGCGCTCGACACCGGCGCACCCTTCACCTTCCTCTTCCGTGGTGCGGGCGAGGACGAGCTCGTCGAGCACGCCGGGACCGTCCGCATCGCCGGCGAGTGGTGGGATCTGCCCGGCTACGGTGACGACGCGATCGGCGTCGAGATCTTCGAGGGGAAGCCGATCGTTGGCATCCTCGGCCTCGACTTCTTCCAGGGCGTGCCCACCGCGATCGACTACCCCGGCGGCTTCCTGGTGCGTTACCTGGACGGGCAGCTCCCCGAGAGTGACGCCGAGCTCCCGGTGCTGCCCCTCGCCGGCAGCGAGCACGACCGAGCGCTAGTCGACGTCCTCATCGACGGCACCGAGCTGACCCTGATGTTCGACACCGGGGCGCACGACACCTTCTGGCTCGGCGTGGAAGGGGGCGAGGGGGACGACGTATCGGTTGTGCAAACCGCGGACGGAGCGCAATGGGAGGTCTTCGTCGGCCGTGGTGACCTCGCGCTGCCGGGGGAAGGCCCGCGGTCGATCCCGGTGATGCGGGCGCTGGTCATCGGCTACATCGAGGAGGAGATGGAGGAGCTCGGCTACGACGGGCTGCTCGGCCTCACCGCGCTCGGCTGGCGGAGGATCGTTCTCGATTTCGAGGAAGGTGTCATAATGCTCGGCCCCCGCACGCCCTGAACAACCACCGCGCTCATGAGAACCAGCTGTCGATGCCTCCGGGCCGCCGTCGTCGCCCTCTTCCTCTACGCTGTCCTGCTCCCGGCGACCGCCGTCGCGCAGAATGACTACATCGGGCACCGCCGTCACCTGCACCGCCACGGCGAACCGCACCCCGCGGCGCCCGATTCGTCGCGCTTCTTCACCAGTCGCGAGGGCGCGATCCTGCCGCTCCCCGAGGAGGAGGACGCCTTCTTCTTCGTCGTGTTCGGGGACAACACCGGCGGCTCGCGTCACGGCGTGTCGGTGCTCGCCGACGCGGTGCACGACACCAACCTGCTCGAGCCCGACCTGGTGATGACCGTCGGCGACCTGGTGCAGGGCTACGGCCAGACCCCCGCGTGGATGGAAGAGATGCGCGAGTACAGGGGCATCATGAACCAGCTGCTCTGCCCCTGGTTCCCCGTCGCCGGTAACCACGACGTCTACTGGCGAGGTCAGGGCGAGCGCCCCGCGCGCGAGCACGAACCGAACTACGAGATGCACTTCGGGCCGCTCTGGTACGCGTTCGAGCACAAGAACTGCTGGTTCGTCGCGCTCTATTCCGACGAGGGGAATCCCGAGACCGGGGAGCGCAACTTCGGCAAGCCCGAGTGCCAGCGGATGAGCGACGAGCAGTTCGAGTGGCTGTGCAGCGTGATGGACCGGGCGGTCGATGCGGACCACGTGTTCCTCTTCCTGCACCACCCGCGCTGGCTCGGCGGGCAGTACGGCGACGACTGGCGGAAGGTGCACCAGCTCCTGGTCGACGCCGGCAACGTCACCGCGGTCTTCGGCGGGCACATTCACACCATGCGCTACGATCGGGAGGACGGGATCGAGTACGTCACCCTGGCGACGACGGGTGGCGCGCAGTCGAGCATCGCCCCCTCCGCGGGGTGGCTGCACCACTTCAACATCGTTACCGTCCGCAAGAACCAGGTGGCCATGTCGACGGTGCCGGTGGGCGAGATGATGGATCCGCGCGCGATCACCGAGGAGCTGAAGAGCGCCGCCGAGCGGCTCGCCGCGGTCCGGCCGCGCTTCTCCGAAGCGGTAGAGGTCAGCGGCGACGGAGCGGCCTGGGGGCGCTTCACCGCCTCGATCCAGAATCCCACGGGGCGTGAGATCGACGTGACGCTGTTCCCCGACAGCGACGACAGCCGCTGGTTCTGCACTCCCGATCACGATCACCGGATCGTGGACGCCGGCAAGACTGCCGAGTTCGAGTTCCACCTGCGCCGGCCGACGAGCACCCTCGATTCCGCCTTCCACGAGCTGGAGCTGGTGCTCGCCATCGACTACCTGGCGGAGGGCCTTCGCTACCCGATTCCCGAACGCCGGACCGCGGTGCCGCTGGCCGTGGACCTGCACGCGCCGGCGGTGACCGCCGGAGAGGGCGTGCTCGAGGTCGATGGAAAGGGCGCGCATCTGCGCATCTCCAGCCGTGCGCTGAAGGTCCCCGACGGTCCGCTGACTCTCGAGTGCTGGATGAATGCCGACCGCTTCGGCGATCGCACCGGGCTGCTCGCCAAGACGGAGAGCTCGGAGTACGGCTTCTTCGTGAATGGGGGGACTCCGGACTTCCACCTCCACCTCGGAGGAAGCTACGTTCAGGCCACCGATCGCGATCTACGCCTCGAGCCGGGACGCTGGCATCACCTGGCCGGGGTCTTCGACGGCAGGGAGACGCGACTCTACGTCGACGGTGCTCTGACCGCCTCGGTCCAGCGCGCCGGGGTTCGTCGCCCCAATAGTCTGCCGCTGATCGTCGGTGGAGACGTAGACGCCCAGGGGCGCGCGGTGTCACTCTTCGACGGCAAGATCGACGGCGTGCGCCTCTCGACGGTCGCGCGATACTCCGGGGAGAGCTTCGAGCCGGAGCGCCGCCTCGCTTCCGACGGAGACACCGCTCTGCTCCTGAACATGGACGCGATGGTGGGGCCGTGGCTCTTCGACGAGTCGCCCCTGGGCCTACATCCGACACTCACGGGGGGGGCGAAGCTGACCAGCGAGCCGGTCGAGGTGAGCCTCGAGTCGATCGACGGCCTGCCGATCACCGCCGACCTCTATCTCGCACACGCCGATCCGGAGGCGCCGTTCATCGTGCTCTTCCACCAGGCGCGCTGGAGTCGCGGTGAGTACCGTGAGATCGCACCGCGGTTGAACGAGATGGGGTTCAATTGTCTGGCGGTCGATCAGCGCTCCGGTGGCGAGGTGGGCGGCGTGGCCAATCAGACCGCGGCGCGCGCCACCATGGACCAGCTGGGCACCACCTACGTCGACGCCTGGCCCGACCTGGTCGCCTCGCTGGAGCACGCGCGGGGGAGCTGGGCGAAAGGACCGCTGGTCGCCTGGGGCAGCTCCTACTCCGCCGCGCTGGTGTTGAAGCTCGCCGGCGACCACCCCGAGCTGGTCGACGGGGTCCTGGCCTTCGCCCCGGGCGAGTACTTCGGCAACCTGGGCAAGCCCGAGCACTGGATCGCCGGGTCCGCCGCGAAGATCACCGACCCCGCCTTCATCACCTCGGCGAAGGCGGAGGGACCGAACTGGCAGGCGATCTACGACGCGATCCCCCCGGGGAAGAAGGCCTTCTACCTGCCGGAGACCGACGGCAACCACGGCTCGCGCGCGCTGTGGAGCTCCTTCGAGGACAGCGACGGCTACTGGCAGGCGGTGGAGGCGTTCCTGTACGAGAGCTTTCTGAAGTGACCCTCACCGACCGGAGGAAGAGCGATGTCCGATGATCTTCGCGTTACGCGCCGCAGTGGTCTCAAGGGAATCAGTGCGCTCGGGGCGGCGGCCTGGCTCGGGGGGGGAGCGGAAGCCGCCGGGCGAAAAGCCGAGAGCGGCACCGAGAGCGCGGCGCTCGAGGCGATCCGCGACAAGGTCTGGGCCACGCCGTTCATCGATACGCACGAGCACCTGCCCGACGAGGACGCGCGGCTGGGCGGCGGCGTGCGCTGCGACGACTGGGCGCTGCTGTTCAGCCACTACATCGACTCCGACCTGATGGTCGCCGGCATGTCGGAGGAGGAGATGAACCGCTTCCTCTCGCGCGATGTCGATCCGCTGGACAAGTGGTCGATCCTGGAGCCGTACTGGCCGGCGGTGAAGAACACCGGCTACGGACTGGCCTCGCGCCTGGCGATCCGCGAGCTCTACGGAGTCGAGGAGCTCTCGGCGGAGACGGTGGCCGAGGTCCAGAAGGGGTACGAGGCGCTGCGGCAGAAGGGGTTCTACGATGTCGTCCTGCGCGAGGCCGCGAAGATCGAGTCGTGCCAGGTGAACGCCTTCCACCGGATCTTCCACGAGTCGAGCCAGCCCGAGCTCATGATGCAGGACATCAACGGCATCAACCTGCTCCGGCCCGGGCCTTCCGGCCCGATCAGCGATCCGACCGACATCGCGGTGACCACGCTGGAGAGCTGGTACCGCATCATCGACTGGTGGTTCGATAAGTACGGGAGCTTCGCGGTCGCGACGAAGTCGCAGCACGCCTACTGGCGCGACCTCGACCACGCACGAGTTCCGGCGGACCAGGTGGAACCGGTTTTCGAGCGGCAGATTGCAGGAGAAGCGATCTCGCCCGAGGAGCAGAAGGCGCTCGAGGACAACCTCTTCTGGTACGTCGTCGATTGCTGCAACCGGCATCGGCTGCCGGTGAAGCTGCACACCGGCTACTACGCGGGCCACGGCTACATACCTCTCGGCCGCCTGCTGAACAACGCCGGCTCGGCCAGCGACCTGTGCGTGGCCTCCAAGGAGACCCCCTTCGTCTTCATGCACATCTGCTACCCGTACTACGAGGAGTTGATCGCGGTCGCGAAGCACCACCCGAACGCGTACCTCGACATGTGCTGGGCCTGGATCATCAACCCGATCGCGGCGAAGGACTTCCTGAAGAAGTACCTGGTCACCGCGCCGGCGAACAAGGTGCTGACCTTCGGCGGCGACTACATCCCGGTCGAGCCGGTGCTCGGCCACGCCGTCATCGCTCGCCGCGGCATCGCCCAGGCCCTCACCGAGCTGGTGGAGAATGGGTGGATGAGCCTCGATGACGCGCTGGAGCTCACCGACCCGATCATGCACGGCAACGCGCGGCGGATCTTCCGGCTCGACGAGAAGGAGGAGGCGCTGAAGAACGTGCCCTGGTGATCGATCGGCCTCGTTGTCCGTTCAGAGGCCGTTCATCCGAGCCGCCTCCGCCTGGAGGATCGCCCCGGTCGACTGGTGCTGGGGCAGGTACACCCCGAACCCGTCGTAGTCGGGATAGCTGTCGTGATAGAGGATCCAGAAGTGGCTGCCCGCGGCGGCGCCGGAGGTGGAAGCGGAGGTGAACACCTCGTCGTAGATCGCCTGGTACCAGCTGTCGCGGGTGGCGATCGGCTGAACCTTGCCGAACTCCTCGGCGATCACCGGCTTGCCCAGGGTCGCTTGCGCCTCGCTCACGTGGTCGGCGATCCAGGCCCGTGATTCGAGCAGGGAGGTTCCCCAGTGATCGGGCCAGAGGTGGTGCGTGGCGAAGTCGATCGTGGCCGGGGAGTGGTTGCGCACGAAGTCGACTCCCTGCTGGCTCATCCATCCCCGGGGATTCAGGCCGCTCTGGGCGCCGCCGAAGAACCCCTCGCTCCCCGTGGTCACCAGGTGACCCGCGTCGAGGCTCTTCACGTGGGCGCTCATCTCCTCGATCCAGGCCTGCAGCGTGTCGCCGCCGGGGTCGGAGACGCAGCGTGGCTCGTTGGCGAGCTCCCAGGCCAGGATCGTGGGATCGTCGCGATAGACGAGTCCGGTGAAGACGTTGACTCGCTCGATCACGGCGCGTGCGTGGTCCTTGTACCACTGGCGGCAGCTCGCATCGCCGTAGAAGTCGTCGTGTAACGGTATGCGCTTACTATCCGTTCACAAATGGATGAACGGTCAAGGACAGAAGGTCGCGGTCATCCCATCGGACAGGTTGAAGCCCGTTCCCCCCGCCGCCGGATCGCGATACCAGAACTGGAAGTTCCAGCTCGAGCCGGGGAGGATCCGTCCCGCTTCCACCGGCGGGTCGTCGAAGTCGACGGTGAGACTCGCGTTCCCGCTGGCGTCGGTGGCGACCGTCGGCAAGCGGAAGAGCTGGCCGCCGACGCAACGCCAGCCATCGCCGAAGGGAATCTGGATCTGCTGCGCGCCGTAGAAGAAGAGCCCGAACTGCGTCGCCGGGCAACGAGCGGCCAGGAGCGTCCAGTCGTTGACCGAGGTGCTCGGTTGCCCCTGCGCCGTGATCGCCGCGCCGTAGCCGGTCGAGTTGGGCACCACATCGCAGTAGTACTGCAGCTCGCAGCCGCACTCGTCGGGAATGCGGTCGCCGTTGAGGTCCTGGCTCGTCCCGCTCTCGACGTCACAGGCGTCGGGAACGCCGTTGTCGTTGCAGTCGGGGCCGTCGAGGAGGAAGGAGTACACCCGGCCCGGCTGGTCGGGCAGCCAGATCTCTCCGGTCGATCCACCGAAGCCCTCGCCGTTCTCGCCGAGGGCGACGGCGACACCGAAGAAGTCGTCCGGATGGTGATCGTTGGGCACGAACTTCATCACCTCCTCCCAGCCCGCGGGACCGAGCTCGAAGTGGTACGCGGCTCCCTTGTTGGTCGCGCCGTCCGCGGGCATCCCGATGAACGCGTGCGAGCCGGCCAGGGCGAGGGAGCTGCCGAAGTAGTCCGCCGCCTGCGCATCGCTGGCGTGGAACTCGCCGCGCTTCACCCAGGTGTTGCCCATCAGGAGGTACGCGCAGACGACCCCGGCGCCCCACGCGCCCGAGACGCTCACGTTGGGCGCCGAGATCAGGGCCCAGCTTCCTGAGATCGCGATCGCGGCTCCCGTTCCGTCGTCGGGACTGTCCCTGATGATCATCTGCGTCTGGACCAGGCCGCCGGGAGTCCGCTCGTAGACGTAGGAGTATCCATCGGCCCCGATCATCACGTGGTCGGTGCCGATCGCCACCGACTGGCCGAAGAGGCCGTCCTTGACCGGCGCGCCCGGCCAGATCAGCTGGGTCTGGGTCCAGGTCGAGCCGGAGCGCTCGAAGACGAAGGCGCCGCCGCAGCGGGACTCGGGGCCGCCGGTCTGCCCGGGGGCGCCGAGCAGGGCGAGGTCCCCGGACAGCGCGACGCTCGACCCCGCGACGGTTTGGGGGCCTCCGTTCGATGGATCGAGGATGGTGGTCTGGATCCACGACGTACCCTGCTTCTCGAAGATGTACGCCTTGCCCGAGTTCGTGCCGGGAGGTTCCGTACGGGGTGCACCCACCAGTAGCGTGTCGCCGTCGATCGCGACGTCCAGACCGAAGTAGTCGCCGGACGCCCCGTCGGAGGCGTGGACCACCGCCGTCTCTTCCCAGATCCCGGCCTTCTTCTCGAACACGTAGGCGGCCCCGGTGTACCCGCCGGGCCCGATCTGCTTGTAGGCGCCGACCGCCAGCCGATCGCCATCGACGTCGATCGAGTGGCCGAAGTGATCGTCGAGATGGCTGGCGCTCGGGAGCAGCTTCTGCGATTGACACTGGGCCCGGCCGGTCGAAGCGAGCGAGGTGACGACCAGGGCGGTGGCGAGAGCGAGCCGGAGGGACTTGTGCTGTAGCATCTCCATTCTCCATGCGAGTTTTCAGGTTCCGTGGGGCGGACCTGACTCAGGGTAGCATGGCCTCGGGCGGTTGGGGGGCCGGGTGATGATCAGGGGGCCTGGGGTGGCGGCGGGAGGCCGCCGAGAGCTGCAGGGGAGCAGAGCTGGACGGGAGGACCCGGTGAGATCGAGCGTTCGCCGCAGGCGAACGGAACCTGGGCGCGTTCAACGGGGCCGGGGACCTCCCCGTCCGCCTGCGGCGAACGCCACGCCGGCAAGGGGTCCTCCCCCTCCGCCCGCGATGGCAAGACCCGGGGACTCTGATACATCCCGGTGGCAGGCGCGTATTCACCATTCCCTGACCGGAGCGTCCAGTGAGCGATAGAAGTCGGTCCCTTCCAGCTGCCAGCCGTACTCCCGGACCCCGTCGTCGTCGGTCCACAGGAATCGCATCGGCGTCTCTTCATCGCGACGCCAGCCCAGCCGCTTCAGCTCCTTGTCGATCAGCCGGAGCTCGCGACGGTGGTTCGCGCGAACCGCGGTCATCGACAGGAGCTCGTCCCTGTCGCTCCGAGGATTCGACAAATGGCGTGCAATCCGTGCATCGAGCTCGGCGATGGCCAGGGTTCGGGCGACCAGCTCCCTGGCGATCGAACGGAGAAGCGGCGCGACCTCGCGTTGCTCGGTGTTCTGGCTCGAGTTGGTGTTCATCGTCGACTCCTGGCCCCCGACGGGAGCGGCTCGATTCTCCGTGTCCGCTGCCGGCTCTGAACCGGTCAGTACCCTCACCGCGTCAACGAGCCCTCCGGAGGCACTCGATCACGGGATTTCTGTGCTGAGGAAACCCCGATGTGGGTTCAACCGGAGGCTCGCGAGGCACTGAAAGGGGATTCCCCAGCGTCCGGTCATTGTCAAACCGGGTCTTTGTGCACCCGACCATCGGACTCTTCTAGACTCTGGTGTCCGTAATGAGCGCCGCCCCGGGACGGAAGGAAGGAGATTCGTCGATCCGGGCCCGACGTCCCGACTCGCTTGTCCGCGAGCGCCTTGAGGTCTTGACGATGAAGAGCACAGGTTGGATTGCATGTGCGCTGGCCCTGATCATCACCCCGGTGCTTGCGCAGGAGAGCGACCAGGAGGTCTCCGCCGACGAGACGCTCCTCGTCGAGCTCACTGCAGACGCCCCGGTGCTCGAGGGACACGGTCCCTCGGCGACGTTCAAGTGCGCCATCGACTTCGAAGGGACCCTGCACGTCTGGGCAATCTCGGAAGAGGTGGATGCCTTCCTGCGAGTCGAGGGGATCGACGGCGTCACGATCGGCGAGGACGAGGATTCGGGCGAAGACACGACCCCGTTCTTGGCGATCCCGGTCAGCGGACCCACGCCGCTGCGGATCACCGTCTCCTCCTCGCGACCCGGGGAGACCGGATTCCTGGAGCTGCACACGGCCTCGCTGCACGAGACCGAGGAGGCTCGAGGCGTCGCCACCCTCGTGGGACCGATGCTGGAAGAGAACGATCGACTGTACGAAGCGGGCGAGCGGGAAGCGGCTCGCACCCTGCTCTTCGAGACCTGGGAGGCGCTGTTGCCGGCACTCGGGGGCGACCTCTCGACCGACATCGCCGAGGCCACCTGGGACCTCGGCTTCGCCGCGTTTCGGCTGGATGAATTCGAGCTCGCCTCGAACACCTGGCGGCACACGATGGAGCACCGGCACCGCGTCCTGCCGGACGACCACAAGAGGGCGATTCACTCCCGGAGCAACGTGGGCGTTACGCTCAACGAGCTGGGCGCCTTTGCGGAAGCCCGGGAGATCCTCGAGCGCAATGTCGCTTCGTGCCGGCGCGTGCTCTCGGAGAACAACAAGTTCTATCACACCAACCGGGTGAACCTGGCCAACAGCCTCCTGGAGCTCGGCGACTACCCGGCGGCGCGCGAGGTGGCGGAGGAGACGGTCAGGCTCTGCGAGCGAGTGCGGGGACAGAAGAGTCGCGATACCTGGGAGGCCAGGGAGAAGCTGGCCGTGATCATGGCTCTTCAGGGCGATCACGAGGGAGCGCGCGAGATCCTCCAGGAGATCCTGGAGGTCTACGAGCGCAACCTGTCTCCGGACGACGTCGGCCTGCTGAGCATCAAGGATGGACTCGCCCTGGCCATCCGCGAGCTCGGTGATCTCGGAACCGCGCACCGGATGACCACCGAGGTCCTCGCCAGCTACGAGCGCACCTTGCCCGAGGATCATCCGACGATCCTCCGGGTCCGGGGCAACCTGGCCACGATTCGTGGGGAGCTGGGTGACTTCGCGGGAGCGCGCAAGCTGCTGGAAGGAGTGCTCGCCGGGTACTCACGGGCGATCCGGAGTGAGTGGAGCTTCGCCGGGTTTGACAGCCGGTTCAGAGGCGGCCAGAATCCGGCTCTTGCCGAGCGAGCGCCACTCGAACGGAGAACTCTCATGTCGAACCACGGCCAGTCGATGCTCTCCCGTCTGTTCATCCTCCTGCTCTCGATCTTCGCCGGGGCTTGCCTGACGACGGACGACGGCATCGAGGTCCGGTCGGAGTTCGCTCCCGGCGTCATCACGGACCTGGGAAGGACCTTCGACTGGTTCCCGGATGGCGACGAGACGAAGTCGAGCCAGGTGGATCCCGAGCTCGACGCCTTCGTGCGCTCGAAGATCGAGCAGGAGCTGACTCGACGGGGCTATCACCGGAGCAGCCAGAGCCCGAGGTTCCAGGTGGCGTACGATCTGGGCAGTCGAAACGTCCTGGACAGCCCGTTCGTCGGCGCCGAGATCCACGAAGAGGGTGCGCTCGGTATCATGGTGATCGACCCCGAGAGGAAAGTCGGCATCTGGCGCGGGATCGGCAAGGCCCGGATCGAGACCTCCGCGACCCCGTCGCAGCGGCGCGACCGGATCCACCGCGCGATCCGGGCGATCATCGCCAAGCTGCCGCGAGCGGAGAAGCGGTAGGGCGCAGCGCGTCTCCCTTCCGCGAGGTGGAGGCGGCCCGTGGTGGAGACCGTATCCTCTCCTCGTGGACCACGCTTCCTCCATGGACCGGTTCTACCGGCTCCAGCGACACCTCTACGACTCGACCCGCGCCTTCTTCCTCCTCGGACGGAATCGCCTGCTCGAGGGGTTGGAGATCCGTCCAGGCATGCAGGTCCTGGAGGTGGGGTGCGGCACGGCGAGGAATCTCATCCAGCTGGCCGGATGCCACCGTGACGTTCGCTTCTTCGGCGTGGACATCTCGCGGGAGATGCTGAAGACAGCCTCACGGAAGATCCTCGCCGCGGAACTGGAGGAGAGGGTGCGAGTGGAGCAGTGTGCGGCGGAAGACGTGCATCATCGCGAGACCTTCGGCCTGGCCGGTCCCTTCGACGTCGTCTTCTTCTCCTACTCGCTCACCATGATGCCCACTTACGCCCGGGCCCTGGAAGCCGCTCGGGAGGGCCTCGCCGCGCAGGGGAGTTTCTACGCGATCGACTTCTGGGACTTCGCGGGCTGGCCCGCGCCGCTGCGGTCGGTGATGGGGCGCTGGCTCTCCTTCTTTCATGTCCACAACGATCCGGGGATCCTAGCCGAGATCGAGCGCCAGTTCGCCGGACTGGCGGTTCGTCCCCTCCTGGGGGGATATGCGTTCCTCGTGGGGCCGGGGCCCTAGCCTCTGTGGTTGTCTGGATACCCCACACCCGGCGACCCCCCCCTGAAAAAGAGATCGACCCGACCGGTTGTCCCGGTCGGGTCGAGTCTGGGGAGCCGACTTCGGTCGGAGCTCGCTGTGATTAG
>CAZCAC010000040.1:0-67891 GCA_964496575.1 uncultured Planctomycetaceae bacterium | reverse complement strand
GGGGTTTTGGCTCCCTCCTGGGGGGGGCCCGGGCTTGGGCCCACGCGGGGGCTTAGGTGTGCGACGCCGTATTCAGTTCCGCAACGACGTGCGCTTCGAGATCGAGTAGTCCGTTCCGTACTTCAGAACGACAGGGTGGTGACCCAGCTGAAACCGACCAGAGTCCGAGTACCGTCGTCGCCGTACCTCCACAGGCCGGCGCAGAAGTCCAGCGCGCCCAGCCCGGAGTAGCTGCCGATCGGCAGCTTCAGCTCCGCCACGCCGAACGGACCCGGGAGAGCCATGGAGGTGAACGCGGCTCCGCTGGAAGGGTGGTAGATGATGAACTCGACGATCAGGTCTTCGGTTTGCGGAATGCCCCCCGTTCCGGTCGACTGCAGGTGGAGAGTCGCCAGGTCGTTGCCGTCGATGCTCCGCTCGACGCAGAGGCCGAGGTCCTCGGGGAACAGCCCCAGCGATCTCATCAAGATCCCGATGTACGGGTCCGCCACCCCGGGTTCCGGATCGATGACGCAGATCGCCGACACGTCGTCCGAGACGTCCCGGAGGCCGATCGATTCAGTGAGGTTCCCATTCCCGGTGGTGTCCTTGTACGGCAACGCCGCCACCCCTGGACGGCCGGCCTGCTTGCTCTGATAGGCGAGGATCTGCGACCTGGTGCCCAGGGTGGTCGAGTACAGCGCGGTGTCGCACCAGGCATCGTAGGCGAGAGCGTCGACGTCCTCCTCGGGGTCGAGTCCGAGCTTCTCCAGCGGGAGGAACAGGACCGGAGTGGACCAGGTCGAGCTGATCCCGTCCCAGATGATGAGGTAGACGTCGCCGCCCCGGGTCTGAACGCCGACGCCGCCCGGCTGGTCCAGGACGAAGCCGGTCGGGTTGGCCGTAGCCCACGCGCCGGAGACCGAGAAGTAGAGCTCGTCGAGGCCATGATTGAAGATGATCCCGGGCGGCCACGCCGTCCCCGGGTTGCCCGCTGCCCAGGCCCGGATCCCGAGGGCCCAGTCGAGTCCGTCGATCACCGGACTCGATTGCGCGGCGAAGCCCAGGTCGGTCTTGTCCTGCTCGAGCACCGTCTTGCCCACCAGCGAGTAGGGGAGCGCCCCGGGACCGGCGGCGCTGCTCTTCAGGTAGTGGGTGATCAGGCTCGCCTCCGGGCCGATCAGGCTCAACGGCTTTTGCTGCAAGAGGCTCTGGGGGGAGTTGCCGAGGGCGGTGTCGGTCACGGAGACGGTCACTCCCTGCCAGCGCCGGAATGGGTTCCAGAGATCGGCCTGGCCGTCGCCGCGCATCCAGCCGATGAAGTCGTTCCCCGTCGAGAGGGCGTCGACCTCGATCGTCGGGTGACCCGGGAACATCACGGAGAGCGAGTAGTCCGGCGCCCCGGGGAACGACTGGGGATCGAACGGCGAAGGTGGCGCGCTCTGGTTCAGGGGTGGGCTCACGCGGATGACATCGGATCCGCTGGTCGAGCCGGCCTGCAGCGAGATGCCGACGGCGGCTCCGGAGACCATTCCGCGCCGCACCGTCGGCTGGACCGGTGTCTGAGCCAGCGCCTGCGAGCTGAACACCACCAGAATGCCAGCGAGGGTCGTTCGTTCGATGAGTCGCGGACTGAGCCTGTGGTTCTTCATTTCGATTCGGGGGTGATGGTCTCGGGGTCAGGTCGGAAGAAGGGTGATCGATGCACTCACCGATCGGATAGCTCGTTCTCCTCGTCGGGGGATGGAGCGGACACGCGCATTAGGTCCACCAAGTGGGCCCGGAGCGCTTGAAGGTACTGGACGATCGATTCGCGGTTGTCCGCATCCAGCGAGTCGGGCACGAAATCGAGAAGCGACGCGATGCGGCGCTCCTCGACGGGGTTCTCCCGGAGGGCCAGTAGCATGGCGTCGAAGATCCGGTGCGGCTCGTCGGCGAGGATCGCGCGGGCAACCATCGATCGCGGAGTCTCCTCGAACGCGCCGCCGGCCGCCAGCTCGTCGTAGCCGAGCACGGCCGCCCTGGCGGCCTCCCTCGCCTCTTCCTTCTCTCCGACGCGCTCCAGCCGCCACGCCCGCAGCGACGCGAGATCGGACTCCAGCTCACGTTGAAGGCGCATCTTCCCCTGGGCCGCAAAGGGAGCCTCGGTCAGCCAGCGCTCGGCCACCTCGAGCTCGTCCGCCTCGAGGTGGCTGCGGACGAGCGTGTCGTAGGGGCGCCAGTAGTGCGGAAGCGAGGCGATGACCGGCGAGAGGTACGTCGAGACGTCCGCGGATCGCCCGAGCCGGAAGGCCGTGCGGCCTGCGTTCAGGCGAGGGGCCGCGCAGTAGGGAGCGAGGTCGATCGACTCGTCCAGGTGGTCGAGGGCCGATCCCCACCGCTTCTGGAAGTCGAGCGCGGTTCCGAGGAGGAACGCGGTCAGCGCGGTGCGATGTCCGAGCTGCTCCTCGAAGCGCACGATGCTCTCGTGCCACTCGGCCGCCATCCGCACGACCTGCTCTTCCGGCATGCTCTTCCGGTGGAACCCCTTCACGATGGGATCCAGCATCAGCCGCAGCTCCTCCGCCGGGCGGAACGAATCCAGCTCGGGGCTGGCCAGGAGCTTCAGGCCGTCGGCGTAGCGCAGCTCGCGCAGGGCGTGGTAGCTCGCGACGTAGAGCTCCTCGCGCGACTTCGGAGCCGGCAGGTCGTCCAGCTCCAGCGCCGCGACCCCGACCGCGCCGGTCTTCAGCCGTTCGTAGCGGCTCGCCAGCTCGTCCGCGAACTCACCGCCGACCCCCGCCACCGCGCGCATGTCCTCCGCGGCACCGCGCGTATCGCCGAGATCGAGTCGGTGCGCCGCGCGCACGAGCCGCGCCGGAAGCGGCGACAGCGACGCCTCCGCTGCCGCGTCGAGCCAGCCGGCGAGCTCCGCCGTCATCTCCGGGACGGCCGAGACGCGGTTGGCGAAGTGCTCGCTGATCGTCGAGTTGACGAGCACGTGACTCCAGGCCCGGTCGAACTCGGCCTCGCGCCCGGCCCGCCAGCGAGCGTTCATCCGGATCGCGAAGATCGCAATCGCCACCAGCAAGAGGACCGCAGCGGCTCCCCGGGCGAAGCGCGAGCCGTGGGCGCGGCGCCAGGTGCGTCCCAGCACGGTGGTCGGCCGGGCATTCACCGACCGGTACTCGAGGAAGGCGCGCAGATCGTCCTCTAGGGCTCGCGCACTGGCGTAGCGTCGCCGGGGATCCCGGGCCATTCCCCACTCGAGGATCGCCTGCAGGTCGCGAGGCAGACCCGGGCGCAGCCGGACCGCGCGAGTCGGCTCGCGAGTCGCCAGCGCGGCGAGTACCTGGGGCGGCGTTCCCTCGTACGGAGGTCGGCCGGTCAAGAGGTGGTAGAGCGTCGCCGTCAGCCCGTAGACGTCCTGTGCCACTCCGGGCTGGGGGCGCGTCCCCAGAGCTTCCGGCGGGAGGTAGGCCGGGGTTCCGATCGTGCTTCCCTCGCGCGTGATCAACGTATCCTCGACTCTGGCCGCGATACCGAAATCGATCAGGACCGGACGCCCGTCGGAGCGGAGGAAGACGTTCGACGGCTTCACGTCGCGGTGGAAGCCACGAGCCGCGTGAACGGCTTCGAGGCCGCGAGCGAGATCGGCGATCCAGCTCACGCAGGCGCGCAAGTAGGTCGATTCCTTCAACGCCTCGAGGCCGAGGAACCTGGCGATCCAGCGCGTGTCCTCCTTCTCGGCGGTGGCGCCGAGGCTTCCGACCTCGTCGAGGAGCTCGCTCAGCGGCATCCCCTCGAGCAGCTCCATCACCAGGAAGACGTCTCCTTCCTCCGTCCGGCCGCGGTCGTGGAGGGTCACCACTCCCGGGTGCCGCACCGACGCCAGGATCTCCGCCTCGCGGTCGAAGCGCTCGTTGGCCTCGTCGTGGGCGAACAGCCCCGTACGCAGGATCTTGACCGCGACCTCGCGCTGCAGGTCGAGGTCGAACGCCTTGTGGACGACTCCCATCGCTCCGGCGCCGATGCGGGCGTCCAGCCGATAGCGATCGGCGAGAACCCGACTGCGGAAGGTGTCCTGCCGCGTGCTGGCGGCGTGCAGGCCGGGGAGGCGGCGCGCGGTCTCCAGGGCGCGCTCGACGCTTCGCGCCAGGTCGGGATCTCCCCCGACGAGCTCCACGACGTCGACCGGCTTTCCGGTGCTCTCGAGCTCGAGGGCACGCCCGACCAGAGCCTCGAGGGAGCGGTCGGCTTCGGGTCCCGGCCCTCGGGCCGGGGGGGGCACCTGATTCCAGTCATTCATCGATCCGCACCCATGAGCAGGACGAGCCGCGCCTGCGCGGCGTGGAAGGCCCGGCGAGTCGCGGTCGTCGACCCGTAGCCGAGCTGCTGGGAGAGGGCGGCGAAGCTGGAAGTGCCTTCCAGGCGCGCGCGCAGGAGGAGCCGCTCACGCTCCGGAAAGGTCTGCAGGGCCCGCTGGAACCGCTCGACCTCCTCCGCGGCGGCCAGGTCCTGGGCCGGGTCGTCGGTCCCGATCTGCTGGCTCGCCTGCTCGAGGGCCCCGCGAGACAGTCGACCGTCGCGCGCCGCGGCTTCGTGGAACCGGACGGCGTCGACGATGCGATTCCTCACGACCATCGCCAGGTGGCCCGCGAAGGCGCCCTCGTTGTCACCCGCGAACGCACCGAGGTCCGGCAGCAAGCTGCGAAACACCTCCTGGACGATGTCACCCGTGCTGAAACGCGCCGCCAGCCAGGGGCGGGTGGTGCGGAGGTCTCGCGCGAGCTGAGCGTGCACCATGCGCTCGACCCGCGGGTAGAACGACTGGAAGATCCGCTCCAGCGCCTCCGGGCAGCCTTGGCGGGCGGCGGACAGGGTCTCGCGGAACCCGTCGGGAGCGGGTCCGGAGCTGTGAGATTCGGGAAGGAAGGACACGATTTCGGTATGGAGGCGGGAGAACGCTCCTGGCGAGCCGGGCTTTTTCGAGAATATCACGACTCTCGACGCCCGGGGAGGTGTCGGGGCGGCTCAGATGCCCCGGCTCCGCCTCGCCGGACCCGACTCTGCTTCCCGAGCGCGCACGGCCAGCCCCTCCCCGTGGCCCGGGTCGTTCACGCCGAGACCCTGGTCGGCTCGCCGGTGTCCAGTCGCTCCCGCAGGATCTTGAGCCCGCGGTAGTACCAGGTCTTGGCGGTGTTGGTGGAGACCTCGAGGCGCTCGGCGATCTCGTTGAAGGTGAGCCCCTCGAAGTGCTTCAGTCGAATCACATCACCGCCAGGAGACTGCAGATTGTCCAGCGATCGATGGACGTGCTCGTATTCGAGCGACGGGGGCAGGTCTGCGGGCCTGGCGATCTCGCGGGAGGGCAGCAGCCGCTCCACCTCGGCCACCGGCTCGTGACGCCGACGTTTGCGATCGACACCCTTGAGTATCTCGAGCTCACAGAAGCTCCAGACCCAGGTCTCGAGCCTGGAGCGCCCCTCGTAGTGCGTCAGCTTGTCCCAGATGGCGGCGAAGATCTCCTGCTCCACGTCGAACAGCTCGTCCGCGGTGAGGGGCTTGCCCATGCGCCGGTGCTTCGCGCGAACCATCGCCGGGACGCAGGCGAGCCGCAGGCTCAAGCGCCTGCGGGCCTCCGGGAGGCCACGCACGGCGGCGCGTAAGAGATCGAGATCCGCCTCGGGATCGGATAGCTGTGGCGTGCGAGAGTCCATCGCATTGTGATCGAGAAGTCGACCCGGCTGTCGAGGCCAGAGAGGTAGCAAGCTGCATGGGTAAGGAAGCGGCTGGCGGCCGATTCCCTCCAGCCCTTCTGAGGCGTTGAGAGAGTCGAGTTGCGCCGGAGAAACGCGGCTCTTTCTCGGCGGCTCCCCTCGGGCGAAGTGAACCCGGTCCGCCATCCGCGCGACGCTCGGTGCCCGTCACAAACAATCCGGACACGGTTGAAACCTTTGGGCGACGAGGCAGGCCCATGGAGCGTTCGCGTCGCACGGACCCGCGGCGCACTCACGACCTCGACGACTCCTGTCCTTCGTAAAGGAGAATCACAAGCCATGAAGTCACTTCTACTCGTTTCGCTCCTCGCGCTCGGTGCAACCGCCAGCGCACAGACGCAGGCCTACCTCGATTCGACATCCTTCGTCACGACCGATAGCCTGTCCTATCCGATCGATCCCAACAGCACCTTCGAGGTGCGGCACAGCGGCAACCTGCGGGGCCGCGTCATCTACGCGACGCAGAAAGTCGATCCCGACACCGGCCTCTACGTCGAACCGAACCTCGTCACCCTGTGGTCGGTACGCAACAACGAATTGCAGCCTGTCGGGTCTCAGGATTGGCTCGGCGATGACGACAACCAGACCGTGATGAGCTCGCTCGGCTTCGATCCGTACACCGGGATCGGGCTCGCGCAGCTCGACATCCCGATGGCGCAGTTCATCGGCGAGTCGACCTACTACACGCTGCCTCACGGAGGGACGCACCTCTTGTTCGCCTTCGGGGAGCAGGGCCTGCTCGGGCTCGACCCCACCGGCTGGCCGATCAACTTCGACCACTGGGCGATCTTCTCGTTCCCGACCGAGTATCCCGACGTCCTGACCTACGCCGATCGCACCAGTGCTGCGGTGGGCGAGCGGGTTCAGATCACGGTCGTGATGAACAAGTCGGTCGAGTTCGACGACATCCTGCAGATCGACATCATCGGCGACGTCGAGCTCCAGCTGGAGGACGGAGGCCCCATCAACCGCTGGTCGCTGCCGATTCCGAAGGGCACGCGCGTGTACGCGATCGATCTCATCACCAAGGACGAGGGCAGCTTCTACGCCCGGGCCTCGATCTCCTCGGGGGCCTTTGGCGACAGCACCTGGGTCGACGTGTCGGGCGTACTCAACTCTCCCGAGTCGGGCGGTGACGGCGACGATGGCGCAGGCTCCGGCAAAGATGGAGACGATGGCTCCGGCGACGGCTCGGACACCTACGAGTCCGAGGAAGAGAAGCGCTGCCGCCCGGGCAAGTGCGATCCGACGGGCGGCGACAAGCTCGTCCGTTGTACGGCGCCGTTCGTCGAGCTCGTCCAGACCCCCCCGAACCCGGATTGCCCGTCGGGTAACGTCGGCATGGTCTTCCACGGGGGCTGCAAGAAGGGGGAGGAGGAGTGCTACGAGTTCAAGCAGCTCACCACCTGCCCGAAGTACAAGTACGCCGGCACGGAGGACCGTTCGGTAGGGGAGGTCGAGGTCGGTCTCAAGATCGGCGTCGAGGGGCAGATGAACTGGCTCATCGTCAAGGCGAAGACCACCGCCGAGTTCCACACCACCGTGATGAGCCCGATCAGCCGCCGTTGCTGCAAGTACGTGCCCGTGCCCGGGGAGACCGTTCGCGTCAATATCAGAACTTGCAGGTAGTCACCAGCCGTGGCGGGGTCCGGCTCCAGCCGGCCCCCGTCCCTCCTCCGAGTCCGTAGCCACCCCGCACCTCCTCGCACCCCCTGCATGCCATGTACAGCACCCTCATCTCCCTCACCCTGATCGCCTCGTCCAACCCTGCGACACCGAACACTTCTCACCTCGACGCCCTGCGCCAGCGCCTCGGATTCGTCGAGGTCGCCACCTACTGGCTCGAGTACGAAACCCGGTACTTCGACATCACCAAGGCGGACGCCGAGAGCGCCAAGGAGCACTACGCCCTGACCAAGGAGATCTGTCACGTCACCGGTGTAACCGATGACGGCGTGACGGTCGCCTTCAGTGGCGTGGAGTTGCCCCCCTGCTTGATGAACATCGAGCAGGCCCAGGTCCTGCTCAACTCGGAGCGTCTGGACGTCTCCTGGCCCCACTTCCGCCTCGAGACCTGGGAGGGTCCGGGGAAGCGCCAGGAGTGGTCTACCTCCCGCGTCCACGACGAGACCGGCTTGACCGTCTGGGAGACCGTCGACGGCATTCCCGGGATCGCCTCTCGACTGGCCATCTCCAGTGTGTGGGACGCGGAGGCGGGAGCCGTGACTCTCTTCGGCCGGCTGTTTCGCCAGCTCTCGATCCTGCTCGACGAGGCGGATCGGCTGGACGGCGTGCAGGAGGAGGCCGACGGCTTCGATGCGTTGGTCTCCATGCTCGACTTCGAGCTCCTCGAGCGCTTCGACGACATGTACCTCCCGAACGGGATCATGGTGACGCCAGGCCACTGCGAGATCTCCTACCGGGACCACGGCGCGACCTCCTCGTTGTCGATGCGCTTCTTCGACTGCCTGGACGAGCCCCTGGTGGATCAGGTGATCCGCTGGAGCGCACACAGCCCGTTTCCGACCGCCTTCGAGGAGCGCTGGTGGGTGCCGGGTGCCGGCAACCTGGTGCGCCAGCAGTCCGTCACCGTGCTGCGCGACCCCAACGGGGAGCCGGTGGAGAAGCTCGTGCGCTGGCGGGGCGCGCCGGGCCAGCGGGTCTACGACGAACGCTTCGGACCCGAACAGGTCTACCTCGCGGGTGACCTCGATACGTCGGACCTGGCACTCGCCGTGCGCGCCGACGCCGAGCGCGTGCAGGCCAGGGACGTGGAGGGCCCTCCGGCGCCCGCCCGGGTCGAGGTCCTGAGCGGTGGCGAGCACTTCCGTATCCACGAGGATCGTCTCCCCGGCCACGTGCTCGAGGGCACGACCCATCGCTTCGAGCTCTCCATCGAGAACGCTTCGGAGGTGATGCGTTCCTTTGGCCTGCTGACGCCCTCGTGTGGCGTCGTCGGCGTCGGCTTCGACTATCAGGATGTGCTCGGGAACCAGACCCTTCCACTCCGGGTGGACGTGCAGGCGTCGCAGCCGGGGTGGAACGTGTACACGCTGGAGCTGCCGTACTTCGGGTTCGACGAGCGCGAGAACGGAATGCTGCGCCTGCGCCTCTCGGTCTTCGCCGAAGACGTCGGAGCCATGGAACCGCGCGTGCAGGGGCCGCTGCGCTGGCACGCGGGTGAGCCGCTCCCCGAAGCACGCTGCACCTGGCTTCCCGGGCTCGGCTACGACGCAGCGCCGAGCTTCGAGGCGTCGCCCGCGGGCGCACGCTGGCGCGAGACGATACGGGAGGACGGCGTCACGCTCGAGCTCGTCGGGCTCCCCGAGTTCGGTGACCGTTACGGCGTGCTGCCACTACGGCTGTGCCTGCGCGGGCACGACTTGGCGGTGCTGGCGCAGGAAGCGCTGGTGCTCGTCGATCGGGTTCCCCCCGGGCTCGAGGAGCGGTGGCCCTCGTGCGTGCGGACGCTGGCGGGGAGCTTCCCGCGCCGCGACCACCTCGAGATCCCGGGGGTCGAGATCCTCTCGGCGGAGCTCTCGAACGACGGCGACGATCCCGCCGGGCGGACGCAGGTCGACCTCGTGATCGAAGGGGGCAGGCTGACGATCGTGGAGCCCCGGCCCTCGGGGGTCTCGAGCCGCCTGGCGACGTACGGCGTCCGACTCGGGACCGACCTGGGTCGCGTCGACGTGTTCGTCTACTCGGGACCCGCGGCCACGGAGATCCTGCACTGATCGAGCAGGCGCCGGGACCCTCGTCCGGCGAAGGGGTGCGCACCTCGCGTGCTCGGGGAGGCCCCCCTCGGTCTCGGCCGAGGGGGGCCCGTCTCGTCCTGGCCGGCCGTGCCGGAAGACAGGCGATTAGAGAACGACCGGGGCGATCGGTGGTCTCGGTGGCTACCATGAGGCCTGGCAGCGAAGCTTCCAGACCGACCGAGACCCCGGTGAGGCACCAGGTCCCCGATCATGCCCGCTCCTCTGTCGAACTTCAGCGTCTCGCACGCCGTGCTGATGCGGCGTATCTCTTTCGTCGCGCTCCTCGTCACCTTCACGGTGCTGGGTGTCTGGGAGATGGCCACCGAGCAGGCGGACGGGGGGCCCGCGTTCGCGCTCGCCTCCATCGTTCCCGTGCTACTCATCGGGGTGTGGTGTCTCTTCGACGGTCGCATCCGGGGCAAGCCGCTCAACGAGGCTGCGCTGCTGGGGATCTTCCTCGTCACCCTGGTGGCCTTTCCGATCTACTGCGTCTGGTCGCGTGGCCTTCGGGGAGTGTGGTTCTGCGTCGGCTTCGGGGTCATCCTCTCCCTCGCGCTCTTCGGCGGTGCGGGGATCGGCTGGCTGTGGGTCGAGGCACTGGCGACCTGACTCCGTATCCCGGAATCCGCTGAATCCCACTCCCCGGATGGAGTACGTGCGCGCATGCTGGTCCGAGCGCGTGACCGGCGATGGATCCACCGGCCCGCGGGCCCGAGCTCATCAATCTGTCCCCCGAAGAAGGAGAGTCCTCATGACCGTCGAATTCCGTCCTACCCTGCTACTCGCGTCCTCCCTCCTGTTGTGCAGCTCGACTGCGGTCGCGCAGATCGGCCCCGGCAACATCCTGGTCAGTGAGAACGAGATGCTGAACGAATACACCCCCGAAGGTGTGCTGGTGGATTCTCGTTCGATTCCATATCCGACCGGTGATCATCCCATATCGGAGAGTGCGCGCGACATCGTGCGCGACGAGGCCGGCGACATCCACGTATTCAACGGGACCTTCGATCCCTATCTGACGACGCTGCGGGTGGAGACCGAGAGCTGGGAGCACCACACGCACCCGCAATGGGACACGGCCAACAACGTCAGCTACGGGGGCATCGGTGTGGTCGGCGACTACATCTTCGTCACGGATAACCTGGGCGTGCGAGGCATCTTCCGCTTCGACCAGAAGGATTTCTCGGTGGAGCTCTTCCCCGACGAGGACTCTTTCGGCTTCATCGACCTGACCATCGGCCGCGACGGGCTTCTCTACGCCCTTGAATCCACGGAGTATCGGGTACGAGTGTTCGACCCCGAGACCCTGGCGGAGCTCGACTTCCTCTATCTCTCTCAGGACGTGCGCGGCATCGCCGTAGACAGCACCGGCGAGATCTACGGTGCTTCGTGGGACGGCCGGATCTACCACTTCGATCCGGCCGGCACGCAGCTGAACAGCCTCCACTGCGGCGTGGGAAGCCTGTGTGACATCGACATCGACGCGTTCGGGAATCTGGTCATCAGCTCTCGCTTCGGATCCGTGGTCATCACCGACACCTCCCTGCAGGGGCAGACCGGATTCAGCGCGGGGGCCCACTCGTTCGTGGCCTTTTCCAGGGGTAGCGCCCCCGGTGCCGGCTACTGCACATCGCTGCCCAACTCGACGGGTGAGCCGGCGGTCCTCACGGCCAGCGGGAGCAACTCGGTCGGCGCCGCCGACCTGACCCTCTTCGCATCACCGATCCCGGACGACTTCTATATCTTCTTCATCGGGTCGGAGGAGACCCAGGTGCCCTTCGGAAACGGCCTGCTCTGCGTGACGAACGGGTTCCTGCGCTATCCGCCGGCGGTGGCGGTCCACAACGTGGGGATGCTCGACGTATTCCCGGGCGACGGTCTCGACGCGGGATCACTCGTGTACTTCCAGTGCTGGTTCCGGGACCAGGCCGGTGGAGGGGAGCGCTTCAACACCTCCGACGGCTACGTCGTGAAGCTCGTGCCGTAGGGATACGGAGTCATCTGGTATCCTCGGGCGCGTGCCCACCACCGGAGGACAGTTCCCGCCGCGCTCGAGCTTCGCGACCACCCGCTGGACGCTGGTGCGCAGCGCGCGCCTCGACGGCGACGAGGCGGCTCGCGCCGCGCTCGCCGAGCTGTGCGAGAGCTACTGGGGGCCGGTCTACACCTTCGTCCGGCGGCGGGGGCACGACGTGGAGACGGCGCGCGATCGCACCCAGGCGTTCTTCACCCGAATCATGGAGACGGACGCCTTCGAGGAGGTGGACGCCACGCGCGGGCGCTTCCGCGCCTGGCTGCTCGGATGCCTCAAGCACTTCCTCGCCAACGCGGACGATCACGACCGCGCGCTGAAGCGGGGTGGTGGGCTGGCGCCGCTGCCGCTCGATCTCGACGACGCCGAGGAGCGCTGGGGGCTCGAGGTGGTCGGCGGAGAGGAGGATCCCGAGCGGGCCTTCGATCGTGGGTGGGCGCTGGCGCTGCTGGAGACGGTGCTGGGCGAGCTGGGTGAGGAGTACGCGACGCGCGGCATGACGCCGCTCTTCGAAGCACTGCGGCCACGGCTCGTCCCCGGTGCCGAGGGAGAACCGCTCGCCGTCGTCGCCGAGCGGCTGAAGCGCACCGAGGGTTCGCTCAAGACCGCGGTCCATCGGTTGCGCCGGCGCTACGGGGAGCTGCTGCGGCAAGCAATCGCCGATACCGTCGAACAACCCGAGGATATCGAGGAAGAGGTCGGCCGCCTCTTCCGAGCCGTCTCCGGGGAGCCGTCGTGAGCGGGCGCAAGCTCCCCGTCCACGTCGCCCTCGCGCGCGGGCTCAACGTCGGGGGAAAGAACCGGCTGCCGATGAAGGCGCTGATCGAGCTCTTCACCGAAGCGGGCGGTGCCGACGTCTCGACGTACATCCAGAGCGGCAACGTGCTCTTCGCCGCCTCCGCCGTGGCGGCGAAGAAGATCCCCGCGCGGGTCACCGAGCTGCTCGAGGAGTGCCACGGGCTCCGCATCCCCTTCGTGGTTCGCAGCGCGAAGCAGCTGAGCCAGGTCGTCGCCGCGAATCCCTTCCCCGGCGCCGATCCCAAGGTCCTCGCCGTCGGCTTTCTCGCCCGCCGCCCCGCCGCCGCGAAGGTCGCCAGGCTCGACCCCGACCGCTCACCCCCCGACCGCTTCGAGGTGATCGGCAGCGAGATTCACCTCTCCTGCCCGAACGGCGCCGCCCGCAGCAAGCTGACCACCGCCTGGTTCGACTCGGTCCTGGGGACGACCACCACCTTCCGGAACTGGCGCACCCTGGGCAAGCTCGTCGAGCTGTGCGCGGGCCGGGCCGCGGAGAAGTGAACTTTCTCGCCGAGGCGGGTAACCTGCCTCTCGCCTCGCTTCAGGAGAGGGTGTCGAGAGACCCCCGACCCCTGCTCCCGCCCGAGGATCGAGATGGACGAGAACACCACCTGCCCGCGCTGCGGCGCCCGGATGCCCGCCGGAGGACCGCTGGAGGCCCTCTGCCCCGCCTGCCTGCTCGGCCCCGGGACGCCGGTGGACTGGCAGCCGCCGCCGCACCTCTCGCCCCTGCCCGACATCGAGGAGGTGCGGACACGCTTCCGCGAGTTCGAGATCCTCGAGCCGATCGGCCGCGGCGGCACCGGCGTCGTCTACCGCGCGCGACAGCCGCGCCTCGACCGGGTGGTCGCGCTGAAGGTCCTCCACCCGCACATCGCCGCCGACCCCGCCTTCTCCGGGCGCTTCCTCCGCGAGGCGCGCGCGCTGGCCAAGCTCAATCACCCCAGCATCGTCGCCGTCTACGACTTCGGCGAGGTCGAGGGGAGCTACTTCCTCTTGATGGAGTACGTCGACGGCGTCAGCCTGCGCGAGCGGCTCGAGGCGAACGACCTCGACGGCGCCGACGTGCTGGAGATCGTCCCGCAGATCTGCGCCGGGCTGCAGTACGCCCACGAGCACGGCGTCGTGCACCGTGACATCAAGCCCGAGAACATCCTGCTCGACGACCGCGGGCAGGTGAAGATCGCCGACTTCGGGCTGGCCAAGATCTTCGAGGGGAAGGCGCCGGCGCTGACGCGCAAGACCCAGGTGATGGGCACGCCGCACTACATGGCGCCGGAGCAGGTCAACCGGCCGCTGGAGGTCGACCACCGCGCGGACATCTACTCCCTCGGGGTGGTGCTCTACGAGATGCTGACCAGCGAGCTGCCGGTCGGACGCTTCGCGCCGCCGTCGGCGCGCTCGCCGGAGAGCGCCGGTTTCGATCCGGTGGTGCTCAAGGCACTGGAACGGGAACCTGTGGATCGGTACCAGCGCGTCGACGAGGTGCGCTCCGACGTCGAGGGGATCGGCGAGAAGGTCGCGGTCGGAACGGACGTCCAGCCTGAAAGGAAGCGCGAGGCCACCGCGGCGCCGACCGCGGGAGACGAACGCGTCCTCTGGTTCGAGCGCGAGAAGCTCTCCCCCACCGTGATCGGGACGATCTCGCTGGTCCTCGGCTGGAGCCTGATGGTGGTCCTGCAGATCCCCGACATCCTCTCGGTGCTCACCGACGGAATCTTTGCCACCGTCGATCACCGCGCGTCCGGCTCCGCCGGCAAGATCCCGCACAATGCGATGGCGGTTGCCTATCCCTTCGCCTTCCTGGGTCTCTTGATCGGCGTGACCGCCCGCGTCCGCTCCCGCCCGGGAAGCTGGCTGATCTGGCCCGGAGCTCTCACCTGCATCGCGATCGTCACCTATCTCTCCGCCGATCCCGGGGGTGACCTCCCCACCCCCCTGCTGGAGCTGATCGCCGGGACGATGGTGATCTTCGCCCAGGTCCAGGCGGATCGCTGGGTCCGCGGGCAGGGCTGGCACCTCCTGGCCGTGGCGGCCGCGTTCGTGATCTGCGCCACGATCCTGCACTCGTCGCTGAGCCGGCGCGCCGACATGGAGGCGGTCTACTACTCCAGCGGCATGGTCGCCATCATCGGCCTCGGATCGCTCGTCGGGGTGATCCCCGAGTACCTGCGCCGGTCGATTCCCCGCTGGGCACACGGATCACTCGTGCGCGCCTTGATCCTCGGGGGCGGGGGCGCGGTCTTCTACTTCGAGAAGTACCTCTGAGCTCGGCCGCGCGCTACAGCGTCACCACCTTGGAGTACGCCCCCAGCGCGTGCACCGTCTCCTTCATGTTGCCCTCGATGCCCACGGCGACCTTGTTGCGGCGGTTGAAGTACTCGAGGCAGGTGATGCAGGAGACCAGCTCGGTTCCTCCCTCGTCCAGTCGTTGAAGGCTCTCCAGCACGTGCGATCCTTCCGTGGTCAGGAAGATCGCCGAGTTGAGGAAGAGGACCTTCGCCGGCTGGACCTCGTCCTGGGTCAAGTTGTCCAGGAAGAGCTCGGTCAGGCGGGAGCCGAGATCGGCGACACCGACGCCGATCTCGGCGGAGGTGAGGATGAGCAGGTAGTTGCGGTCGATGGCCATGGGAGATTCGTGAGTGGAGTAGAAGACGCAAGGCCGCACACTCTACGCGGATCCACCCGGACGTGCACTCTCACCGGCCCGCGATTCGCCCCCGTTATTGATAGCGGCGTACCGGCCGCAGCGTCAGCCCGCGCAGGTCCTTGCGCCCGTCGGGCCACAAGAGGCTGGCGAAGTACCCGACGACGAAGCAGACCCCCATCCCGACGGCGGCGTACAGGAGCACCGAGAGGTGCGTCTGCGTCTTGACGTAGACCAGTGCCGCGATCGCCGCCGCGGCGCCGACACCCGCCCCGACGGTGCTGGCGCTCCGGCTGAAGATCCCCAGCGCGAAGAGCCCCGCCATCGTCCCGCCGAGCAGGCCGATGTAGCCGAGGAACTGATCCCAGAGCGACTGGAAGCCGAAGTACGACATCATGAGGGCCGCGCCGGTGCCCGCCACCCCGAGCACCAGCGTGGTCCAGCGCGCCAGCCGCAGGTAGTGTCGCTCGTCGTGGTCGGGGTGGAAGCGTCGGTGCAGGTCGTTGGTCACCACCGCCGCGATCGAGTTCATGCTGCTGTCGAGGCTCGACATCGCCGCGGCGAAGACTCCGGCGATCAACAGCCCCGAGATACCGACCGGCAGCTCGTTGACGATGAACCAGGCGAAGATCTGGTCGGTCGGGGCCAGGGCGTCGAGCCTCTCGGGGTATTGGCGGTAGAAGGCGAAGAGCACCGTGCCCACGCCGAAGAACAGGATCGACGCGGGCAGCGAGAGCCAAGCTCCGGCCCAGATCGCGCTCGCCGCGCGCTTCTGGTCGCGAGTGGTGAGATACCGCTGCACCACCGCCTGGTCGCTGGTGTAGGGAACCAGGTTGTTGAACAGCGCACCGAGCAGGATCACGCACAAGGCGGGTCCGGTCCAGTCCCAGGAGAAGTGCGCGAGCGCCAGCTTGTCGTTCTCCGTGGCGACGGCGAAGACCGAGCCCAGCCCTCCATCGACGCCGCCGATCGCGACCACCACCGCGATGATCGCGCCGCCAAAGAGCACCACCACCTGGATCACGTCGGTCCAGATCACCGCCTCGATCCCGCCCAACACGGTGTACAGCGTGCACAGCGCACCCATCGCGACGATGCAGAGCCGGACGTCCATGCCAGTGACCGCGGCCAGCGCCAGCGCGGGCAGGAGGAGCACGATCCCCATCCGGGCCAGCTGGAAGACGATGAAGGAGAAGGCTCCGAACAACCGCACCGCGAGGCTGAAGCGCATCTCGAGGTACTCGTACGCCGTCGTCACGTCCAGCCGGCGGAAGAAAGGCAGATACGCCCAGACCACGATCGGCGCGATGGCGAGGATGCCGAGATTCTGGATGAAGTACAGCCAGTCGGTCGCATAGGTCTTCGCCGGCAACGCCAGGAAGGTGATCGCACTGAGCTGCGTGCCGAAGATGCTGATCCCCGCCGCCCACCACGGCACGCGCTTGCCGCCGAGAAAGAAGTCCTGGGTGCTCTTCTCACGCTTGGAGAAGTAGAAGCCCATCGCGACCAGCGAGGCGAGATAGACCAGCAGTACCGCGTAGTTGATCGCGCCGAACGAGGGCTCGGGGGTGATCGGCGTCCCCGCGAGCACGCGAGCGGTGCGTACCCCCGGGCGGATCTCCCCCGATGGAACGACCAGGCGGTCCCGCCACCAGGTCGTCGTCGTCGTCACCGGTGGCCACGTTCCCGCGGCCGGATCACTCGCCGGGTCGGGGCCGAGCTCCTTCGGCAGCGTTCCCGCCTCGATCCACGTATCGGTGATCGCGTGGTAGGCGAGCACCGAGTCGCTGAAACCGGGGTGCCGGTCTTGCAGCGCCGCTCCGCCGCCCGTGCCGTCGTCCCCGGAGAAGACCACCAGGTGCGAGTCGCCCAGCGCTATCGCCGGCGACGGCGCCGCCGCGATCGGCGTGGGCAGGTCGGCGAGCTTCACCCACGTGCCCTCGAGCTCGCCGGGGCGCGGCGTGAAGCGGTACGCGTCGGAGAGGTACGGCTGGATTCGCGACGGCGCCCCGTCCTCTCCCGCCTCGAGCTCGATACCGCCGAAGAGGAAGAGGCTCCCCGCCTGTACGCCGGCGATCGCGAGGTAGCGCCCCCGCTCGCCCCAGCTCGGCAGCATCACCCACTGGCGCTGCTCGGGAGCGACGGCGAGGTCGAGGGCGAAGACGATCGGCAAGCACTGGGTCGCCTGCGGAAAGGCGATTCCACCCAACACGTACAGGACGTCTCCGAGCAGCGCGCCGGAACCGAACGCCACCGCCAGGGGCATCTCGGGCAGCCGCTCGATCACGATCCGCTCGCCGGAGCGGCGCAGTGCGAAGCACTCCTTGGAGTGTGCGTCCGCGTCCCCTCCCCCGACGCAAATCACCGCGTCGCCCCACGTCACCGAGACGCCGTACGCGAGCGGTCGCGGCAGGCGCTCCTCCGCTACCCGCCAGCTCCCAGCGGGATCGTCGAGTACGAAGATCCGGTCGTGCCACACCTTGGTCGCGCCGTTCCACGGTCGACCGTCGGGGAAGTTCGCTCCGCCGGCGACGATCAGCGAATCGCCGGAGACGCCGACGAAGGGACCGGCGAAACCGATCGGATCGGGGAGCGGCGGAAGCTCCTCCCACGCCAGTACTCCGTCGGCGATGGTGCGCTGCGCGATCGAGGCCGGGGCGCCGAGGAGGAGCGCGCCGAGGAGCAACAAGGCACCGAGCGCCCGCCTCGCCGGCGCGCGGGAGGTCATCGTCCGCCCCCTTCCTCGAAGAAGCCGAGGCGGCGCAGGTCCTCCTGGAGCTGCCCGACCTGCTCCTCCGAGAGCGGCCGCAGCGGCAGGCGGGGCGGCCCACAATCGACCCCGGCGAGCTTCATCGTCGCCTTGAGGGCCGGCATGGCGGGGTAGCGGATCATCGCGTGAACCAGTCTCGTTGCGCTCGCCTGCTCGCGCTGCGCGGTGGCGAGATCCCCCCGCGACAGCGCGTCGAGAACCGCGTTGTAGCGACGCCCCATGAAGTTGTACGTGCTTCCGACCGCGCCGTGCGCGCCGGAGGCGATCCCCGCCAGCAACATCTCGTCGGAGCCGAAGAGGATGTCGAGGCGCTCGCCGTACTCGACCACCGCGCGATTCAGCCGATCGAGCGTGATCTCGCTGTACTTGATGCCCCGGAAGCTCGGCAGCCGGGCCTCGGCGCGCTCCAGCAGTACCAGCTCGTCGAGCGCGACGCCGGTCAGGCGCGGGATGTGATAGTAGTAGAGCGGCAGCTCCGGAGCGCCGGTCGCGATCTCCTCCATACAGTCGACGACGCGCTCGGGATCGGCGAGAGGAAAGTACGCGGGCGGGGTCGTCCCGATCGCATCCGCCCCGATCCGCGCGGCGTGCTCGGCGAGCGCCCTGGCCTCGCGCAGGCTGTTGTGCCCCACCTGTACGATCACCGGCAGGCGACCGGCCACCGCCTCGACGTAGGCGGTAGCGACCTCCTCGCGCTCGCCGCGGGCCAGCGATTCGCCCTCGCCGGTGCTCCCGCAGAGGAAGACCGCGGAGATCCCCTGGCCGTGGAGGTGGTCGACGATTCCCCCGACGCGGTCGAGGGCCAGCGAGCCGTCCTCGTTCATCGGCGAGAAGGCCGCTGCGATCAGGCCGGTGAGTCTCTTCAAGCTCGGTCCTCCTCGTCTCGTCGTTGCTGGCGGGGCTCTCGCAGCACGACCGGCAAGCGGCGCTCGCCGCCTTCGACGGACTCGCCGCGGTGTTGCTTCCAGAGCGCCTCGACGCCGATCTCGGCGATCCGCCGCCGCTCCATCGCCGAGCAGGCGTGGACCAGGGGAATCCCCTCCAGCTTCGGGTGCCGGTGATCGTAGAAGACCACTTCGATCGCTCCTTCCCGATCGACACCCATCCGGTGGAGGGTGTCGACGACCTGCTCGGTGATCGCCAGGCCGTTCAGCACGAAGCCGGTCGGCGCGTTCTCCTCGGCCAGGAGCTCGGTGATCCGCGCCTCGATCTGCCGGGCGTCGGGATCGACGAAGAGCACGCGCAGCGCGTTGGGCGGAAGCCCCTTCGCCGAGAGCGCTTCCACGACGCCGTTCAGGAACTGATCGTCCCCGGGGCGCAGATGGGTCACCTGCAAGAGCGCCAGGGTCTCGTGCCCGCGCTCGATCAGGTGATTCCCGAGCAACTCTCCCGCAGCCGCGTAGTCAGCGCCGACCGCGACGAGGTCGCCCTGACCGGCCGGCAGGTTGCCGAAGACGGTCAGCGGGACACCGGCGTCGGCGATCGCCCGGTAGGCGGCGGGTGGACAGCTGATCGCCACCGCGCCGAGCACGGTGAAACCCTGCCCGGCCGCTCGGATCGTCTGGCGAACCACCGCCGCCGATTGGTGCTCGGGGATCGGACAGATCTGGATCGTGGCCGACTCGAAGCGATCGAGCAGGACGTCGGTCAGTTCCTGGACCACCGAGGCCTGCTGCACGCGCCGCCCCTCGGGGAGGAAGACGAGCAGGCAGCGCGCTCCACTCTCCGACGTGGGGCGATAGTCGCGGGCGATCGTCGTGCCCCGGCGCGGGCGGCGCTCGAGCAGTCCCTTCCTCTGCAGCAGCTGGAGCGCGCGGTTGGCGGTGGCGGGGCTGACGTCGAAGCGCTTCCCCGCCTCGGCGGCGGTCAGGTAGGAATCCCCGGGAGCCAGCCCGCGGCGCTGGATGTCCTGCTCGAGACGCTGGGCCAGAGGGCTCAGCGGGGCGGAGGGGTCCTCCTCGGGGGCTCGGACGCTCTGATCGGAGGTCATGCTGGATCGGTCCTGGGAGAGGCTTCGGGGCCTGGAGTACAATAGTATAGAATTCTTCGCCATTATCGTCACAATTCATCATAATCTATCAGGCCGCGGCGAGCTTCCTCCCCACCGCTCGCCGGCATCGAAACTCGAGACCCACCTCAGTAGAAGCACCTCTGCTCATCATGAAGCACACACTGACTCTCGCTGCCGCGCTCTGCCTCGCGGCGCCGACGTTCGCGGGCACGCAACTCGCGCTGTACGACGCGGGCAGCGCCGGCAACCCCGCCGTCGCCCCCGACCCCGCGACCGTGGGGTGGACGCTCGTCTACCCGACCGGGACCGGGGTCACGTTGACCGACGTCTCTCCCGACGGCACCACCGGACTGAACGCCTGGCAGGTCGACGATCAGGGCACCTCGCTGGGTGAGCGCGCCCACTACGAGATGCTCTTCACCCCGCAGCAGAACGCCGACGCAGCGGCGCAGGGGTGGGAGTACGAGGTCCACATGCGCATGCTCAACGCCTCCGGCCGGGACGTGCTCTTCGAGTACGCCAACGGCACCGATCGCTACTCGATCTTCTACACCATCTCGGGGAACGACGTGATCGCGGATCTCTGGCTGTCGGGCGGCACGACGTACGTCTGCACGAACGCCATGGACGGCAACTACCACAGCTTCAAGTACGTCCTCGCCGCCGGAGCCATCGATGCGGACTTCTACTACGACGGCACGCTGATGGGCCCGCTGCCCGCCAGCGGCAACCTGGCCGGCGCTCCGGCCGGCGGCGTCTCCTTCGGCACCGGCTCCAGCGCGGCCACGGGCGGCGCGAACTTCAACTTCGTCAGCTTCGAGACGGCCAACAACTCCGGGACCCGGTACTGCTTCGGCGACGGCAGCGGCACGCAGTGCCCCTGCGGCAACAACAACGACGGGAGCCTGCCGGGCGCGGGTTGCGACAACGGGTCCTTCCTCTCCGGCGCCCAGCTCACCGGCTCCGGGCACGCCAGCCTCAGCGCGGACACGTTCGTGCTGACCACCATCCACCTGGAGCCGAACAACTCGGGCCTCTACTTCCAGGCCAACAACGACCTCTCCCCCGGGTTCATCTGGGGTGACGGTCTCCAGTGCGCGGGCGGACAGCTGAAGCGCCTCGGCGTGCGCTTCGCCGACGGTGCCGGGTCCTCCGATACCTCTGGCTGGACCACTCCGATCTCGGTCAGGGCGGGCAACATCCTCGCCGGTGATACCAAGCGCTACCAGTGCTGGTATCGCACCACGATCGCCCCGCCCTGCGGGCTCGGCGTCAACGACTTCAACGCCTCGAACGGCCTCGAAGTCACCTGGCTCCCCTAGTTCTTCATCTCCCCAGTCTCTCTCCGTGGCGCCTTCACCCCGGGGGTGAGGGCGCCACCCCCTCGCCATGAAGACGAACCTCCGAATCCTCGCCTCGCTGCTGTTCCTCGGCGCACCGTTGCACGCGCAGCTGGCCTCCTACGACGCGGGCCTCGCGGGAAACCCGGCCACCGCGCCCGACCCGACCACCCAGGGGTGGACGCTGAACGACGGCGGGGCGGGAAACACCGTCCTGACCGACGTGTCGCCCGACGGGGCCACCGGGCTGAATGCCTGGCAGGTGGACGATTCGTTCACCGACGGCGGCTCGCGGGCGGACTATCGCCTGCTCTTCACTCCGGAGGAGCTGCAGGCCGCCGCCTCGCAGGGGTGGGAGTACTCGACGACGATGCGGATGCTCCACTCGAACGGCGATGACGTCGTCTTCGAGTTCGCGTCCGGGCAAGGCGGCTCCGACGAGCGCTACATCGCCTTCTTCGAGGTGTCGGGCAACGACGTGCTCGCCAACATGTGGCTCTCGGGGATCTCCTACACCTGTGTCGGGGCGATGGACGGTGAGTTCCACACCTTCACCATTCGCCGCCCCGCGGGCCCCGGCGTCGACGCGGATTTCCTGTACGACGGTCAGCTCCTCGGTCCGATGCAAGTCGGCGGCTCGAATGGCGGGGCGCCTTCCGGGGGCGTGTCCTGGGGAACCGGCTCGAGCGGCGGTACCGGCGGCGCGAACTTCCACTCGGTCGAGTTCACCCTCGGCCCGCCGGCGCCGCTCGACTTCGTCGACGTGTTCCACAGCGGCGACGGCTACGCCTCGTATCGCATCCCCTCTATCGTGACCACCTCGGCCGGCACGGTGCTGGCCTTCTGCGAGGGGCGCGTCGTCCACTCCGACCACGCACAGAACGACATCGTGATGCGGCGCAGCACCGACGGCGGCACGACCTGGGGCCCGATGCAGGTGCTGCACGACGACGGACTGAACTCGCTCAACAACCCGCAGGTCCTGCAGGTGGGCGAAGGGCCGCACGCCGGACGGATCCTCTTGATGTACCAGCGCTACCCGTACGGCTGCCACGAGTCGTGCGTCGTGCCGGGCTACACCGACCCCAAGATCTGTCGCGGCTTCATCATGCACAGCGACGACGACGGGGTCAGCTGGTCGGCACCGCTGGAGATCACCCAGCAGGTGAAGCGGCCGACCTACGTCACCAGCATCGCCGGCGGTCCTGGCGTGGGCATTCAAAAGCGGCGCGACCCTCACGCCGGACGGCTGATCATGCCCTTCAACCAGGGGCCGTGGGGCGACTGGAAGGTGTACGCCGTCTACAGCGACGACGGCGGCGACTCGTGGGTGTACGGCGAGGTCGCCGACGACAGCTCGACCCAGGGGATGGGCAACGAGGTCCAGATGGTCGAGCTGATCGACGGCTCGCTGCTCCTGAACTCCCGTAGCCACGCGGGCACCTCGCATCGCAAGATCGCCCACAGCTTCGACGGTGGGGAGACCTGGACGCCGCTGCAGGACGAGCTGCAGCTGATCGAGCCCCGGGTGATGGCGAGCATCCTGCGCTACACCGATCCGCTCGACGGCTATCACCAGTCCCGGATCCTGTACGCGGGGCCTCACTCCACCTCCTCGCGCGTCGACGGCACCGTGCACCTGAGCTACGACGAGGGAGTCACCTGGCCGGTGTCGAAGCTCCTCTACGACGGGGCGTACGCCTACAGCGTGCTCACCGTCCTGCCGCAGGATCGAATCGGCTGCTTCTTCGAGCGCGACGGTTACGCGCACATCACCCTCGCGCGCTTCTCGCTCGAGTGGTTGACCGACGGCACCGACTGCCCGGGGATGGGCGGGACGACCTACTGCACGACCAGCCCCAACTCGGCCGGTCCCGGTGCGTTGATGGAGTACACCGGCCTGCCGAGTATCGCCGCGGGTAACCTGCGCCTGGTCGCCACCGGCGCGCCCGCGGGGCACTTCGGGCTCTTCTACTACGGCTTGGCGCAAATCTCGGTGCCATTCGGAGAGGGCGTGCGCTGTGTGGGCGGAGGTGGCAGCGGGATCTTCCGCATCCTGCCGCCGATCCTGTCCGATCCCAGCGGGACCTTCCACCTGCTACTGGACTTCGACTCGCCGCCGCTCGGTGGGAGCGGAGCCGGGGTGATCGAACCCGCCTCGACCTGGAACTTTCAGCTCTGGTACCGCGACCCGGCCGGCGGTCCTTCCGGTTTCAACTTCTCCGACGCACTGCAGATCGACTTCTGCCCGTAGGATCCGGAGCGCCATGATCGGCAGCGCCACCCTCCTCGTCGTCGCCGCGGCTCTCGCCGGGCTGTCGGCCCCGGAAGAGCCGACACTGCAGCTCCCCTGGGTCTTCGCCGACCACATGGTCTTGCAGCGCGATCGCGCAGTCCCCGTGTGGGGGCAGGCCCCGCCAGGGATGGAGGTGGTCGTGGCCTTCGCAGACGAGAAAGCGAAGACGCGAAGCGGTGATGATGGCAAGTGGCGGCTCGAGCTTTCACCGCTCGCGGCTTCCAGCGAAGGCCGGACGTTGCGCGTGAAGGCCGGCGCGAAGTCGATCGCCCTCGACGATCTTCTGGTCGGCGAAGTCTTGCTCTGCGCGGGTCAGTCGAACATGGACTTCCCGCTGGAGCGAGCAACGGGCGGGGCGGAGGCGGCGGCCTCGGACCCGAGGCTTCGGCTCTGCGATCGCAACGGCACGATCGGCGGACAGCGGCGCCGGCTCACCGCCGAGCAGTACGTGGCGATCGACCCCGCGAGCTACTACGCGGGCAGCTGGAAGGAGTGCGATGCCGAGTCGGCAGCCTCGTTCTCGGCGGTCGGGTTCTTCTTCGGGCTCGAGCTCGCCGCCGAGCTCGACGTGCCCGTCGGCCTGATCGACGTATCGGTCGGCGGCTCCTCGACCGAGGGGTGGATCCCGCTGGAGGTGCTGCGCTCCGATCCCGCGCTCGCGCCGCTGGCGAAGGACTACCTCGCCAGCGAGCTCTCTCATCCGTTCATCCGCGAGCGCACCCTGTTCCAGCTGGGCGACTGGGTCGACGCCGGCCGTCCCGAGCCGCGGCCGCGCCACTTCTTCGAGCCGGGGTTCCTGTTCGAGGCAGCCATCGAGAGCCTCGCCCCCTTCGCCGTACGAGGCGTGCTCTGGTACCAGGGCGAATCCAACGCGCATCTGCCCGCGCTCGCCGATTCGCTGTTCCGCGAGCTGGTGCGCTCGTGGCGCCAGGCGTGGCACGATGAAGCGCTCCCCGTCTGCTTCGTCCAGCTGCCGGGAATGGGTCGTCCGACGTGGCCCGAGTTTCGCGAGGTGCAAGCGGGCTGGCTCGAGATCCCCCACACCGCGATGGCCGTCGCGATCGACGTTGGCCACCCGACCGACGTCCACCCGCGCGACAAGCGACCGGTCGGTGAGCGGCTCTGCCTCGCAGCCTCGAGCTCGGTGTACGGTCGCGACGTCGTGGCGAAGGGCCCGATCTTCCGGCGGTTGCGGACCGACGGTCCGCGCCTGGTGATCGAGCTCGATCACGCGAAGGGGCTCGCCTGGGTGGAGGGGCGAGAGGGGCACGCCCTGGAGATCGCCGGTGCCGACGGCCGGTTTCGCCCCGCCTGGGCGCAGATCGTCGGCGAGAGCCTCGTGGTGGAGGCGGTCGAGGTGAGCGAGCCTGTCGCGGTGCGCTACGCCTGGTCTCCCTACCCCAGCTGCAGCCTGGTGAATGGCGCCGGCCTCCCGGCGGCGCCCTTCCGCGCGGCTCTGCCCTGACCCCCTGGCTTGCGGGACCCATCGGAGGGCCTCCCGCAGTCCGGGTTTCGACGATTTCGGGGTCGGAATCCCCGGGCTCGGCATCCTCGCTGTAGCCTCGACATGCTGCCCGCCCATCTCCCGAACAGGGTCTTCCAATGAGTCGCCTCGTGTTCACCGGCTCCTCCTTGCTCATCGCCGTGTGCCTGGCCATCGCCTCGCCGGCGCCCGCGCAGACGATCACACAGATCCTCGACGCCACCGGGGATGGTCTCGGAAACTCGCTGGAGGAGCCCATGGGTTGCTGCGTGGACCAGTACGGAACCCTTTACGTGGTCGGCTACGCGAGCAACAACGCCTTCAAGGTCACCGGAGGAGGAGTGATCACCGAGATCGTCGACTTCGGCGCGGGCAGTTCCGGAAGCTACCTCCAGGACCCGTACGACATCGCCGTCCACGATTCCGGGAACGTCTACGTGGTCGGGATGAGCTCGGCGAACGCGCTCAGGGTCACACCGGATGGCGTCATCACGGAGATCATCGGCTACCAGGGCGACGGCGCCGGAAACGGCCTGGCCAACCCGCAAGGGGTCGCGGTGGACCCGTCCGAGAACGTCTACGTGAGCGGGTGGAGCTCCGACAATGCGTTCCGCATCACGCCGGGGGGAACGATCGAGGAGATCATCGACAGTAGCGGCGACGGCGCGGGGCACGACCTCGATTGCGCCTGCGGCATCGCGGTGGCGGACTCGGGAAACGTCTACGTGGTCGGTGCCGTGAGCGAGAACGTGTTCCGGATCACGCCCGGAGGAGAGATCACCCAGATCATCGACTCGACCGGGGATGGAACCGGCAACTTCCTCGGCAACCCGCTGCGGATCGCCGTGGACGCCCTCGAGAACGTCTACGTCTCGTGCGACGACACCCACAACGTCTTTCAGATCACTCCGGACGGAAGGATCAAGCAGATCATCGATTGGACCGCGGGCGGCGCTGGGGGGAGCCTGAGCCGACCCCGGTGTCTCGGCGTCGATTCGCTGGGCAACGTCTACGTGACCGGCTTCACGAGCCACAATGCCTACAAGATCACACCGACGGGTGTGATCAGCAGAATCATCGACAGCAGCGGCGACGGGGCCGGAAACCCGCTGAGCCACGCCTGGGGCGTCGCCGTGGGACCGGGGGACGACGTCTTCGTGACCGGCATGTGGAGCGACAACGTCCTCAAGATCGGAGAGCCCTGGCCTTCGATCCCCGGCGTGGGCTATTGCTTCGGCGACCCGGGAAGCGGGACGCCCTGCCCCTGCGGAAACGACAACGACGGGAGCGTGCCGGGGTCGGGCTGTGACAACGGCGTGTTCTCTTCCGGTGCCCAGCTCACCGCCTCCGGCGACGCCAGCATCGGCAATGACACCCTGGTCCTGAAGACGACCCGCGCGGAGCAATACAGTGCCGGGCTCTACTTCCAGGCGAACGAGGATCTCTCACCCGGAGTGGTCTGGGGGGACGGGTTGCGCTGCGCGGGCTACGGCCTGGTCCGCCTCCAGATCCGCTTCGCCGATGCCACCGGCACGTCGGAGACGACCATCGCCATCGGAACCAAAGGAGGCGTTGCCGCGGGTGACACGAAGTACTACCAGCTGTGGTATCGCACGGCCGACGCTCCACCCTGCGGCCTCGGCGTCAACGACTTCAATACCACCAACGGCTATCGGATCGTCTGGGTCCCCTGACCGCGCCGGGGAATCGTCTCCCCGACTGTCCACTGCCGGCTACACATCGGTCCGGTGTAGTGTCACCACCGAACGCGGATCCCGCAATAAAAGCGCAAGGGCCCTCGTGACTCGCTGGCACGACTCCTGCTGTCAGTGAGGACTCAACTGCGCGGAGCCGGGTCTCGGCCGGACCCTCTCGCGCGCCACGCACACCCGCCACGCCAGCCCCCGGCGTGACCAGTCAGGCGGCGCAGAGTTTTCGTCGCCCGGAGGAATTGTCATGAAACCGATCCCGCTCTGCCTGTGCCTCGCCCTTCCACTCCTTCTCGCGTGTCCCGCATGGGCCCAGGACGACGACGTCCCGGTGACGATCAAGGAGCTGAACGTCGAGGATGCGATTCGAGAGTTCAAGGAGTTCAAGACCCGCCTGGGGGTGTACCGCGAGGAGATCGCCAAGGGACGGTCAATCTCCCGGGAAACATCGCAGATCCTCGATGACCTGCGCCGGGACGCCAAGGCGGAGAACAACTACAACGAAGGTCCGATCCTCGATGCGGTCGCCGCCTACATCGAGGGAGTGATCGGCAAGCAGGTCGCGCTGGTCGATTTCCTCGAATCGCAGCGCTACCGGATCAGCTACTACGCCAACAAGATGGCCACCTCGGTTCGCCCCGAGGACCTCGCCGTTCTCTTCGGCAGCGTCGCCCAGAACGAAGCGGCCATCCCGCAGCACGTCCGGCGTGTCGACGAGGCGGAGCAGGCGATCGCCAAGCTGGTCGACTCGCTGCCCAAGGACCAGTTCGACCGGGACTCCTTCCGGCCGACCCGGGCCATGCCGGCGGAGACTCGCAAGAGGCTGGATACCCTCCTCTACCGGTACCAGTACGAGAAGAACGGCCTCCAGCTGGCCAAGCGGCGCCTCGAGCTGGTCAGCGCCGCCCAGCGGGTCGGCGGATCGCCGGCCGGTGCGGAGCTCGAGATCGACGCCGACCTGTTGATCGGTCAGATGTTCGGGACCCTCGACCGGATCCGGCTGCAGATGAGCATGGACCTGATGTACCTCGAGCAGCTGCTCGGGAACTACGCGCGCTCGTCGCAGACCCAGGAGATCCTGACCGCGTTCCAGGACCTGGTGGAGATGCAAGGGGACCTCGAGGGTCCCGCTCCGGAGCTGGCCGGGGTGCTCGACTGGCTCCAGGACTCCAGCACCCGTCGCCTCTCCTTGACCGCGACCAAGCTGGCCCGTCCCGGCTTCAACGTTCCCCGCTATTCCGATCTCTTGCGTGAGGCCTACACGGGCGCGCAAGCCGAGCAGTGACCACCCGAAGCCACGCTGGAGTAATCGACATGAAACACTTTCTTCTCACCCTGGCATTCCTCTCTCCCGCGGCCCTGGCGATCCAGGAGCCGGCGCAGGACCCCGCCCCCGAGCCGCAGGCTTCTCCTCCGACCGCCGCCGAGGTCAAGGCCAACGCCGCTGAGCTCAAGGGGCGCATCCACGAGATGCGGATGAACCTCCTCACCGGCGGGCCGAAGGTGCGCGACGCCGAGCAGGAGGCGATCGACTTCTACGGCGGCAAGGTCGAGCTCGTCGAGCGGCGTCTCGATACGATCCGCGCCGAGCTCTCCGAGAAGCGCGCGACCTACGACCTCGCCCTCGAACGCGCCCTGAGCGCCGAGACCGCCGGCCAGCGCGGCAAGGCGATGGCGGAGGCCTCCACGCTCAGCGTCTCGATCGTCGCCCTCGAGCAGGAGTCCGCCGAGCTCTCCGGCAAGCGCGGGGACCTCGGCAAGATGATCAAGGCGGTCGAGTCTCGCGACCGCGAACGGGAGCGGCTGATGACCCCGCTCGAGACCTCCGACGGGCTCGATCTGATGACCGATCTCCCCATGGCCAGCGTCGGGTTGGCGCCCGCGGTGATCGAGTCGGCGCCCGCCTCCCCCTTGGAGAACAGTGCCCTGGTCCAGGACCTCCTCGAGCGCGACCCCCGGGGCGCGCGCAAGCTCTTCTTCGAGAGCGACCCGCAGGGGTACTGGAAGCGCTTCCCGCTGAAGCCGCCCGGGGACGTGATGCGCCGCGCCCTGGAGTTCCCCTTGCCCGATCTGCCCGGGTCTCGCTGATCGCGAGGGTCCTCCGATGCTGGCGTGGTACTTCGAGGCGGGCGGTCCGGTGATGTGGGTCGTCTTCGGTGCGTGGGTGATCGTCTTCGCGGGTGTGCTCGATCGCCTCGGCTACGCCCTCGGCAGCCTGCTTCGCCGGCCGCTTCGCCCGGTGCGAGCTCTCGCCCGGGCGGGCCGCCACCACGAGGCGCGCCAGCGGCTGTTCCTCGTCCAGCTCGAAGCCGCACGCGGACTCGATCGGATCGATGCGGTGAGCCAGATCGCCACCAGCATCGGGCTGTTCGGCACCATCCTCGGCCTGGCCAGCACCTTCTTCGCGCGCGGCTCCGCCGGCGTATCGCTCGCCGCTCCCGAGGTGCTCGCCGAGGGCCTCTCCACCGCGCTCTTCACCACCCTCGGCGGTCTGGTCGTCTACCTGTTCGGCCAGGCCTTCCTGATCGGCTGGCGAGAGTGGTCCGGCTGGCGCGAACGCGCCGTCGCCAGGCTCCTGCCGAGGGAGGCCAGCGAATGAAGGTCGGCGGTCGCATCCTCGCACGTCCGGTCTCCGGGGTGATGCCCCTGCTGGACGTCCTGTTCATCCTGCTCTTCACCCTGCTCGCCGTCTCCGAGGCGAAGCAGGCTCGGCGCGAGGAGCAGGAAGAGGTGCGCATCGAGCTGCCGGGCGTCGAGGCGGGAGAGTCCGCCGAAGCGCCGGAGACCGAGATCCTGGTGCTCGAGGTCGACGCCGCCGGCACCGTCACCCTGGCCGACAGCGGTGAACGCATCGTCGATCGCGAGCAGCTCGACGCGGCCCTCGCCGAGGTGCTCGGAGACCGCGTGCCGGAGGAGCTCGCGGTCGAGATCCAGGCCGACCGCAGCGCGCCGCACGGCGTCGCGGTCGAGCTCCTCCAGTACCTACGCCTGCGCGGGATCGCCCAGGTGCAGATGCTCGCCACCGGCTACGCCGACGGGGAAGTCGGCGCGTTCGGCGGAAGCCCTTCCGGAGGAGGACGGTGATGCGCGCCCTCTTCCGCCAGCTCCTCTTCCTCGGCCTCTCGGCGCTGCTCTCGTGGTGGTTCTTCCTCGCACGGGCGGAGGAAGATGGGCCGCAGGTGGTCCCGCCCGTCGAAGAGCTGATCGACGTCGCGGTCATGCCCCTGCTCGACTCCGCGCCGGCCGAAGCGCAGCCCGTCGAGCCGGAGCAGCCCGCTCCCGCCGAGCCGGTGGTCGAGCTCGTGCCGCCGCCGATACCCGAGCCCGAACCGGAGCCGCCCGTCGAGGCCGAAGATCCGGGCGAGCCACCGGTCGCCGAGCTGGGCAACGCCGAGGGCGAAGGCGAGGACGCCGTCGCCGAGACGGGCGAGAAGGTGAGCCCCGAGCAGATGATGTCGGACGACCAGCTCCTGGCGGAGGCGCGCAGCGAGTGGGACGGCGAGGCGCGCAAGGGTTTCGCCACCGTGCTCCTCGCCACGCCCGAGGAGCAGCTCGACATCGCCCACTACTTCGGCGAGGAGCTGGTGCTCGTGCCGCGCAGCGCGCTCGACGAGACGCGTTCCGATCGCCGGCACTACCGCGTCGGCCCGCAGGGACAGGTGCAATCGGTCGCCGGCCTGCCCTCCTTCGACGACTTCCACGAATACCGCGACCTGTTCGACTACGAGTACGCCCGCCTGCCCGCGCCGGTGCGCGAGCTGCGGCGCAGCGTGCTCTCCCGCAACGAGATCTACCTCTTCGCCGCCCTGGTTCCACTGCGTGAGTGGGCGCTGGTCGTCGGTCGCCGACGCGAGGCGCTCATCGCCAGCGGCCGCGAGGCCTCCGAGGTCCAGCGCTACGTCCTGGAGTACGAGAGGATGCCCGCCGGAGGATTCGACCTCCGCGTCGAAGAGATCGTCTTCGTCGACGAGACGAGCTTCACCCCCGTCGACCCTGTCCAGAGGACCCAAACGCCATGAGAACCACGTTCTTCATTCTGTTGTGCCTGCCCTTCCTCGCCTGCCAGAGCGCCCCTTCCGGCCCCCCCGAGGAGGTCGCCGGCGAGATCATGCTGGCCATCGAGAGTCATCAGCCGGCGCGCGCCGCCGATCTGTTCGTCCGCAGCAGCGAGGACAGCCAGGAATCGATGTACCCGGTCCTCTACAGCGCCGCTCAGGAGCGCTACGAACGAGGGGATGCCGCGGCTTCCGTGGAGCTCCTGCGCTTCATGGTCGATCACTATCCTCGAGCCTACTCGGTGCGCCAGGCCCTGCTCTACGGCCTGATGGTCCGTCGCTCGACGCAGGACGTCGCGAGCGCGGACCAGATCGCCGAGACCGAGGAGATTCTCGCTTCGCTGCGCGAGGACTCGGCCGAGCCGCCCTTCTGGGTGGATCTGGTCGAGACCCAGCTGCGCATCGATCAGAACCGCCTCGGCGAAGCCCGTCAGGCCTTCGAACGGTTCCTGTCCTCCTGGGACGGGCAGCCGGTCGAGCTGATGGCGTACGTCGAGGACATCGACCGCTATTTCGCTTCGCACCAGTAGTGCAGGAGGCTCCGTGATGAACAGGCCGAAACAAGAGAGGCGCTGGATCCCGCTGGGAGTCCTGGGTCTCGCCATCTCCGGCTTCGGCTGCGCCGCCAGCGGCGGTGGCGAAGCCGACCTTTCTGAACAACCGCTCGGCGCTTCGGTGGATGCGCTGGCCGAAGAGCTGGCCCGGGTGGCCCGACAACGGACCGATCTCAGCTCGATGCGGGTCTGCCTTCACCCGATCACCGAGATCCAGGTCGACAACCTGCCGCCGCTGTCGGCCCGCTACAGGAATACCGATCTCGACTACCTCGCCGAGGAGATCACCGAGGAGCTGGAGCTCGCCCTGAGCTCACGCTTTCACCTGATCGACACCGACCTCTTCGGCGAACCGCCCCAGCCATGGGCACTGGAAGGCCGGGAAAGCGGCAGCCAGGTGGCGGAGCACTTCGGTGCGACTCACCTCGCCGTGGGCACTCTCGTGCCACACGTCGACCGGCTGCAGCTCAAGATACGACTGGTCGACACGGGCAACTGGGTCATCGTGGCCACGGCGCGCGGCACGGTTCCTCTGGAGTTCCTGAGCGACCGCAGCCGGGTCGCGCTCGGGGACCTCTTGCCCTACCGCGGTCCGGTCTTCCCCCGGGAGGACTACCCGACCCGGATCTTCGAGGAACCCTCGCTGGCCGCGCATCCGGAGGAGGTCGCGGAACCCGATCCGGAGGTCGCGGCCGTGTCGGAGGAGCTGTTCCGGCCCCGACCCCGGGCGCTCGAGCCGATCGAATCGAGTCGCCAGCCGTCGAGCTACGCTTCCTGGAAGCTGCTGAAGAAGAAGCCCTCCGACCGGACCGATCTCGATCTCCTCCTCCACTCGCGAGAGTCGTACGGGCAGCCGGTCGAGGAGACCGATCCGAAGGAGCCGATCAGCAAGGCCGGGCCCGCCGCGGTTCGCTTCGCGGCGCTCGGGCGCAGCGTGAAGTAGGTCGAGCCGGGGCTCAGATCCCCGCGGTCTCGCGGACGAAGGCGTTCCACTCCTCATCGAGCGCCTCGACCTCGACACCGAGGATCGTCTCGAAGTGCTTGACCGACCCCTTCCCATCGAACGCGCTGCGCAGGTACTCGACGAGGCGCTCGGTGTACTTGCCGTTCTCCGCACGCGCGAGGAAGAAGACGAGCGTGTAGGCCTGCTGCACGAAGCGCTCCTCCTGTCGCCCGGTCCTGAATGACCCGCGATTCGAGTTGAGCAGCTGCTTGACCGTCAACGGCTCCTCGTCGTTCGCCTGTGCCTCGAACCAGGGCTGGTACGGCACCCCGGTTTCGATCTTCATCTTCCCGGGATCCGGCCGCAGAGCGAAGGCCATCGCGTTGGCGACCCCCTCGCGAGCCCATTCCGGGAGCGTGCCGGTCCGGTTGCCCTGCGCCCACCGGAACGAGTTGGTGATCATCAAGTAGGTGACGCTCTTCAGGATCTCGTGGCGGTTGGCCTCCCGCCCGCGCACCAGCACCGCGTTGCCGATCTTCTCGTACCAGGCGGTCCAGTTCGGCTGCGGGGGGCGCGGGGCATCCTCGGAGTCGCCGTAGATGTGCAGTTCGGGGACCTCCTCGAAGGGGTGGAGCCGCATCGGCTTCCCGAACAGGTCGTAGTACATCAGGTAGACGCGCTCGATGTCGATCGAGATGTCGAGCGCGCGCACCGGGTCGATGTTCGTCTTGACCACGAAGTGCGCCGTGGGCAGCTCCATCGCGTTCTTCCACTCACTGACGCGCTCACGAAGCTGCTCGAGCGTGTAGTAGCGACCGCGCACGCGCAATCGCCAGCCGCGTCGGCCGTGCTTCCCGCCGAGCTCGGTCCACGCCTCTTCATTCTCCGGATCGAGCAGCAAGATGCGGATCCAGAGGTTTCGCGCCTCGCCCGCCAGATCCTGGCTCTCCGCCCAAAGCGCGAGCTCCTTCAGCGCGGTCACGCTGGTCGGATCCAGTTCGGCGTAGCGGTCGAGGAAGGTACGCAGGGTGCGCTCGATCGACTGTACCTCGGCGACCTTCGCTCGTTCGACCTCGGTGACCTTGCGCCCCGCCTTGTAGATGACGATCTCATCGTCCTCGAAGAGAACGCGGCACGCCACCTCCTTGCCGCCTTCGAGCACGACGAGGTCGGGTTTGTCCTGGGGTGCGGCGACAAGGGTGGTGAAGGCGAGGCAGAGCGGGAGTAGGGAAAGCATGGTCGTGGTCTTCGTCGAGGGTCCCGGATAGCACACGGCAGACGGCTGCCGAGCCGCCACAGGATACGGAACCCGGCCGCCAAGTGGTGCAAGAGAAGGCCCGACTCATGTCCTTGACGGCATCGGGGGGGGCGAGTCTCGGAGCGATGGCCTGGGCGAGCGCCATGAGGCACCAGGCCAGCAGCACCACGACGGGGAGTTCGATCCCGATTCTGGAGGCAGTGTCCTCGAATCGGTCTCCCACCGCCCCGGTTCGCGAAGCTCCACGGGATTCGGAATCCCGCCCGTTTCGACTCGGACCTCCGCGGTTACCCTGCCGGGGGTCCGGTCCCGCCCGCGCCGGACATTCCGACCCCGAAAGCACGCGGCCAGCAGAGGAGAGTGCCAACCACTTGACCCGACGAATCGCCTGGGCCACCGACATCCACCTCGACTCCGCGCGGGAGGCGGGCGCGGCCCGGTTCTGCGAGAAGCTCATCGCCGCCGAGTGCGAACGGCTGCTCCTCGGCGGGGACATCGCGGTGGCCTCGAGCCTCGAGCCGTGGCTGTGCTTCCTGGACGAGCGTCTCGGCATCCCGATCGACTTCGTCCTGGGCAACCACGACTACTACGGCGGCGACGTTCACGGTGTGCGCGAGGTGGTCCGCAACCTCGACTCGCCGACACTCTCCTGGCTGCCGGAGAGCGGCGTGGTCGAGCTCACGGCGACGACGGCCCTGGTCGGTCACGGCGGGTGGGGCGATGCTCGCCACGGTGACTTCGCCGGGTCGGAGGTGGTCCTCACCGACTACGAGGCCATTCTCGATCTCGTGCGGGCCGGCCGGGCGGCGGAGACCCCGCGCGGCGCCCGCAAGCCCCTGCCGGCGTTCTACGAGAACAAGCCCGCCCTCGCCAGACTGCTGGGCGAGCTGGGCGACGAGGCCGCCGCGACGGTGAAACCCGCGCTCGAGGCCGCGGCGGCGCAGTACGAGCGCGTCTACTTCCTGACCCACGTCCCGCCCTTCCGCGGGGCGTGCTGGCACCAGGGGCGGATCTCCGACGACCACTGGCTTCCGAGCTTCACCTGCCGGGCGATCGGCGAGCTCCTGCGCGAGGTCGCCGCTGCGAACGAGGAGTGCGAGATCCTCGTCCTGTGCGGCCACACGCACGGGGGCGGCGAGTACCGGACCGCGCACAACCTCCTGGTCTGGACGCAGGAGGCCGAGTACGGTCGCCCGGCGTTCCGCGTCATCGAGATGTGACCTGGATGCGCCTGTCCCGATGACCCGGAAGATCGGACATTCCCCGTTGGAATTCCCGGCCCTTCGCGCTCGAGGCTCCATTCACCACTCGAGGTTCTGATGTCCATCCGCGAGCTCGTCATTTTGGGAAGCGGCAGCCAGGTGCCGACCCGTCACCGCAACCAGAGCGGGTACTTCGTGCGCTGGGACGCGCACGGCTTCCTGATCGATCCAGGCGAGGGTACGCAGCGTCAGATGGTCCACCACGGCGTGACCGCGACCGCGATCACGCGGATCCTGATCTCGCACTTCCACGGCGACCACTGCCTGGGGCTCGCGGGAATCGCGCAGCGGATCTCGCTCGACCAGGTCCCGCACCCGATTACCGCCTTCTACCCCGCGTCCGGTCAGGTCTTCTTCGATCGGCTGTGCCACGCGTCGATCTACTACGAGGCCGTCCCCCTCCGCGGGCGACCGATCACGGAACCCGGTGAGATCGACCGGGACGACGAGCTGACCGTCGAGTGCCGTCTGCTCGACCACGGCGTCGACTGTCTCGGCTATCGCGTGCAGGAAGTCGATCAGTGGAACCTCGATCCCGAGAAGCTGGCCGCCGTGGGGCTCGCCGGCCCGCTCGTCGGCCAGCTGAAGCGTGAGGGGGTCGTCGAGCACGACGGCCGGACGATTCGCCTCGAGGACGTCGGCGTGCTCCGCCGCGGCCAGAGCGTCGCTTTCATCTCCGACACGCGGATGTGCGAGGCGGCGGTCGAGCTGGCGCGAGACGTCGACCTCCTGATCTGCGAGGCGACCTACCTGGAATCCGAAGCGGTCGACGCCGGGCAGCACGGTCACCTCACCGCGCGACAGGCCGCACGGATCGCGGCCCGGGCCGGCGCTCGCCGGCTGGTGCTGACCCACTTCAGCCAGCGCTACTCCGAGACCGACGACTTCATCGCCGAGGCCTCCGCGATCCACCCCGACGTGGTCGCGGCCGAGGATGGGATGGTGATCGGAATCGAGCGCGACCGGACGAGACCGGGGAACAGGGGAGACTAACCGACGAACCGTCTCGGAGGGGGCGCTGCCGGAGGACACGGGTACGATGCGGCGGATTCCTCACTTCCGCCGCTCGCGCTCGAATACTCCAGCCGAAGGACGTAGGTTCTCCTCATGTTCTGGTTCCTGGATGATCTGCTCGGTGATGCGTTGGCCTGGTGCGTCAGCCTTCGATTCCTCGGCTGGCTGGTCCTGGTCGTGCTCGGCATGGTCGGAATCCACCACCTTCCGGGGCCGCTGGGGTTGCACATCGGCCTCGACGTCGTCTGGTTCGTTTCCACTCCATGCAGATCACTGACACGAGGACCTCGGAGGCGGCAGTCCCGCCGCCGGCTCCACGTCAGCGCGAGGTAACGGGTCGGTGATTGCTCAGTCGCCGAACGACGTGTACACGCCCCGGGCAGCCGCGATCAGGGGTTGATCGGGCGGCACCAGGCGCTGCTTGCCGGCCGGCTCGGTGATGTCGATGCTGGTGAGACGGCCCTCCTGCATGGCGATCATCCGGTTCAGCTGACCCGCCTTCAGGAGCTCCACGGCCCCGTGGCCGAACTGGGTGGCCAGGACGCGGTCGGCGGCGATCGGCGAACCACCGCGCTGGACGTGGCCGAGCACGACGTAGCGCGCGGCGACTCCGGTGCGCTCCTCGATCGTCTCGGCGACGACGCTGGAGACACCGCCCAGGCGCTTCGGCTCCGCCGGATCGGCGACGTGGCGCTGGACCACCTGTTCCCCTCCGATCGGCGCGGCTCCTTCGGAGACACAGAGCACGGTGAAGCGCTTGCCGACCTTGGCCCGTCGTTCGATCACCTCACAGACGCGGTGAGGCGAGAAGGGAATCTCGGGGATCAGGATCACGTCCGACCCCGAGGCGACCCCCGCGTGGAGGGCGATCCAGCCGGCGTTGCGCCCCATCACCTCGACGATCAGTGCCCGGTGGTGGCTGGCGGCGGTAGTGTGAACCCGATCGAGGGCGTCGGTGGCGACGGCCGTGGCGGACAGGAAGCCGAAGGTGATGTCCGTTCCGTGGATGTCGTTGTCGATCGTCTTGGGGACGCCCACGCTGGGGATCTCGAGCTCGACGAAGTCGTGTCCGATGGTGAGCGTCCCGTCGCCGCCGACGACGACCAGCGCGTCGATCCGGTGCTCGCGAAGTACATCCACACATTGCTCGCGTCGGTCCTCGTAGATCGGCTGACCGTCCTCGTCCTTGCCGACGAGGAACTGGCGAGGATTGGCCCGATTCGAGCTGCCGAGGATGGTGCCTCCGGTGGTGAGGATGTTCGAGACATCCTCGTAGCCGAGCGGCTGGGTGCGGTTCTCGAGCAGCCCCTGGAAGCCATCTTGGATCCCGACGACCTCGATGCCGCAGTTGAGGGCGCCCTTGGTGACGGCACGGATGACGGCGTTGAGCCCCGGACAGTCTCCGCCGCCGGTGAGCAAGCCGATGCGCTTGGGAGTAGCCATAGCGGGATTGTAGCAGGGCGACTCCATCCTGCTACAATCCGCGCCCGAGATGAAGTTCCGCAAGTACAAGGAAGCCATGAGTCACATGGGTGTCGACGCCTTCGTGAAGGTCGCCCAGATGTACAGCTGGTGCGAGATCGACGTGCGTCGCAAGCTGAACGCGGCCGGATTGCACGTGCTGCCCGCCAATTTCTACTCCGCCGTCCCGACGGTCGAAGAGGTCGAGAGCTCCTTCGAGTACACCGAGGACGAGCCTCCCTACCTGCTCGACTCCGTATTCGACGCGGATCGGATGCGGGGCTTCCTCGCCGAGATCCAGCAGTACGCCGAGGAATTCGCCCCGCCCGAGGAGGGAGACAGCGAAGACCCGAGCGGTTTCTTCTGGAAGAACGCGACTTTCAGCTACAGCGACGCGATGGCGAGCTACTGCATCCTGCGCCACCTGAAGCCGCGCCGCGTGCTCGAGATCGGCTCGGGGTTCTCCACGCTCGTCGCCCTCCAAGCTCTCGAGCGCAACGGCCATGGCGAGATCCTCTGCGTCGAGCCGTACCCGCAGCCCTACCTGAAGAAGCGCACCGACCTCGCCGAGCTGATCGAGGAGCCGGTCCAGTCGCTCTCACCGACCTTCTTCCGCGAGGCGCTGCAGGACGGCGATGTGCTCTTCATCGACTCGACCCACACGGTCAAGCTCGGCAGCGATTGTCTGCACCTCTACCTTCGCGTGCTGCCGCAGTTGACCGCGGATCTCATGATCCACGTACACGACGTCTTCCTCCCCGAAGCCTGCCCGAAGAGCTGGGCGCTCGAGCACCACATTTACTGGACCGAGCAATACCTCCTCCTCGCGCTCTTGATCGGCAACCCCGACTTCGACGTCTGCTTCGGCAGCAACTACCACAAGGTCGTGAACCCCGAGCTCCTCGCGGAGCTCATGGGTGGAAAGGCCGACCCGGGCGGAGGGAGTTTCTGGTTCCGCAAGCGGAAGGTCGAGGGCGGGCCTACGGCCTCCAGGTGATCTCGAACCCGTTGGACAGGTTGAAGTCGTAGACCCCCGCCCCACACGGCTGCATCCCGGAGTTGTCGCGGTACCAGCACTGATAGCGCTTCGTATCTCCCGCGGACACACCACCCTTCGCGGCGATCGAGATGGTCGTGCTGGACACGCCGGCTGCGTTGGAAGCTCGAACCTGCAACCGAATGAGGCCACCTCCCGCGCACCTCAAGCCGTCGCCGAAGTAGGAACCGTTCCCTTCATCGATCCGGTTGTTCGCCTGGAAGTACAGGCCCGAGTTGTTCGGGTCCATTCCCGTCGTGGTGAGAACAAGGGTGTCGTCGCTCACTCCCGGATTGCCCTCGGCGGTCAGCTGCGCCCCCGAAGCGAACGCCCCATTGGCACATCCCGAGCCCGGAACGCTTCCGTCGTTGTCATTGGCACACGGACAAGGCGTGCCGCTGCCCAGGTCCCCAAAGCAGTAGGCGATGCCGATGGGCAACGGATCGAACAGGTAGGCCGTGCCGCTCCGATTGTCGTGAAAGGGAGCCCCGACCACGGCTCGATTGCCGTCGACACCGACACCCCAACCGAACTGGTCGCCGGCCTGACCGTCCTCGCTGAGTAGCTGGCCGAATTCCTCGCCAGTGTGTGCATCGAAAGAGAAGGCGCAGCCCGTGTTGGGCTCGGTAGTGTGATCGAACGGTTTTCCGATGACGACGACTCCACCGCGAACGGCGACGTCGTAGCCGAAGTTGGTGTTCGGCGTTCCACTGCTGGGGAGGAGCTTGTGGAGCTGTGCCCCGGTCATCGCATCGAAGATGTATGCAGAGCCCGAGTTCACTCCCTGGTCGTCGTCCTGGTACGCGCCGATCAACGCGTTGCTCCCGTCGATGGCGACCCGCCAGCCGAAGAGATCCTCCGCGGCGCCATCGGCGGGCGAGAGCTTGAAGAGCTCCGCTCCCGTGGACGCTTCGAACACGTAGGCCGAGCCGGAGATCCACCCCTTCGGATCGTCGTAGAAAGCCCCGACGACGATCCGATCCCCGCTGACCGCCACGCTGCAACCGAAGTTGTCGTTCGCGCTGCCATCGGCCGGTACGAGCTTGCGCAGCTCCTGGCCGCTCACCGTGGAGAACACGTAGGCGGAGCCCGACCAGGCACCATTGACGGTGTCGCCAGGCGCCCCGATGACAATGTATTCGTCGGTGATCGCGACGCCGGTTCCCAGGTGGTCGCCGGACGCATTGTCCGCCGGAACGAGTTTCTGGAGCTCCAGGCCGGTGTTCACGTCGAAGAGGTAGGCCGCACCCTGATTGCTGCTCGGAACACTGTTGGAATAGGCACCGACGACGGCCCGATCCCCGGCGATCGCGACGCTGTATCCGAACGACATCCAGTCGTGCAGGTCCGAGGGGAGCAGCTCGAACAGCTGCTGTCCCGTCGTCACGTCGTAGAGAAACGCCGATCCGGAGTAGATCCCTGTGTGCAGATTCCAGTCCGACTCCACGATCGCGCGATCTCCGCTGAGATCACAGCTGATCCCGAACTGCTCCAGCGCAAACTCATCGGTGTGCGCCAGCCGGTAGAGCTGTGCCTGGGAGAGTGCCGAATCCGCCGCGAGGATCGAGGAAGCGAGCGCGACGGCAGAAACGACAACGGCTCTCGAAACCCCTGTCTTCATCGTATGACCCCTGGGTTGCCGGATTCGGATCGATCGAATGGAATGGCGAGCGTCGGAACGAGCCCCACGCCGCGAGGTGCTGCAATACGTATACCATCGTCGTGCAGCCGGTTACGTCGTCCGACGGTCGATTGACCGGCACGTGATGAGGCCGCTCTGGATCGAAGAGCGCTTGTGCACGGCGGCCGTGCGATCGAGCACGACCGGGGCGAGTTGCCCGCCTCAGAACCCCAGCACGTCCCGCACGACCACCACGTACGCGTTGCTCCAGGCCTCCTCCCGGAAGAAGCTGACCTCCCTCTCGGCCCAACCGATGAAGGGGCGCAGCACCCAGGCCAGCTGGATGGCGACGAAGGTGTAGAGCACGATCCACGACCACCGGCTGATCTCGTGGCGTCGATTGGCTGATACCAGCGGCCGGTAGTGCCGGTTCATCGTGCGCTGCCCGGCCAGCGTGGCGAGGGCGAAGATCACGCCGTTGCTGAACGTGGCGAAGCGGTAGCTGCCGCTGGAGGCGTAGGCGAGCAGGACCACGGGGAGCATCGCGAGCAGCGTCACCGCCACCGTCGCCTGGGCCGCCAGAACTCCGCGCAGCGCCGCGGCAAAATCCTCGCGCAGGCCGAGCACCGCGTTCAGCACGTAGAAGCTCGGCAAACAGACCGCGGTCGAGAACGCGAGCAGGATCGGGACCTTGATCCCCGAGTAGAGCGCCTGAAGCGGTCTCACGCCGAACGACCCCATCGCCGCTCCGTAGCAGAAGCCGCCCGCGACCACGAGCAGCGCGAGTTGCTCGATCGGCACCCGTCCCCGGCCGATCGCGTGACGACCCTCGGCGCGCAGCAGTCCGTCGATCTCGGCGATCACGAGAAGAGCTTGCCGAAGGCGCGGAAGAACGCTGCGAAGAAGTTCGACTCACGCTCCGCGCGGAACAACTCGAAGGGCAGATCGGGAGTCCCGATGAAGGGGCGCAGAACCCAGCCCATCTGGGCGCCGACCACCCCGTAGATCAGGGTCCAGAAGGTGAAGACGCGGAAGGACGCGGGCCGGGCAGGGCGCGGGCGCAGGACCGGTGGACGAGCGACGGGGGGCCGGGCCGTCGCTTCTTCCTCCTCTCCGTTGCTCGCCTGAACGGGAACCGGCATCGGCACCGGCTCCGCAGGCGGCGTGAACCGCTCGTAGACCGAGCTCAGCGCCTTGCGCAGGAAGGCGAGCCCGACGATCCCCGAGACCCCGAAAAACAGCACGTTCAGGACGATCATGAACGCGTAGCTCTCGGTGCAGAGCGTGAAGAACCCGGTCACCGGGCCGAGGCTCGCCAGGAGGGCGAGGTTCGCGGTCATCGCGATCAAGAGGAGCCGCAACGTCTCCCGATGCCTCAGCTTCGAGTCGAAGAGCGCGGAGACGACGTACAGTGACGGGTAGGTGACGACCAGCGTGAGCAGGAAGAGCAGCGGGACCTTGGCAGCGGTCACCAGGAGCTGCAGGAAGCTGGGATTCTCCGCGCGCAGTGGAGCGTACAGCCCCATGAAGACCCCGTACGCGGCGCCCAGGGCCAGGCCGGCGACGACCAGCGTGGCGACGGGGATGTCGATCCGGCCGGCGGCGAGATCCTCCTTCCGGGTCAGGCGTCCGCGGAGCAACTCGTCGATCGTCTTCAGCAATCTGCTCAAGGCACTCTCCCTTCGTGAGGCCCGTGGGGCGTGAGGGCTTTCGGGGACTGAGCCGTAGGTGAACCGGCCGGCAGCACGGCGGTTCCGCGCGTTTTGACTTTTCATCGTCCCGGACGTCCCGCATCCGTCGGCCCCCGTCGCCCTCGACGCGGGCTCGTGCTACCCTCGGGATCGGTCCCCGACCTCCCTGCATGCTCATGTCAATCGCCCTCTACCTGCTCTCCTTCGCCTTCCTCTCCCCCACCGTGCCGGCGGAGGAGCGCGGTGGCACGCTCGCCTGGGGCACGCGCTTCGAGACCCCCTGGGTCCAGATCGACGGAGCGGCGCCGGGTCCGACGGTCTTCATCGTCGGCGGCGTGCACGGGAACGAGCCGGCGGGTTACGTCGCGGCGGAGGCGATCACTCACTGGTCGATCGCCCGCGGGCGGCTGGTGGTGGTTCCTCGCGCCTGTGCTCCGGCGATCGCCGCGAACGAGCGTACGATCCCGGGCCTTCCGGAGAAGGAGGGCAACCTCAACCGGTACTTCCCTTCCGAGGGCCCGCCCCGGGCGGGGATCGCGGCAGAGCTCTGGGCGCTGGCGGTCATCGACGCCAAGGTGATCGACCGCGAGCACTGGCGGCGCGGCAGGGGTGACGTTCCGATCGAATCGACGCGCCGCGGTCGTGAGTGGCTCGGCGCTCCGAAGGACCCGTTCGAGCTCCGCTACATCAATGGCCCGATCCTCGCCCCCGCCGAGCGCCCCGAGATCCCCGACTACGCGACGCTGCTCGTCTTCCGCGGCGAGGTCGCCGACAATGGCGCGCCATCGGGGGTGATGCCGGGGACGCCGGCTGCGGTGGTGGGCGTCTACGGAGAGGGGCAAGCGATGGCGGTGAGCCCGCACCCCGAACGGACGCCGGGGCGAGGCGTGATGCTGCGGCGCGCGGTCTCGTGGCTGGTCGACGGCGTGGAGCAACGCGAGCCGGCGGGCGTCGGCCGCTGAGGAACGCTACAGCTCCAGCAGCGTCCGGCGATCCACGTCCGATCGGGTCAGGGGCAGAATCGAACGATCAGTGCATCGGAGATGTTGAAGCCCGTGCCCCCGGGGCCGGCGGAGTCGCGGTACCAGTACTGGAAGCTCCAGGTGACTCCCGGCGTCACCGCTCCGGCACCGCCGTTCATCGGCGGGTCACCGTAGTCGAGGGCTCGCCAGTTGAAGCCCGTCACGTCGGCGGAAGTCGCCGGCCCGAGGCGGAAGAGCGGGGCGGAGGTGCAGGAGATCCCGTCGCCGAAGGGATGCTCGCTCGCGGTGTTGCCGTAGAAGAAGAGGCCGAAGTCATCGGGGATCGCGTCGCTGACGACGAGCCCCAGGTCCGCCGCGCTGACGCTCGCGCTGCCGGTGCTGCCGATCCGCGCTCCCGCGCCGGCCGAGTTGGGCGCAGCGATGCAGCCTACCTCCACGCCGCAGAAGACGACGAGGTCGGCGACCTCCTGCAGGAAGAGCGCATCTCGCGGATCGAGTCCGGCGGTGTAGCCGAGCCCGATCGGCGACTCGCCGAGCAGCACGGCGTGGAAGACGCAGGCGGCGAGGTAGCTGCCGGAGAGGTTGGGGTGACTGCCGTCCCCGGTGTGGAGCACGATCCCCGGATCGAGCGTCCGCGCCAGCCGCCAGGCCTCACCGACGGGAGCGACTCGCGCGCCGATCAACGCGGCGCACTCGTCGTAGGCCGCGGTCAGGGCGTCCTGCATCTCGTCGAAGTCGGCGAAGGTGACGCACCCCCCGGAGCAGAAGGTCCCGCCGTCACGTCGCCCCCAGGTCTGGAAGAGCACCACCTCAGTGTTCGGGTCGCTGGCCGCGATCGAGGCGTCGAGGCTCTGCGCCCCGGTGAACATGTACTGCGTCTTGGCGCCGGGAATCGTCGGGAGGTAGCTCTGCTCCTGGAGCACGACGAAGTCCCAGTCGGTCGAGGCGATCTTGGCCAGCGACGTGGGATGTGATTTGTGCGGATAGCCGCTGGACTGCGGCGCGCCGAGGGTATTGCCGCCGGGGGTGTTCTTGTCCTTGAACAGCGTCACTCCGCTCGCCGCGGCGAGGTTCTGCACCATGCCGGCGAGGTCGTTGAAGTTGGTGTAGCTGTTGCCCAGGAAGAGCGCCTTGGTGTCCTGGGCGCCGGCGGTCGCGGAGAGGAACAGCAGGACCGCGACGAGGCGGAGATTACGCATGAGGGAATCCGGGAGAAGCTGGGGGTCGAGGCTGATCTTGCAGTGTACCGGGGATCCGGGATCTGTCTACCGCGGGTCGTGCGCCTGGTTCCTCCATGGGGCACCGAGGCCGAACACTCTCCGCCGGTCACCCGGAACCGTCAGCGGAACGCGCCCGAGAATCCCAGACGCGTTCTCACGTGCTGTGTTGCTGGCGGCCCGGATCGCGCGTGCGGAGCTCGACGGCGCGGGTGCGGATCTCGGGAGCTGAGGGCGAGGTTTCGTCGATCGAAGGCGGCGGATTGCTCGGGGCGACACAGGCGATTATCAGCAGAGCCATCGCGGCGCCTGCCGTTCGCGTCAGACGCCCCGATGGAATCACCTCCGAGTGACTCCTTGGTTCCATGAGATCCAGGCGCGCGGTGAAGATGTTGCCCGCCCCATCACAGGCTACCGTTTATTCGTCTTCTCCTACCCCCGACCAGCTCACCACGATACGGAAGCCCTCGATGGTCTTGACCTCGTAGCCCCAGATGGAGACATCGGTCGTGCGGGTCGCCTCCACCGAGCGTGGGACGCCGGTGGTGAGGTCGTACACGTAGACCGTCTCTTCTCGAACGCCATACCCTGGCGGCTCGCGTAGCAGCTTTCCCCGAAGCGTCTCGGGGTCTTTCGAAGAATCGGGTTGGGGTGCGGCCAGGTCCTCTGCCAGGATCTGTTCGACTGCTTTGGAGTCCAGCTCCATCCTCCAGTCGATTCTTGCAGTACCTTCTTCCTCGTTGATTTCCGTGAGGCCCAGAGTGCAGGTGGAGGGAAAGAAGGCTCCACCGTACGGATTCGGAAACAGACCGTGCCGTTCTTCCGGCTCGTCCATGACGTAGCGACCACCCGCGGGCTTGTAGAAGGCGATTACCTCTTCGAGCATCGATTTGGTGAACGCCTCGGTCCCGAGATAGCGCCGAACCTGATCAAGGGTCTCGTCGATGTCGCCTTCCTCCATACCGGATTCGCGCAGGAGCTCCTCGACGAGTTCAGTCGTCCTCTCGAGTTCCTCGAGTATTTCCCTCTCGTTGGCGAGGCTCACGAACGACCCGGACTCGTTCATCACCAGCTTCATCTCGACTCCCTCCCAGAGCTTGCTCATCGCCTCGACTTGTTTCTCTGCATCCGCAGGAGCGTCTGGCATTTCCGTCTTGCCGAAGGTCCAGGAGAAAACGTGGCCGTTCTCCCGGCTCTCCAGGACCCTGACTTTGATCTGCGTAGTCGTGGACTGATAGGCTCGTAGTTTTCCGCCCCGGGATTGCCGGAAGGTCTTCTCGAGCTCGAGATCGTAGCTCGTCCCGACCTCCCAGCGGGCGGGAAGCTCGACGACTGGAACGGTCTCCTGCGTGAATCCCCTGAGGCTGACCGAGAGCAGGGCAAAGAGGATGAGGAGCTTCATGGTAGGGGTGCCTCTTTCGTTCGCTGCGGCTACACGGCGCATCGAGTCTTCTCTCCGCCTCGGTGATACCCCTCCCACTTCGATCGGACAACGACAAAACGAGAAGGAGCGATGCAGCGGTGGCCAACCGGGGTCGTGGGAGGACTCTCCCTGGTACGAAAAGGGGACCCCGCTCGACGCGAGGCCCCCACCAGAAGCGAGCATCGACTCAGTTCGTCTGGATGCCTATCTCCACGTCGGTGATCCCGACGATGTTGCGTTCGATCAGACCGAATCCCTGCAGCCGCGGTTCGAGGACCACGCAGAAGCGGATGCGGTTGATGTCGACGCCGAAGAGGTTCAGCTCGGCGGGGTGCTGCACCCAGGGGGTGAGCGAGCCCGGCTCGATCTCTCCTCCCGCGTCGGTCAGATCGAGGTCGCAGAGGTCGTGGTCGGCGAGCACCCGAACCCCCTGGAACCGCAAGGTCAAGAGCGATCCGGCGTTCGAGGGCTCGTCGTGGTTCAGCAACTTGCCGAGGTAGGTCTCGAAGTCCGTGATCCCGTGCAGCGGATTGTCGGGGTCGGCGATCGCGGACTGGCCGCGGTACCAGTACTCCTCGATCCCGGTCGGCGTCACGTAGCGCACCTTCATGTTCCAGCCCTTGGTGCTGGCCAGGGCCAGTGGATCACTCGACAGGTCGTCGAGCGGATCGAAGGACCAGAACGGCACGTCCGGCTTCATCCAGCAGGACATCGCACCGCCAAAGGACTCGGGACGGAAGTGCTGCTCACCCCATTCACCCACCGACAGGATCATCGCCGAGAGGTAGGGCTCGTTGAACCCGGGCGGACCACCGTCCGGGTAGTACGGCTCGATCCGCGGCCCGAAGAGGTCCGCGTCGGTGTCGGCATCGACGAAGCTCTCGCGCTCGATCCGCAGCAGACCGGGGCTGCCATCGCCGCCGAGGGAGCCGCCGGCGCCGATGCCGCCCTGTCCACCCGAGACGATCAAGCGACTCGCCTCCAGACCGATCTCGATCTCGCGCGACTGCAGCTTGATCGCTCCACCGGAACCCCCACCGCCGGGCGCGGCGAAGTCCTCGCAATCGGGGGTCGCCCCGGTGTTCCCGGAGTGATCGCAGTTCTCGAGCAGCGTCGTGCCGGGGTTCGGGGCGCTTCCGCCGCTCCCGCCACCGCAATCGACGACGCCGTTGAGGGTGAGGAGACGACCGGCGGCCATCTGAAGGGCTCCCCCGCCACCGCCGCCACCGGCGGCGCTGTGGTCGAAGAAGGGGAACAGGCTCCCGTTGTCGCACTCGGGAGCCCCGTTGATGTTGAGCCGCGACCCGAAGACGGAGGTCCCTCCCCCCCCACCGCCGGAGCCGCCGCGCAGGTAGCCCACGTACCAGGCCAGCTTGCGAACCAGGTTGTCGTCGCCAGGGGCCCCCAGGCCCAGAGCCGAGTTGTCTCCGCCGGGCGTGGGCGGCGGGGTGTTGGGAAGCAGGCCCGGGTGCACCGGGTCGTAGGGAGAGACCGGGATGCCGTCCCCTCCATTCATGGCGTACGCGCCACCACTGCCCGGACCGCCGACCATGCCGATGCCGCACTCCGCACCACCGCTGTCGTTCGGGGGAACGACGCTGATCTCGGCGTCGCCGAATCCCGGCAGACTCATGTTGTTGTGCGTCGGCAGCGTCGGTGGCCAGTGCAGGCCCCCGCGTCCGGCCGTGCCGGCGACCCCCGAGGCGGAGCCGGCTCCGACTCCCTTCCCGTCGAAACCGTCGTTGACGGCTACGTCGGGCGGGTCGAACACGATCCCGCCGATGTTGACCATCAGCGGCAGTGTGGTGCCCTCCATGTTGATCCGGTCGGCGCCCCGTCCACCGTCGCCGGCCAGGGTTCCGCTCTGGCCGCCGGTGCCGCCGTACTTCGACTCCTGGCCGAAGGTGCCGTTGTTGGAGTGTCCACCACCAGTGTTTCCGCGGTGGTCGAGCGCCGAGACGCCGGCCACGTCGATCTCGCCGTCGTTGATCACCTGTCCGCGCGCGAAGAGGCGCGCCGGCTGATCCCCTTGGAGGATCAGTCTCCCGCCCTCCTCGATCACCACCGAGGAGAACTCGAAGTCGCCGTCGGTGACGGTGATCTTCGGCCAGGTGGCGGAGTCGAGCGGATCGTAGTCGGTCCCCGGAATCGAGTTGTCGAGCAGGCTCCACGGCTGCCCCGCCAGCGGGAACTCCTGGCTATCGGTGTTCAGCACGACTTCTTCGCCGTCGCGGATCACGAGATCACCGAGCCGTCCGGAGCCGCCGCCGATCGACCAGGTGAGCTGTCCCTGTCCCCACAGCGCGCCGGTGCCGAGCTCGTCCTCGCCCGTGGGATCGTCGAAGGTCTCGCTCAGCACCAGCGGCGGCAGGACGGCGCCCTCGGGAGTGAAGACGATGTCGCTGGCATTGCTCAGAGGGTTGCCCGCCGCATCGGTCGGGACGGTGCCGACGTTCATCGCGATGCGCAGCGGCGCCGAGCCCGCGGGCGGCAGGGTCGCACCCGGGATGAAGGTCAGCGTGGTCGTGTTGATGTCGGGGTCCAGCGCGATCGTGAAGGAGCCGGGCAACGGCACCTGGTCGCTCTGATCCGACGTGTCCCCGTCGGGGTCGACCATCACGCTGATGTACGGCGAGGTCCCGGAAACCGGATCGAGCAGCGTCTCCGTCGCCATGATGTCGTCGAAGATCATCTCGATGTCGGTCTGCGCGGAGACGTTGACCGCCCCCTGCGCGGGCTGATCGGGGATGATGTTCCCGTAGTCGTCGACGAGGTCGACCAGCACCTGGACCGCCGGATCCCCCGGCTCGTAGTCGGCCACGCCCAGCGTGGTGCTCATCAGGCAGTCCATCCGGCTCTGGTTCTTCTGGCCGTGGACGTCCTGGACGAAGGGACCGACGTCGGGGTGGGCTTCGCCGGGGAGGAAGACCTGGTAGGCCTGACCGGCGTCGAAGCCGAAGACGAGCTCACCGGTCGGAGCGATGTCGACCGACGGGCGGAAGATCAGCACTTTCGGGTTGGCCGGGTTCCGGAGGAAGGTCCCCGTGGGGATCGTCCCGGTGCCCACCTGGGTCAGCTGGAAGGTCTGGGTGTCCACCGACTGGAGGTCGACTCGCTGTGAGAACTCGATCCGCAGCTCGTGGTTGGTGTGGACGTTGACGATCGTGCACCCGACGTCCGCGCCCCCCGAGCCACTACCGCAGCCCAGGTTGCAGCCGTCGATGAACATCGGCACGGTGGGAATCCCTCCGATCTGTGCGTGAGCCGGAAGGGCACCCGTTCCGCCGGGGGGGACGAACGAGCTCGACTGCTGCCCGGATTCCGTTCCGTCGAGATTCGTGGGGGCACAGCCGGTGAGCAGGAACGAGAGGATCGCGGCCGCTGACAGGGCCGGGGGCAAGACCAGGCGCATCGGATCTCCTCTGCTGGATGGGTGGGTGCTCGAACTGAGCGCTTTCGAGCAATCGGCGAGCGTGCCGGGACCTTCTAACGATGCCATTCTACCCGGTAACTTCAAAAGCCGCTGGTCGTGGTCCGGTCAGGAGCTCGCCGCCCCTGGCACGAGCGGAATCGCTCGATGTGCCCTGATTCGAGCGCATCGGGGGGCGGCGGGGGAGATGGTGGAATATGCCACGCGACTGATCGTCGATCCGGGGGCGCAACATCAGCACCGGAGAGGCACCGCGATGACCAGCGTCCAGCGAAGCCCATCCTCACCCCCTCACCCGGATGACGCGTCCAGACCCTCCAACCGGTCGAGGACGTGGATTCTCATCGCCGAAGCCGCGGCGATACTCGGTCTCCTCGCCTTCCTGCTGGCGCCGAGGAAGGTGCGGTACATCAACACCTTCACCTCCAAGGCGAAGGCCGACATCCGGGCGATCCACAGATCGCTCGAGGACTACGCCGTCGCCCATGGGGGCTGTTACCCCGAGAACCTCGAGGTGCTGGTCATTCCCGACGACGAGGGAAAGCGGTTCCTGCAGCAGCGCTCGCTCCCTCGTGACCCGTGGAGCCGGGAATACCGGTACGAGCCGCCAACCGCCGATCGAGCCATCCCCCGGATCTACACCCTCGGTGGTGACGGCGAGCCGGGTGGCGAGGGCCAGGACGCCGACGTCGACAACCTCGAGCTTCTTGGCCATTGAAACCGGCACATGCAGTGCTCGCCCGCACCGGATTCTTCCGCCTGCGGCCGCTGTCCCTGCCCACATCGGGGTCGCCGCCTGAGAATTGACCAAATTACGACCTGATCGAACTTTGGTCATCGACCATTTTCGCACGACATCGTAATATGGTCAGAATGAAGCTCAAGCGCCGTAGCCTCGAGACGCCGATCTCCGATCTCTGCTTCGGCGATCACAAGATGGCCTTCCTCTCGGGTCCGCGCCAGTGTGGCAAGACCACCTTGGGCCAGGAGCTCTTGAGGAAGCGAAAGGCCGGCGCTTACAAGAACTGGGACGAAGTCACCTTTCGGCGCGAATGGACCCACGATCCGCGCGGTGTCGTCCCTGGCTCGACTGGACGCATCCCCCTGCTCGTCCTCGACGAGATCCACAAGGCGCGATCGTGGAAGCGCTCCTTGAAGGGGCTCTACGACACGCTCGAGGATCCCGTCGACATTCTCGTCACGGGGAGCGCTCGGCTGACCGTCTACCGCCGCGGAAGCGACAGCTTGCTGGGTCGGTACTTTCACTTCCGCCTCCATCCCTTTTCGCTCGGTGAGCTCGAGTCGGCGACAATTCCTCACCCGGACGATGTGATCGAGACGCTGTTCTGTGGCCCGCCGCGCAGACGAAGAGCCGCCCAGGAGACCCTGGAGACCTTCATGAAGTTCGGCACCTTCCCAGAGCCCTTCCTGGCTCAGGACGAGAGGAAGGCCCGGCTCTGGCGCAGCCACCGCGTCGAGCGCGTGATTCGCGAGGATCTGCGAGATCTCTCCCGGATTCCCGATCTGAGCCGCATCGAGATGCTCGCCTCCCTGCTCCCGCTCCGGGTTGGTTCGCTCCTGTCCGTGGCCTCCTTGAGAGAAGAGCTCGAGGTGAGCCATGACACGGCGAAGCGCTGGCTGCAGATGCTCACGGAGCTGTACTACGCCTTCGAGATCAAGCCGTACTCGAAACGGATCGCTCGCAGTCTGCGCAAGTCCGGGAAGCTCTACCTCTGGGACTGCAGCGAGGTCCCCGGCGAGGCAGCTCGCTTCGAGAACCTGGTCGCGTCGCACCTGCTCAAGACGTGTCACCTCTGGACGGATACCGGTGAAGGCAACTTCGAGCTGTGTTTTCTCCGCAACAAACAGAAGGAGGAGATCGACTTCCTGATCGTTCGCGACGGCAAGCCGTGGCTGCCGATCGAGGTCAAGCTCCAGGACACCACGCCTTCACCCAACTGGAAGCGATTCCTCCCTCAGATCCGGTGTACGCGGGCACTGCAGCTCGTGATCGGGAAGGGAGTATGGACCCTGAGAGAAGATCAGGGCGCACAGCTGATCGTGGCCTCTGCAGCAGATGTCCTGCGTCACTTCGCTTGACCGCTGGACTTCGCCGCCCGATGCTCCCGAGTCGATGCCCCCGCGGAACGAGACCCGCCGAGCCATGAACGACCCCGCCGATCTCACCCCCGACGACGTGGTGGAGCGCTCCCAGTGGGATTTCTTCTGGGTTCCCGCCGACGCCGTCGTCGTCGATCGGCCCGACGTGGCCTACGTGAGCTGTCCGCGACCGTCGCCGTTCCTCAACTGCGTGACGAGAACGCGAGCGATGCCGGACGAGCTTCACGACCTGATCGAGGAAGTCGGCGAGGCTCACGGCCACACGACCTCCCGCTGGCTGGTCCGTCACCGCCCCGAGACCGAGGCGCTGGCCCGTGCTCTCGAAGCGGCGGGCTACGCACCGGCCTACGAGCACCGCGCCTGCCTCGTCGAGGTCGACCGCTTCCAACCGCGCGCGGTGAGCGGGATCACCGCCCGGGTGGTCTCCTGTCGCGAGGAGCTGCTCGCGGTCATTCGCGTGGCCGAGGCCGCGTTCGGCTCGAGGACACAGTTCAGCCCCGCCGAAATCGACCAGTACCTCGAGGAGTGCACGCGACCCGGCGGCCGGGTTCGCCGGTTTCTCGCCTACGACGAGTCGACCGGCGCGCCGCTCAGCGCTGGCGGTATGACCCTCTTCCCCGACCTCGGCTTCGCGTACTTCTGGGGCGGCGGCACGATTCCCGAAGCGCGCGGACGGGGCGCCTACTCCGCGGTGCTGGCCGGCCGCATCGAGGAGGCGCGCGCCGCCGGCCTGCGCAGCGTCGGTCTCTACGCGCGAATCGACAGCTCGGCACCCGTGGTGCGGAAGCAGGGCTTCGAGCTCCACGGGACCATGAGCTACTGGGATCGGCCGGCGCCTCGGCCCTGAGTCGGATTACGAGGAGCGGGGCGCGGGCGGGCGATTGCTCCGGGGGAATCACGACCCCCAGGTCACGGCGTGGCGACCGTGTGGGGTCCATTCAGGGGTCCGGCCCCTGGTGGAAATGGAGGCACTACCGACCCCACATCCACGAGGAAGGCACCACAGCGCGTGAACCATGTGTTGTCACGGGCCATCCCGTGTAATGGTCACCGACACGTAGTCATGAAACGCTTTGAGTTGGCGGAAGTCAGTGTAGACCAGCAGCGTGAGGCGGCCGTTGTTCTCGATGAAATCGGCGAAGTTGCCGCGGATGTTCCCCTTCAGCACGGCATCGCGATTGCCCGAGCTGTCGGCCACGTATTTGTTTCTGCCGAGCGCACCGGCACAGTCTCCCCAGTTCTGGCCGGCAGCGTTCCAGACGTAGAGCTCGGTCTGCTGGCAATCGTCGGAGTAGCCCTCCCAGCGGAGCTCGATATCCAGGATCGTCGAGGGGTCCTCGATGATGTCGAACTCGAAGATATGGGTCGATTCGTCGCCGTACGCGAGGGGCGGGGGGATGTAGCGGTTGGCATCCGAGTCCCCGCCCGTCGCATCGGAGACCGCGATCTTGCTGTAGGCGAGTGGGTCGACGGTGTCAATCTCCTGGCTCAGAGCGGCCGGATGGCGCACGCCGTCGACACTGCCCCAGGACCCGGTCACGACTCCCCAGCCCCACTTGTCGATGCCCGGGTTGCTGGAGAAGTCGTACACTCTCTGGTTTGCACTGCGGATGGTGAAGTACGAATCGCTCCATTCCCGACCGCGGTTGCCGTTGGCGTCGTGGGCGACGATCTTCATCACTACCCGATCCTCCACCGTAGGAAAGGTCGGAATGGTCCAGAGCTCCCGCCCATCGTCCGCGATCCCCGAGGCGATCAGGTTGGGAAAGGTCGATCCTCCGTCCAGGGAGTAGCGCAGGTCGATCCCCGTGACTGCCACGTCGTCCATCGCCGACCATTCGATCTCGTGCGCCGTACCGCTGACCAGGAGCTCTCCTCCATTTGGCGACTTCAGCCAGGCGGCGGGAGCGGCGTCGTCCCTTCGCGGGACGTTCATGGTGATGCTGTGCAGCGCCCCTACTGCCCCGATGATGTCGTAGCAGTCGATCTGGATGATCTGACACGCCGGTGCTGCGGCCTGGTAGGCGGCCAGGGCCGTCTGATCGTCGGCGATTCGACTCGGGTCGCTGTCACCATACTTGGTGATGTACAGGCGGTCGTTGATCCGGAAGCCGCAGGTGTAGGTGAAGTGCGTCCACCCTGACGAGGGATGGAGATCCACGCTGTCAGGTACCCGGAACACATTGAAGCCGAGGTTCGCCATGTAGATCGCCGCGGCATCGGTAATCGCGATGGCAGTCGGGTCGGAACCTGGTGCGAACTGCGAGATGACGACATTGTGGTCGTCTACCAGGTTCATCCACATCTCGAGGCATCCACTGGCGTCGACCCCCCAAGGCAACCTCGGAAAGACGTGAAGGGTGTGGACCCCGAGGTACTTGTCGAACTCGTCGACGATCTCTTGCAGCGAATACTGGGGGTTGCTGTACTCGACGAAGTCCGTCGTAAAGGCGACTCCGTTCGAACCGACCAGGAAGTTCGCGCGGGCACTTCTCTCCAGCCCCATCGGGATTACCGGGATCTGCATGTGGTCGGCCCCGATCAGGGTGGGAACGAAGCCATCCAGAGGGCGGAAATCCATGTAGAGACTATTGACAACCGCCATTGCGCCGTTCTGCAGGATGAAGCCAGGACCGTAGTCACCGAGCCAGATCGAATTGGTGGGCGCGTGGATGAACTCGACCTTGCTCATGTCCGCGCCGGCGTTGGTGAAGGCGGTCGTGGCCAGGTTCTCGATGGCGGTGTTCTTGACCATTACGTACGCCTTGTCGTTCCGGGTCGGGTCCGCGGTGATGCTCGCGACGCAAGCAGACACGATTTCGGCATAGTCGGCGTAGGTGTACCGGAAGAGGATCCCGTCACTCGGCCCGAACTCGGACACGGGGACGATCGGTCCGGTAGGAGCGTGCAGCGGTTTCAGCTCAGTCGCTGCCGGCAGAGGTCCGGAGCCGCGACTCGCGGTCACCGAGCGAGGAATGACGGAGCGGGAAGAGGACCATGGAGAGACCGGAGTGGTCGACCGGGGGCGACCGATGACCGCGTTCCCGTCGACACGCTGGGATGCTGCCGGCTGTGGCTTCGGAGGGCAGTGGGGCACACTCGATCGAGCGGCTGCAGGTAGCAGAAGCGAGACCAGAAGGGCAGCGCGGAGAATAGTCTTCATCAGTGTTGCGATTGGCCGAAGCTGGGTGGCCAGAGTCGGTCGAGGGGTCTGTCTCGTCCTCCGGAGATCACAATCAGTCCGTGACTCCCCTCGAGCGGACGCCTGGGCTTCGCAGGAGTCCGTGGTCGAGGGCCTCGAGGCGAGCCACTCGATGGAATGAGCGGAGGCCTGTGAACGATCCAATCTCGACCGCAAGGCCCTCCAGGGTACGACAATGTCAGGGCCGCGAGGGTTGGTTCTCCAATCCGTGGAAAATTCGTGGTATCCAGAAACTCGATCGAATCACAGTACTGGTCATCGTAAGAGCTTGCGGGGGATCTCGGTCCGAAATCTGGCCGTGTCCCTCGACCAGCCACTCGGATGGGTGCACCAGGCGTGCGGGAGAACTCCAGAACGACGCACCTCCCTCATCGTCTCGCCCACTGTCGTCGCACCGGCCAACTGCACGCCGCCCGCGGGCAATGCTCGAGGATCCCTCCCCATCGCGCGGGGGCCATCGGATCACGATTCTCGAAGGCCTCGATGCCCTCTCGGCCTGCTTTCTGCGCGCCACGCGCAGAAACCGACACCGAGTAGGTCAGGGCGCGGTACATCTCCGTACGAGCCTTGCGCGAGAAGGTGGCGCCAGTGCTCAGCCGTCGACGTACACGAAGTCACCGCCGGTCGTCGAGCAGAGCGCTTCCAGGGTGCCGTTTCCCCTTGCGCCGATCTGCACGGCGTGGATGACCACGCGGGAGTCGTCGCCGATGCGCCGCATCATCGGAACCACCCAGTCCGATCCCTCCGCTGTTTTTCCATCGCACAGCAGGATGATCGTGTCCACCTGGAGGGCATCGAGGTTCTGCCTGCCGCGACGATCGATCTGCAGGGCCTCGAGCACGGCGGGGCGTAGCTGGGTTCCGGCGCGGTCGCCACCGCTCAGCACCCACTTCCTCGCCTTCTCGATCCGGTCTTCGGTCGCGAGCTGCAGCTTCTTGCCCCAGATCCGCGTGGAGTCCGAGAAGGCGATCACGTCGAAGCGGGTGCGCGGGCCGAGCTGCATCAGGTAGCTCGCCATCTGGTCGGCCGCCTCCTCCAGGCGAGTTCGGCTGGAATCGCCGCCGAAGGCGCTGTCCATCGACCCGGAGCGGTCGAGCACGAAGACCACCCAGTCCGTCTCGGGACGAAGCCCGAAGAACCCCGCCTGGGTGATTCGATCCTCGTCAGTCCCTTCGCCGGCGAAGTTCACCTCGCCCCGCTGATTCCCCGCCCAGAGTGCGGTCCACCGATCGGGGTGCGGGCCGAGCGAACGACCCGAGCGTCGGCGAAGCTCGGCCAAGATCTCACCCTGGACCCGGCGTACCCCTCGTGCGCTGTCGCCCCCACGGTCGAGCCAGACCTCGAGGCTCCGGATGAGATCTGAAAAGACGAGGGTGTTGGGGAGGCCGCGCCCCACCGACACGGCGCGTGAGGCGATGCGCCAGTCCTCGTGCCGCATGGCCCGCGCGACGTAGGTCTTGACCTTCTCGACGGCGTCCACGTCTTCCTCGGCGAGGTCGAGGGCGAGGAAGTGCCGCTCGATCGGCCAGCGCCAGAATTCGACCTCCCCCGCGTCGGCTTGTTCCAGGAGCTCGATCAGGCGGGTGTGAACCTCCGCCCTCCGCCGCCCCTCGAGGGAACCGATCGCGGCGTCGAGCAGTTCTCTGAGCCCCGAGCGTGTGCTCAGGATGAGTGCTGCGACCGCTCCGTCGCTCTCGTCACCACGGAGGATCTCGCACGCGGCGGCTCGCCGCTCGACCGGCTGCCGCTTCTTCGACAGCAGCACCTCCTGGATCAGCCAGGAGCGAAGCTCGGGCAGCCGGCCGCTCAGCGCGGTCGTCACCCGCCGGCGAAGGTCGCCCTCGCCGCGCTTTCCGTTCACGGTATCGAAGGAACGGAACTGCGGGTCCTCCGCCACCTCGTCCTCGATCCGGTGACAGCGAGCCAGGAAGTCGAGCCAGGCGGTCTGGATCCGGACGCGACGCTTCTCGTCACTCGCCCAGTCCACTTCCAGCTCCCGGAGAGCCTGCTCGGCCTTGATGAGCTGATTGACCTCGCTCTGCGGCCCCAGCTTCGACCAGCGCCGGAGCTCGGCAATCGGATCCCCCGGACGAACCCCGGGGACGCAGTGGGCCGGCTCCGGGGTTGCCGAACTTGTAGCGAGCAGGAGGCAGAGCGCGAGGCAGAAGACTCTCATCCTCCGACCAGCATACCCGAGTGGAGCCTTTCGACCACCCCCCGGGATCTCCGGCTCCTTTGCAGTGCCCCTCGTTGATGCGAGGGAGAGACGGCGAAGAGGGCGGAGACCCTGCGGGTCCGGCATCCCGCAGCTGGGACGTGAGCAGGAAGACACAGCTGTCGGGCGATTGACTCGGGGAGATCAGGGACCCCAGGTCACCGCGTAGCCGTTGGTTGCGTTGAAGTCGTTCACCCCGGTGCCGCAGGGCGGATTCGTCGTGGTGCGATACCAGCACTGGTAGTACTTCGTGTCACCCGCGGCGACGTTCCCCGCCTTCACGGAGATACCGATCGTCGTCTGAGAAGCTCCCTGACCATCGGCGAACCGGACCTGCAGGCGCTTCAGGCTGCCGCCGGCGCAGCGCAGGCCATCGCCCCAGGGCATTCCCGGCGAGAGGTCATTGTCGGCCTGGAAGTAGAGGCCGCTGTTGTTCGGTTCGAGGTGCGTCGCGGCCAGGACCAGCGTGTCGTTGCTCGCGCTCGGCCAGCCGCTGCTGGTGAGCAGAGCACCGGAGGAGAAGACCCCGTTGGCGCAGCCCGATCCCTGAACGCTGCCGTCGTTGTCGTTGTTGCAGGGGCAGGGCGTGCCGGAGCCAGGGTCGCCGAAGCAGAAGGGGAAGCCGGTGGGGGCATCGAGGTCGAAGACGTAGGCCGCGCCGGCCTGCCACGCGCTATTGTCGTTCTGGTCACCATTCACGCCCGTGGAGGCGCTACCTTCCCGGTAGGCCCCGACGACCAGCGTTTCACCGCAGACGGCCACCGGGACAAAGCGGTCGTCGGTATCCGAGTTCGAAGCCTTGAGGTACGTCTCCTGGCTCCAGCTCGTCCCGTTTCGCTGGAACACGTAGGCCGCTCCGGCGTACGGGGTGCCGTTTCCGTTCTGATTGCCGTTCACTCCCGTGGCGCCACTGGCCTCCGAGGCGGCTCCGATCACCACGGTGTCGCCCGAAATCGCTACCTTCGCTCCGAAGCCGTCGGATGCGTCCGTGTTGGAAGCCTTGAGGTAGGCCTGCTGGATCCAGGTGTCCCCGTTGCGTACGAAAACGTAGGCGGCTCCAGATCCGTGAGCTTGATTGTTGCTCTGATCTCCGTTCACACCGGTGGCGTTGCTGTCCTCGCCATGGGCGCCGACGACCACCGTGTCACCGGAAATCGAGACCGAGTAACCGAAGAGGTCTGACACCTCCGTATTGGAGGCCTTCAGGTACGCCGGCTGCGCGATTGGATCGATCGTCAACGGATAGCGCGCGCCCTCCTCCTCGATCGAGAGCTTCAACCCCGCAGTGACCCGATCGAATCGAGCAGGCAGGTTCCGTCCGTCCGCGTCGAATACGGTCAGTACCGAATAGGTGAGCCGGCCGGTTCCATCCTTCGCGAGGAAACGGACGCTACGTCCACCATCGATCACCTCGGGCTGCAGCTCACCACGAATGCGAATCGTGAAGGTCAGTGTTCCCGTCTCCTGCTCGGCGCCACGCGTCGGTCGCCGGTGCACCGTGTAGCCGTGCTCGAGCCCGCGCGCGTCGTTCTGGTACCACTCCTCGAATTCTTCATCCCACGCGTAGACCACGCGGTGCCCCTCGGCGAGGACACTCTTCGGTTCGGTCACGGTGTGCTCGTCCCCCGCGAAGCCGTAGCGCCCGAGCTCCAGCCCCCAGCTCCAACCGCCCGCGTCGGGCTCGACCAGGAAGCCGCGACCGTCGAAAGCGGTTCTCCAGCGCTGCCCGGGATTGCGGGCCTGGTAGCCGGCCTCGGTGGGATACGCCGCGTGGCGCCCGGCCTCGTAGGCTTCTCGGATGCCCGTCCAGCTCCCGGGCGCGAGGCCTTCGGGGGGTTCCGTGGCCCCGGCCTGCGGCTGGGCTCCGGGCGTGAGGGTCAGGAGGGCGGAGCAGAAGAGCAGGACTTGGAGAGGTCTCTCACCCAGGATCGTCATGTTCATCCCTCGAGGGGGCATCGGTTGCGAGCGGCGACAGGGCGTTCCCTGTCCACGTCGACTTCAAGATGCCACGGGGAGTGAAAACCTGCCCGAAATCGTGATCTTTGATCGCACTCGGTACAGGGGTCCACCGACTGTCGGAGATCACTACAGGTGCCAGGATCGACGTTCTCGGCCGGGAGAACGGTCGGGATGGGGCTTCGGGATTCGTTGGACCAGGACGGCGCCCGAAGTGCAAGAACGAGGCTTCCAGCTCCACGGGACCACGGGCATCCGTGATCGGCCGGCGCCTCAGCCCTGAGCCGCCTGGCGGATCGCCCCGAGGGTGAGCGCCCACGCGCTGCGCCCGTGGGTCCCGATCACTAGCACCGCATCGCGCGGGTGGACCAGCAGATCGCGCACCGGCGTGGTCGGCAGCGTCGCGCAGAGAGAGTGCCAGCTCTCGCCGCGGTCGATCGAGACGTAGACCCCGAGATCGGTGCCGACGTACAGGATCCGCTCGTCGGTGGGGTCCTCCACGATTGCGTTGACCGACTCCGCCGGCAGGTTCGCGACGATCGAGCTCCAGCTCGCCCCGAGGTCGTCGGAGCGGAAGAGGTACGCGGCGAAGTCGTCCTCGACGTATCCCGACTGGGCGACGTAGACCGTCTCCTGGCGGAACGCCGAGGGGGTCACGCGCGTCACCCACTTCGGTGGAAGACCGGCGTCGGCGCGCCTCCAGGTCCCACCCTCGTCGGTCGTCACCTGCACGTTCCCGTCGTCGGTGCCGGCCCAGATCAGCCCCGCGCTCAGCGGCGACTCCGCGATCGTCGAGATCGTCCCGAAGGGCACGTTCCCCCGCTTCTCCGGCCCCGGATCGGTGGAGAGATCGGGACTGATCGGCGTCCACGAGTCCCCGCGGTCGGTCGACTTCAGCAGCCGGTGCGCGGCGTAGTACATCACCGTGGGATCGTGTTTCGAGAAGAGAATCGGGGTCTGCCAGTTGCGCCGGTAGCGCGGCCGACCCTTCTCGCCGCGCGGGTGCGCCGCGACCGTCTCCCCCGTCCGCATGTTCTTGCGCCGCAGGTCGCCGAACTGGTGCGAGTAGAAGATGATGTCCGGGTCGAGCGGATCGACCGGCGTGTAGAAGGAGTCCCCGCCTCCCCACGGATCGAGGTAGACGTTGCGCCACGGATCACTCTCGCCGTCGGCGGGTACGTGATCGATCGGCCCGTACACCGCGGCGTTGTCCTGGGTGCCGCCGTAGACGTTGAACGGCTGCGCGTCGTCCAGGAAGATCGCGTAGAACTCGGTCACGGGCAGGTTGTTCAGGTGCAGCCACGCCCCTCCGCGATCCCAGGTGGTGTAGAGGCCCCCGTCGTTGCCGATGACGACGTGCGCCGGATCGGCGGGATCGATCCACAGGCAGTGCGTGTCGAGGTGCAGCCGCCGCGCATCGTGCTCGAGCAGGTGGACGATGGTGCCCTTCACCTCCGTCGTCGTCTCCCCGCCGTCGGTCGAGTGCCAGAGCTTCTGCAACGGGATCCACAGCTCGTCCTCGTCGTGGGGAGCGACCTCGAGCAGGCAGAAGTCGTAGCCGGCGGAGGGCAGCATCCCCTTCTTCAACACCCAGCTGTCCCCGCGGTCGTCGGAGCGCCAGAGCTCGCCGCGAGCCCCCAGGGGCGGACGTCCGTCGAGGGTGACCAGCGCGTAGACGACGTCCGGGTTCGACGGCGCCACCACGAGCGCGATGCGGCCGACTCGATCGCCGTCGGGCAACCCGCCGCCGAGCCGCTGCCAGTTCGCGCCGCCGTCGTCCGAGCGGTAGATCCCGTTCGCCGCCGCGTACGCCTCGTGCCCCCACGCGCGACGGCTGCGCTGCCAGGCCGCGGCGTAGACCGTGTCGGGATCGCCGGGGGTGAGCTCGACGTCGACCACGCCGATTCCTTCGCCGGGGGAGAGCGCGAGCTGCCACGTCTCGCCGCCGTCCACGGTCCGGTAGAGCCCGCGCTCCCCACCGTCGGAGAAGTTGTGCCCCAGCGAGGCGACCCAGACCGTCTCGGCGTCGCGAGGATCGACAACCACGCGCGCGATGTGGTGCGAGTCGGCGAGCCCGACGTTGCGCCAGGTCGCACCCGCGTCGGTCGAGCGAAACACGCCGGTCCCCGCGTAGGAGCTGCGCGCCATCAACACCTCGCCGGTGCCGAGGTACAGGACGTCGGGATCGGAGGGAGCGATCGCCAGCTCCCCCATCGCGAAGGTCGACTCCTTCTCGAAGATTGGCGTCCAGGTGAGCCCGTTGTCGGTCGTCTTCCAGAGATTGCCCGCACCGGCGCCGACGTAGAAGATCGACGGCCTCGAGGGGTGCACGGCGATCGTCTCGATGCGGCCGCCCGCGTTCCGCGGGCCGATCGGTCGCCACTCGAGCTCGCGGAAGGGCGAGGATCGTTCCAGCTCGAGGTGCTGATCCCAGGAGCTGGCGCGCTGCTCGACGCTGGTGGCGTCGTCGCCAGGATCGGCGGCGACGAGGAAGGGGAGGGCCAGGAGCAGGGCGATCGAGACGGTGGTACTCATGGGCCGGAACCGTACCAGATCGCCCGTGATCACGGTTCCATCGTGAGGGCGGCGGGCCCTCCCCCGCCTCCGAGTCGGTCCGACACCCCCTTCCCCGCAGCCCGCACCGGGCCGGGATTGATCGGCGGAGGGGGCTCTCCCCGAGGAGCCGTTCGAGACTAGAATACCCGGCTCGCTGACCCCCTCCGCCCCGCCGGGAGGGGATCCCCTCTTCCTCTGCCACCGATCCGATGCCCACCGTGGACAAGCTCTCGATTCTCGCCCTGACCGCCGCCGTCCTGACCTTCGGCTGCTCCTGCCAGTCCGACGACCCTCCGCCGGCCGCCCCGACCGCGCCCGCGGCCGCGCCCGACCCGGCCCAGCCCCGGATCCTGACCACGGAGATCACCGGGAAGATCGTCGAGTCGATGGAGTCGGGGGGCTACCTGTACGCGCTGATCGATACGGGGAGTGAGAAGGCGTGGGTCGCGACCAGACCCGTGCCGGCCGAGGTCGGCGATTCGGTGACGATCGTCAATGCGCTGGAGCAGATCGACTTCCACGCACCTTCCCTCGACCGGACCTTCGACCGGATCTACTTCGCCGATTCGATCTTCCCCGGCGAGGAGGCCCCTTCGGTGCACGGCGGAGAGACCCCCTCGTTTCACGGCGAGACGACTCCGGCGAGCGAGCCGGAGCTCCCCGCGACCGGCGTCGACCGGGCGGAGGGCGGCGTGACCGTGGAAGAGGTGTTTCAAAGGAAGGACGAGCTGGTCGACACCGAGATCCTGATCCGCGGCCAGGTGGTCAAGTACAACGCCCAGATCCTCGGGGTGAACTGGCTGCACGTTCAGGACGGCACCGGCGAGCCGGGGACGAACGACCTCACCATCACCACCTCGGCGACGGTCGCCGTGGGTGACGTGGTGCTGGTCCGCGGCACGCTAGTCGCCGACAAGGACTTCGGAGCGGGCTACAAGTACGACCTGATCGTGGAGAACGCCGAGGTCACGGTGGAGTGAGCTCCTCCGGTCCGTTGACGGTGAACCCGCTCAGGTCAGCGAGATGTCGAAGGCGCAGCGCTTCCCCCCACGGAGCAGCGTCTCCTTCAGCTCGACCTCGGCGGTTGCTCCGGTGACGCCCTCGAACACCTCCTTCATCCAGCCGGTCGAGCACAGGCAGTAGGTCTGCGTGGCCAGCTTCGCTCGCCCCTTGACCAGCGGGCAGGGGCAGCCGTCGTGCGGCGCCGTCGCCAGGTGAACGACCCCGGCGTCCTCGTCGAACTCGGCGACCTCGGCCCACTGCTGCTTCATCAGCTTCAGCAGGCCGTCGAGGTCGTCCCGGTGCCGCTCGATCACCGCCTCGAAACCACGATCCGCGCACCCCCGACCGCACGCCTCCAGGATCCGGGTCCTGGTCTTCTCGTCGAGGTTCTCGTCCAGGGTCACCATCAGGTGCTCGACCCAGTCGGTGACGAACTTCTGTTGCGCCTTCTCCCTCTCTTCGGCTTCGGTGTCCTTCGTCCCTGCCTGCTCGCCCTGCCCCGGATCGGGGGGATCCTGTCGGGCCGCCCCCTCACTCCTGAGGAACAGCAGCGCACACGCGCAGGCACCACTCCGGAGAAACTCCTTTCGGTCCATCGTTCGCTCCTCGTCGTCGCCGTCCCGGACTCCGCCGGCTGGTCCCCGCGAAGTGCAGCGGACCTCCTCCAGCCGTGGACTCGGGCTCCGGTACGACGGTATTTGCCACTCCGGAATCTGTCAACGCCACCGGCCGGGTCAGCGCGGCTCACCGAGGAGTGAGCTCCGGGCTCGGAGTCCCTTCGCCGCTCCAGGTCCCCTGACCCGTATCGGGAAGAGGCCGTCGGATCTGCTACGAATGTAGTAGATTAACTGCTACACACGTAGTAGATCGGGGGCGTGGGTTTGCTCTCGATCCAGCCGCTCGGGCCTTTTCTCTGGTGGTCGACGATCCTGTTCGCCGCTGCGGCGATCCTCAACTTCACGTTGCTGCGGCGTGCACCGGCGTTGCGGCACGGAGTCTGGCTCGCGGCCCTGCTCTTCCTGCCGCTCCTGTGGCTCGCCGCCAGTCTCCGCCTGAACGTCCGGGACTGGATCGAGTCGGTTCACGCGGCCGGGGCAACCTCTGTCGAGGTGAGCGCTCCCGCGTCGTTCCTGGCCGAGCTGCCCACGGTGAGCGAGGAGTGGAGTCGGCCCGGGGAGTGGTTGAGCCAACGCCTCGCGCCGCCGACCGTGAGTACTGGCGGCGGCCTTTCCAGCAGCACGCTGTGCGTGTTCGCGTGGATCGGCGGCACTCTCATCGCCGCAGCCGGTTTCTGGCGACGCCGCCGCAAGCTCGCCGCGCGACTCGCCCGTGCCCGCCCGATCGAAGCCGGCGGATACGCCGCGCGCTTTGCCCGGCTGGTCGTCCGACTCCGCACACCGCGCCGCCTGCGTCTCCTGACCGAAGAGGCGAGCACCTCGCCGGCCGCGGCTCGCGTGCTTCGACCGGTGGTGCTCGTCCCGCTCCGGGACACCGAACGGTGGAGGCCCGGACTCGAGTCGAGCCTGGCGCACGAGATCCTGCACCACCGCCGTCGCGACCTGCTCATCGATCAGCTGGTCGGAGTCACTTGCACGCTCTTCTGGTTCCACCCCTTGATGCACCTTGTGGCGCGAGCGCTGCGCGCGGATCGCGAGCGGGCGGTGGACCTCGCCGTCGTGCGCGAGCTGGGCGACGCTCAGACGTACGCCGAGGAGCTCGGCTCCCTCGCTCGCCGATTGGCCGGCGACCGACCGACCGCCTTCCCCTCGACCCTCTCCCTCGGACGCCGAACCTCTGCCTTGCGCAGGAGAATCGAAATGGTCCTCTCACACCAACGCTACCACGTGCCCGCCCACCCCATGCTGGCCGCCGCGACGACGACGGCAGGTCTCGGGATCGTCGCCCTCTTCCTGGTGCTCGGCGCTTGCGGGACGTCGGGGGATTCGCCGGAGGAGGTCCGCACCATCGACGAAGACGCCCAGATGGAGACGGTGGTCGGACCGGATGGAACGTACACCGTGAGCACGAGTACAACGGGGGGATGTCTCGAGGGATTCACGGCATTGCCCCGAAACGACGAGCCGTGGGCAATCCCGGGGCTCGAGCGTACGCGGCTCACGCCCACCGGCGAGCCCGACGTCTATCGGTTGTCCAGGGGCTTATCGGAAGTTTCCGAGGTGTACGCCATACCGCGTGAGAAGGGACCGAGTGAGACCAGAACGAGTCTCGCCGACCTCACCCCCGAAACAGGTTGGTCGTTCGATCCATCCGTGGGTCTCTTGACGCTCGCCTCCGCGGTGGACCTGGAACAGAACCGCGTCTACGCCTACGGCACCCGGGCCATTCCCTGGTCCTGGAGCTTCGAGAAGCTGGACCCCGATTCAGTGCGTTTGCTGCTCCGAAACGAGGAGGCGAAGCGCGGCGTCGACTACGTCGTCGACGCGAAAAGCAGCACGGTGTCATTTGTCCGGGCGGAGGACTGCACGGAAAAGACTCCCTTCTACCTCACGGGCATGATTGAGATAAGTGGTCTCTCTTCCCCCAGGTCGAATGTCGCCTTCTCCATCAGGAGCAAGCCCTTCGCCATCTCCAACAAGAACAGTCGAAGGGAGAACGATGATGCGGTACGCCGTTTCGAGGGGCTTCCGGTCGACCTCCCCGGTCAAGAGGGCCTGGCCACCAAGCTGAAGCCGACCCAGACCTGGAGGATGGAGGATCGCCGCGTCCGAGTGCCGATCAGACCGACCCAGAGTCGCGGGTTGCAGGTCTCGATCCAGGCCTCCGGCGGGCGCCACAAGACCTGGCTCGAGCGCGGGACCGATTTCGTCTTCGACGAGTCCACCCAGCGAATCGTGCTGCTGGGGAATCGTAGGCTCGAGGACGAAAGCTCCTTCATGACGGTGTGGAGCCTGCCTCCCAAGAGCGACGCCTGGCAGTTCCCGGGCCCCATCGACGAGGGAGAGGCGCGCATGGTCATCAACGGGATCGAATTGCAGGAGGGCGTGCACTTCACGGTCGACTACGAGCGCAACGTCGTGGTTCTCGACGAGGTGCCGGAGGAAGCTGTCGGGGCGCTCGGGGACCGCTGGGAGTTCGGCGTGGCGGTAGGTGACCGGACCATCGGCATCGTTCCCGAGAGGGAATAGCCGTGTCCGCCAAACCCCAACGCTCCCCCGGCGAGCTCGAGCTGGCGATCCTCGACGTCCTCTGGCGACTCGGCCCGTCGACTCCGAGGCAGGTGCTGGACGAGTTGTCGGCGAAACGTGAGCTCGCCTACAGCACGGTCCTGACGGTGTTGCGCCGCCTCGAGGCGAAACGTCTCGCGCGACGCCGGCGGGTCGGACGCGGCCACGTGTACCGGGCAGCGGTCGCAGCCCCTGCCGTCCGCCGCCGTTCGGTCAAGGAGCTCCTGGGCCGCTTCTTCGAGGGTTCCCCCGCGGAGCTGGTCATGGAGCTGATCCGCGACGAGCAGATCTCGCCCGCGGAGCTGGCCCGCATCGAGGAGCTGATCCGGAGTCACCGGCGCGATTGAGAGAGGATTGCCCCGCCCGGGCCAACCGGGCACTGCGTGGCGAGATCCTTCCGGGGTACGAAGGGCTGGGGCCGTCGTGTCCGGAAACTGGTTCGACGGCCAACACTTTCCAGCGCATGGGCTCACGGGGCTTCCCCGGTCGGACCGGAGGAACATGACGCTCGTCCCCTCGCACTCGCCGAGACGTCGGGCCGGCACCGCGTGCCAGTCTCCTCTCCCACTGCGGAGTCGCCTGGAAGGTGAGGCGTCCCCGACGAATTCGAACGGAGTCTTGATGGGGTGCTCGCGATTTTCTCGCCAACGAGATCGAAACCGAATTGAAGATGCCGCCACGAGCGGCAGAGGAGAAACAGCACGATGCTCACAGTCACGACCTACGCCCTCGGCCTGACGACGCTCTTGACCCTCTCGAGCGCGAACGACGGCTCCCGGGCGAACCCCGTCGATCCCAGCGCAAAGGGATCTCCCCGCACCATCCGCGTCGTCGACGTCAACGGCGATGGCCAGCTCGATCGCCTGAGCATTCGGGCCGATGGCTCCCTCGCCGTCTCCCTGAACGTCGGCGGTCGTCGATTCCAGGACGCCGGCCAGCGCCTCCCCGGCGCTTCCGTCGCGCAGGTGCTCACCGGGGACCTGAACGGCGACGGCCAGCTCGATCTCTACCTCGTGTCCCCCGACGCCAACGTCGCCCTGGTCGGCGACGGGCTCGGCGGCTTCCTCGACGAGACCGAGGAACTCGGCCTCGTAGACCGGGGAGATGGGAAGAGCGCCGAGCTCACTGATCTCGACGGCGACGGGACCGCCGACCTCCTGCTCCACAACGCCAGCTCCGACGCGATCTTCTGGGGAAGCCGCCTCGGTGGCTTCGAGCGCGACGAGAACACTCCCGAGGTACTGCCGGCCGGCGGTGCCCCGCTCGCGGCACCGATGCAGAGCGGCGGCGCAACGACCGAAGAGTCGGTCGCGGGTCGTGGGTCGAGCCCCGGCGCCGAGCCGCAGCCAGGGCCCGCCCCGGCCGCCCCGGGTGGACCGGGTGCCCCGCGCCGCATCCCCCTGGGGGGGAGTCCCGCTGGCGGGTCTTCTAGCGGCGCCACTGCAATCGGGGTCGTCACGACCCCGACCGGGCCGCGCACCGGCGCACCGCACGGCCTCTTCTGCGCCGACGAGCTGCGCGACCAGGCGACCGGCTCCTGCGGCATCGAGGCCTCGTCGATCCCGACCCTCGGACAGCTCTTCCCGATCAGCACCGAGCTCTTCGTCGACGGCGCGACCGGCGACGTGGGGATCGGCACCGTCGAGCCGATCGTGGACCTGCACGTGGTCGGCGTGACCGACCTCGGGTCGGGCATGATCGCTCCCGGATTCACTGGATCGGGGCGGGACTCCGAGCTGCTGTTCGCCGAGGACGACGATGGCACCTACGGCATGAAGTTCCTCTACGACGGAGGCGAGAACGCCCTGCAGGTCTTCGGCCGCACCGGGGATGCGGACCACACCGACCCCGTCTTCCGCCTCGATCGGGACACGGGCCGCGCCCGCCTCGGCGGGACCGGGATTCCGAACGCCAAGCTGCACGTGGACGGATCCGATAACACGGGCATCCCCGCGATCAGGGCCGATGGTGGAGACTACCGCGCGTTGCAGATCGCGAGCAGCGACTCGGGCTCAGGGACGGCGGTGATCACCAATTCCCGCGTGGACGGCACCGGGGCGTACATCAGTGGCGGCTACGAAGGCGTGTACGGCACCACCGACGAGAACATCGGTATCGGCGTGCACGGCGAGGCCACCACGACCTCGAGCATCGGCGACGGTGTCTGGGGTAGAGCGAACAGCGCCCTCGGCTGGGGGGTCAACGGCGTCAACCTCGACTACGACGACGCGGGAGGCCGTGGCGTCAACGGCTCGGCTCAAGGCCCCGAGGGCCGCGGTGTCTACGGAGTCGCCACGTACTCGATCGATACGACCTACGGGGTGTACGGCTACGTCACCTCCGCCGATGGCTACGGCGTGTACTCGGCCGGCGACTTCGCCGCCACCGGGTCGAAGTCCTTCCTCCAGCCGCACCCGACCGATCCCTCCAAGGAGATCCGCTTCGTGTGCATGGAAGGCAACGAGGCCGTGACCTTCTTCCGCGGCAGCGCACAGCTCTCGGGCGGCGTGGCCGTGATCGAGGTCCCCGAGGAGTTCCGCCTGGTCAGCCTGGAGGAGCGCCTCCTCGTCCAGGTGACGCCGATGGGACCCGCCTCGCTGTGGATCGAGCACAAGGACCTGGACCGGATCGTCGTGCGAGGCACCGCCGACACCCCCTTCGACTACTTCGTCAGCGGCGAGCGGCGGGGCTACGAGGACCACGAGCCCATCCAGGAGAACTACGGCTTCCGGCCCGAGGAGCGCGGCGTGCCCTTCGGCAGCCAGTACCCGGAGAGCTACCGCCAGATCCTGGTCGAGAACGGCATCCTGAACCCCGACTTCACGCCGAATGAGGCGACCGCGGTGGCGCAGGGGTGGACGTTGCAGGAGCCCGGCCTCCGCGAGAAGTACTACGCCGAGCACCTGGCCCGCATCGAGAAGGTCGAGCGACAACGAGCCGCCCAGGCCAACCAGACGGCGGAACAGCCCGCGGACGACAACTGATCCCGCGCCTGTTCCCGACGAAGTGTACGTGGTCGGTCCCGCCGAGGCGGGGCCGGCCACTCTCGCGCGATACGGTGTCGCACACCTTGCCGCGGTTATGCGACAGACTCGGGGATGGCACGGTCCTGTCGCAAGACCGC
>CAZCAC010000039.1:35711-68463 GCA_964496575.1 uncultured Planctomycetaceae bacterium | reverse complement strand
GAATGTGTTACCTATGTCCCCGGACAGATCTGTTACCCATGTGCCGGGTTGCACAGTGGGTACTCCTTCTCCTGGGTCGGGGGGGTCCCGGGCCCGGCGCGAGTGACGAGCCCAGCTCCCGCATGGTCCTTAAAGGAGACGCCCGAATCGCGTTTTCCGCAAGGGAGTGCCCCGGAGCCCGGGCTTGCCCCTTCGTTCGAGATTCCGTGGGGCGGATCCGGATGAGTGTTCCTCTCCTGGGAGAGGTTCTCGGGCTCTCCAGCCCCGCGCCCTAGCCTTTCTCGATCACCGTGGCGCTGCCGTCCGCCTCACCGACCACCACCACGTGGGTCAGGTCGACGAACAGCCCGCTCTCGACCACGCCGGGGACCGCCCCGATCGCCCGCTCCATCTCGGCGGGCTGCTCGATCCCGTCGGGGAAGCGGCAGTCGAGGATCACGTTGTGGTTGTCGGTGACGAAGGACTCGTCGCGGCCCGACATCCGCTTCACCGGTTCGCAGCCGAGGGCCTCGAGGGCACGCCCCACCACCGGCACGGCGAAGGGGATCACCTCGACGGGGAGCAGGAAGCCGCGCCCCAGGCGGTCGACCAGCTTGTCGCGCCCGACGACGATGATCTGTCGGGCGGTGATCGAGGCGACCACCTTCTCGCGCAGGAGGGCCCCTCCGCCCCCCTTGATCAGCTGGAAATCGCCGTCGACCTCGTCGGCGCCGTCGATGGTCACGTCGAGCGATTCCACCTCGTGAAGGCCGACCGTAGGAATCCCCATTTGGGCGGCCTTCTCCTCGGTGTCGACCGAGGTCGGCACACCTCGCAGGGAGAGCCCCTCCTCGCGAATCCGTTCGGCGAGGCGGACCAGGGTGAAGTGGGCCGTGGAGCCGGTGCCGAGGCCGATCGTCATGCCGTCCTGGACCATCTCGGCGGCCTGGCGGCCGGCGGTTTCCTTGGGGTTGCTCGGGGCCATTCCTTGCCTCCAGAGTGGGCCTCGGGGTGGGTCGGGCTCATCCTACGCCCCGGCGGCCGTCCCACGCTTCCCCTTGCCCGCCGGAAAAGGAGTCGCGGTTCCGTTTTTTCCCTTTCAGCGGTACGGCCGACCCACCCGACAGGATATACTGAGAATCAGTCTCAGGAAGCGTGACACCGACATGACCCGACTCAGCGACATCCCCGCCGGAACCACCGCCTCTCTCCTCAACCTCGGTGGAGAGCGAACCTTCCGGCGTCGGTTGATGGAGCTGGGCCTCCTCCCCGGCACCTCGGTCCGCATGGTGCGCCGGGTGGACATCGGCGACCTGCTCCAGCTCGAGGTGCGCGGCTGTCACCTGAGCCTGCGGCGTTCCGACGCCGAGCAGCTCATGGTGCGCGACGAGCACTGACCCCTCCCGAGAATGGGCGGACGGTGATGGTCAGACGGGGGCCGCTGGTCGCACTGGCGGGGAATCCCAACACCGGCAAGACCTCGGTCTTCAACCAGCTGACCGGTGGCGACCAGAAGGTCGGCAACTACCCGGGGATCACCGTCGACCGCTTCGAGGGCAAGCTGGACCTGGGTGAAGACCTCGAAGCCCGGCTGGTCGACGTCCCCGGCACCTACAGTCTCTCCGCCCGCAGCGCGGAGGAGCAGATCGCCTGCCAGGCGATCACCGGCATCCCTCCCCTGCCGGCTCCCGAGCTGGTCGTCCTGGTGGTCGACGCGACGCAGCTCCTGCGCAACCTGTACCTCACCCTGCAGGTGCTCGAGACGGCGGTGCCGGTGGTCGTCGCGCTGAACATGCTCGACATGCTCGAGGAGCGAGGCCAGGCGATCGACACCGAGATGCTGTCGAAGGTGCTGGGGGTCGAGGTGGTGCCGGTGTCGGGATTGCACGGCACGGGGATGGAAGAGCTGCGGCGAGCGATCGAGCGTACGCTGGCGAGGCCGGCTGGCGAGCAGCCATTGCCGAGGTGGGAGAAATCTCCGGCGCTGATCGAGGACCTCGATGCGGTCGCCTCGGCGATCCCCGAGTCATGGCGCGTCGACGGCGAGGCGAGGCGGCACGCCCTCGCCCTGTGGGCGTTGCTCTCGATCGACGAAGACGACGAGCTGCGCGACATCCCCGCCGCGCTTCGGGCCAAGGTGCTCGAGGTGCGCCGCGAGTCGACGGAGGCGGGGCGCGAGATCGAAGCCGAGGTGATCGAAGCGCGCTACGCCTGGATCGACGAGCACGGCTCGCCGGCGCTGCAGCAGAAGACGGAGCGCAAACAGGGTCTCACCGAACGCGCCGACTCGATCCTCCTCCATCCCTTCGTCGGCTTCGGGCTGTTCCTCCTGGTGATGGGGCTCGTCTTCCAGTCACTCTTCAGCTGGTCCGATCCCGCCATCGGAGCGATCGAGACCGCCTTCGGCGCGCTCGCGCAAGGCGTCGAGTCTCTCCTCCCGGCGGGACTCTTCCGCGACTTCATCACCGAGGGCCTGATCGCCGGCGTCGGCAGCGTGGTCGTCTTCCTGCCGCAGATCCTGATGCTCTTCTTCTTCATCGGGATCATGGAGGACTCGGGGTACATGGCCCGGGTGGCGTTCCTGATGGACCGGGTCATGCGGGCGCTCGGCCTGCACGGCCGGGCCTTCGTACCGATGCTCTCGGGGTTCGCCTGCGCGGTACCGGCGATCATGGCCACGCGGACGATGGAGCGGCGGCGCAACCGTTTGCTGACCATGATGGTCGTGCCGCTGATGAGCTGCTCCGCCCGTCTGCCGGTCTACGCTCTCCTCATCGGCGCGCTCTTCCCGGCCAAGACGGTCCTCGGTTTCCTGCCACTGCAGGGCCTGATGATGGTCGCCATGTACCTGTTCAGCACGGTGATCGCGCTCGTCGCGACGTGGGTGCTGGGCAAGACGATCTTCAAGGGTCCCAAGGTGCCGCTGATCCTCGAGCTGCCGCCGTACCGGATGCCGCACTGGCGGAGCGTGGCCCGCATGATGATCCAGCGCGCCGGGTTCTTCCTGAAGGAAGCGGGGCGCGTGATCCTGGTCTGCACCATTCTGATCTGGCTGCTGCTCTCCTTTCCGCGGAACCCGGAACTCGACACCGACTACGAGGCCCTGCGAGTGACCGCAGCGGAGACGCTCGAAGGGGATGCGCTCACCGAGCAGCTCGCTCGGCTCGAGTCGGAAGAGAGCGGCGAGATCTTCCGCGCCAGCTACGGCGCGCACCTGGGCCGGGCGATGGAGCCGGCGATCGAGCCGCTCGGCTTCGACTGGAAGATGGGCATCGGCATCATCGGCGCGTTCGCTGCCCGCGAGGTGTTCGTCAGCACCATGGGGATCGTCTACGGCCTCGACCAAGACGCTGATGAGGACTCGGTCACTCTGCGCGAGAAGATCAGGAGCGAAACCTACGCGGACGGGAAGCCGGTCTTCACGTCACTGGTCGGCCTGTCGCTCCTGGTCTTCTTCGCGCTCGCGTGCCAGTGCATGGCGACCCTGGCCACCGTCTATCGAGAAACCCGGTCCTGGCGCTGGCCGGCCTTCCTTTTCGTCTACATGACGGCACTCGCCTGGGTGATGAGCTTCCTGGTGTACCAGGGGGGCCGGCTCCTCGGCTACGAGTGAGGCGGGCGCCGCCCATTCCCCGGCTCAGGTCCCGGAAACAGCACCTACCCGGGTCGCCGGCATGCTCTCGATGATGCCGGAGATGTCCTTCACCGTGACGATGTCCAGACGGGTGTGCGGTCGCAGAGGGTCGTCTCCGGGGAAGAAGGCGACGAAGGGGATCGAGCGAGCCCCGAGCTGATCGCGCAGCCGCTCCATCATGCTGGTGTAGGGTCCGGCCGAAGTCAGATCGGCCTTCAGCATCAGCACACCTTTCTCGTTGATCAGCTTCTGGACCGCCTCGGACTCGAACACCGTCGCTTCGTTGAACTTGCAGTTCGGGCACCAGTCGGCGGTGAAGTCCACCATCACGTTGCGACCTTCGTCCAGCGAGCGCTGGAACAGCGCGTGATCGAAAGCGACCCAGTGCTGTTCTTCGCCCACCTCGAAGAGCCCCTTGAACTCGTGGAAGGACAGGCGATAGCCGCCGATCACCAGGAGGAGCGAGAAGACCAGCACGCTGGTTCGCTTGGCTCGACTCTGCCCGAGGTTGGCGAAGCGGCCCCACCACCAGCAGCCGAGCGCGACGAAGACCAGGAACGCCGCCGTGTACAAGAGCTCGTTCTGCGGGACGATCGTCATCAGGTAGATGACCGTCAGGAGCAGTACGAAGCCCATCGCCTGCTTGAACGTGTCCATCCACGGACCCGGCTTCGGCAGGAACTTCAGGAACTTCGGGTTGGCGGTGAGCACGACGTACGGGAACGCCATCCCCAGTCCGAGGAACAGGAAGACCAGGAAGATGACCGTCGACGTCTGCGACAGGGTCCAGGTCAGCGTGCTGCCTAGGAACGGTCCGCTGCACGGCGTCGCCAGCACCGTGGCGAGCATCCCCTTGAAGAACGCGTCCGGCATTCCCTCGCGCGCCGGCCCCGAGGCCATGCTGCCGACCGCGCGCGGCACGCCCAGCTCGTAGAGACCGAAGAGAGAGAGTGCCAGGCCGAAGACGATCCCGATCATGACGACCAGGAATCCCGTGCTCTGGAACTGCTCGCCCCAGCTCATGCCGGCGAAGATCGCGATGCCGGCGAGCACCAGGAAGATCACCAGGATCCCCGCCGCGAAGGCCAGGCCGAGCTTGAAGATGCGCGCGCGGTCTTCCCCCGCCTGCTGCACGAAGCTGAGGATCTTGATCGAGATCACCGGCAGCACGCACGGCATGACGTTCAGGATCATCCCCGCGATGAAGGCGAGGAGTAGCCACATGAAGAGTCCGTGCTGCGCCTGCTCCTCCCGCGGGATGAACTCGGGGAAGGTGACCGAGGCGTAGTCGACGCCAGGGCCTCGCTCGACTGTCGGTCCCGTGTGCGCTGACGTGTCCGTCTCGGTGACGGCGGCCGAGCCCTCGCCGACGACGAGATCGACGGGGAAGTCCGCGAAGATCGCCGCGGCGCCGGCGCCCTTCGACTTGACCTTCTGCTCGTAGGGCACGCAGGACCCGCTGTCCTCGCAGGTCAACCCGTCGATCTCCGCGCGTACCGACTGCGGCGCCTCACCGGTGAAGACCCCGCGCGCGAAGAGCGTGATCTCGCCCTCGTGTGTCCAGATCCACGTGGGATCGCCGTCCATTCCGACTGATTGATCGGTCTTGTGCGGCTCGGGGAAGGTGACCTCGCTCCACTTCACTCCATCGGCGTTCAGGGTGACCTTCGTCGGAATGCCGATCGCGTCGTCGGGACCCAGCTCGTCGTGGTACAGGTGCCAGCCGGAGTCGATGTCGATGACGATGGCGGCCTGGATCATCTCGCCGTCCACGTGGTGGTACAGCTTCGCCTTCGCGTAGCTCGGGTCGTCACCCATCCCGAAGCCGCCGCCGGGATCCTGGAAACCGAAGCCCCCATCCTCCTCCTCGTCGGTGGCCGTGACCGCCTCCGCGGGTGTCTCTTCCGGCGGTGCATCGTTCGGAAAGCCCTCCCAGTACTTGTCCCGCCCCTTCCCCTCCGACTCGACCGTCTCCCGGTACGGGAAGCACGAACCGGAGGACTCACAGGTCAAGCCGTCGAGGCTGACCGACACCTTCGGATCGTCCACGCCCGACGCGATGGTACCGCGACCGTAGAGCACGATGCGCCCGTGGTGTCCGAGGATGAACGTATCTCGTCCACCGTCGCCGAGCTTCGGCTGCTCGTATCGTTCCGGCTCCGGCCAGACGAGGGGGCCGAACTCCACGTCGTCACTCTCGAGCTCGACGACCAGCGGCTTGCCGACCGAGTCCTCGGCGCCCAGCTCGTGGTGATAGAGGTGAAACCCCGCTTCGATGCGGATCACCAGGGCGAGCCGAAGCTCCGAACCCTCCACGCGGGTGTAGAGGGTGGTCTTGGCCTTGTTCATCTGGCCGACCGCGGTGGGGACCAGGAGGGCGAAGAGGGCCAGGAGGTGGAAGAGGGTCCTTTTCATGGAGCTCGGACTACAGGGGTTCGACGTGGACTTGGACCTGTACGACCCGGTCGTGGCGGCGTGTGACCTCGGCCTCGACTTCCTGGGCGATCTCGTGCCCTCGCTCGACCGTAAGCGTTCCGTTCACGTGGATCGTCAGATCGGCGCGATAGGTCGATCCGAGGGGGTGAATGCGGATCTCGTCCGCCCGCTGAACGCCGTCGATCTCCATGGCGACCTGGCGCAGCGCCTCGCGAAGGGAGGGGTCGGTGACCCGGTCCATCAGGACGTCCATCCCCTCGGAGATACTCTTCAGCCCCAGGAGACAGACCCAGACCCCGACCAGCACGGTCACCACGGGTTCGACCCAGGGCAGCCGCAGGAGCGAGGAGCCGATGCCGATCACCACCAGCAGGCTGAACAGGGCGTCGGATCGCTTGTCGCGGCCAAGCGCGGTCAGAACCTGGCTGTGGCTCCGGCGGGCCTCGCGCAGGTTGACGCGGGAGAGCCAGAAGCTGGCCACCACCGAGATCGACGCCGCCAGGAGCGCCGCGGTCCCCAGGTCGCCGGGCGCGGTGAAGCCCCGGGTGACGAAGGTGCGCCAGATCACCGCCGCCCCGGCGGCCAGGATGATCACCCCGATCGTCGACGCGGCCAGCGCCTCGGCGTTGCCGTGGCCGTAGTGGTGGTCCTCGTCGGGGGGGCGCAGGGAGAGGCGGTAGCCGCCCCAGGCGACGAGGTTCCCGAGCAGGTCCGAGGTCGAGTTCAGCCCGTCGGCCACCAGCGCTCCCGAGCCGGCGAGGAGCCCGATCGAGACCTTGACCCCCGCCAGGGCCACGTTGACCAGGACGTTCAGACCGTGAATCCGGCCGACTCGCCGGTTGGTCTCTTCTGGGATACTCTGCGACATGGTTCCTACGGTGGGCGGCCGAAGTGGCCGACATCATAGCGGCCCCATGACCCTCAGGAGGAAAGCGTGACCTGGAAGCTACTCACCACCGTGCTCTTCGCCGTGCTGGCCACGATGCTGCCCCCGGCGAGCGGGGTCCAGGATGATCGCCCCGAGGGTGGCCGCGACCAGCGGACCTCCTCCGACAAGAGCGCCGCCGAGCGGCGACGGGCGCGAAACATCGAGACGCTGCGGGAGATGCAGGGAGGCTGGCAGCTGATGGAGCTGCGGGCCCCTGAGCTTCCCGACGCCGGCCGGCAGGACGTCGGCTACATGATCGTCTCCTCGGAGTTCGCCTCGATCGAGGTGCACATCGCGTACTTCGACGAGGGTGAGGAGGAGGTGGAGAGCTTCATCCAGACGGGGACCTACCGACTCAACTTCAACATCTACGGAGACCTGATCGCGAAGCTCCTGATCGGCTCGATGGACACGGGGCTCGGGTTCACCGCCCCCCGCGAACCGGGAACGCTCTCGGTCTACGAGGCGCGAGTGGTCGGAGACGTGCTCACCCTGACCACGGAGAGCGGTACGCGGTTGACCTTCGAGAGGATGGCCGGTGGTGACCTGACCTTGCTTCTCTTCGAGGACACCGAGTGGCTGCCCCGAGCGGCGGAGGCGGCGGTGACCGATGAGGAGGGAGCCGAGGTGGAGACGCCGACGGAAGAAGGAGACCACTGATCCACTCGGAGTCGGTTTCTGCGCGCTGCGCGCAGAAAGCAGGCTGGGAGGGCATTGAAGGATTCGAGAACCGTGATCCGGACAGTCTGTTGACCGGTCGGGTTGCGGGCGCCAGCCCGCGCAACGAATCCGGGCCCGGGTATCGCTCGATACCCGAGCCCGGTGAGTCTCGCAAAGCCCCGCTGGGTCCGCGGCAGCCGTTTCTCAGCACTGACTGAAGCCGCAGGAGTAGCACTTCACGCAACCTTCCTCCACGGCCAGAGTCGCCGAACAGGAAGGACACTTCAGCTTGTACTGCGCGACGTTCTTCGATTGCCTGGGGGCCGAGACCTTGCCCTTGGTCTCATCGATGACCTTTTCGGGGGAGCCACCGCCGGATTCGCCGAGCAAGAGGGCGCGCAGGCCCGACTTCTGCTTGGCCTCCATGTAGCGACGCAACGCGCGGGCCAGGCCGTCGGCGAGCGACATGATGCGACCGTCCTTGGTCGGAACGGTGAGGCTGGAGCCGATGCCGTCGAGTTGCTTGACCGCCAGCTCGAGGCTGCCATTGGAGCGGAGCCAGAGGCTGAGGATGCGGCAGATCGCCTCGAGGTCGGAGTTGGCCACGTCGCCACCCTTGCCGAGCTGCGCGAAGACCTCGCGCTCCCGGCCGGTAGTCGGGTCGACCGAGACCTTCACGTGCATGTTGCCGAACGGTGTCATCTGCCGGACCCGCAGACAGCTCATGATCTCCGGCAGCTTGATCGGCGCCAGCAAGAGCTCTCCATCGGTGTCGAGCCGCGTCAGCATCGCGGTCTCTTCGAGCTTTTGCCGAGCGGCCGCCTCTTCCTTCTGCTTCTCGTCGTTCTTCAACGACATCGGCTGCATCTCACGACAACCGTCCCGGTAGACGGTGACACCCTTGACGCCTTCGTCGATGGCGAGCTCGTAGATCTCGCGGATGTCGTCGACCGTCGCCTCCCGGTGGAAGTTGATCGTCTTGGAGATCGAGGAGTCGCAGTGCCGCTGGAAAGCGGACTGCATCTTCATGTGCCAGTGGGGAGAGATGTCGTGCGCGGTGACGAAGACGCGCTTCAGCTCGTCTGAGATCTCGTCGCAGTGCTGGAGCGTTCCCTCGGTGATGATCTCGTCGACCATCTCGTCGCTGAAGACTCCTTCCTGGCGCGCCCGCTCCTCGAAGACGTAGTTGACCTCCCGCATGATCGTCGGGTTGCCGTTGACGTCCTTCATCACCTGCCGGTCGAAGGCGAGGCTGAACATCGGCTCGATGCCGCCGGAGCAGTTCGAGATGATGGAGATGGTCCCGGTGGGAGCGACGGTGGTGGTGCACGCGTTGCGCACCCGGCGTCCCTCCTTCTCCCAGTCCGAACCTTCCCAGGCGGGGAAGACCCCCCGCTCGTCCGCCAGAATCTCCGAGGCGGTGTGCGAGGCGTCGTTCAGGACTCGCATCACCTCCTCACCGAACTCCAGACCTTCCTCGGAATTGTAGGGGATGCCGAGCTTGTACAGCGCGTCGGCGAACCCCATCACCCCGAGGCCGATGCGCCGCGTGGTCTTCGACATGTTGTCGATCTCGCGCAGCGGATAGCGGTTGGCCTCGATCACGTCGTCCAGGAAACGCGTCGCGGTGCTGATGACCGATCGGTACTGCTCCCAGTCGAAGACCGGCTTGCCCTTCTCTTCCTTGACCAGCACACCGAGGTTGACCGACCCGAGGTTGCAGGAGTCGTACGGGTGCAGCGGCTGCTCGCCGCAAGGGTTGGTCGCCTCGATCAGGCCGACGTTCTTGATGCGGTTGTGCTGGTTGATGCGGTCGATGAAGACCACCCCGGGCTCACCGCTCTCGTGGGCGTGATTGACGATCAGGTCCCACAGCTCGCCCACCGTCCAGAACTCACCGATCGGTCGACCCTCGTCGTCCCGCTTCGGGAGCTTGTCCCACTTGCGGGTCCGCGGGTTCTGGACCTCGTGGACCGCCTGCGGGTCGGAGCGCACCTGCTCGATGAACTTGTCCGTGATCGCGACCGAGATGTTGTAGTTGGTGAGCTTGGTACGGTCGTCCTTGATGCGGATGAAGTTCACCACATCGGGGTGATCGACGCGCAGAATGCCCATGTTTGCGCCGCGGCGGAACGCGCCTTGCTGGATCGCGTCGGTCGCCTTGGAGAAGACCTGCATGAAGGACAACGGCCCCTCGGTCGTCCCCCCCGAGGAACGCACCAGGTCTCCCTGCGGGCGAAGCCGTGAGAAGCTGAAGCCGGTGCCGCCCCCCGCCTTCTGGATCAGAGCCGTCGCCTTGATCGCCTCGAAGATCCCGTCGATCGAGTCCTCCACGGGGATGACGAAGCACGCCGAGAGCATCCCCATCTCGCGCCCCGCGTTCATCAGGCAGGGGCTGTTGGGCATGAACTGGCGCCGGGCCATCAGCTCGTAGAACTCGCGGGCCACCAGCAGGGCGCGTTCGGCCTTGCCGTCGGCGTATTCGATCTCGGTCTTGGCGATGTGGGAGGCGACGCGCCAGAAGAGCTGGTGCGGCGTCTCGATCACTTCGCCGGTCTCGTGATCCTTCTTCAGATAGCGTCGCCGGAGGACCGTGATCGCATTCTCTGTCAGGTCCGGCTCGACGAGGTCGTCGGGCGGATCCAGCGCACTGAGCGCGGCGATGGCCTCGGTCTGTCGCGGGTCGGGGTTCTGGGACCGGGCCGTTCGCACTGTCTCGACGGTGGGGTTCACGGTCGCAATCTTCTCCTGTCGTCTCGTTCTACGTCTGAAACATGTGGCCTGTCCAGGGTTCGGCGAAGAGGCGCCTCTCCCATCGCTTGGACAATCCAACTGATTGCTCAACAAGGGGTTAGCCCGTCGAATCGGCGTCCCGATCGGCGGGACTTCTCGCGCCCGTCACCCCCCCGGCGGCCAAGGATCAAGGTAGCGGAAGAGGGCGTTCTCCCCAACGTTTTTAAGCTCCCGTGTCTGAGAACCCACCCTAGATGTTGTGGTTCGCCGGCTTAGGTGGCCCCCACCCATTGGGGGATCATTTCGGCTGGAACTTGCTGGTAATCCGCAGCAGCCGAGCTCTGAAGCCGGCCCACTCGGGCACCGACAAGAGCTCCGAGGAAACGGCGTAGAGCACCGCGCCGGTGGCGATCGAGAGACTCAGCGCGAGCACCCCACCGAGGGGCCCGGAGAGGAGGTGCCAGCACCCGGCCGCGCCCGCTCCACACAGCCCCGCGGCGACGATCATCAGGAGCATCGAGCGGCCCAGCCCGGCAACCGCGGGGGGCAGACCGAGCTTGGTGCGCATCCCGGGCAACAGCAGAAGAAGGTTTCCAGAGACGGTGGTCGTCGTCGCCAGGGCCAGTCCGTCGGCGTCCATACCCAACCCCCGGATGAAGAGGTAGTTCAGCACCACGTTGCCGCCGAGCATCGCACTGGAGATGCGGACCGGCGTCTTGAAGTCACCCACCGCGTAGTAGGTGCGGGCGACCAGCCCCACCGCGCCGGCGGGCAGGATCGCCACCGCCAGTACGCGCAGGGCCGCGGCGGTGCGATCGACTCCGACCTCGCCGAACGCGCCGTACTCGAAGAGCACCGAGACGATCGGCGTGGCCAGCACTACGAGCCCGGCGATCGCCGGCAGGGCGACGAAGAGCACGTTCCGCTGCGTCGCGTCGTGCAGCCGGCGCAGATCGTCGAGGCGCCGCTCCTGCCCCAGCGCGGTGAGCGCGGGAAAGACCGCCGTGGTCGCCGCGATGGCGACCAGGGCCAGCGGGAACTGCTGCACGCGGTTGGCCAGGTAGTGCACCGTCGGCCCGCCGTCGGGCAGGAGGCCTTCCGCCATGAAACCGTCGATCATCACGTTGATCTGGTAGACCGCGGCCCCCAGCGCGAGGGGGGCGGCGCGCTTCAGCACGCCCAGCGCCGCCTGGCGACTCTCCGCCCCTCGACCGGCGCGGGCCGCCCCCCTGCCCAGGAGCCCGAAGCGACCCAGTGCGGGAACCATCACCAGGAGCTGAACGCCCCCCGCGGCGAGCACCCCCCACGAGAGCCACCGCACCATGGTCATGTGCCGCCCGGGATCGCTGGAGAGGTCCGAGGCGACGAAGAGCGCGATCAGGCCGAGGGTCGCGATCCACACGATGTTCAGAACCACCGGGCCGAACGCCGGCGTGGTGTAGTGGCCGCGAACGTTGAGCGCACCGCCGACCGCCGCGGTCAGACAGACGAAGATCACGAACGGCATCAGGCGGACGGTCAGCTCGCGGATCGGCTGCACGTCGGGTCCCAGCCACTCGAAGTCGGTCCCCGGCGCGTGGTCCGGCGCGAACCAGACCAGGATCATCACCACCGCGCACAGGGCGATCAGGATGAACCCCACCACCCGCAGCGTGGCGATGAAGAGCTCTCGCCCCGCTTCGTTTCCGCGCGTCGCGTCGACCTTGGTCAGCGTGGTCTGCAGCGAGGTCGACAGCGCCCCCTCTCCCAGGAAGCGACGAAAGAGATTGGGTATCCGCCAGGCGGTGATGAAGGCGTCGTAGATCCCCGACTTGTCGCCGAAGAGGTAGGCGGAGACGATCTCGCGGGCGAGCCCGAGGATCCGCGACGCGAGGGTCAGGATGGAGATCAGGATCGTGCGCCGCCCGAATCCTCGCTGGCGGCTGACGACGTCCTCGCCCTGGGGCTCGGTCCTGATCCCGCCCTTCTCCGCGGCGTCCTCCTCCGGCGACACGATCAGCTGTTCAGCTCAAGAGCTCGTTGACGAACCGCTGAGCGAGCTTGCCTTCGATGCGGCCCTTGTGCTCGGCCATCAACGCCTTCATGACCAGGCCCATGTCCTTCTTGGAGGCGGCGCCGGTCGCTTCGATCGCGGCCTGCACGGCGGCGCGCACGTCATCCTCCGACATCTGCTCGGGGAGGTACCCTTCGATGACGCCGATCTCCGCCTGCTCCTTGTCGGCCAGGTCGTCGCGACCGGCCTTGCGGTACTGGTCGAGTGAGTCGCGGCGCGTCTTCACGCAGCGCTGCAGCACCGCTTCCTGCTCGCCTTCATCCGGCTCGCGGCCCAGCTCGATTCGACGGTTCTTCATCTCCGACATGACCATCCGGAGAGTGTCGCGGACCAGCTCGTTCTTCGCGAGCATGGCGGCCTTGAGATCGCTCTGGATCTTGGTGATCAAGGGCATGGCTCGTGTCTACTCCGTATCTTCGTCGGTGGTTTCGTCATCGGCGAGGTCGACGTAGGTCGCTTCCTCATCGACCTCCTCTTCTTCGGCCGTGACCGATCCAGCGGAATCGAGTGGCTCTGTCGGGGTGACTGCGTTGCCGTTGGCTTCCGAGTACTTCTCCAGATCCGCCTCGGAGACCACCTCGAGCGCGACCAGGTGATCCTCCTTCTTGAGGTTCACCAGGCGAACGCCCTGCGTGTTGCGCCCCATCGTGCTGATGGAGTCGGCGGTCGTGCGCACGATCATGCCGGAACCGGTGATGAACATCGCATCGTCGCCGTTGTGGCACAGCGAGACGCCGATGACCTTGCCGTTCCGGGTCGTGGTCCGGATGTTGATCACGCCCTGACCACCGCGTCCCTTGATGGGATAGTCGTCGATGGCGGTGCGCTTGCCGTAGCCGCGTTCGGTTCCGGTGAGGACGGTCGCGTCCTCTTCGCTGACGACCATGCCGATCACCCGGTCGTCGCCCTTGAGCTTGATGCCCCGCACCCCGCGCGCGGTGCGCCCCATCTGACGCGCCGCGGCCTCGTCGAAGCGGATCGCTCGACCAACGGCGGTGCACAGGAGGATCGTATCGCCCGGTCGGGTCAGGCCGACGCCGACGATGCGATCGTCGTGCGCGAGTTTGATCGCCCAGATCCCGCCTCGCTTCGGGCGAGAGAAGGCCTCCAGCGCCGTCTTCTTGACGATGCCCTGCTGGGTGGCGAAGAAGACGCAGCTCTGGTCGTCGAACTGGACCACGCGTTGCACCTTGTTGATCTTCTCGCCCTCTTCTACTGGCAGGAGGTTGGTGATCGATCGCCCACGCGAGGTTCGGTTCGCCTCGGGAAGGTTGTACACCTTGAGCCAGTAGACCTTGCCCCGGTTGGAGAAGCACAACAGGGTGTCGTGCGTTCCCGCCACGAAGATGGAGCGGAGCACGTCGCCTTCCTTCGACTCCGAGCCGCGGATTCCGCGCCCGCCGCGCCCCTGAGCGCGATATGTGTCGCTCGCAGTACGCTTGACGTAGCCCTGCCGCGACACGGTGACCACCATCAGGTCTTCGGTGATCAGCTCCTCGATGTCGAACCCGCCGTCGATCTCCTCGTCGGAGATCTCGGTCCGGCGATCGTCGCCGAACTTCTTCTCCAGCTCGTCGAGGTCCTCCTCGATCATCGCCACCACTCGCTCTTCGCGATTGAGGATGTCGTTCAGGTCCTCGATCTCCGCGACCAGCCTCCGGTACTCCTCTTCCAGCTTCTCGCGCTCGAGCCCGGTCAGACTGCCGAGTCGCATGTCCACGATCGCCTGAGCCTGGCGATCGGAGAGCTGGAAACGCTCGGAGAGCTTCGCTCTCGCCTCCTCCCGGTTCGTGCTGGCGCGGATGATCGCGATCACCTCGTCGATGTTGTCGACGGCGATACGCAGACCTTCGACGATGTGCTTGCGCTCCTCAGCCTTGTTCAACAAGAAGAGCGTGCGCCGACGGATGACTTCCTTGCGGTGATCGATGTAGCTGTCGAGCAGCCCCCGCAACGAGAACGTCCGCGGCTGGTCGTGATCGATCGCCAGGTTGATGATGCTGTAGGTCGTCTGCAGCGAGGTGAACTTGAACAGCTGGTTGACCACCACCTGCGTGTCCTCGCCCCGCTTCAGCTCGACGACCAGGCGCATCCCCGTCCGGTCCGATTCGTCGCGTACGTCGGCGATCCCGGTGATCCTCCCCTCACGAACGATCTCGACGATCTTGTCGATGATCGTCGTCTTCTTGACCTGGTAGGGGATCTCGGTGATGACCAGGAGCTCCTTGGTCCTCTTTTCCTCGACGTGGTACCGCGCGCGCAGGCGCACCTGACCACGGCCGGTGGCGTACGCCTGCAGGATGCCGCGCCGCCCCATGATGATGCCGCCGGTGGGGAAGTCCGGTCCCTTGACGATCTCGCAGAGCTCCATCGGGCTGACGTCCGGGTTGGCCAGCACCATGCGCAACGCCGTGCAGATCTCGTGCAGGTTGTGCGGCGGCAGGGAACACGCCATGCCGACCGCGATTCCATCCGATCCGTTGCAGAGCAGGTTGGGGAACCGGCTGGGAAGGACGGTGGGCTGCTTGCGCGTCTCGTCGTAGTTCCACTCGTAGTCGACGGTGTCCCGGTCGAGGTCGGTCAGCAGCTCGACCGCCGTGCCCGCCATGCGAGCCTCGGTGTATCGCATCGCCGCCGGCGGATCGCCGTCGATCGACCCGAAGTTGCCCTGCCCGTCGATCAGGGGATAGCGCAATGAGAAGTTCTGCGCCATCCGCACCAGGGTCGGATAGACGACCGCTTCGCCGTGGGGGTGGTAGTTACCCGAGGTGTCGCCGGCGACCTTGGCACACTTGCGGTACTTCGCCCGCGGCCCCAGGTTTAGGTCGTCCATCGCCACCAGGATCCGGCGCTGCGACGGCTTGAGGCCGTCCCGTACGTCGGGCAGCGCGCGCGCCTTGATGACGCTCAGCGCGTAGGTCAGGTACGATTCCTTCATCTCCTGCTCGATGAAGCGAGGAGTGACGGTGTCCCCCGGAGGCGGGGTCGTGATCGGTTCCGTGTCGGTCATGCCGGAAGTTGCTGGTCAGGTTGGGTCGTTTCCCATCTCGGTAGTCGTCGGCGAACGCGCGCGATCGGCGTTCACCCCGCACAGGGGTCCGCCGCCACGGGCCTCATGGCGCGCAGGCATAGCTCGCCGAGCTCCTCTCGGCCGGAGTCGGTCAACCACGTGTCGACGAGGTCGGCGTTCACGCGCTCGAAGGGTTGGCTGGCGAGCTCCACGCCTTCGGGGCCCTGGCTCCAGAGGTTCCAGGTCTCCTCCTCGCCCCACGCGGGCAGGGAGGCTTCGCCGCCGGGGATCAGCTCGTCGCCGGTGCACAGGACCGCCGCCGGGACCTCGTTGCGGCTCGCCTCCTTCAACAGAAGGCCGGTCCCGACCGGGCCGATGAAGACGCCCGCGCCGATCGCCTCGGTGCCGAGCCAGAGGCGGTCGACCTCGTTCACCGCGCTGAGCGCGGCCGCGTCCCAGGTGAGGCGCACGCCGACGCCGGCGCGCGCCAGCTCCCGGGCCATTCGGCGGCCGCCGTGGTCGGAGCTGCTCTCGCTCACCAGGGCCCGGGGAAAGAGCCCCTTCTGCCGGGCGTGCGACAGCGCGGAGAGCACGGTCTGGGAGTAGCCGTGAACGAGGATCCACTCCCCTCGGCCGAGCGTCTCGACCGCGTGCGGCGCGACGTCCTCGCGCCGGGCGAAGCGGCTCCCCGCGGTGAGGGGACTCCCGTCCCACCTGGTGGCTGCCCCACCGGTGAGCACTTCGGCACGAGGCCGCAGCCAGGCGTCGAGCTCCTCGAGCAGGACCCCGCGCGGGCCGCGTCGATCGGGCGCCGCGTCGGGGTGTGACAGGGTGCAGCGCAGGGTGTCGACGAAGATCGCGGGCACCCCTCGCCAGCCCTGGCCGGCTACCCACTCCGCCCAGCCCTCCTCGAGCTCTCGCCCCGCCTGATCGAGCGACCACCGCGCCGGGTGCTCACGCACCCACGGGCGCAGGATGCGCGCCGCCTCCAGCACCGTGGAGACGGCGTCGGTCGCGCGGTCACGGGCGCTCTCACCCAGGCGCTCGGCGAGACCCCGACGCGATGACGGAGCGCTCTCCGAGGCCGAGCTCGGGCGGGACCAGGTGATTCGGTGAAGGGACATCGGCTCCGGGAAAGGGCGGTACAACTCGAGTCCACCGCGCCAGCGAGGCGTGTCGCGAGGGGACTCGGAACGCCATTATCGCGGCCCTGGCGGGAGGTTCCAACTCAGCACACCCAATTAAGAAAGGTATGTGCTCCCCACGGTCACCCGGGACCTCCGGCCGAGATCGATTCGGGCTCACTCCGGGCCCGGCGGGGGGGTCTCGAAGGCCTCCCGCAGGGCCTCCACCGCCCGCTCGTCACCCGCCAGCGCGGCCAGGTGCAGCCAGGCCACCCGGAGCTCCTCGTCCTCCTCCTCCAGGGCCTTCTCGGCGAGGCGAGAGCAGCTCTCCGCGGCCTCTTCGCGGGAGGCGAAGTCCCCCTCGAACTCCTCCGAGGCGAGCTCGGTCAGGAAGGAGACCTCTTCTTCGGGCTCGGCCACTCCCGCCAGGCGCTCGGCGGCCGAGTCGTAGCGCCCCAGCCGCAGGTCGACCACGGCCCGCTCCTCGCCGTACTCGGCGACCATTCCCGAGAGCTGGAAGGACGCGGTCCCCAGGAGGAAGAGCGCGCCGAGAGCCCAGATCCACCGCAACCGGCGCTGCAACCGCCGGCCCACGTCTGGATCGGCCACCACCTGCCCGAGGAACTCGATCCGGCGATTCACGCTGAAGTGCCGCCACCCTCCACGATCCCGTCGCCCCCGCCCCACCGACAGGAGGGCGCTGGTGATGCCGATGCCGTCTCGCAGGAGCGCCAGGCTGTAGATGTCCGCGTCGAGCTCCACCCGGCGGGAGAGCCACCCGAAGCCGGCGATCCACCCCAGCACCCCCGCGGCGAGGATCGCCCCGCTCCAGAGCTCCCGGTCCGGTCCGACCGCCGAGGCCGCGAGGTCGAGCCCGGCGAAGAAGCCGAGCGCCCAGATCAAGAACAGGGGCACGTGGTGCCGGCGCGCGTGACCGATCTCGTGGGCGAAGACCGCCGCCAGCTGGCGGGGACCGAGCTGGGCCAGGAGCGCGTCGGAGAAGAAGACCCGCCGGCTGCCCCGGGTCAGGCCGACGATCGCCGCGTTGGCCACCAGGTTCCCCGTGCGCCAGAGCAGGAGCTCCCGACAGCGGAACCGCGCGATTCGCGCAACTCCTTGCAGGAGCATTCGTTGCGGCCCTTCGGGGAGGGACCGGGCGTCCCAGGCGTAGCGCAGGAAACGGGGCAGGAACAGCACTAGGAGGAGCACCAGAGCGGCGGTGAAACCGGCGCCGAAGAGGGTCACCTCCTCGATCCGGAGCCGGAGCGCGGGCCACTCCCCGACGAAGGACGCGCCGAGGACGTAGGCCGCCACCGGCACCAGCCCCGCGGTGAACATCCTCAGCTGGAAGCGCCGGAGGCTGCGCCGGATCGGGCCGTGCTCGGCATTGGCCCTCGCGTCGGCGTCGATCGCCGCGACCGTGTAGAGCGCAAATGGCGCGAGGGCAAGGAGTTGCGCCGGCCGTGGCCAGATGGTCAGGCCCAGCTCGCCGCCGAACCAGCCCTCCACGGTGAGCGACCAGCCGAGAGCGCCGAGGGCGGTGAACTGCAGCAGGATCGGGGAGGCTCGCCCGAGGCGGTGGAGGATCGCCGAGGCGCGAAAACGCCCGGCGACCCCGGCCCGCGCCTCGAGATGCCCCAGGAGATAGGGAACCAGCGCGAGCAGCGGGACCAGCGCCGGCATCCGCCAGCCGGTCTCCAGGCCGAGCTCGCCGATGGCGAGGCTCGCCAGGGCGAGGAGGGTGGAGAGCAGGAACCCCATCAGCCTTGCCGCGGCGCGATTCGCTCCTCGAAGGGCACCTCGAGCTCCACCTCTCCGTGGAATCGTGCGTCGCCGAGAAGCTCGATCATCCCCGCTCGCGCCGAGTGGACCTCGAGCACCCCGCCGGGCATCGCGATCTCGATTCCGCCCCCTTCCCCGATCGCCGCCGCCGCGGCGCAGGCCCCGGTCCCGCATGCCCTCGTCTCGCCGACTCCACGCTCGTGGACGCGGAGGAACCAGCGGCCGTCGCGGCGGGCGAGGAAACCCACGTTCACCCCCTCGGGGAAGTCGGGGTGGGTCTGCAACGCCCGGCCGAGCTCCTCGACCGCGGCGCGACGCTCGTCGGGAACCCGCAGCACGCAGTGGGGATTGCCGATGCGCACCCCGACCGCGGAGAGCTCCGCCGCCGAACCGGGGAGCGGAGCGCTCAGGGAGAAGAGCTCGGCCCGTCCCATCTGGGCCCGCACCCGGGCGCGGTCGCCGGCGTGCTCGATCACCTCCACCTCCCGTACCCCCGAGTCGGTCGCGACCCGCCGTGGCCCGGTCGATCCGGAACGGAAGAGCCACCAGGCGACGCAGCGGAGTCCGTTCCCGCACGCTTCCGCTCGGCTCCCGTCCGCGTTCCAGAGGGTCATGCGCGCGTCCGCCGCGCTTCCGGCATGGCCGATCAGGAGCAGGCCGTCCGCGCTCCCGCCGTCGAAGAACGACCGGGCGCAAAGGTCGGGGGCGATTCGGCCCCAACGGGCCTCCCCTTCCTCTCCGGGGAGCACTAGGAAGCGGTTCCCGGCCCCGGAGAAGAGCTGAAAGACCCTCTGCGCCGATCCCGCGACGGGGGGGTGCCGCTCGTCGGGCTTCACCCCGGTCACGACATCCCCAGCCGCGAGCGGACCTTCTCGGTGTTCTTGAAGTGCACCTTGGCGACCTCGGCCAGGGCCTCGACTCCGTGGCTGCGTACGAACTCGGCGCCGGCCTCGTCGACCTGCGCGGCGGCCCCCTTGGGCAGGTGCACGTCGAAGCGATCGCCCAGCTCGTGCAACCGGATCAGGAACTCCGAGCGTGCGATCACGCTCGCCGCGGCGACGGCCGGCTCCGATTCCGCTCGCGGTCGCTGCTCGATGGCCAGCTCCAGGTCGGAGAGCGCCGGACCGATCTGGTCCTTCTTCGAGAACTGATCGATCACCACCCGGTCGCCGGGCGTGGCCAGCTCCCGGATCGCCTGGGCGTGGAGGTCGGAGAGCACCGTGTGCAGGCCCTTCGCCTTCCAGGCGGGGTTGTAGTCGACGGGGTCGAGGAAACGGATCGCGTGGGTGAGCTCCGTGCGCAGCCAGGCGCCGAGCTGGAGAGCACGAGGGTCGGCGATCTTCTTGCTGTCGGTCACTCCGGCGGCGCGGAGGTCGGGGATCGCGGCGGGCTCGAGACGCACGGCCGCGACCACCAGCGCGCCGAAGTAGTCCCCCTTGCCGCACTCGTCACTGCCGATGGTGACGATGTTCGTGGTGGCGGGGTGGGTCGAGCGCTCGGTCTCGGAGCTCGCGCGAGGGGGCTCGAGGCCCTCGCCGGCGAAGCGCGCGACGAACAGAGAGGGATCCTGACCCTGCACGACCAGCTTTCCCGACTTGTAGAGCGTGGCGACCACGCCCTCCCCCTTGACGCTGAAGATCGCGTGGGGCACGGAGCGGTGCTCGAAGCTACCGGCGCCGATGCGCTCTTGCAGCGCGGGATGATCCGCGGGCGGGATCACGATGACCAGGGTTTCTTGACTCACGGCGCGATTCTGACATGGCCCGCTGCGGGGCTGCACCTGCGCCCTCGAGGAAATAGAATGCTGGCTCCCCCGGGGCCACCACGGTGCCCCTTCGAAAGAACGCCGTTCACGGAGCAGATAGTGGGCCAGATCTTCGATTCCATCCTCGAGGCCGTCGGTAACACCCCCATGGTCCGCTTACGTCGCGTCGGTCGTGAGACCGGCTGCGAGATTCTGGTCAAGTGCGAGTACTTGAACCCGGGAGGATCGCTGAAGGACCGGATCGGGCGAAGGATGCTCGAGGAAGCTCAGGCATCGGGACGTATCAAGCCCGGGGACACGCTGATCGAACCGACCAGCGGAAACACGGGGATTGGTCTGGCGATGGCCGCGGCGGTCTACGGGTATCGGATGATCATCACCATGCCGGAGAAGATGAGTCGTGAGAAGCAGGTCACGCTCGAAGCGCTCGGCTCCGAGATCATCCGCACGCCGACGGAAGCGGCCTACGATGCACCAGACAGCCATATCTCGGTCGCGGAGCAACTGCGCGACATCCTCGACCGCGCCCACATCCTCGACCAGTACGGGAACGCCGACAACCCCGACGCGCACTACGAGAACACCGGTCGCGAGATTCTCGAGCAATGCGGTGGCGAGCTCGACATCTGCGTCGTCCCCGCGGGGACCGGCGGGACGATTACCGGGGTCTCGCGGGCCTTGAAGGAGAAGTTGCCCAACGTCCGCATCGTCGGCGTGGATCCGGTCGGGTCGATCCTCGCTGGACCGGAGGAGATCTCCTCGTACAAGGTCGAAGGGATCGGTTACGACTTCATCCCCGACGTACTGGACCTCGACACGGTCGACGAGTGGATCAAGACTGAAGATCGCGAGTCCTTCCTCATGGCACGTCGCTTGATCCGTCAGGAAGGGTTGTTGTGCGGAGGCAGCTCCGGCGCGGCGGTGTGGGCTTCGATCCAGATCGCCAAGAAGTACGGACCCGACAAGCGCGTGGTCACCCTCTTGCCCGACTCGATCCGGAACTACATGACCAAGTTCCTCGATGAGTCCTGGATGAAGGAGAACGGCTTCACCGAAGCGGGATGGGAGTCGAGCACGGTCGGCGACGTCCTGCTCAAGTTGCCCCAGCGGGATCTCATCATCGCGACCAGCTCCGACACCGTCTCCAACTCGGTGCTGCGGATGAAGGAACACGGCATCAGTCAACTCCCGGTGGTCGACGAGGATCGGCTGGTCGGCATCATCACCGAGTCCGATCTGCTCGCGCGCATCGTCGAGGGACACGCCACGCTCGATTCCGCGGTGGCCGAGGTGATGTTCCGCAGCGTCAATACGCTCAACGAGCATGAGGATGCCGGCCGGCTCCTGGAGGTCTTCGGCCGGGGCGAGGTCGGAATCGTCGTGGACGACGCCCAGCGCTTGAAAGGTCTGATCACCAAGATCGACCTGGTGGAGAACCTGACCGGAACGCGTTAGAGGTCCGGCCGCGGGACGTTCCAAGAGCTTCGTCGGAATCGATCCGCTACCCGGGTCGAGGTATGCTGAGGCCCATGTCAGCCGTCCTCGTAACCTGTATCTGTCTGGGTGCCCTGCTCGTCGGTTACCTGTTCTACTCCCGTCACCTGGCCCACCGGGTCCTCCGCCTCCAGCGAGACGAGCCCGTGCCTTCCCGGGAGAAGGAAGACGGCATCGACTACGTCCCGACCAAGGCGTCGGTGCTCTGGGGTCATCACTTCTCCTCGATCGCCGGTGCCGCCCCGATCCTGGGGCCGGCGATGGCGATCGTCTGGGGCTGGGGCCCCGCGCTTCTGTGGATCGTCGTCGGAGTGATCTTCATGGGCGCGACGCACGACTTTGGCGCGCTGGTGCTGTCGGTCCGTCACCAGGGACAGACGATGGGCAACCTCGCCGATCGCTTCATCGGTCCACGTTCGCGAGTCCTGTTCCTCCTGATCATCTTCTTCCTGATCTGGCTGGTCGGGGCGGTATTCGCCTTTGCGATCGCGGGGCTCTTCGTCGCGTATCCGGCGAGCATCCTGCCGGTCAACCTCGAGATCGTCATCGCCATGGCCATCGGCTGGTGGGGATACAAGGCGAATCGTTCGTTGATGTGGCCGTCGATCGCGGTGCTCATCATCTCCTATGTGTTGATCTTCGGCACGGCGTCGGGGCGGCTCTGGGTACCCGAGGAAGGATCGATCTTCCTGTCGAAGGACTTCTGGTTGGTCGGGCTGATGGTCTACGCCTTCGTGGCCAGCAGTCTGCCCGTATGGTTCCTGCTGCAGCCCCGTGACCTGATCAACAGCCACAAGCTGATCGTCGGGCTCGGTGCGCTGTACATCGGGTTCTTCATCGCGGGGCCGAGCTTCATCGCGCCTGCGGTCGGTGATCTCAGCGCGTTGCCGATGATCTTCCCGCTGCTCTTCGTCACCATCGCTTGCGGTGCGATCTCCGGCTTCCACGGGCTGGTGAGTTCAGGCACGACCAGCAAGCAGCTGGGCCGGGCCACCGACGCTCGCCCGATCGGATACGGCGCGATGCTCGCCGAGGCGTCGCTCGCGATCCTCGCCACCATGGCCGTGGCGTGCGGCCTGTGGGCGGGACACGAGCACGTGCACGCCTGGGACTTCCTGCACACGTCGATCGTCGGCAGCAGCGTCGACGGGCAGTTGCCGCTGCCACAGGTCGGCCAGGCCTTGAGAGCGTTTGTCAACGGCTCGGCGGGGTTCCTCTCCGAGCTCGGCATCCCCGAACCGGTCGGCATGACGATCGTCGCCGTGCTGATCATCTCCTTCGCGGCGACCAGCCTCGACACCGCGTTGCGCATCCAGCGCTTCGTGCTGGCCGAGCTCGGTGAGGTGTACCGCATCAAGCCGCTGAAGAACCGCTGGTTCGGGGGAGCGATCGCGTGCGGCTCGGTGCTGGTCTTGATCTACGCGGACTACGAGCAGGGAGCGAAGAGCCTGTGGCCAGTATTCGGTGCGACGAACCAGGTACTGGCCGCCTTCACCTTGTTGATCTGTGCGCTCTACCTGCGGACGCTCGGGCGGCGGACGGTCGCTTTCGCCCTCCCCGCGGTGATCGTCATGATCATCACCATCTCGGCGATGGTCGTGCAGGTGACGCGCGACCTCGCTCTCGGCAAGTGGATGCTGAGCGGCGTTGGCGGGGTGATCGCGGTGCTCACCGTCTGGGTCGCGCTGGAGGGGGCCCTCGCCTGGCGCCGGGGGCCGAGTGGCCCGCCGGGGGTGACGGAGGGATGACCACTTCCGGGGCTGGCGACACGATTGCGGCCGGCCACCCCGAATGTGGTCATTTTTGGCCCGGGGCCGGACGACCATGACGATGGCGCTCAGTACGATCGGGGCCCGGCCAGATGGCGGCCGCGGACCGGCCGTCGGTCGCCCGTCCCTCTCCGATCAAGAGCTCCAATGTTCCTGACCCTCCGACGAGCCGGCGTCCTCGCGGCGGCCCTCCTCGCCCTCCAGGCCTCCGCGTCCGCCCAGCTCCGCACCGGACACGCGATCCCCGGCTACTACGGGCTGGAGTCCTCGGTTCCCCCTCCGCTGGGCCTCAGCTACGAGAACGCCACCGTCGTCTACCACTCGGGCAGCCAGCGCGACCGCCACGGCGACTCGGCGGCGATTCCGGGGGAGATCACGAGCGTCTCCAACCACAGCACGCTGACCTGGAAGAGCCCCTGGTTGCTCCTCGGCGGGAACTGGGTGATGCGGGCCCGGGTCCCGATCACCAACAGCGAGAACAACCCCTACTCGACCGCCCTGAGCACCACCGGTTTCAACATCGGCGACATCCTGCTCGAGCCGATGGCCCTCTACTGGGAGGGAAACAGGCACTATTTTCACCTCAGCTACGGGTTCTGGCTCGACTCCGGGGAGTTCACCTACGAGCGCAACGACGGCCACGGCAAGGGCTTCACCACCCATCAGGCCTCCATGGGGGTCACCGCTTACACCAGCGCCAAGCGCGACTGGCACATCTCCGTGCTCGGTCGCTACGAGCTGCACGGCTCGATGCAGGGCGCCGACCTGACCCCCGGACAGAACGTCACCATCGACTGGGCGGTCGGCAAGCACCTGAACGAGCGCTGGAACGCCGGGCTGGTGGGGTACGCCGTCTGGCAGACGAGCTCCGAGAAGGGAGCCGACGGGAACGGCGACCAGGGTTTCTACGGGACCGCGGCGGCGGGGGGCGAGGTGCGCTACGCGCTGCCGCAGTGGAAGGGCGACTTCCGGGCACGAGCCATCATGGAGTTCAACGCCTTCAACCGCCCCGAGGGCGCGATGCTCTTCCTCGGCATCAACTTCGGTTTCTAGCAGGACTTACGGCTAGAAGAGCGACTGCTGGCCGGAGACCCGGGTGCACCCATCCAGGTGAGGGTAGCGCGCCACAAGCGTGGCCGGTGCCGCCACCGGAGCCCCGGCGAGGCGGGCGCGGATCTCCAGGGCGTTGGCCACCGCCTGCCCCTCGAAGTGGTTGTTGGTGATCACGTAGGTCTCATCGTGCTCCCGGGCCAGGCGCTGCGCCTTCTCGACCAGGGTGTCGAGCTCCGCCGGGGGGTAGAGGTAGTCGTAGCGCTGGTCCCGGCCCACCCCTCTGGCGAACCACGTCGCCGCGTTGCGGCCGTGGAGGCGCAGGTATCCGATCGGTCCCGTCGATTCGAACCAGTCGGGGGGGTGGTCCGCCGCGGCGGGCAGGTCGATGTGCAGCAGGGACATCTCCCGCCGGCGCAGATCGGCGAGGATCGGGGGCTCGAACCAGCTCCGGTGTCGCAGCTCGACCGCCAGGGGAAGATGGCCGAAGGCCTCCGCCAGACGATCGAGACGCTCCTCGTTCGCCCGGTTCCGAGTGAAACCCAGCGGGAACTGGAGGAGAAGCGCTCCGAACCGCCCCGACCGCACCAGCGGGTCGAGCCCGGCGAGGAAGGCCGAGGCTCGCGCCGCGAAGGAGCTCTCCGAGAGGGGCGGGGCGTGGGTGAATTCCTGGTGGAGCTTCGCCAGGAGCTGGAACCCCTCCTTCTCGCCGACGATCTCCGCCCAGCGCGCCACGTACTCCGCGCGCGGGAGCCCGTAGAAAGTGCCGTTCACCTCGACGCAGTCGACGAAGGGCAGGAGGTGAGCCAGGGGGTGGAACCCCTTCGGCCGGGGGCGCGGGTAGACGATTCCCTCCCAGTCGGCGTAGGACCACCCGGCGGGACCGACGCGAATCACCAGTCGACCTCCACGCCCAGGTGCTCGAAGCCCCGGCGCTCGGCCAGGATCATCCGCTCGCGGATCTGGTCGGTGGCGGCGTCCATCATCGCCTGGTCCGCCTCGCGAGGGACGCGCACCGGCTGCTCGTACACCAGCGCCACCCGCGCGCGAGCTCGCGGCAAGGTGAAACGATCCCAGCTGCGGGCCTGCCACGCGGGATGGCAGACGAAGCCGCACGGCACGACGGCGTAGCCCGTCGCGCGTGACATCCAGGCGAGGCCGGGGTTCATCGAGTGGCGAGGGCCGCGTGGTCCGTCGGGAGTGATCGTCAGGACCTTGCCCTCGCGCAGGACCGCGAGCATCTCCCGCAAGGCGCGCGCTCCCGTGCGGCTCGAAGAACCGCGGATCACCTGGTAGCCGAATCGTTCGAGCAGGTGTTCGGAGATGTCGCCGTCGTCACTCGGTGAGACGAGCACCACCCAGTCGCGCCTCGCGTGGTGAGGCAGGGCGACCAGCATGCGGCCGTGCCACAACGACATGAAGTGCCCACCACCCTCGCCGCGCGCGGCCTCCAGCTCTTCTTCGCCCAGCACCTGGACCTTCCAGGTGCTCGCCAGCAGGCGCAACAAACCGGGGCCGACCTGGCGGAGGACGGCCTTGGCCAGGTTCCGTCGGGCGATCCGGAACGCCTTGCGCGCCGGGCGTTCTCGCCGGGAGTCGGGATCGTGTGGAGAGGACACCGCGAAGGGAAGCAGGGCTGGAGCCTGCCCGCCATACGGTATCAGGACCCGTCCTTACTTGCTCAGGATGACGTCGTCCCCGTCGCCGTTCTGATTGATGCCATCGGGGCCGGAGGACCAGATCCGGAAAGAGCTACCGCCCTTCGACAGGGAGTAGTTCACCTGGTTGCCCCAACCGTCCTCGGGCACCTTCGAGTCCTGGAAGAAACCGCCGGAGAACTTGTCCGTCGGATCGAGAAGGTCGGTGAGAGCATCGGGGTATCGATCCTGATCACTCTTGTAGACGATGATCGAGATCTTCGTCTCGCGGAGGGCGTCGATCGTCACCTGCCTCGGCGTGGTCGCCAGACCGGCTTCCGGTCCGCCTGGTGCGGCCGGAGCCTCGCGGACCTTCATCTCATTCGCCTCCTCCAGATGGATGGCGGCGACGATTGCTCCGGTCAGAAGCGCGGCGCTAGCCGCAGCCGGTATCTCCGGACCGAACGAGGCTTCGTTGTACGCGTACACTCCACCTTCGACCTTGGTGCCGTAAGTGACTGTCGGGCGGAAGTACTCCTTGAATATCACGCTGGACGGCAGGTCCTCCGCTCCGAAGGGAAGCTCCCCGCCGGCGGCCTGCTGGATGAGCGGGATGAAGCCGGCGATCGCGTCGTACACTCCGGCGAGGATCGTCCCCCAATCGGTGGTCCCGTAGGAGGTCGCCCCCTCGGGAATCTCGTTCTGACTCGACGTGAGCGGATGCATTCCCCCCTCGCCTCTCATCAACCGCTTCATCTCTCGCTTGGTGTACATGCTGGAGAGCGAGATCACCGCGCGGTCCTCGAGAACACCGATCGACGCAGCCAGCGAGACGAAGGCGGGAGTCATCTGGGTGAACACCCCGGCGGCTCCTCCACCGGCCAGCTCGGTCAGGTCCATGCCCGGAGAGAAGGAGGCGAAGGGCCGCTTGCGGTAGGGCTTGGATCGGAACTCCACCGCTCCGTCGGTCACATCGGCCAGGTAGGTCCCGAAACCGTCCATGCCGCGGGCGAAGGACTCGGGGTCCTCCAGCTCGATGGCACAGAAGACCTTCGGCATCCCGATGCCGGCGAACGGCATGGTGTAGAAGACGTACTCATCGCCGAGCGCGTCGATGAGGTCCTTGTCGGGGCGTGCGCCGTACTGCTCCTCCATCTGCACCAGGCACTGCTCCGGATCCTCGACGCACAGCCCTTCGAGACAGGAACCGAGGAAGGCGCGCATCGCCTTCTTGTCCAGCGTGGTCGCCCAGCAGGCGACAGCATCTTCGGGCACCATCCGGAACGACTCCGGTGATACCGGCTGGTTGCCGGCGATGTCGAGGATCGTCGCGCCGTCGCCGTGGTCGTAGCGGAAGCTCTCGGTGATGAAGCGATTGCCGACCAGCTGGGAACGCGTGCGCGCCTCGACCTGTCCACCGGGAGCCGCGGTCTGCATCAGGAAGCTGATCGCTTCGACCATCGGAGCGGGCATCTCCCCGGTCATGCCCAGGAGCTTGCCGATCTCGGAGAGACCCTCGAAGTGGAAGTAGGCGTCGACGATCGTGGTCCCTCCCGCGTCGACGAAGGGGACGGCACTCTTCTGGTAGGACTCGTTCTCGGCCAAGGTCGGGCCGCCGGCGATGAAACGATCGAGAGCACCGATACCCGCCCCCATCGTCACGCTCGAGCCCAGCTGGATCGCCCAGACCTCGAACCCGGAATCATCCGGTGCGGAGAGCACCCAGGCTTCGAGGGGTTCTGCGACGAGGGGAGGCACGAGCAGGTCCACCTTGCGTAGCTCACCATCGGTCTCCTTCGCGCCGAGTTGCAGAAGGCTCAAGGCTTCGCCGGCGTTCTCGGGCGAGCCCAGGTCCAGGACGACCTTCAGCTGCAAGCGGCTGATGCGCTCCTTCAACTCCGGTGTCATCTCGCCCTGCGAGGCGGCGACGAGCTCGCTGAGGCCGTCGAGCTCGACACCGGATAGAGACAGCGAGAACCACTCGAGTCCGGCGAGCACGTCGAGCGCTTGAAGCGCCTCCGGAGGCATCTCGCGGTACAGCTCGTTCAACCCATCCGCGATCAGAAGATCCACGTTGAACGTCTCGGGATCCTCTCCGGCGATCTTGGCGACAAAGATGCGGATCCTCTCGTCGTGGAGGAAGTTGACCAGGGGTGCATCCTGATACGCCTCGACCACCGCGCCCAGGTCTGGCAGCTCGACGTACAGGTTCGAGGTCGCCGGATGGAGCCCGGCGTGGGTTCCGCCGAGGGTCAGAAGAGTCGCGGGCAGCAGGTGGGAGAAGAACATGGGTTGTCCGAGTTGGATAATCCTGATTGGTGTCAGATGCCGGCGAACTCGCGGAGCGCTTTCTCGTTCTTGGTGACTTCGTTCTGGAGATTCTTGAAGGCCTTCTCGATCCCTTCCCCGGTCTTGAGGGCCCGCTTGAGTGCACCATGCTTCTCGGCCACCGGAGGGCACTTGCCATCGATGATGAAGGAGACGACGAGGCCGCACTCGATGAGACTCTTCTTCGAATCGTCGGCCTGGTTGACATCCAGGAAGGTGTCGAAAATCTGCTTTAGCGGGCGCAGCCCCCCGCGGCTCATCAGGTTCTGGATCGACCACTTGCGCGCCCAGTGGGGATCGCCCCCGCGACCGACGAACTGGTCGACGAAGTAGCGGTCCGCGTAGGAGGCAGTGCCACTGCGGAACCACTCGGGGAGCTTCTTCTCATCCCAGAACTTCTGGGCGTAGGCGTTGTCGGGCTCCTTCTTCTTGCGGATACCGTCGAGAGCGCCGGGACTCGGGTCCGCGGCTTCCACGAGGGAGAGGGCCGCGGCGTGACGCGCCTGGTGGACACCGAAGAGGTTGCCGTTCTCCGTGGATGCATCCCAGTAGCCGACCCCTGCTCCGAGCAGATAGAAGGGCTCGGGGTTGAACCACAGGTCCGCGAAGTAGGCGCCGTGAACCGAGGAGAGTCCTCGCGCATCGGTGCTCGGGAACGCCTCGCTGCCCGCGGCGAAGAGACTGTACTGCTCCAGGCTACGGAACAGTCCCACGTTCACCGGCTCCTCCGGGGTGGAGCCCAGGACCTTCGCGACGTCCCGGTACGCGCGGTCCATGTGATCGATCGCCTTCATCGCGACGTCGCGATCACAAGTGGTGTAGACGATGAAGTGGTCGGTCGGGATGATCCACCACTTGCCGATGTCCTGGTGGTACTCGTTGGCCTTCTCGAGGGTCAGCCACTTCTCTCCGCACTTCCACAGCCCCTTCTCGACGTTCGGCATCTCCTCGGGAGAGATCCAGGTGGTGTCCTGCTTCTGCCAACCGGCCTTGATCTTCTCGAGCTCTTCGGCAGAGACCCACTCGCCGTCCTCGTTGCGAGTCAAACCGCGTTCGAGATAGGGGAGGTCTTCTTTGGGCACCCACCCGTCCTCGAAACGCACCAGCCCCTTCTCCTTGTTGATCCGCTCTTCGTTCTTCCGCTTGTACTGGTCGAGCTTCTTCTGGGTGGTGAACCACTTGCCGTCGTACTCGAGGTGGCCGAGCTTGAGGTGTGCCTCCCGGTGATCGGGATCGGCACGCACCACGGCGCGCAGGCACGAGCGAGCCTCCTTCTCCATGCCGTTGGCGTCGCACCACAAGTAGACCTCCCAGAGCTTGGCAGCGTCCTTGCCCGCCTCCTTGCGCCGGCGGTCGTACTCCGCCTTCTTGTCTCCTTTGTCCTGGGGCTGGACGAGGGGGGTCGGTTCGGGCGGCAGGGGAGCGGTGGAGGCGCTGCCCAGGGCGGCGGCGCAGAGAGAGAGGGAGAGGATCATGGGCCTACGGCTCCTGGCGGCTGGAGGGATCGACGGGGGCGGCCCGAAGGCCGGCGCCTGATAGACACCCCGACCCCGGGGTCGAGATGGGCCCAGCATGGTAGCCGGTCCCCCTCTTGTGGTTGTAGTCCTCCATCTCCGTACGGCAGAGCCCGGGGTTACTTGTGGCTGGATCGGTGCGGCGCCTATAATGCGCCCCCTTCTGGCCCGACGACCTCGAGGCCACGGAGTCCCGGAGAGGCACCTTTCGAATCACACCGGGGATTGTTTCCCTTCCAGTCGTGGAGACCCCCCGTGGGCACGCTCGGCTCCGAGCCGATCGACTCCGGTCGCGGGCTCCCGTCGCGGTAGTTCGACCGCTTCGGCACATCGCACAGCACAAACAGGCCACATACCGCCAATATAACGTACACTTATTGGCCCCTTACCCTCCCAGAACCATGGCAAAACACAAGGCCCCGACCCAGGTCACGCTCGTCCCCGTCGAGGAGAAGTCCGCGCTGGCCGAATTCGTCGAGAAGTACTGGAAGCTGGGAGCTCTTCTGGCCGTCATCATCGCTGCATCCATCCTCTTGGTTCAGTACATGAACCAGAAGGAGCGCGCGGCGGTCGATGAGAGCTGGAAGACGCTGATGGCCGCCATCGAGGAAACCGGGGCGGGCTTCACCGGTGATCCAGACGAGGTGGCCCGCATCACCGCGGAGCTGAAGGACACCGTGGCCGGGCCGTGGGGGCTCTTCCTCACGGCGCAGAACCTGCGCGCCGACGGGCGCTACGAGGAGGCGCTCTCGACCCTCTCGAGCATCCGCACGATGTACCCGGAGCATCCGCTGGTTGCCGAGAAGTACACCTACGGCGAGAGCGTGACGCCGTTGAGCCTGGTGGAGCATCTCGGGCGCATGTACGGGGCCGAGAAGAGCTGGCGGGACGAGCACCCCCGCTTCTTCGCCAATCCCGACCTGCCCGCGGGCGCCCCCAGGGTGCGCATCCGGACCGACCGTGGGGACATCGTGGTGGGCCTCTACCAGGAGGAGGCGCCCCTGCACGTGGAGAACTTCCTGAAGCTGGCGGGCGAGGGGTTCTTCGATGGCACCAGGTTCCACCAAATCCGCCCCGGGCAGTACATCGCCGGCGGCGACCCGGCCACCAAGGACACCGAACCGGCGCTCTGGCCGCCCGGAGGTACGGGAGCGGACTTCGACGTCGAGGTGGAGGAGAGTGAGCTCAGCTGCTTCGAGGGGTTCCTGGCCTCGGTGGTCAAGCCTCCGAAGGTGGAGAGCAACGGCAGCCTCTTCAACCTCACCGTGGCGGACGCTCACCATCTGGACGCTCGAGGCACGGTCTTTGGGAAGATCATCGAGGGCCTGGAGGTCGCGCAGGAGATCTCGGAGCTGCCGACCCTGGAGCGCACCGGGCGAACCGGTCAACCCGAGCCGACCGACATTCCCCTGGATCCCGTGTCGATCCTGTCGACCGAGGTGCTCGCCGATTCCTGAATAGACACCGCCTGAGCGAGATCCCGACCTGCACGCGATATGAGGCGAGGCCCGGCTGGAATGCCGGGCCTCGCCTCATCTTCTCGCCGTCATCGGCGCTCTGGGGTTCGGGTGTTCCACGTGGAACACCCGGGCTCTCGCCGCCAGAGGCGCGGCCGACAAGGCCGCCTCTCTAGGTCAGACGAAGTCCGACCCCGCGCCGAAGGCGCGGGAGCACCGCAGGTGTTGACGGATCTAGAGGTTCGGCCGTTTTCGGCCGGACCTCTAGAGGGTCTCTCGCGGGGCCAGGAGCTCGACCAAGCGGTCCAGGTCCTCGCGCGAGTAGTACTCGATGACGATCTTTCCCACGTAGCCAGGCCCATTGGCTAGGCTGACCTTGGTGCCCAGTTGCAGCTGCATCTGCCGCTGCACCTCCTTCACCCAGGGCTCCTCCGGAGTCAGTTCCTTCGCCGGAGCCGACGGGCGCTGGGCAGTGGAGGTGCCGTCCGGTTCCGCCTCCCCCCGACCCCCGGTGGTCACCCCCTGGACCGAGGCCTCGGTCTGGCGCACCGACCACCCTTCTCGCACGATCCGCCCCAGCAGCTCGCTCCGCTTTCTCTCGTCGTGGACGCCGAGCAGGGCGCGGGCGTGCCCCATCGACAGCAGCCCCTCGGTCAGGGCCTTCTGCGCGTCCTCGTCCAGATCGAGCAGGCGGAGATGGTTGGCGATCGTCGCGCGTTTCAGCCCGACGCGGGCGGCGACCTGGTCCTGGGTCAGCCCCAGCTGGTCGACCATCTGCTGGTAGCCGCGCGCCTTCTCCAGAGCGTCCAGGTCGCGGCGCTGGACGTTCTCGACCAGCGCCAGCTCCAGCATCTCCTCGTCCGAGACCTCGCTCCGGACGATCGCGGGAATCTCCCGCAGGCCCGCCAACCGCGCCCCGCGCCAGCGCCGCTCGCCGACGATCAGCTCGTAACCGAGCGGGGTCTGCCGGACCACCACCGGCTGCAGCAGGCCGTGCGTCCGGATCGAGTCCCGCAGCTCCTCCAGGCTGGCGGGGTCGAAGGTCTTCCGGGGTTGGTGCCGGTTGGGCCGGATCTGGTCGATCGGCACCGACACGGGGCCCGCGGGGGTCGGGGTCTCCTCGGTCTCGGGGATCGACGTCCCCAGCAGCGAGCCAAGGCCTCTACCAAGCCGTTTCTCCAAGGCGAATCTCCTGTCGGTCGTGGGATGGAATCGCGGTCGCGGCGAACCACGAGTACGGCCACAGCCTAGAGTCTGGAGGCCCCGCCCACCGCGCAAAAACCGCCGACAATCCCTCGGCTGGGGCATCCCTCTCCCTCACAGACGAATCCTGGCCCGTACCGGCTCGCGGCCACGGACAAAAAGCGCTGGAAAGGGGGGACGCAGGGCTATAGAACTT
>CAZCAC010000039.1:0-35611 GCA_964496575.1 uncultured Planctomycetaceae bacterium | reverse complement strand
CTCGCGGCCACGGACAAAAAGCGCTGGAAAGGGGGGACGCAGGGCTATAGAACTTCGCCGTGTACCTCCTCGACGTCTGTCGCTGGGTCGTGTTTCGATTGTTCCGGCGACCCATCGCCTGGTTCTGGCTACTGGCCTGCCTGGCGCTGTGGCCCGCGGTGGTCGTCTTCAACCCGGTAGCCCTCGCCCTCCAGCCGGAAGACGCTTCCAGGATCGCCTACGAGATCGCCTTCCTGGCCTGCCTGGGCGGTGCCAGCCTGGCGTTGTCCACACTCGGGGAAAACCGGTGGATACTCCAACAAGCGGGCCGCGGTCGACGCATCGCTGCTCGAGGTCTCGGGCTCATCGCCGGAGGGGCGGTGGGCGCCATGGCCAGCCTCCTCGCTCCCGCTCTCCTCGGCGGAGGCCTGGCCTTCCAGTGGGGGATCTTGACCCTGGCCCTCGCCCTGACCACCCTCCACGTGGCGGGCCTGGGAATGCTCCTCCTGCAGCTTCCGATGCCCAGCCCGGCCCGTTCCTGGCTCCTCCCCATCCTGGCCTGGCTCCTGCCCAGCTGGCTCACCCCAGCAGACCCCCTCGGAGGGGCCGTGGTCACCTTTTTTCGAGCCGACCGGAACCTGGAGTGGTTTCGAGATTCCAATCCGACTGGACTGGTGACCGCTCTGGCACCGATGGTAGCCCTGTGGGTCGCGGCGTCCCTGATCGAGGGCCTTTCGTCTCCTGACCCTGCCCCACGAGCATGAGATACGGCGTCCTCGGCGACATCCACGGGAATCTATCGGCGCTCCAGGCGGTGCTTCGCCGCATGGACGAGGATGGTGTGGACCAGGTGATCAGCGTCGGGGACGTGGTCGGGTACGGGGCGGCCCCCCGGGAGTGCATCGAGATCCTGCAGTCGCGCCACGCGACCGTGGTCAAGGGCAACCACGACGCGGCAGCGGTCGGAGAGATCGACCTCCTGTACTTCAACAACTACGCCCGCGAGGCCGTGCGGTGGACCCAGAGCGTCTTGACCGAGCAGGATATCGCCTGGTTGGCCGCCTTGCCCTACACCGCCGACCTGGAGCACGCCTCGGTCGGGCATGGGACCTACCATCGTCCAGAGCTCTTCGACTACATCCAGAGCACGACCGACGCGGATCCCTCGCTCGACGCGATGCAGAGGTCGGTTTGCTTCGTCGGACACACCCACGTCCCCGTCACGCTGCTTCGACTGGAAGATGACCCCCAGCGAACGGCCTATACGGTAGAAGATGAGATCGACCTCCGTGACGTGCGCCGCGCGCTGATCAACGTCGGGAGCGTTGGCCAGCCTCGCGACGAGGACTGGCGGGCCGCCTACGCGGTCTTCGACGCCCGCCGGGACTACGCCTGGATTCGACGCGTGGACTACGACGTCGAGAAGGAGGTATCCCGGATCCTCGGCGCGGGCCTGCCCAGCGTCCTCGCCGAGCGCCTGCGCCTCGGGATCTGAGGCCGCTCAGTTCCCCTTCAGGTAGTCGAGGGAGGAGGGCAGCTTCGACAGCCCGGCCTCGCCCAGCCCCGACTCGAACAGCTGCTTGATGTCGCGGAGGGGATTCTCATCGCCGCGGAAGACGTAGTTCCTGCTATCTGGATGTGATCCTACCGCTATCATCACCTCAAGGATCGATCCCGCGTTGCAGATGCTGCCCGCGACCTCCAGCTCGACAGGGGTCCCGTAGTGCTCGACGATCCCTACGATCAGAGAGGCCGGCCGGGCGTGGACGACCAGCTCGTCGGGCACCTCGACCTCCAGCTCCTGGACGTTGGTGAAGCTGGAGAGGATGTCCCGGGCGACTCCGCGCCCCAGATCGATCAGCTCCCGGCACCAGAAGAGCAGGTGGTTGAGGGTGACGTCGCGAACCGCCGCCCGATCGACGTAGTCGGTTATGCACCCCGACTCGCCGCCGGCGCGCTGGGCCGCCTCGTGCCGCTCGACGAAGTGGATCAGGAGGGTCACCGCCTCGAGCAGGTGGAACGCCGCGGAGGTGTGCCCCCGCAGCTTCGGCAACCGGACGTCCCCCGCCTCGATGGTGGTGTTCTTGATGTAGGTGTCGTAGATCGACTGCAGATTGTGGACCGTCGCCTCGTAGACGCGGGCCCGCTCCTCCGAGCAGCGGTTGACCAGGAACGCCTCCCGGGCGCGTACATCGGTGATCCGGTGGATGGCGATCTCGTCGAACATCTCGCAGATCTGCAGATACTTGCTGGCCACCTCTGCAATCTTCTGTTCCTCGTCCTCGATCAGCTCCTCGCCGAGGTTCCGGGGGAGCTTCACGTGGATCTGAGAGGTGCGATAATGCTCCTCTGGGAATAACTTATCCCCCCATTGGAGGACGCAGCGCTCGGCCTCCTCCCGGCACCCCACGAGCAGGGACTCGATCGTCCGGCGGATGAAGGTGCCGACGTAGGTCAGCGAGTCCTTGGCGGCGGCCTCCTTCTCGGGGTAGAGGGAGAGGTGGGTGCCGTAGCTGTCGAGGCGGTACTCGAGGTGCCGCACGGCGAACCCCGCCTGGGCGAAGCCGCGAACCGAGGCGACCAGCTCCCTCATGAAGAAGAACTCGCGGTTGTGGCGGGCCCCGTGGTCGTCCATGAACACCTCGAGGGCGTCCGCCTCGATCACCAGCTGGTAGAGGTGCCGGCGCTTCCAGGGCTGCTCGGCCTTGCCCTGGAGGGTGTTGGCCAGCCGGAAGAACATGTCCGATTCGACGACCAGGGTCTCGCGGAAGTCCTCCTCGGTGATGATCCGGTCGAGTGAAGTCTCTTTCATATCGGGGTCGGGAGCCAGGGGGCCCCCGCCCAGGGTACCGACCGGAGGGGGCGCGGCGCTACGTCCTTCCATCCGCGCACGGACCCCATCCGGACTCAAGACCGCCCCCTCGCGGGGTCGATCAGGACTCCGACGAGCCCCCCGAGGGGCGTATCCATCGATCCCGATCCCACCTCGCCCGGGGAGATCCCCGGGAATCCTCCGCTCGCCCTGTCCGCCAGTGTCCTGGCCGGGAGGCCTGCCATTTCTGCCGAACGCTGTCTCGAGACCTATCTCCGGGAGATCAACGAAGTCCCCCTCCTCACCGCCGACGAGGAGAAGGAGCTCGGGCGCCGTATTCAGCAAGGTGACCTGGAAGCCCGGGAGCACCTGATCCGCGCCAACCTGAGGCTGGTCGTCTCGGTGGCCAAGATCTACTCCGACCGGGGCCTCTCCCTTCCCGACCTGATCGCGGAAGGCAACCTCGGGCTGATGAAGGCGGCGGAGAAGTTCGACCCGGGCGCGGGTTGTCGTTTCTCCACCTACGGCACCTGGTGGATCAAGCAGGCGATCCGCCGCGCGCTGACCAACACGGTCAAGTCGGTGCGCGTCCCCAGCTACATGAACGAGCTGATCTCCAAGTGGCGCGTGGTCAGTCAGGAGCTCGCTTATCACCTCGGCCGGAATCCCAGTGTCGAGGAGGTCGCCGAGGAGCTGGGCATTCCCCGCAACAACTGGCCGCTGCTCAAGCGCACGATCGCCGCCTCGGGATTGGGGCCGCAGGTATCGCTCGACGTCCTCTCGCAGCCGCAGGACACCGTTCAGGATCAGGGGGTGCGCCCCCCCGACGAGCAGATCGTCAACGTGGACCTCTTGCGTCGCCTGGAGCAATTGCTCGACGTCATCGACGAACGAGACGCGACGATCCTCCGCCTGCGCTACGGCCTCGGGGACCAACAAGATCCGATGACCCTCAAGGAAATCGGTAAGATCGTCGGCCTCACCCGCGAGCGCGTTCGCCAGATCGAACAGGACGCCTTGCGCAAGCTCTACGCGGTGATGAGCGGAGAGGTCAAGAGCCACGAACTCAAGAAGTCGAACCGAAGGACGAGCCGAAGAAAGTAGACCTCCGCGACCGACCCGCGGCGCCGAGGGTACGGCGCTGTACCTGCACGTGCCGTTCTGCGTGGCGAAGTGCCACTACTGCGACTTCTACTCCCTGCCCTCGGAAGGTCACGACCTGGACGCCTTCGTCGAAGCGATCCTCACCGAGGCCGAAGAGCGCGCGCCCCATCGTCCACGTACCTTGTTCCTCGGTGGCGGTACACCTTCCCTGCTCGACGTCACCCAGCTGCGCACGCTCCTGGACGGCGTGCATCGCATCACCTCGTTCCGCGACTCGGCGGAAGAGGTCAGCATCGAGTGCAACCCGGAGAGCCTGGATCACGAGAAGGTGACGGCGCTCCTCGATCTCGGAGTGAACCGGATCTCGATCGGCTTCCAGTCGCTCGAGTCCACCACGCTCGAGTTGTTCGGCCGCGTCCACGACGCCGATCAGGCCTTCCGCGCCTACGACGCAGCAAGGGCGGCCGGCTTCGCTTCGATCAACATCGACGTGATCTACGCGGCGCCGGATCACCGCCCCGATCGCTGGCGCGAGTCGCTCTCGCGCATCCTCGACCTGCGGCCGGACCATCTCGCGGCGTACAACCTCGCGTTCGAGCGAGAGACGACCTTCTCACGCTGGCTTCGCGACGGTCGTCTCACTCCCGCGAGCGAGGAGGTGGAGCTCGAGTTGCTCTCGATCACGAGAGAGCTGGCGTCGTCTCGCGGTCTGCCGCCCTACGAGATCTCCAACTACGCCTCACCCGGGAAGGAGTGTCGCCACAACCAGAACTACTGGCGGAACGGAAGCTACGTGGGCCTCGGCCCTTCCGCGGTGAGTCATCTCGATCGAGAGCGCTCCGGCAACGTCGACGACGTCGACGACTACCTTCGCCGCATCGCGAGCGGTGAGACGACTCGGGTCTGGAGCGAGCGCCTTTCTCCTCAGGCCAAGCTCGGAGAGACGTGGTGGATCGGTCTGCGCACCGCTCGAGGCGTCGATCCCGCTGAAGCGAGGCGCACCGCGGCCTGGGAGGAGCCCGACGATCCGGCGCTGATCACCGCACGACGTTTGCTCGAGCTCGAGCTGCTCATGCGCTCCGACACCGACGGCTACTGTTTGACCCCCGATGCGATTCCGGTGGCCGACGCCGTCGCGGCGGAGTTCCTCGTCGACGAGGGCCTGGAGAGCGCATCCGGCGCTTCCCCCTCTGCCGCCAGCGAGTAACATCTCCAGCTCACACTGGATGGAGGCGCGCGGTTCGATGGAGAACGCGCCCGGAGACGAGCGCGGAGCGCAACGACGGGAACCGGAATACGACCAGGAGCAAGCTTGAACTACGCCGACCGGCTCGATGCGACGATCTCACGCCTGAAGAACCCTTGCCTGATCGGACTGGATCCGCACCTGGATCTCCTGCCCGAGGAGTTTGCCGTGGCGCGGGATCCGTCCGCCTCGAGAGCCGAGCGCGCGCGCGCGGTGGAGGAGTTCCTGCTCGGCATCGTCGAGCTCGCCGCCGGTCGGGTGCCGGCAGTGAAACCGCAATCCGCTTTCTTCGAGCGCCTGGGCGCCGACGGAGCCGCGGTCTGGGAACGCGTCGTGGCCGAGGCACGTCGCGGCGGTCTGCTCGTCATCGGTGACGTCAAACGATCGGATATCGCCAGCACGGCACGCGCCTACGGTCAGGCGTACCTCGAGGACGCCGGGGAGTCGCGGTGCGACGCCATCACGGTCAACCCGTACCTCGGCGCCGACTCGATCGAACCACTGGTGGAGACGTGCGCGAGCGCCGGAGCCGGGCTCTACATCCTCGTGCGCACTTCCAACGCGGGCAGCGCTCTCTTCCAGGGACACGGCGACCCGCCGCTCACGCACGTCGTCGCCGAGAGCGTCGAGAAGTGGGGAGAGGCCCTTCGAGGTGAAGGTGGACTTTCCAGCATCGGCGCCGTCGTGGGCGCGACTCACCCGGAAGAGCTCGTGGACCTTCGTGAGCGCATGCCGCACACGCCCTTCCTGGTGCCCGGATACGGAGCACAAGGCGCCGGGGCCGACGAGGTTCGCCCCGCGTTCCTCGCCGGCGGACGCGGCGCGCTGGTCAACTCGTCTCGCGGCATCCTGTACGCCTGGCGCAAGCCGGAGAACGCTGGGCTGAACTGGAAAGACGCCAGCCTCGGGGCCATTGAAGCGATGGTCACCGAGCTGCGCGCGGTTGCTTTCCGAGATCGATGATCACGCTGGAGCATCTTCCCGTCGACGTCTTCGGCCTTCCCGACATGGCGCGGGAGGCGCTCTCGGGAAGGCTGTCGGTGGAAGGCCTGCGCATCGCGCGTCGAGAGGTCGACATCGCTCCACCGGAGGACCGCTACCTGCCCGACGAACGCGCACACCTCGCCCGGTGGCTCGAGGCCAAGGTGGCGACGTACGGACCGCACGTGGCGGTCCTCGACGCGGTTCGCTCCCTCGCACAGCCGGGCGCTTGTTGCGTCGTCTGCAGTCACCGCCCCGGCGTCCTGGCCTCACCGCTGGTCGTCCTGTGGAAGGCGCTGCAGACGGTGAAGCTCGCTCGCCTCCTGAGCGAGTCCTGGTCGCGGCCGGTCGTTCCCGTCTTCTGGAACCAGGCGGATGATCACGACGTCGCCGCGGTACATCACGGTTACCTGCTCAACCGCAACTTCGACATCCAGAAGGTCAACCTCGCCGAGCTCTCGAGCGGCAGGATTCCCTTCTCTCGACTCGTGCTCTCCGACCCGCGCCACGGACTCGGGGCGCTGCGCTCGGTCCTGCGGCAGATCCACGGCGACTACGAAGCGGTGGACGAAGCGCTCGACCTCTTCGTGCCGCGCGATGGAGAGACGCTCGCCGGCGCGTTCTCCCGGACGATGTACGACCTGCTCGGTCACACCGGTCTGGTCGTGCTCGAGCCGGACTGGCTGCGCGAGGAGCTCTCGCGCGCCCTGGCCGAGGTGGTGGGGCGACCGATCCAGGCCGCGCTCGCGGACTCGGCCGCCGCGCTTCGGAGCCGCGGCTTCGAGCCTCCGATCCCGCTCGAGCGAGCCGCGCTCGTCTTTCACGTCGACGACGGGGGGCGGCGTGCGCTGCGGCAGGGAGGAGACGGCTATCGCTACGACGACGAGCCGGGGTCGCGCACTCGCACGGAGCTCGCGGCGGAGATCGTGCAGGAGCCCGCGGCCTTCACCCCCGGCGCCCTGCTGGCGCCGCTGGCCGCCGACCGGGTCCTGCCGGTGGCCGCCAACGTCGGCGGCTTCGAGACGCTCGCCCTCCGCGCGCTCCTCGCTCCGCTCGGGGCGACGACCGGCCACCCCGCCCCGCCGCTGGTGCCCCGCGTCTCCCTCACCCTGGTCGATCCGGCGTGCCGCCACTCCGCCGGGCGCCTCGCGGTCTCGCTGCTCGAGCTCCTCACCGCTCGCGGCGACTGGGAGCCGGAGGACGACGCGACCGGCGCCCCCGACCTGGTCGCGGCCCTGCGGGAGATCGGGCGGCGGGCCCGGCGCGAGCTGCTCGACCACCGGGAGGAGCTGACCGAGACCGATCGCACCCTGGGGGTCCTGGTGCGGCGGACCGCCGATCAGCTCGACCAGGGGGTCCGGAAGCTGTGCGAGAAGGTCGCCCGGGTGCAGGCGAACCGGGCGGGGAAGGGTCGCCGCCACCTGCGCCGCCTGAACCACGGCCTCTGCCCGCGCGGCCGACCGCAGGAGCAGGTGTTCGGGGCGTTTCCCTTCGTCGCCCGCTTCGGCCGGGGCTGGATCGACGAGCTGCTCGACGAGCTCGACCCCCTGGCCGGCGAGCACCTGCTCGTCCATCTGGAGCTCGGGGAGCGGGGACCGGCACCCCCTGACTCTTCCTCGACGGGGTGAGCGCCGCGCCGGCGGTGCCCGATCCGGATACGGAGTCAGGGCCCCCAGGTGATCGAGTAGCCGTTGGAGGTGTTGGACTCGTCGCCGCAGGGGGAGCCGCCGGGATCGCGGATCCACCACTGGTAGTGCAGCGTCTCGCCGGGGGTGATCGGATGGCCGAGGCTCGCCGAGCGGGTGGTGATCGAGGTCGGCCACGAGGTGGCCTCGCCCTGCTCGTCGGTCCAGGCCAGCGCCAGCCGGATCACCCCCCCGCCGACGCAGCGGATGCCGTCGCCGAGGGAGTACCCCGCACCGTCGAGGTCGGTGGTGCCCTGGAAGAAGAGGGTCGCGTTGGAGATCGGGCCGCGGCGGCCGTGCAGGATCACCGTGTCGGCGGTAACGCTGGCGATCCCGGTGGCCTCGAGGCGAGCGCCCGCGAGACTGTCGTCGTGGCGGCAGCCTCCCGGGGGCTGGGTGCCGTCGTTGTCGTTCCCGCAGGGGCAGGGGTTGCCGGCGGCGGCGTTGCCGAAGCAGTGGGCGGTGCCCGGCTCGGGGATCCCGCCGCCGGCGACGTAGGCCAAGGCATTGGCCATCATCAGGTCTCCGTCGGTCGTGGAGAGCCAGAAGAAACCATCACAGTCGTTGGAGGGCGGGTAGAAGCCGAGATCGATCCGCTTCGGAGTGGCCCCCTCGGCGACCAGGATCCTCCCATCGTTCCACTCGGCGATGACTGTCGACCCGGGAGTCATGGCGGTTCCATCCGGCCGGAAGCTGGCGAAGCCCCCCCTGAAGGTGGAGACGCCCGACATCACCGGGTGACCGGGATCGTGCACGGTGCCCAGTCTCGAGGAATTGTGCGAGATGTACCCGTTGCTGGGCAGGATCACCTCGTACCCCGCACCTGGCCAGCGACCACCGAGGTAGCGGTCGGCAATCGTGTTGCAGTTGGCGAAGACCGCTACCACAACACCCCCACCGGCATCCACGTAGTCGGCCATCACGTCTCCCCAGGCGTCACCGTCGGAGGCACTTGCGTTGCTGTAGCAGATGCAGGCGTCGTACTGCAGGAGCTCGGCAAGGGTCGGAGTTCTCAGGACCGTGTTGATGATGTCGACCGACTCGAACATCCCTGTGGCAAGCAGCTTCTCTTGGGGGTCTGTGAACTTGCAGCTCCAGCTCGCCCGGTGTGCAGAGGCGACGATCGCCACGTCGAGCTGAGCAACCGCCGGAGCACCCAGAGCGGCAAGGCAAAGGATCAGGTGAAAAGGTCTCATGGGGTGAACGATCGTGGTAGCCACTTGAACAGCACAGCGCAGCACGAATGCGGATCTCGCGAAAAGCAGCCTTACCATGCTAGAAGTCATTATGCTGCATTCCCGTCTTCCCCTCGAGGTTGGACTTCATGCCGGTGAAGAAGGGGGAGCTCGCCGGCGGGACCTCCTCGAAGGACTCGGTCGGTAGGGCGCCGCTGAAATCGAGTCTAAAAAGTCTGTACTCGATCAATGGGTTGCCGCCGCTGTACTCCACCATCCGGAGCAGTTTGTACAGATGCCCTGTACTGGAGTCGCGATGGATGTAGTAGTCCCTCCAGAACTTCTTGTACGTCTCGTACTTCCAGGATCCGCTTGGGAAGTCGGTGTTGGGGTTGAAGGTCCCCGAGTAGGAGTAGTTGCGCACGCACGTTCCACTCGGGACCTGAAAGGCCGGGGCGAAGCTCTGGCTGTGGGCATCCAGCAGTGGTGGGACATATCCACCACTGGTATCTCCGGTCCACGACAGCTCCCGAATCGTCTCATGGAGATCCACGAGGTCCACCAGCTGGTCGGATGAGGTCCCCTTCAGAGTGTCGTCCACCGTGGCCCCACAAACGATCAACGGGACGCGAACGCCGCCCTCGTAGACGCTTTGCTTCATCTTCTGGTTGTCGTAGGGCTCGGTGCTGAGGTAACGCGGGCCGCCCGACGCCACCCAGTTGGCATGCGACGGATGGCAATCGGGGTAGGACTCCTCGTCTGCCGAGGGCACCATCACGGGTCCCGGGGTACCGTTATCCCCCGCGAAGATGATCGTCAGCTTCTGCCGGTCCGTCGGGGTCAGCGAGCCCAACACGTCCCCGATCGTGGTGTCGAGGTACTCGAGCTTGGCTCGGTAGAAGGTGTTGATGTTCGCGCCTCGTCCCTCGGGATCGGGAGGCGGGTCCTCGCCGAAGCCGTGATAATCGACGCCTGCGTGCTGATGCGGGGGCCACTCCCACGGCGCGTGCGGGTCGACCGTACACCAGACAGCCAGGTACGGCTCGGGGGCGTTGTCCATCCAGTCGATCAGATCGGCAGCCTCGTAGGCCGTGTAGTACGTGCCATCCTCCTCCAACCTCGTGGCCGTAGAATTGGTCTTCTCGTCGAGGATCCAGTAGAAGTGCCAGAAGCGGTCCGTTCCCCGAGTGCACCTGGGTGGATCGTAGCTCAGGTCGCCCAGGTCCGAGTCGGGGTGTCGGTGGCTGGCGAGACCTCGAAGCACACCGTGGAAGCTGTCGTAGTGCAGGACCTGAGTGACGTATCGCCACCCGTGGGCGGAGTAGCACTCGGGGCTGCAGTCTCCACACCAGATCGGGGTCAACGGCTCCTTTAACTGGTCGTTCTGCAGGTGGCTCTTGCCGATCAGGCCCGAGGTGTACTCGAAGCCCGTCCTCTCCCTCACGACGTCGGCGAGTGGAGTCGCCAGGTACACCGATGGCAGGAAGTCCGTGAAGCTCGACAAGCAGGGAGTGCCCTGGTTGGGCCCGAAGATCACGTTGCCCACTCCGTTGGCTGAGGAGTAAAGCCCGCAGTTCAACGAGATGCGCGTCGGAGAGCAGACGGGGTTCGCGCGAGCCTGGGTGAAGAGCACCCCGTCCTCCGCCAGTGAGTTGATGTTCGGCGTGTCAGCGTAGGGATACAGGTCGGTGTAGTAGTTCTGATCGTCGTAGACCGGGAGCAGGGGGTTCTGACCGTCGTAGATACCGAGCTGGTCGATGCCCAGATCATCGACGAGAATCACCAGGATGTTGGGGGGGGGTCGGTAGGCGCCCTCAGGAACCCGAGGGCAGGTCCGGCGACGGCGACCGGAACGAGCAAGGGAGTGAAGACCGTGGCGAGATTCCTCATTTCCATCCCCTTCCGCGGCATGGCGGAGTGGCGAGTCGGTGGGACTGTCGTTCGATTCCCGTTCGAGCGTCCAGCGCGATCCTCTCGTGTGCGCCGGCCCAGGACCCTTTCATTGTCAAGCCATACCGAGAAGAACGTCAACCCCCATTTTCAGAGGAGGGCATCCGGTATGGAGTCCGAGCTCTTCCTCGACGGGGTGAGCGCCGCGCCGGTGGTGCCCGATCCGGCCCAGATGGAGGCCTTTTCGAGGAGGAGCGAGGGCCGAAGGTCTTCGGCCTCGCGGTCGCGACCGCTATAGTGCCCCCTGAGGCGGGCCGGGTACCGCTTCGAGGTGACATGCGGCGAATCGCGGTGATCAATCAGAAAGGGGGGGTCGGCAAGACCACGACCTCGGTCAACCTCGGCGCCGCCCTGGCGGAGCAGGGGCGCCGGGTGGTGCTGGTGGACATGGACCCCCAGGCCAACCTCAGCCTGCACCTGGGGATCGAGGTCCCCACCAACCTGCCGTCGGTGTACACCGTGCTGCACGGTGCAACTTCCTTCACCGAGGCGCTCAAGCCCACCTCGATGGCGCGACTCTCGGTGCTGCCGAGCAACATCGACCTCTCCGGAGCCGAGCTCGAGCTGGCCGCCGTCATCGGGCGCGACAACCTCCTCTCCGACGCCATTCTGAACTGGACCTCGGCGTCCCTCGAGCACGAGGGCCGAGAGCCCGCCGACTACGTCATCTTCGACTGCCCACCCAGCCTGGGCCTGCTCTCGGTCAACGCCCTCGCCGCCGCGACCGAGGTGGTGATCACCGTCCAGACCGAGTTCCTCGCCTTGATGGGGATGAGCAAGCTGGTCGAGGTGGTCAACCTGATCCGCCGTCGCCTCAACCCGCAGCTGAAGATCACGGGAATCGCCCCGTGCCTCTACGACAGCCGCCTGCGCCTCGGCCGCGAGGTGCTCGGCGAGATCCGTAAGTACTTCCCCGGTCAGGTCTTCCGCCAGTCGATTCGCACCAACGTGAAGCTCGCGGAGGCGCCCAGCTTCTCCGCCAGCATCATCGAGTACGCGCCCGAATCGAACGGCGCCCAGGACTACCGAAAGCTGGCGGTGGAGGTGATCTCTCAGGAGGACGGCCATCCCGAGCTCGCTCACCTCGAGCCTCCGCGCCCCGTCGACGAGCTGCCCCGCCAGCTGGCCGCGCCCCCGGAGCCGCTGCCGATCCCGGTGCCGAAGAGCCCGGCCGTGCTGGAGGACCCAGTCGAGGAGGACGGTGAGGCCGTGGAAACCGAAGTGGGTGAGATCGACGAGGTCGTCCTGGAACCGCAGCCGCCTCCCGCGGCTTCCGAGCCGGTCAGGCCCGACCCTCCCGCGCCAGATCCGCCCGCACCGAGGATCCTCTCCCGTCGCGACGCGGTCGACGAGGAGCTGCGCATCATGAGGGCACAGGATTTGCCCGCGCTCCCTCCCGATGCCTTCGAGGTGCCGCGCGGCTGACCGGCGACGACCGCTCGACTCATCGAGTGAAGGTTGATGAGGGTCTATCTGGATCACAACGGCACCACTCCGATCCGGCGGGAGGTGCGTGAGCTCTATCTCTCCCTGCTCGACTCGGAGCTCGGCAACCCCTCCGCCGTGCACGCGCCGGGTCGTCGTGCGCGGGCGGTGATCGACCAGGCGCGCGAGCGGGTGGCCGGTGCGCTCGGAGTGCGCGAGGACGGCGTCGTCTTCACCTCCGGGGGAACCGAGGCGAACAATACCGCGCTGCTCGGAGTCTTCGCCGATCGGTCGGAGGGGAGCCTCTTGATCAGCGCCGTCGAGCACTCCTCGGTGCGCCAGGCGGCGGAAGCACTGGAGCGACGCGGAGTTGCGGTCGCGCGCGCTGCGGTGGACCGCGAGGGACGGGTGATCGTGGAGGAGGTGGCGCGGCTCGCCGCGGCTCCCGACTGCCGCCTCGTCTCGGTGATGACCGCCAACAACGAGGTCGGCACGGTGATGCCGATGGCGCGGATCGGGGTGGCCCTGGAGCGCGGGGGAGCGAACCGCCCCCTGTGGCATACCGATGCGGTCCAGGCACTGGGACGAGTGCCCCTCGAGCTCTCCGAGTGGGGGGTCGACCTGGCCAGCTTCTCCGCGCACAAGCTCGGAGGTCCCCTCGGCGTAGGATTCCTCGTATTGCAGAGCGCGCGCGCGCGCACCGGCGCGGCTCCACTCCTCTTCGGTGGGGACCAGGAATCGGGATGGCGAGCCGGGACGGAGAACGTGCCGGCGATCGGTGCCGCCGCCCTCGCGGTGGAGCTCGCGGTGGGAGAACGCGAGGAGTGCGCGACTCGTTTGCGGGAATTGCTCGACGAGTTGTGGAGCGGGCTCTCGAGCTTGCATTCGGGAATACGCCTGTGCGGCCCGCCGCACGATGCTCTCGACCGCTTGCCCAACACCCTGACGCTCCTTCTCGACGGTGTGGACGGTCACGCCATCGTCGCCCGTCTCGACCTCGAGGGAGTCGCGGCGAGTGTCGGCTCGGCGTGCTCGAGCGGTGCGCTGGAACCGTCGCACGTACTGCAGGCGATGGGGTTCTCCGTAAACGAAGCGCGTCGTGGCTTGCGCCTGTCGTTGGGCCGCGACACGACGCTCGAAGATATCCACATCGCTGTGGAAACTTTGCGGAGAACTTTGCGGCGCGCGTGAGCGACCCGCGCCGCTTCTCGTTTGCGAACAGCACGCCAAGAGTTTGGCGCGCTTTCGTTGACCGATCGAGGGGGTGCGTTTCTAATGTCCCCGTAGCCCGAGACCTCACCGCAACCGGCCATCGGCTTCTTGCACCGGCTTCTCCAGCGCGCCCCTCGGCCCACCATTCATGTCCTCTCGGTTTCCAGCGCGTCACCTCCTTCGCCCGCCATCACCGTGCTCGTCACTCCGTGGCCGCGGATGGCTGAGCGGGTTGCTCATGAGAATGCGAGAAGGACGTCGCCCACGAGAGGCCGCTTCAGCGCCAGCGCCAGATTAGTCGTCCCGCGCCGAACCCCTGGTTGGCCATCGGCGCGGGAAGCTCGGTCAGCGAGGCGGGTCCGTCCGGTGACAGTCATCCGCGGAAGCTACGGCGTCTACCCCATTCGATCGGCTCTTGTTCTCCTTCGTGTCTCTCCCTCGGCATTGGTCCGTCCGTGCAGCCCTCCATCGATCGAGGGCAGTTCCTCATCTCTTCGTCGTTCCCGTCTCTCCAGCCGACTGATGCTACCGCGTCCCAGGTTCAAGTGAGCATGCCCGATACCGAGGCCGAACACACACCAGCGTCAGAGGACCTGGAAGCTGTCGACAAGCCCGCGGCCCCGTCCGGTGCCGAAGCTGCGCAGCTCTCCGCCGTCTGGAGCCGCCTCCGGTCGTCGATCCGGGAGAGGGTGCAGCCGGAGCAGTACGAGACCTGGTTCCGTCGAGCCGACCTCGTCTCGATCGAGGACGACTCGCTCTGCATCGCCGTCCAGAACGGCTTCTCGCGCGACTGGCTGCGCAACTACTACAGCAAGGTGATCGAGGACTCGATCGCGCACGTGCTGCAGAAGAACCTGCGGCTGGAGTTCCGCGTCGATCCCGAGTTGACCATCGCGGCTTCGACCAATGGCGCCGACGAGGAGCGCGACGGGGAGAGCCCCAGAGGCGCTCGAGGAATGGGCAATGGTACGGGCGAAGCGGAGACCGATGCGGAGACCGACGGCAGGGGGAACAACGGGCGTCCCCGCTTCCTCACCTCCTCTCGCGGTCTGAGCGATCTGACCAGTGACGGCCTAGTGCGCGGAAGCGACATCGGGCTGAACCCCAAGTACACCTTCGAGAACTTCGTCGTCGGTCCGTGCAACCGCTTCAGTCACGCCGTGTCACTCGGCACCGCCGAGACCCCGGGCAACGCCTACAACCCGTTGTTCCTGCACGGCAACGTCGGCCTCGGCAAGACCCACCTCTTGCAGTCGATCTGCTTCGCGTTGCTGGAGAACTGGCAGGACATCCGGATTCTCTTCCTCTCCTGCGAGACGTTCGTCAACCACTTCATCAGCGCGCTGGAGAACGGGGACTTGCAGAAGTTCCGTACGAAGTACCGCAACGTCGACGTCCTGGTCGTCGATGACATCCACTTGCTGGCCAACAAGGAACGGACCCAGGAGGAGTTCTTCCACACCTTCAACTCCCTCTACAACGCCGGCAAGCAGATCGTCCTCTCTTCCGATTCTCCGCCCAAGGAGATCCCCACCCTGCAAGACCGGCTCGTCTCTCGATTCAAGTGGGGGCTCGTGACGGAGATCGAGCCGCCCTGCTACGAGACGCGCATGGCCATCCTCAAGCGCAAGGGTCGTGAGCGTGGCAACGAGCTGCCCGACGGCGTGGCCCAGATCATCGCCGAGCGGGTGGATACCAACATCCGGGAGCTCGAGGGCGCGGTCAACAAGCTCTACAGCTTCTCCAACGTCACCGGGCAGGCGATCACCGCCGACTTCGCCCGTGAAGTCCTCAGCGACATCTTCATCAAGCGCCGCGGTCAGCCGTCGATGGATGACATCATCCAGGTGGTGACCAACCACTACGCGGTCAAGCTCTCCGATCTGCAGTCCAAGAAGCGCTCCAACCAGATCGCCTTCCCGCGGCAGGTCGCCATGTTCCTGGCCCGTCGGATAACCAGACACTCCCTGGAGGAGATCGGGGGCTTCTTCGGCGGCAGGGACCACTCGACCGTGCTCTACGCGGTCGACAAGATCACCAAGCTGATCGACAAGGATCCGACCCTGAAGAGGCTCCTGGCCGACTTCCTGGGTGAACTCCAGGGGGCTCCTCTCTGAGCAGCGCCCCCCTCTTCCGGCGGCCCGTACCTCGTTCCGCCCGCGGGAGCAGCGCTTCCCGGGGGAGGGCCGTCCCGCCTCCCGGACGACGCCGCGAGAGTGGCGATTCGCCCCGTGTGGATAACTTCGCCCCAGAGGGCTGCCGGCCGCGTTCGTCGCGGTCTCACGGCTCGTTTCACGGGCCATCTGTGAGCGTCCCCCGATGTACTTCCAGGGGCGTTTCGCCTACTCTATGGGGGACCTCCGGGAGGCTCCCGGAGGGGTCTCTCCCAGCGTCCGCGGGACCTCCCGGGCTCTGGACAACCCGTGGAAAACCTCTTTGGCAGGCTGTGCATACAACCCCGACGAGCGTGGATAGTGGAGCCGGTTTCCACCGTCCTCGGAGGCAGGTTCCGAGCGTTCTGGACAGACGTGTAGAACCTACCCTCCACTGCCCACTTCTCCACCGACGGGTCTCTTTCGCCAACACCACTCGCTCGACCGCAAGCTCCGAATCGCAAGTACCTTGCGGCCGTCGACCCTGTGACCCTCCACAATTTGCGACCCCCCTTATTAAGAAGACTGTTCTTTTAACCCTGGTGGAGAGGAAGACCCGCGTCCTCGAGAAACCCCGCGGTGTCCTCAAGAAACCCCGGAAGGCACGAAACCCCCATGAAGATCCTCTGTGATCGCGAGAAACTGCGCGAAGGGTTGTCGATCGTCAACAACGTGATCCCGGCCCGGAGCCCCAAGCCCGTGCTGGAGAATGTCTGCTTCGTCGCGACGGACGATGCCCTCGAACTCGTCGGCACGGACCTCGAAGTCGGTGTCCGGTACTCGATCACCGACGTGAAGGTCAGTGAGCCGGGATTGAGTGTCATTCCCGCCCGCGTCACCCTCGATTTCATCCGCGATCTCTCCAGCGAGACGGTGACCTTCGAGACCGAAGAGGGGACCTGCACCATCCGTGGTGGAGCGGACTCCTGCGAACTGGTGACGATCGATCCCGACGAGTTCCCGGTCCTCTCTCGCTTCGACGATGACGGGACCCTCTCCGTACAGGGAGGGACCTTCACCAAGCTCGTCGGGAACACCGCCTTTGCCGCGGCCCGGGAAGCGGGGCGGTATGCGATGCACGGGGTGATGATCACCGTGGCCGAGAACCAGCTGCAGATGATCGCCACCGACGGGCGCCGGCTGGCCCTGTCCAGCTCGGTCGTGGAAGGCGTCGACGACGACATCAGCCCCTCGATCGTGCCGACCAAGGGAGTTCAGCTCTTCTGCCGGGTCATCACGGACCCGCTGGAGAACGTCGAGCTCCACTTCCGGGAGAATCAGATGGGGATGAAGACCAGCACGGCGGAGGTGTTCGCCAGGCTGATCGATGGTGAGTACCCCAAGTACGACGCAGTGGTCCCCGCCTCGACCCAGAACACGATGGAGGCCAATACCGAGATGCTGGGCCGGAAGCTGCGCCTGGTGGCCAACGTCACCGGAGAAGAGGCCCGAGCGGTGAAACTCAAGCTGTCTCGAGGGGAGCTCGAGCTCTTCGGGCGCTCCGCTGGCCGGGGGGAAGCCACGGCGCACATGGAGGTCGAGTACTCCGGGAAGGACTCGGCGATCGCCTTCAATCCCGACTACGTTCTCGATGGGATCAAGCACTGCGAGACGGACTCGATCCGCCTGGAATTCAACGACCGCTCCAGCCCCGGCAAGTTCTGCCTGGGTGATAACCACGTCTACGTCGTGATGCCAATCACGATCGACACGTGATGGTCGTGGCGGAGGAGCGCGATATTCGCCGCGGCCCGGTGCCGCTCCGCGACGCTATGAGGCGCTATCTCCGCGACAGTGGCCTGGGCGGACGCCTGAGGAACGCCAGGGTCTACCAGGCCTGGAACGACGCCCTCGGCGAACGCGCGGCCAGACACGCCAGACCAGTACGCCTACACTTCGGAGACCTGACCGTGGAAGTCGAGTCCTCCGTACACCTCCACGAACTGCAGAACTTCACCGCCGAACAGTACCGGCAGGAAGCCAATCGACGGCTTGGTGAAGAACGAATCCGGAAGGTTAGCTTCCGGCTCAAGCGTTGAAGATGACCGAAGAGAAGAAGACGAAGCTCCGGCCGGAGCCGGTGGGTGAGGTCCAACCGACCAACGGCGAGGAGCAGTACGGTGCGGATTCGATCCAGGTGCTCGAGGGTCTCGAGCCGGTGCGCATGCGTCCCGCGATGTACATCGGGGACACCGATGTCCGGGGATTGCATCACCTGATCTGGGAAGTGGTGGACAACGCCATGGACGAGGCGTTGGCGGGACGGGCATCCCTCTGCACCGTCATCCTTCACGAGGACGGTTCTTGCGAGGTCCGCGACGACGGCTGGGGCATACCGGTCGGCATGATGCCGGCGGAGGGAAAGCCGGCGGTCGAAGTGGTGCTCACCAAGCTGCACGCCGGAGGGAAGTTCAATCACGGAGCCTACAAGGTCTCCGGTGGTCTGCACGGCGTGGGTGTTTCGTGCGTCAACGCGCTCGCCGAGTGGCTCGAGGTGACCGTCGACCAGGACGGCAAGCGCTACCAGATGCGCTTCTCCCGCGGGGCCAAGACCGAGGACCTCACCGTCGTCGGTGACTCGGAGACGACCGGAACGCAGATTCGCTTCAAGCCGGATCCGGAGATCTTCACGACCACCGAGTTCGATCTGGAGATCGTCACCAAGCGACTGCGCGAGCTGGCCTACCTGATGGGTACGCGCGGAGTCACCATCGACGTGATCGACGAGCGGACCGGTTTCGAAGAGCACCTCCGCTTTCCCAACGGGTTGCTGACATTTGTGGAGAACATCAATATCAGCAGGAACACGCTGCACGATGAGATCATCCACTTCGTCAAGACGATCGGCAGCACCGAGGCGGAAGACAAGGAGTACGAGATCGAGGTGGCCCTGCAGTACACCGACTCGTATCAGGAGAAGGTGTTCACCTTCGCGAACAACATCAACACGCAGGGCGGTGGTACACACCTGGCCGGATTGCGCGCGGGACTGACGCGGACGCTCAACAACTACGCGAAGCAGGAGAAGCTGTTCAAAGACGACAAGAAGGCGCCTTCGGGTGACGACTTCCGCGAAGGACTCAGTGCGATCCTGTCGGTGAAGGTCCCCGATCCGCAGTTCGAGGGTCAGACCAAGGACAAGCTGGGGAACCGCGAGGTTCAGGGGATCGTCGAGTCGGTAGTGGGGGAACTGTTCGGGACCTACCTCGAAGAGCACAACCAGGTCGCCAAGACGATCATCAACAAGGCCCTCCGCGCCATGCAGGCGCGGGAAGCGGCGCGCAAGGCGCGCGAGCTGGTGCGACGCAAGTCCGCGCTGGCCAGCGGCAACTTGCCGGGCAAGCTCGCGGACTGTCAGAGTCAGGATCTCGCCGAGTCCGAGATCTTCCTGGTCGAGGGCGATTCCGCCGGTGGTTCGGCGAAGATGGGTCGCGACCGGCGCAACCAGGCCATCTTGCCGCTGAAGGGGAAGATCCTGAACGTGGAGAAGGCCCGGCTGGACAAGATGCTGAGCCATTCGGAGATCCAGCTGATCATCTCCGCGCTGGGCTGCGGCATAGCGGAGGAGTTCGACATCGAGAAGCTCCGCTACGGCAAGACGATCATCATGACCGACGCGGATGTGGACGGATCGCACATCCGCACGCTGCTGCTCACCTTCTTCTTCCGGCACATGCCCCAGTTGATCGACGCGGGGCGGCTCTACATCGCTCAGCCTCCGCTGTACAAGGTCAAGCGGAAGAAGCAGGAGAAGTACATCATCACCGACGGGGACCTGAAGGAGTACCTGACCGAGCTGGGCGTGGCTTCCGTCACGCTGAAGGACCTGACCGCGGACAGGGCCTGGACCGGCGCCGACCTGAAGGCGATCTCCGAGGACCTGGGCAAGCTGGAGAACCTGGTGCCGAAGCTGGTGCGGAGGGATCTCGGCTTCCCCGCGGATGAGGTCATCACCAGCTGGGACGGCGAGAAGATCCCCGCGCACTGGGCACAGGTGAGTGGAGTCGACTCGTTCTTCGATTCCCACCAGGAGCTGAACGACTTCCTCGAGCTGCAGAAGGCGCGCCTGGGAGTCGACGAGCTGGTCGTCACCAGCGGAGAGGACGCCGAGGTGTCGCCAGAGAAGGCGCACGTGGTCGCCAGCCACATCGATCACCACGCGCGGCTGCACCGTAGGCTCACCGCCATCGCCGAGCACGGGCTGCGCTTCCGCGGGGGTGGGCAGTGGGAAGTCTCCGCCGGGAAGGAGACGCAGGTGTGTACCAAGCTGCGTGAGCTGGGCGGAGCGATCCGCCAGCGCGCTCAGGGGGAGGTCGAGGTCCAGCGCTACAAGGGTCTGGGCGAGATGGACGCCGAACAGCTCTGGGAATCGACGATGGACCCGAAGGTGCGAAGCCTCTACCGGGTCGAGCTGGAGGACGCCGTGACCGCCGACCAGATCTTCACCGTGCTGATGAGCGACGGCGTGGAGCAGCGCCGCGAGTACATCGAGCGGCACGCCCTGGAGGCGACGAACCTGGACGTCTGAGCGAAGGGGCCCAATGCGGGCCCTAAGCTACTGCTGCGCAAGGGGATACACTCCCCTCACGGCCTTCGGCCGGAGTCGGGACTTCCCCGTGGTCCCCTCCAGCGGGAGCCCGCGATTACCCGATAGGGGGCATGGAGGATTCCCGTCCCACGGCCACCCAGCCCGCCCAGCCGGGCCAGAGGTGTCGCGGACCCCGTCGCCGGATGATCAACAACCAACGACTTGGATATCAACGCCTCGCCGAGGTGCTGGTCGAGCGAGAGCTGGTCGAGGCTCAGGCCGTCCAGGATGCCCTCAGCATGGGGGCTCACGGCGGGCTGCCGTTCCCCGAGGCCCTGGTCGGGGCGAACCTCGTATCGGACTGGGAGCTCTCGCGGATCGTCTGTGAGCTGTACGGGCTGCCCTTCCTCACCGTAGACATGGCCGAGCCGGACCCGTCGGCGCAGCGCGACCTGGACCTGACGTTCCTGGTCGAGAATGGGCTGGTGCCCCTCTGCCGCCACGGCCAAGTCCTCACCATCTGCATGCCGGCCGTCGTCCCGGCCGAGGTCCTGGGCATGATGGCCGCGGAGACCGACCTCCTGATCCTCCCGGTCGTCGGAACGGTCCAGAGCAACCGCCGGTGGATCGACAACAACTTCAACCCGAACTCCGCCCTTCCCGGCGACGAGCCGGAAGAGCTCGAGGACGACGGCGAGTGGTCGAACTTCTTCGACGAGGCCGATGCGGCGGTTCTGAGTGAGCTCGAATTCGAGGAGCCGGCACAGCCGGGAGCATCCGAGAAGCCCGTACTGCCGGAAGAAGCGGAGAGCTGATCGAGCGCGCTCACCGGCGTGGAGCGCGCCACGTCCCGCCGAGGAATCGCACCAGCAGTCGGTCGCTGAGCCGGGGAGTCACCTGCGACAGGATCGACAGCACCCGCCACTTCCACCGCATCATTCGCTCCGACTTCGGAGCCCGGTCGAGCGAGAGGATTTCCTCGGCCACCTCCTCGGGACTCTGGGCCCCGGCGAAATCGGGATCGGGGAGGCCGGCCGGGTTGGGCTGGTTGTCGAAGAAGCTCGTGGCGGTCAGCGCCGGGTTGATCGTACAGACGGCGATGTCGTGTGGGGCCCACTCGATGCGCAACCCCTCGCCCAGGGAACACACCGCGGCCTTGCTCGCCGAGTAGGCGACCATCCCGGGAATCCCGCGGCGGCCGATCACGGAGGAGACGTTGATCACCACCGGAGCCGTCCCTCGCCGCAGCAAGGGCAGTGCTCTCGTGCACACGTGCATCAGTCCGAGCACGTTGGTGTCGAAGAGTCGCTCGAGCAACTCGGGCTCGTGTTCGGCGACCTCGACGCGGTAGCCGATGCCGGCGTTGTTGACCAGGAGATCCAGACCGTCGATGTCCTCGGAGAGTCGCTCGATCGCCGCGTCGATCGCCGACCAGTCACACAGGTCACAACCGAGCGACACGTGCCCTTCGCCAGGGAGCTCTTCGAGCAGCGCTTCGAGCTTGCTCTGGCTGCGGGCCAGCAGAGCGAGTCGATAGCCGCGCGAGGCGAGCAGGCGAGCCGTAGCTTCACCGATCCCCGACGAGGCACCGGTCACCAACGCGCGGCGGGCCATGGAGCTCGAGCCTCAGTTACGGCCGGTGGTCTTGTGCAGTACAGTCAGCTTCTCGATCCACTTCGTACGGATCGACATGATCTCTCGAACCTGACGGTCCGTATCGCCGTACTTCTCCATGAGCTCGTCCTCCCAGGCGGCCGTCAGGATGATCGCCCGGTCGTATAGCTCCTTCGCCTCGTTACCCTTCTCGTTCCAGGCGGAATGGTCACCATTCGCTTTCGACTTTGCGGCGCTGGCGAAGATGACTGCTGCCTCGTCGGCGATCCTCAACGCTTCCAGCCACTTCGTGTTGTCCGCCAGACCGGAAGGTGCCCGGTTGGTCGAGCGCTTACGGCCGGAGCCGCGTGCGCCGGGAACGGGCGGTTCCTCCTCGGGCAGATCGCCGTAGACGGCGCTGGCGTCGATCTTCTCCTTCGGCTTCTCTTCGGGCTTCTCGTTCTTCGCCACCATGCGCGCGAGGACGATGGCCCCCGCGATGAGCACGAGCAAGGCGAAGATCGGCACCATCGGGGGACCGCTCTTGGCCGGCCGGCGTCGCCTGGGTCGACCCTCTTCTTCTTCCAGTTCCTGATTGCGTCTGTAGGTGGAGGACATCCGAGCAGGATAAGGGGCCTGGAACGTCCCGCCTACCCCCCGGTCACTTTCGATTTCGTAATCGAATGGCGAAACCGCCATCGACCGGGCCTTCGGGAGCTTGCGGGCGCGGGATCGTCTCGGCCTCCGCTTCGATGGACCAATCGGGGTGATCCTCGAGGAAGCTCCGAACCCGCTGGTGGTTCTCGTCCGGCTCGAGCGAGCAGGTCGAGTAGACGAGAGCACCTCCCGGACGGACCCGTTTCGCGCCGCTATCGAGCAATTCGCGCTGAATCTCGGCCAGGGAGGCGCGAGTCTTGGGGCCCCAGCGCCAGCGCGCTTCCGGCCGCCGGGCGAGGACCGCGGTGTTGGAACAGGGGACGTCGAGCAAGACGCCGTCGAAGTCACCTTCTCCAGGCGCTCGCCGTTCCTCGAGGAGCGAGACCTCGACCGCGCTGGTCAGCCCGAGTCGTCCGATGGTCTCACCGAGTCGTTCGATCTTTCCCGGCGAGACGTCACATGCACGAACTCGCGCACCGGTCGCCGCCAGCACCGCGGTCTTGCCGCCGGGCGCTGCACACAGATCCAACCAACGCTCGCCCTGCGCGGCTTCGCACAGCTCGGCCGCGCGCAGCGCCGCTTCTCCCTGCACGGTGACACGTCCCTCGGCGAACGCGGCGGTCGAGAGGAGCTCGGAGAGAGCCAGGGGAGCGGCAGTGAGGATCGCGGGATGACCGCCCTCCTCGGTGGACACGCCCGCCGCGTCGAGCTCTTCACGCAGCGCTTCGCGGGAACCGCTCACCACTCGCAGCGAGAGGCGTGGGTCGTCGAGACTTGCCCGGGCCAGCTCGAACGCCTGCTCGCGGCCGAAGCGCTTCGCCCAGCGCTTCATCAGCGGAGCGGGCAGCGACAACGCATCCTCCGCCCACAGGAACGGGTGCTCTTCCGGGTCGGCGAAGATCGGCTTCGAGAAGGAGATCTCCCGTCCGATCAGATCTCGGCGTGGGTCACCGCTGAGCACTTCGCGCCGCTCGCGCAAGGCGGTTCGCAGCACCGCGTTGACGTAGCGTCCCTTGGAGAGCCCCAGCGAATCGGCGGTGGCGCGCACCGTCTCGCTCACCGCGGCGTGCGAGGGGACCCTGTCCATGAAGAAGAGCTGCGCGAAACCGAGCCGCAGGTGGGCGGCGAGATCGCGGTTGGGTCGGCCCTTGGCGAAGCATCGGACCAGTGCGTGCAGCGAGCCGCGCCGGCGCACCTCGGTGAGCACCATCCGCTGCACCAGACCTCGATCCCTCGGGTCGAGCCCTTCTCGCTCGGCCGCTCCCGCCACCTCGCGAGTCGGAGCCGTGGAACCGGAGCGCAGGATCTGCCAGGCGAGCAAGCGGGTCATCGCCGCTCACCCCGGCCGCCCAGCCGATCGCCCTCGCCGAACCGCGCACCGCGCAACCAGGCGGCGGCTTCCATCGCGCGCTTGCCCGGCGGCTGGACGACGAGCAGCTCGAGGGCGCCCTCCCCGCACGCGACCACGCAGCGCTTCTTCGTCTCCAGGAGAGTTCCCGGCTCCCCGTGGGGCTCGCTCCAGGGTAGCGCCTCACCGACGACCAGCGGCTGGCCATCGGGGGTCGTCGCTCGCGCTCCCGGCCACGGGGTCATCGCCCGGATGTGTCGATCGAGCTCCAGCGCCGGTCGCGACCAATCGATCCAGCCGTCGTCCTTCCTCAGCTTCGGGGCGTAGGTCGCCAGCTCCGGATCCTGCGGAGTGAAGACCGCCGTTCCGGCCTGGAGGAGATCGAGCGCCTCCAGCGCCGCTTCTCCACCGAGCGTCGCGAGCCTCTCGAACAGCTCGCCGGCGTTCTCCCGCTCACCGATCTCGATCCGCTTCTCGAGCAGGACGTCTCCCTCGTCGAGCGCCAGCACGATCCGCTGGATGCTGATCCCCGTCTCGCGATCCCCGGCGGCGATCGCGGCCTGCACCGGCGCGGCGCCGCGGTGTCTCGGCAGGAGCGAGCCGTGGACGTTCAGCGCTCCGTGCGGGGCGAGCTCGAGGATGTTGGTGCGGAGGATCTCGCCGTAGCTCGCGACCAGGAGGACCTCCGGGTCGAAGGAGCGCAACTCGGCGACGAACTCGGGGTCCTTGGTGCTCGGTGGCTGCAACACGGCGAGCCCACGCTCTCGGGCTCTCTCCACCAGCGGAGACGTGGCGACCTCCCGCCCGCGGCCCCGCGGTCGATCGGGACGGGTGACCAGGGCCAAGGCTTCGTGCCCGCTCTCGAGGAGTCGCTCGAGAACGGGCACGGCGAAGGGCGGTGAGCCCATGAAGACGTAGCGCATGACTGACGAGGGCGCCCGCCGCGCCCGCGCGATCAGAGCTTGGCTTCGACTTCGGACTTGAGGGCCGCGTAGGGCATCGTTCCCACCATCTGGTGGACGACTTCCCCGTTCTTGACCAGCAAGAAGGTGGGGATGGAGACGATGTTGTACTGGCCGGGGACGTTGGGGTTGTCTTGGGTGTTCAGCTTGACCACCTTGAGCTTGCCGTCGAACTCCTCGGCGATCTTGTCGACGAACGGGCCCATGGCCTTGCAGGGACCGCACCAGTCGGCCCAGAAATCGACGAAAACGGGGATCTCGCTCTGCAGAACGGCGCTTTCCCAGGTGCTGTCAGTGACGTCGGTCGCGTTGCTCATGGCGGGGAACCGGGGGGAATGAGGGGATCACGGAAGGGCGAGCGGACAGGGAATATGGACCACCCCGCGCATTCCGTCCATGGGGCAGGAGCCCAAATTCACGGAGTGGGGGGAGGGATCGCCTCGCGGGCCTCCAGCGGCTCTTCGGGCGCCGCCTCCGGCTCGGCCGCGTCCGTCGGCGGCGGCGCCGCCCCGTCCTCCGCACCACCCTCCTCGTCGGGTTCCTCGCCCTCTTCGTCGGAAGGAGCCAGCTCGTCGTCGAAGGTCGTCCCCTCGAGGATCCCCTCGATGTCCCCGGCCCCCGCGTCGGTGAGGATCACCTCGATCTCGCCGATCCGCTCTCCCTGCTCGGCGGTGACCACGCCCAGCTTGATCAGCTCGAGCAAGGCGCAGAAGGAGCCGACCAGCGCCTCCCTGGTGGGCTCGCCCTCGATCGAGACGATCAGATCGTTGAGCGTCAGACGGCGGTGCGACCGGATCGTGCCCGCGAGGGTGTGCACGTAGAAGCGCATCGGCCGCGCCTCGCCGGCGACCTCCATCGGCCGGTTCGCCAGCGTCTCCCGCATCAGCCGGGAGAAGGTCGAGAGTAGGTCCCAGACCGAGATCTCCCCCAGCTCCAGGACCGGCTCCTCCGCGGAGCGCTCCTCGGCGAGCTCGGGGAAAGAGCCGCGGGGGTGCACGAGACCGCGCGTCCGCCAGCCACGGGCCAGCGTTTCCGAGGCCTCCTTGAAGCGCCGGTACTCGAGCAGCCGCTGGATCAGCTCATCGCGCGGGTCGAGCTCGTCCTCCAGGTCGATCTCCTCCCGCGGCAGGAGCGAGCGCGACTTGATCGCCATCAGCGTCGCCGCCATCACCAGGAACTCGCCGGCTATCTCGATGTCGAGCTCGGTCATCACCTCGAGGTAGGCGGTGTAGCCCTCGATCACCTTGGAGATCTCGATCTCGTGGATCTCGACCTCCTGCTCGCGCACCAGGTGCAAGAGCAGGTCCATCGGGCCGCGGAAGACCCGCTCGAGGTAGACGGTGTAGTCCTTCAATACCAGGGTCCCCCGGTCAGGAAGTCGGCCACGTCCAGCATCGCCAACATCGTAGGGTAGATGACCGCGCCATAGATCCCGGTGAAGAAGAGAAGGCCAAAGACGAGGAACAGGCCGAAGCGCTCGAGAACGGCCCAGCCGTCCCGCATCGACGCCGGAAGGAGGTAGTTGACCACCCTGGACCCGTCCAGAGGGGGGATCGGCAGCATGTTGAAGGCCGCCAGCAGGAGGTTCCATCGAATGCTGGCCGCCATCACCTGGACCGCCACGGTGTCGGCGCCCATTCCTCCGACCTGTGCGAGAGCCTTCCAGACCAGCATGAATATGATCGCCAGTAGGAAGTTCGAAATCGGTCCGGCGAGCGCCACGAGCATCATGTCCCGGGCCGGATTGCGCAGGCGATGGTAGGCGACCGGTACCGGCTTGGCTCCACCGAACATCCACCCCTGGGTGAAGAAGAGGATCGCCGGCAGCAGGATGCTCATGAAGGGGTCGATGTGCTTGACCGGATCGAGGGTCATCCGGCCCATGTCCTTCGCCGTCGAATCGCCGCAGCGCCACGCCGTCCAGGCGTGGGCCGCTTCGTGAATGCCCATGGAGATGATCAGGAACCCCAGACTGAGCGCACCCACGGTCAGGTCGTGGGAATCGGACGAGAGGGCGAGGAAGATGGCGGTCTCCTGGATGGGAAGGGGTACGGAAGCGGATCGATGAGCGCGGGGCCTGCCGGGCGGAAACGGCGCGGTCACGCCTTATAGCAGGCTGCGGCCCCGGCTCCAATCGCCACGGGCCCCCCGTTGCGATAGAATCCCGCCCCGCGGGTCCAGAAGTGGCCCCCGTTCCCCCTTGGAGACCAACCCCGAAAGCCGAGAAAGACGCCTGGCCCAGGCCGCGGAGGTGATCCGCATCGAGGCCCGGACGATCCAGAACCTGACCGAGGCGCTCGACGAGCGCTTCAGCCTGGCGGTCGACCTGATCCTCGCCTGCGAGGGGCAGGTGGTGGTGACGGGCATGGGCAAGGCGGGGCTCGTCGGGCGGAAGATCTCGGCCACCCTGGCCTCCACCGGCACCCCCTCGATCTTCCTCCACCCCGGCGAGGCGCTGCACGGCGACCTGGGGCGGATCCGGCCGAAGGACGTGGTGCTGGCGCTCTCCAACTCCGGCGAGACCGCCGAGGTCAACGCCACCGTGCCCGTCGCCCGCAAGATCGGGGCCGAGCTGATCGCGATGACCGGTTCCGCTGACTCGACGCTCGGGCGCCTGGCGACCACGGTGCTCGACATCGGTCGGGTCGAGGAGGCGTGCCCGATGAAGCTGGCGCCGACCGCCTCGACTTCGGCGATGCTGGCCCTCGGGGACGCCCTGGCGATGGTCGTGCTCGCCGAGCGAGGCTTCGATCGCGAGGCGTACGCGCTCTACCACCCCGCCGGCAACCTGGGGCGGCGGCTCCTGCGCGTGCGCGAGGTGATGCGCCAGGGCGAGGAGCTGCCTCTGGTCGCCTGCGGGACGCGGATCGACGCGGTGCTGATCACCATGTCGCGCACCCCAGGTCGCCCCGGCGCGGCGCTGATCGTCGAGGAGGACGGTCGGCTGCGGGGGATCTTCACCGACGGCGATGTCCGCCGCCTGCTCGAGACCGGCGAGATGAAGCACCTGCACGAACCGGTCGACGTCTTCATGGGCGGGGAGCCGAAGTCGATCGGGCCCGACGCCCTGGTCGAGGAGGCGCAGCGGCTCCTGCAGGAGTTCCACATCGACCAGGTGCCGGTGCTCGACGACGACGGGCGGCCCATCGGATTGCTCGACGTTCAGGACCTGCTCGACATCCGTATCTGACCTCGCGAGCCGTGTGACCACCCCGTGTGCCCCCCGACCCCCGACCTCGATGATCGAGAGCTCGCCCGCCTGGCGGCGGCGAAGCTCCTCGTGCTGGACGTCGACGGCACGCTGACCGACGGGCGGGTGGTCTACGTCGGCGACGAGGAGTCGCAGGCTTTCTGCGTGCGCGACGGGCAGGGCCTCGTGTGGCTCAAGCGCGCGGGGGTCAAGCTGGCCTGGATCAGCGGACGGGGCTCGAGGCCGACGGAGCGGCGAGCGGAGGAGCTCGAGATCGATTTCGTGCGCCTGCGCTGCAGCGACAAGACGGCGGCGCTGAAGGAGGTACAGGCCGAGCTGGGCGTGACCCCGGAAGAGACGATCGCGATGGGCGACGACCTGCCCGATCTCGCGCTCGCGTCCGGGTCGTCCTTCTTCGCCGCGCCGGCGGACGCGCGGAAGGAGGTGCGTGAACGAGCGGACCTGGTGGTCGGCGCCATCGGCGGGAACGGCGCGGTGCGCGAGTTGTGTGAGCACTGCTTGCGCGCGAAAGGACTCTGGCAGGGTCTCGTCGAGACGGCGTATCGATGAGGCGAGCCCTCCTCTTCCTGCTGATCTTCGGCGCGGGCCTGGGGGTCCTGCTCGGGATCTCGTACCTGCGCCAGCAGGAGCGCGCCGAGCGGATTCCGGACGATCAGGAAGAGCGGGTGCGCGAGGGTCGCGAGGAGAACCTGCCGTTCACGCCGATTCCCGAGGAGGTGATCCCGGAGACGGAAGGCCAGACCTCCGCGGACGAGCAGGGTGGGATCGTCATCCACGGCGAGTTCGAATTCACGGTCCGGGAGAAGACCGACCGCGCGGGCAAGCTGTACGACTTCCGCGGAACCGCGGATCCGCTCGGTGACGATCTCTACGACATCTTCGATATCACCGCTCACACCTTCGATCCCGAAACCGAGGAAGTGCGGTCGACGATCGTCGCCGAACGAGGGCGCGCTCGCATCGAGAACGCCGGCCGCAATCCGGTGATCGGCGATGCCGAACGGGTGAAGCTGTACAACGCCGTAGCGACGTTGCACGCCGGTGTTCCTCTTGCGCCGGTGATCCTGTACTTGCCGGAGGGGGAGGCCGACCTGAGTGGAGAGGCGGTCTACTCCGACGTGCCGGTGAGAGTCGAAGGCGACGGTCTGCGGACCACCAGCCTGGGGATCATCGCTCGCTACGGAGAGAACCGGCTCCGGCTGGTGCGCGACGGCCACGTCTGGCTGCGCCTGGAGAACGGTTCGGAGGTCGAGCTGTTGTCCAAAGGACTCGACCCGATCGATATCGACCGTCTCTCGATATCGGAGGACAGCGAGGAGATCACGGTCTCGGTCACCGATGGGGGCCGGGTCGAGACGCAGGGCGATCAGAAGCTGACCCTGGACGGTCGAGAGCTCGAGCTCCGCGGCGTCGTGCAGACCGCTGACCGCGACGGCGATGGAGAGACCGAACGAGTGTTCGTTCCCGACCGGGCGCATGCGATCGGTGACGTGGTCATCGTGCACGAGGAGGGACGATTCACCTCCGGCGAAGGTTTCGCGGAGTTCGACGCAGCGGGCGAGCTCGAGCGCCTGACCATGATCGACGAGCCCGTGGTCGGCGGGTGGATCGAAGCGGAGCTCGAGGAAGAACGAGGGGACGAGCGGCTGTACGTCGAGATCAGTGGAGTGGGTCCGCTGGTCGTCGACTACTTTCCCGACAAGGAATACGCCGACTTCGACCTGCCCGGGCCGGCTCGCGCGGAGACGACGAGCGGCGAGTTCGAGCTCGATGCGTCGGAGAAGATCGATGGACGACTCCACGCGGACGGGACGCTCGGGATGTTCCTCCGGGGCGAGGTCGACGGTCAATTCCGAGACCTGGACTTCGAAGGGACGGATGTCGAGTTGACGGGAGCGGAGACCGCCGAAGGCGCGCAGAAGATTCTCGTCCAGACCGAGGATCCCGCGCACATCACCGGTGTGGATCGCCGTGGCCGACCGGTCGACATCACCACGAAGGGTTCCTTGAAGGTGCTCTTCGACCGCAAGAAACTGTCGGTTCCCCTGGCGCGCGAGGCGGTGGTCGAGGTCGAATCGGAGGATCCCTGGCGCCTCGAAGTGGGTGAGATCCAGGACTTCGAGGTCGAAGAGGGGACCTTCCGCGCCGAGGGCGGAGTCCGCTATCGTTCCGGCCTCGGCAGCGGTGCGGCGACGCGGGCGCGCGGTTACTCGACCGAACACGTCGAGTTCTTCGGTGTTCCCGACACTCCGGCGGTGTACGACCTCGCCACGGGGCTGGTCGAGGGCGTGGAGCAAGGGCAGATCCGCGCGCAGCAGATCTCGCTTCAACCCGACTTCGCCCACGCCGAAGGAAGTGTCGAGCTGCGGTCGAGCGGAGCGCAAGGAACCCAGGAGATCGACTGCGAGTGGCTGGAGATTCGCTTCGAAGCAGATCCTCGTCTGCAGGACGAAACCGGCTTCGAGTTCGAGGGCCGCGAGGTCACGCGCTGTTACATCCGCGACGAAAAGGCCGAGACCACGGTCAACACCCGGTTCGTGAAGGGCCACGGATCGACTCGGGTCGGAGAGAGCGGTCAGACGGAGCTCGAGCTGATCGACATCGAGGCGTTCTCCGGAGTGACGCTCGACCATCGGGGCCGCAGCGCCTTCATCGGTTCGGGAGAGCGATTCACCTGGAGTCCGGCGGAGGGCGCGCGCCTCGAAGCACGTTCGGGAGAGCGAGTCTCCGCGCGGGGTCGCTTCCGACCCGAAGGACTGCCGTACCAGCTGACCGCGACCTGGATCGAGTTCATCGAGGGTTCGATCGAGGGCCTCTCCCCGGAGATCAACCTGGATCTCGAAGCAGCGCTTCCAGAGCTCCAGGAAGGCAGGAATTCCACCGAGCTGCACTCGGCCAAGGCGGACTGGATGTCCACCGACGAGCTCGGTCTCCTGCTCACCGGGAACGCACACTTCACCGGACGCACCCGACAAGGGCGCGACCTGAAGCTGGACGCGGGTTCCCTGCACATCACGCAGGCCGAGACCGACAGCGGCCGAACCGAGGACATCAACGACCTGGTCGCCTGGGACGGTTTCGTCTTGACCATGGAGGACGACCTGGTCGGACGCGGGGAGATCCTGCAGGCGGACTATCGCTACCTGCGCATGGAGGGACGGCCCGCGGAGCTCGACGTCCAGGGCTTCCTCTGGGAGTCCGACAACCTCACCTACGACGTGCAGCGCGTCCTGGTCACGACCGACCAGGGCCGGTTGATCGGCGCGCCCGACAGCGAGTGGGCCGGGTGGACGGCGACCTACGAGTCGTTGCGGCCCTTCGAGACGCCCGACTCGACGATCATGGTGATGCGCAATCCCGTGCTTCGAAGCGGGCCGGAGGAAGTGCGCGGCCAGTGGGCGCTGTTCTGGGTCGATCGCAGCGAGTGGATCGACACGACCCAGGAATGGTTGGGTGAACGAGGTCGCACCGAGTCGCCGATGCCCCCGCGCACACATCGGGACGATGGGCAGGACGAGGAGAAACCCGTCAGGGCACCGACGCTCTTCGGTCGGTTCGATGCGGAGACGATCTCGGAGATTCTCAAGGAGGTCTACTTCGAGGGAGACATCGAGTACCTCGTGGACGGGGAGACCAAGGCGCGCATGAACTCGATGTACATCGACATGGTCGATGGACACGGGTGGCTCCAGGGGTGTGAGCTGTGGCTCGACACGAGCATCAGCAACACGCCGACCCAGCTGGCTGTCCGGGCGGACTGGCTGCGGCACTCCGCGGATGGAAGCCTGCACGCCGATCACGCGGAGATCACCGCCTGCAGCTTTGCCGACCCGGATTACTACATCCGCTCGAAGGACATGCGACTGGTGCCCGTCGACGAGGGTGCCTCGGTGTGGGACGTTCGGCTGAAGAGCAACCGCCTCGCCTTCAAGAACGGCCTGGCGATTCCGCTGCCGCCCGTCAGCTACAAGAGCGACGGCAAGGGGCGCCCGGCGATCGACAGCCCCCGCTTCGGTGGTTCACCGCGCTTTGGTTCGTTCGTCCGCGCGGCCCTGAACCTCGAGCTCGGCGAGGGAGTCACCAACGCAGCGGCCAAGGCGATGGACGTGGAGCCGACAGAGATCTCCGGGGGCTGGCGTTTCGATGCAGCCTATTACGGAGCCCGCGGCATTCCGCTCGGGATCGGCACGCGCATTCGCGCCGGCGACAAGTTCTGGTTCGATGCGGACCTCACCGGCATCTACGACCGCGGCAAGGACAAGGGTATTCTCAAGTACAAGACGACGATCGACGACGAGCTGCGCTGGACCTTCTACACGCGTTCGCGATACCTCATCACTGACAAGGAGTGGATCGACTTCGTGTTGTCCACTCAGAGCGATCCCGGTGTCCAGTCGGAATTCCAGGAAGGGCAGTTCGTTCGCTACGAACATCGCGACACCTACGCGCACTGGCGCAAGGCGAAGAGGGAGAACTACTACAGCGCGATGGTGAGGGTGCGGGCCGACGGCTTCCGCAACGACGTGGAGCGACTGCCCGACCTGGGCATGCTCCACGGGCTCACACCCTTCGCAGAGTTCGCCGGGGTTCCACTCCTCTACACCGCGACCGGCGATGTGGCGTACCTCCTGAGGAAGGAAGGGTCGAGCGATCTGGTTTCCCCCTGGGACCCGCTGTTCGAAGACGGGCTGGGCAGCCAGGAGTCGTTCCGTGCGGACACGCGTCATCGTGTGGAGGCTCCCTTCGACCTGAACCTGGCCGGAATTCGGGTCTCACCGTTCGCTGGAGTGATGGGCACCGCCTGGAGCAAGGGCGTCGATGTCGGCACATCGCCTTCGCGCGGAGCGGTGATCGCGGGTGCACAGGCCGAGTCGAGCTTCTTCCGTACCTGGAGTCAGGGCGTCGTGCACGGACTCACTCCGTCGGTCGGAGTGCGCGGTGACCTCGGGACCTTCGAGGCGGACGGCCAGCCGGTCTACTACGATCACCTGGACAGTCCCGTCACGGGCAAGTACGTCGACCTCGGTTTGCGCTCCCGCTGGCGGGTCCCCGGGGGCTTCCGTTTCCTCGACATCGCCTTGACGCAGTCGCATGGCGAGGACGTTCCCGACCGGCGGGACGGCTGGCAACCGCTGGTCGCCCTCGCCAACTTCCTGGGAGTCATCTACGGGGTACCGATCGCGGTCGACCTCGACGCTCGCTACGACTTGGACGACGGCGAGACGGTCTACTCCTTCTCCCGGGTGAGTATCCTCCCGTTCGATGACCTGGGCCTCGAGTGGGCCTACCACCGCGGCCTCGATGAGGATCGGTTCCTGGTGCTCGACGCGATGTCGGTCGGGGCGCACTGGGAAGCGTCCCCCAAGTGGCAGATCGAGGGCCGGCAGACGATCTCGCAGCTAGACAACTCCCGCCTGGCGAGCACGTTCCTGGTGCGCCGGGACGGCCACGACTTCGTCTTCGAGGTGACCTACGGCTTCCGCCAGGGTGATGGCGGCAGCTCGCTCAGCTTCAGGATTCGGCCAAAACTGGGCTGGCGACGTCCCGGTTTCGGCAAGATGGGGCTCCTCCGGAGAGCCCGTCCATGACCTCTCGGGAGCTCTGACGCTGTGATCGCGATTATCGGAAATATCGAGCTCACCGAGCTGCTCATCATCCTCATGGTCGCGGTGATGATCTTCGGCCGCAACCTCCCCCGCGTTGCCGCTCAGGTGGTGAGCAACGTGGCCAAGGCGCGGCGTGCCCTGCAGAAGGTCTGGCGGGAATCAGGGATCGGGGACGAGATCCGCGACGTTCAGCGAGAGATCGACATCAGTGCGCGCCGGCTCCGAGACGCCGATCCGCGTACGGCCTTCCGCGGGGCCTCGCAGGAGATCGAGGCGGCGGTGCAGGCACCCGTGACCACGAACGCCGAGGAGGCGACCGACGACCCCGACTACGGACGGGCCGAGGCCGCGGCGCAGGCGGAAGGGGAGGCGGTCGGAGGGACGGAAGGGGAAGCGCAAGGGGAAGCGGACACCGATCCGCCGGCGGACGAACCGGAGGCGGAGCGAGAGCGGCGCCCTCCGTGGTATCCCGACAACCTCTATCCGCCGTCGTCTCCCGAGTCCGAGGGGGAGACCGACGAAGATGGAGATGGAGATGAGGACGACGGGCCGGAGTCACCGTCGCCCGACCCCGAACGCGGCCAGTGATGTTCCGACTGGGCTACAACACCAACGGCCTGGCCCACCACCGCCTGACCGAGGCGCTGGAGCTTCTCGCGGAGATCGGCTATCGGGCGGTGGCGCTCACCCCCGACGTCGGTCACCTGGATCCGTACCGCAGTGAAGCGGCGGAGCGGCGGGCGATCGCCGAGCTCTGCGCCGAGCTCGATCTGGAGGTGGTGATCGAGACGGGAGCCCGCTTCCTCCTCGACCCACGGCGCAAGCACTTTCCCACGCTGCTCGAGACCGAACCCGCCGATCGCGACCGGCGGATCCGGTTCCTCCAGCGCTCCGCCGATCTCGCCGCGGAGCTGGGGGGGGGCCTGGTCTCGATCTGGTCCGGGGCGGCGCCCGACGGGAGCACGGCCGAGGGAGAAGAGCCGGCCTCGGGGGAGCTGTGGGATCACCTCTGCGAGGGAATCGAGCGAGTCCTGGTCCACGCCGCCGAGCGAGGCGTGCGCGTCGCCTTCGAACCGGAGCCGGGGATGTTCGTCGAGAGGCCGGCGGGCTACCACGAGCTCGTCCGGCGGCTCGGCGCCGCCGGTACCGGCCTCGGCCTGACCCTGGACGTCGGACACCTCCTGTGCACCGGCGATCTGCCGGTCGAGCGGGTGATCGCCGAGTGCGCCGACTGCCTCTGGAACGTCCACCTCGACGACATTTCCGGAGGGCAGCACGACCACCGGATGTTCGGCACCGGCGACCTCGACCCGGCGGCGGCCCTAAAGGCCTTGATCGGAGCAGGTTACGACGGTGTAGCCTCCGTCGAGCTGAGCCGGGACAGCTTCCGGGGTCCCATCGCCGCGACGGAAGCGATGTCGCATTTGCGTCAGGCGCTCCGTTTCTCCCCTTGATCTCGGAATCGGGGTTGGTCCATGATCTGGGTCGAATACCGGCCCCCCCGGAGCGCATGAGCAACGTTCCGGCCCTCTCCACCACCAACGCGGGGGTCAGTAACCGCCCCGCAGAGGCCCCTCAAGGACAGAAGAGAGAGTCCCAGTACGCAAAATGACGAACACCGACACGCAATTGAAGGTGTGCCCCACTCGCATCGACGGGGCCGAGGCACTGTTCGCGCACAAGGTCGACTCGACTCGCTGCCAGGAGCGTCAGCGCCAGCGCTACCACAAGTGCTTCACCTGCGCCTACAACAACTCCTACGTCGCCACCCACGGCGAACCGAAACCCCGCGCGGCAGAAGTCACCGAATCGACCACCGTGAAGGTGGGCTGACCTCCGCCCCGGGCGGACCCCTCGGGGTCCGAACGGAGCTGGCCGGTCACCGATCGCCGGACCAGTGAGGACCGCAAGTCCGGGGGCGGCAGAACCGCCCGCGGGCGTGCGGGGCGGCCCCACTCGGGCGGGGGGGTGGCGGGGCCGGTGG
>CAZCAC010000038.1:43645-70976 GCA_964496575.1 uncultured Planctomycetaceae bacterium | reverse complement strand
GGCGAAGAAAGGAGGGAGAACGCCGGCGATGGCGATTGGGCTCGTGGACAGGCGGTGGCGACCGGTGGATCTCCTCAGGTGGAGGGTGGGTCCTCCTCCGGGGGGGCGGGTCCAATAGGTGGGGCCAGTGCTAGTCACGCCCGAAGCGCTTGGAGATGTACTCCACGAGCGCGCTCGGACCAAGTCGCTCGCTCGAAGGGCCCGTCCTGATGAAGAACTCCTCGTCCCTCCCCTTGGACTGGAGATACACGGGTCGTGGACTCTTCGTGCTGCGAACGACGCATACCTTCTTCCCTTGGTACAACTCGATCTCCGCCCGCACGAGGGGGGTCACGTCGGTTCCGATGCGGGACTTGATGACCGCATACAGGTGTAAGAGGAACTTGTCGTCGTTCGGAAACCCGTCGACCTCGATACCGACCGCAGAGCCGTCATCGGCCACACCGATCACCAGGGTGCCGCCATCGGTGTTCAGGAACGCGGCGATCGTTTTGAGGGCTTCGTGGGTAATGGCGTCGTTCTTCTTGTTCTGGCGGAGGTCCCATCGCAAGGACGACTTCAGCTCGACGGTCGTACTCTCCCCGGCCGCGATCAGGAGGGCGACGCCTTCGGGCGGGAAGAAGGACATGTAGCCGCCGCAGACACGAGCAAGGTCCCGGTAGTACCGAAAGGCGGTGGAGTGCTGTTCCTCGGGAGTCGCCTCGTCGGAGGGGGAGGCGAAGGAGTGGTGCATCGGGGTGGCAGCGAGCACGGCGTGACCGAACTCGATATCGGTACAGGCGCCGGAGGCATAGGCGATGGAGGAGACGAGGTGTCCCCCGGTGATGGTACCCAGGTTGATGACGACGGAGTTGCCGACCGCGGACAGCTTGTTCCAGCGCTGTGTGACTGCGCCGACGAGCGCTTTCCAGGCCTCCTCGGAGTACCCCGACCTCGGTTGGAGCTTGGCGCCGATCGACTTCAGGAAGTCACCGATCGGCTCCCAGGAACGAAGCTGATCCGTCCACTCGGGGCCAGCGGCGGGACGGAGGATCGGGTCCCGCTCGAGGGCGTGCTGGACCTGCTCCACCGTGATACCGCCATCGGAGCGCTGGAAGTCGTGCTGCGTGGAATAGAGCAGATAGGAACACAGCTCTCGAGGTTCCATGATGATCCCGTCCGCCACGCTCAGGACTGGATACTCCTCGAGCTCCCGCACCATGTGCAGGAGCAGCTTGTAGTTCTCGCTCAGGACCGGATGCCCGGCCGGGGTCTGCAGGAGTCCGAGGTCGCGTGGAAGCAGGATTCCGAACTGCTCGGAATCCTCGAGAGCAGTGACGGCAATGTAGTTCGAAAGCACCTCCTGCGCCCGTGCCTCGTGCTCTTCGGTCATCCGATGCTCCTCCGATCTGACGGCTGCTCGAGTCTCACGGAGTCTACCGGCCTCGAGGCCAGCGCGCAATTGGAGGGCGCTGGGCAGGAGCCTGGCGCAGAAACATTCTATGGCGATTGCGGTGTGGTCTCGAACACGTGCGCGTAGGTTCCGAGCTCCGTCGGGTGGCCGTATGTCTCGACGTGGTGTCTGTACACCTTGGGTGAAGCCTCCGTCCAGCCGGCCCCCTTCACCGGTTCCGGTCTCTAGGGATGGAGCAAGGCCCTCGATACCGCATGGCCCGGGCTCCATCACTTCAGGTCCGAGAGCTTCAGTCCTTCGATGAAGAGGTCCATCTGCCCGAGTGGCTCGCCTGATTTCGGGTCGTACTCGACATTGCCATAGGCTGCCAGGACGTTGGTGCCCTTCTTCAGGTGCCGGTATTGCCCAGGGTCGAGGACGATGGTGCGGTAGTGTGGCATGTTCTTCCACCACACGTAGGTGTTTATCTTGTGGCCGTTCAGGTACACGTCGAAGCCTTGCCGCGCCAGGATGCTGAGCCGGTACGAGTCGCAATCCACGGCATCGACCTCGAAGGTCGTGCGCATCACCAGGAACTCGCCCCGGCCCCAATCAGAGCTGTTCTCGAAGAACACGCGGCCCTGCTTGCAGACACCGACGCCGATGGGGGCTCGCCCCTTCTTCCACGTGCTGTCGTCGTGATCGACCGTGTGCCAGCTCTCCAGCGCGTCCGGCAGCTGGATGGCGCGGAAGCGCTTCTTCTCGCGTGGGTGCTTCCTGTCCTCTTCCGTCAGCGGATCGAACGACAGGAAGCGCCAGATGCGATCCTGGGGCTTCACCCTGCCCACGGGCTTCCAGCCGGCGATCGGCTTCCTCAGCCTGGTCAGGTCGATGATCGTGTCGACCAGCGCCAGGTTCTCGCCCTTCTCCGCATCCATGCGCCGGAGGAGCTCCCGGCGGTACACCTCGAACAGGATGTCGGTCAGCTCCTCGCGCTGCTCGGGAGCCTGCTGGTCGAGGGTAGTGTAGAGGCCGTTGGGTGTGTTCTCGCGATTCGAATTCGGCGTCGCCACGAGCTTGATGAGATCGCCTGTGGCGAACAGATCGAAGCGCTGCTGGATCATCAGCGCCACCGCGACGGCGGTCCGGGGGTCGGTCTGCAGGCATGCCCTGGCTACCTCGCTGACGTTGTACGCGCCTTCGGGGGAGCGGATGCCGCTCTTGATCTCGGTCACCTCGACGGCCCTCTCGAGTCCCGCCAGGATGAGCTCGCCCGCCGGGCTTGTCGGCTTCTTGCTCCTCAGGGCGCTCTTCAGGTGGTTCATCATCCTCGCGCGCGGCTGGGTGTGGTACTCGGCAGCTATGATCTCCAGCAGCGTCGGGACGACCTCCACGTAGAGGGCATCGTCCTTCTCGAGTCCCGACAGAGCCATGAAGGCGGACTCGCGGAGCCACCAGTCCGAGTGCCTCGTCCAGGGCATGACGAGTGACTGACACGCCCGGATATCCTTCGCCGGCGCGAACTTCAGCGCCATCAGGGCACCGTCCACCACCCACCACGACTCGTCGGGGTCCGAGAGCATCTTCCGGCTGGCCTCGAGCATCGCTGGCGAGAACCGCTCCGTCGGGATCGGCTGGCGGCCGATGGCGAACCAGTAGCGGTAGTCGATCAGGCCGTCGAGCGCCGCCCGCCGAATGCGCGGGTCGGGATCGCCGAGGAGCGTCTCGAGCTCCTCGAACGCGCCGACCTCGCGCAGCGCCTTAGCCGCCTGCACGCGGATCATGTAGCGCTGGTGATGAACGTTCTTGAGCATCACCTCGCGCGGTACGCCCTGGAGGTCGTTCGCTGGCTGGTGATAGGCACCGCCCAGGGCGTAGAACGGGATGTGGGTGGGCTCGTCCACGCCGTGATCGTGGTACCCGGGATGGTGGTCGATCGAGAGGAAAACTCGGTCGGCGTCCGTGCCCCACAGCCTCTCTGGCAGCGGGTAGTCCTTCGAGTACTTCGATCGAGGCGCGCCGGTGATGCGCAGCGTCCTCCGGGGCGCAGTGTAGGAGAGGCCGATGCCGGGACCGGACGAGCCGATCACGCCGTTGTTCCACGCCAGCGTCGCAATCCCGATGCTCCCGCCGGGCTCGCGGCTCAGGTCGTGCCACCAGGTGAGCCGGTCCATGGACTCTCGGTAGAGCTCGGGCTTCTCCTCCATGAGATAGGACGTGATGATGCTGCGCCAGACCCCGTCGCCACGACCGTCGTCGCCATGCCCCTGCACTAGCAGTGGATAGCTGGTGAGCATGGACATGGCCAGGTACCGTCGAGCTTCTTCGTAGATGGTGACATCGCCCTGGGCGCCCGTGGCGATCTGCATGGCGGCGGCGATCATGCCGTCCTTGCCGTTGGAACCGAGCCCGCCCTCGCCTCGATGATCGCCATACGGAACCGTGCCGCGTCCGGCGAAGCGGTAGAAGAACCGAAGCGCCCCGAGCAGCGTTTGTTCGTCGACGTTCACGCCACACTCCTTGCCCAGGAGCAGCGTCGTCAGTACCTGCGCGCCGGCGGGGTTCATGAGACCGCCAGCAACGTACCCGGGATTGACGCCCGTGCCCCAGTGCACCCAGCCGCGGTCGAACTTCTGGCGCCGCTTCGCGTCGTCGCAGTAGTACTGCATGATCGGCAGCACCGATCTGTCGCCGGTGCGAAGGTAGTATTCGCCGCACGTGATGCCGTTGTAGCCGTTGTTCCAGGTGTGATCGCCGATCCGCTCGACGTCCTCGGGGAAGCGGTCGAAGTACGCCTTGACACGCGGCACGTACCGGTCGTCGCCCGTCGAAAGGAGGAAGAGGCACGCGAGGGCGCCGGGAATACCGCCCTGGTCGAACTTCTCCGGGTCGGCGTAGAACTCGGCGGCCTGCTCGACGATCTTCTTCGATCTGCTGCAATCGAGGGGCCAGGTCTTGCTGTACGCGCCGAGGACCGGGATGCGAACGGTCTCCCTTCGCTTCGATACGCCGTCGGCGGAGAGGACGTCGAAGACCATCCGGCCATCGGTGGCTTCGGCCCTCGTGAGCGCGCTTCCCAGCGTGACGAAGGGGTTCCTGTCTTTCAGGGAGACCCCGTTGATCCCCGTGATGATCTCGCCTTTCTCGAACTTCCCGGCGGCCGGCGAGTCGGGCACCGTCTCTTCGACCTTGACGGTCACGTCCTTGTAGATCCGCACCATCACGCCCGTCACGCCAACGTGGCCGAAGGGCATATCACGATCCGGATCCGGGCGCGACCGGTAGATCTGCTCCTCGGACTCATCCGCGGCGCGGCCCTCGGCAGTGGCCGAGGCGCCCAGACAGGCGGTTCCCAGCGCGACCAGCAGCAGGTATTCCAATGCCCGAACGCGTCTCGCTTGCACGGTGCCCTCCTCGGAGGAAGTAGATGAGTTGAAGAGCATCAGTCCCTTGGCCCACCGTCATGCATGGCCTCGGCGAAAGCCTTCCCGATCTGAGCCATGATCTTGCCGCTACCAAGGTAGTGGTAGCCGGCATTCGAGGCCCCGCTGGCGATGACTCTCTCCTCAGGGGGGAGCACCGTCTCCAGCGCCTGGTCGTAGCGCGCCATGCCTTTTGAAGTGATACCCTCGATGAAGAGATCGATGGAGGCGTAGGGCTCGGCCGTCTTCCTGTCGTAGTGAACGTTGGCATACGCGGCCAGCACGTTGGCGCCCTCCTTCAAGTGCTTCGTCTCGTTCTCCGAGAGGACTATGGCCCGATAGTAGGGCCTGTCCTTCCACCAGATGTAGGTGTGGATCTTGTGGCCGTTCAGGTAGACCTCGAAGCCCTGCCGGGCCAGGATGCTGAGGCGATACGATTCGCAATCGATCGCATCGAGCTCGAAGGTCGTGCGCATCAACAGGAACTCGCCGTCACCCCAGTCGGAGTTGTTGCTCACCGTGGTGCGGCGGTGGCGCCACGTGCCCTTTCCTAGCGGGGCTCTGCCCTGCCTCCAGTTGCTGTCGTCGAACGCGGGCGCGTACCAGCTCTCCATGCCGTCGGGGAGGGTGACCACGCGGAATCGCTTGCCCACTTCCTTCGGCAGTTGCTCCGCTTCCGTCTGTGCATCAAAGGTGCGGTAGCGCCACACCCGCTGCTCGGGTGCGGGTCTTCCGATGGCGTTCCAGCCGGGGAACGGTTGCGAGCTCCTGTCCAGCCTGCCCTCGTCATTCACCTCGTGCGCGGTATCGAGGATCCCGTTCAGCTCGTGCTGCTTCGCCTGCGCGGCCACCAGGGCCTCGTCCCAGAATGGCGAGGTCTGTACGGACACGACATTGTCCTTGAATTCCGGCAAGTCAGCCGGAGCGGCCATGGCCTCGCGGAAGTGCACCTGCTGGCCAGGGCCACCAACGCCCATGACCCCGATCACGAAGCGCATCTTTGGCGCGACGAGGTCCTTGCGAACATCGCGAATGAAGTGTGCGAGCAGTTCGGAGTACAGGTCGTAACCACCGGGCTGGGCACGATCGGGGTACACGCCGCCATCGCACATGTCGTTCCAGCCCTGGAACCACACGAAGCCCCGGATCTCGTAGCCCTGGCGGGGATCGTAGGCCGGGTACACGCGCCCGATATCGGACAGGACACGCTTCACGTGTGCGATCATCTCTCGATAGTAGCGCCCGGTCGCCTCGGCCTTCTCGGCTTTCACCTCTTCGATGTCCATGCCGCGTTTCTCGAATCCCTTCAGCTGCTTCTCGTTGAATTGATACGGGCCGGCGCTCGGAGAACGGAAATCGGTGTGCAACGACTTGCCTCCCCAGGCAGCCTTGATGAGGAGGATGGGTTCGTCCACGAGCTCCTGCATGAAGATGCCGAAGGTGAGCTCGGGACCGATCTTGTCACCGAGTTGAGCCGGATTCCCACGGGCTCCATACCCGGCGGTGAGCGGACCAGAGCCTTCACCCGTGCCCGTTCGATACGAGATCCAGACGTCCTCGCACACGCGCGGCCTGCCGTCGGAGCCGCGCATCTTCTCGAGTACCGGGGCGGTGGCCGGATCCATGCCGATGTGGTCGAACGTCGAGATCCTCGCGTGCCCCTCCATGTTGGACTGGCCAGCGAGGATGTAGACCTTCAACGGCTGGGCCCCTCGCTGCGTCGCGGTGGCAGCGGATTGCCCCGGACAGACGATTGCCATCACCAGCGTGCAGACGGCCACAAACACGATATCGCCTGTCTTCATCTCACTCAGGTTCCTCCTCGTTCGCTGTTGCACACGCCGCTCTATTCTCGTCCCAACGAGACCTTCACCGGCTCGACTGTCTCGAGCTGCATCCAGAGTACCACGTCATCGCCGTCCGCCCGCTTGCGAACACCTTGCCTGAAGGTCCCTCCCGGCTCCACGACACGGCCGTCGATCGAGAGAGTCGACAGCCGGTTTCCCCACTTGCGATGATGATGGCGGGGTCGAGGGCGGGTGAGGTCTCGGAGGCTTCCAGGACGAAGGTGCACGGAGCGGCGTCATCCGACGCCGTCCTCTCGAGCAGATAAGCCCGCTCCGCTGGATCGTAGCTGCCCCCCTCGAAGGCGCCGGCGGTGATCCTCAATGCAGGGCTCCTGACACATGCGCCCCGATTCATGCAACCATCCGCTCATGGCTCAGCAGGGAAACGGCGTGTCGGGCTCGCTCCCTGGTCGGTGTCGATCGCGGCCCCCGTCAAAGCGTTGCATACCTTATGACGCACCCCCTCATCGTGAATGAACGGCATTCGGCCAATGCCGCCACTCCACGCACCTATGTCAGGAGCCCTGCAATGGGGGAGGCCGGAGCCATGACCTGGCCAGCGGCACCAGCTCGCCGGGGTCCTTGTCGGTCATTCCCTGCAGCATGATCCTGATGCGAGTCCTCCCGGTGTACTCATGGTTCTTCCACTGCACGAACGTCGGCAGGTTGAAATGGCTGGGCCGATCTGCCGGTCACTTCGCCTTCCACCTTTCCCAGACCGGCGCCTCGGCCTGGATGTCGGCCCACTGCCGCTCCAGTTCCGCAGAGAGCCTCTGCACATCGTCCGGGAGCACCTCGGCCAGATTCACTCTCTGGCCGAGGTCGCGCGTCAGGTCGTAGAGCTCGTACCGCTCCGGACGCGTGGTCTTGATCCAGTCCATCCAGAGCTCCTCGGGCGCCTTCTCCCCGAACCAGGCGACCAGGGCGTGGTCCCCGTCGCGCAGGGTCATCTCCGGCACGAACCCGCACTCGTGAACCGGTTGGTTCCAGCACACCGCGCGGCGACGCTGGAACGGCCGGCCCAGCAGGGCGGCGACCACGCTCTCCCCGTCGATCGACCGGTCCGATGGCACGGGAACGCCGGCGAGCTCGCACAGCGTGGGCAGGAGGTCGGTCCCGTTGATCAATGCGTCGCTCACCTCCCCGGCCGGAACCCGTCCCGGCCAGCGGACGATCCCCGGCACGCGATGCCCGCCCTCGTAGGTGAAGCGCTTCATCCCGCGGAGCGGCCCGGGAGTGCCGAAGCAGTGGTCCCGGATCGGATCGTCCCACGCGCCGCGGGACTCCGGGAAGTTCACCGGGTACTCGGGCCCGTTGTCGCTGGTGACGAAGACGAGGGTCTCCTCGCGAAGCCCCGCGTCGTCGATCGCCTCCATCAGGCGCCCGAAGGCGGCATCGAGCTGAGCGATCGTCCCGTAGTAGTGCTTCTTCTCGGCCTCGATCTCCTTCTCCTCGGGCCGGGGCACGCCGCCGTACTGGATTCCGTCCTCCAGTCGTTCCACCTCGTCCGTCGTGAAGAGCTCGGCGTACTTTTCCGGCGGCGCGAGCGGAGTGTGTGGCTCGTGGGGGCAGACCAGGAGGAAGAACGGCTTCGCGGGATCGTCTCGCCCCTCGAGCCAGCGTTTCGCTTCCTCGACGATGACATCGCAGTACCAGCCTTCCACCTCGCCGACCGCCTCTCCGTTGCGGCGGCACTTCTTCGGGTTCCGCGGCCCGTCGAAGGCGTTCACCGTGGTGGCGAACCAGTGATCGAAACCGTGTTCCGCGGGGCTCGGCTGGCCGCGCTCGGGGCGATCGAGGTCGGTCAGGTGCCACTTGCCGACGAAGCACGTGTCATAGCCAGCCTCCGCTCGCAGGATCGAGGCGATGGTGAGCTCTTCCCGCGAGAGGTGCGCGCCCCCGCCCAGGATGTAGTAGAACCCCATCCGGTAGGGATGCCGCCCGGTGAGCAGGGAAGCTCGCGACGGGGAGCAGACGGTGCCCGCGGAGTGGCAGTCCGTGAAGCGCAGCCCCTCGGCGGCGAGTCGGTCGAAGTGGGGAGTCCGGTTGATCGGGTTCCCGTAGCAAGCGAAGTCTCCGTACCCCAGGTCGTCGGCCAGGAAGACGACGACGCTCGGCGGCCGGCCGTTCTCCGGCGCGTGGCCAGTAGTGCAGCCCGCTGCGACCAGCACGGCGAGCATCGCACCGACCTGGACCCAATCCGATCGTCGCGCGTGACTCACCATTCCTTTCTCCTCGTCGTCTTCAGGGAGTCCATCGAACCTCGACACGGGTCAGGGTATGGGCCTGCAACCACTCCCGCCCGCGGATTCGTGCGGTACGGAGTCACGACTATTGCACCAGCTGCACCGGACCGAGCAGCCCGGAGGGCAGAAGCTCTTCGGGACCGGGGTAGAGTGCGAAGGTGTAACGCCCCGCCTCGTATTCCTCGCCTCCGAGCAAGCCGGATTCCCACTGGAGCCTTCGGACACCCACATCCGGCGGACTCCGGTCTCCGAGCAGGCGGTTCGCCCAGCGGTTCGCGACCTCGATCTCGAGCTGGTTCTCGCCGTCCGCGATCGCGTCGGTGATCTCGCGCCTCCACGGTGCGCACCAGACCACGCCGAGGTCCTCGCCGTTCAGGCGGACCCGGGCCAGGTCGTGGACGGTGCCCAGGTCGAGGTAGGTTCTCTTATCCGTTTCCCGAGTCAGCTCGAAGCGCTTCCGGTACGTGGCGATCCCCGAGTAGTACTTGATCCCGCGTTCGTCCCGGCTCGTCCAGTCCTGAAGCGTCTCGAACGTCACCTTCTCGGGGCCACCCCAGGCGGGATCTAAGGCGACTTCCCAGGGACCTTCCAGAGTGGTCACGAGGCTCGTTTCGGGGAAGTTCACGCTCGCGGGCTTCACCGTATCGCCCGATTCACCGCCACGAGAGAACACCACGAAGAAGCTCTGGTGAGGCTCGAAGGTCATCGGCACGGAGGTGGTCGATTCACGTCGGGTGAACCGGGGGAGCGTTCTGATCTCCGCGGTGATCGGATCCCAGAGCTGCGGCGCGCCGGACGTCACCCGGAAGGTGCAATCCGCTTCCACCTTCTCGTCGGTGGTGTTGGCGACGAAATAGAGGTCTCGGGTACTCGTCCGACGATGCCCGTGCCGGATCGGTCCATCGGATTCGAAGTCCTGCGGGATTCTCATCTCCTGGAGCACAGCTGCGGTGGTGGCGTAGTCCGGATACAGCTCGGGGAGCGAGGATCCGGAGCTCGCCCTCAGATTCCACGGCGCCATGGCTCCGGGACCGAGCTCCAGAGCCGCCGACCAGCTCGCTCCATCGCGGCTGACGAGCCAGGTCCAGTCCGAAGCGATCACCGTGCTCGAACCGTCGGCGTAGCAGAGGCGCAACGCGGCCAGGAAGCCGGCCGGGTTTCGCGTGCTAGACGGCGCGTTGGTGGCGACGACCTCGATCGTGTTCCAGCCGGAAAGCAGCACCGACGAGAGGTCCGCCGAATCGATGGAGTGGAAGTCGTCTCCCGCGATCACCTGCTGGCCATTCACGCTCAGCCTCAGGCTGTTGTCGGCGGTGGCCTCGATGGTGGCGCTCTCGAGGGATCCGACGTCGGCGACCTCCCAGCTGTGGCGGAAGTGGAGATCTCCATCCGAGGCGTCGTGCGCGGGGTTCCCCTCGCCCAGCCAGATCCACTTCCCCGCGTCGGGCAGCAGCGGCGGGTCGGCTTCCGCGCGCTCGGCGAATCGATCCAGGAGGACCCGGCCCCGGCCGAGCTCGCGCACAGGAACGGGGTTCTCGCCCCAGAGCTTCTCCGCCAGCTCCCGCACCCGATCATCGCACCGTGGATAGCCGCTCAAGCTCGGCGAGGCGAGCGGGGGAGCGCCGAGGACAACGGCGCCCTCCTCGACGAGTCGCGTGATCTGCTCCAGAAGCTGCGGTGTCATCGTCTCGGATCGCGGCAGCACCAGGAGCCGGTAGGACGTGCCGCCCGGAAACTCGATGCGGCCGTCCTTCACCTCGGCCCGCGCCATCAGGATGTTCGGCGAACAGCCGTCGAAGCCATAGCCCCTCTTGTCCGCCAGTGGGCCACTTCCCCGCAAGGCACTTCCCGGTGGACGGAAGATGTGGGGTGCGCCTTCCGGGGTGAGGTAGAGGATATCCGATACCGTCACCCCCTGACGCAGCAGGTGAGAGCAGCGGGTAACGTAGCGATGGTAGGCCTCCACCATCGGCCACCAGGTCTGGCCGCGATCCCAGTGCACACCGTAAGGTCCCATGGACATGCCGGGGCGGTACTCCTCGCCCAGCGGCTTGTGCGCGAAGGTGTGATAGACGAAGCGGTTGATCCCCATGCAGAACGCCCAGTCGCCCTGGTTCTTCATCGACCACGGGTACTGCTGCCACTTCTCCCGACTATTCGCGGTGAATGCTTCGGCGGAGACGATCGGCCTGCCCATGGTGTGGGCGATGGAGGTGGATTCGATGCAACTGTACGCGGTGTCGAACCCGCATCCGGGGCTCCAGAACTCGCACATCGGGACGTCCGCCACCGCGCCCAGGTCGAGGTCGGCGGTCGGGTTCATGTCGTAGGGCTCGATGGAGAGCTCGAACCCGTGCTCGTGCCCCAGCGACTTCAGGTGGCCGGCGTAGTTCTCGAGGACCAGCTCCTGGGCGGTCAATCGGAGGTCCCAGAGGAAACGCTCCGTAGCGGAAGCGCTTTCGACGGCACGTCCGCTGAAGGTCACGACCCAGGGGAGGGGATCGTAGCCGCGACGCTTCTGGAACTCCTCACGTAGCTTCGGTGTCCAGTTCTGTGCTCCCATCTCCCAGCTGTCGAGGTGCACGGTGGTCCAGCCGTGCTGCTCGGCGCGCTCGCCCACCCTCTCGAGCAGCTTGCCGTAGTAGTGGTCGAAATGATCCTCCAGCACGGCCCGGTCGAGCTTGTCGTGATCGAAGCCGACGCCGGGAGCGGGCGCCGGACGGGTGCTGGCTCCGGTGGAGCGCCGCCCCATGCGCAGGATCGTCCACTCGCCGGCCGGAACGTCCCATTGCAGGCGGCCGTCCGCCCGCAATCGACCGGAAAGGTCGATCATCTTCCCGGGATCGATCACGGACGACGGATCGGGCTCGGAAAACTCTGCCGGGGCGGGCAGGTAGGGCTTGACCCCGGGTTTCGAGGAGTAGGGATCGCGTTCGAACAGGGCCTTCTCGTCGATGTCCTCGATCACCGGGTCGCACTTCGGGAAGGCGTAGACGACCACGTCCTCGTAGAACGGACTGCGCATCCGGTGCCAAGTGGTGCTCCGCTGCTCCGGAAGGGGCAGGATCTCGTCGAAGCGGCCGGGCCCCGCGGTGTCCACCTCGCTGAAGACGAGGTGTTGCATCGAGTCCTCCGGCTTCACCCACGGCCCGCCGCTGCCGGTCCACCCCGGACCCGCGCCGAGCGTGATGTCGATTCCGAGACGCTCGGCGTGGTGCACCACGTTGGCAAAGCAATCCTGCCACTGATCGCTCATGAACTTCACGGGGCCGCGCGGCACGCCCACGTCCACCTCCAGGAAGACCAGGTTCCCGAGGCCGACCGCCTTCATCGATTCGAGATCCCGGACCATCTCCTCGCGGTCGAGGTTGCCGTCCATGAAGTACCAGTAGACCCCGGGGCGGGCCGCGTCGGGGGGATTGAGGAAATCATCCTCCAGGGAGGAGGGGACATCCGCGACCAGTGACGTGACGGCCAGGACGACCGCAAGGGCGGGAAGGAAGACTTTCATATCGAGAGAATCCTAAGCTCGAGGCGCTGAGGAGGACAGGATCGACGAGCATCGAGGTCGGTCCGCAAGCTGGTGGTGGGCCGGCAGTCCGTGGTACAAGAAGATCTCCAGCCGTTCCTGCCCTCTGCTACTCGCCGGAAGTCCCTTGCAGCCCGATCCCTTCCTCGGAGTCGTTCTTCACGCCATCGGCGGCCTGGCCTCCGCGAGCTTCTACATCCCGTACCGGCGCGTGCGCCGCTGGCCCTGGGAGACCTACTGGCTGGTCGGCGGCTTCTTCGCCTGGATCCTCGCGCCCTGGACCCTGGCGATGATCATCGCGCCGGAGACCCCGGCCATTCTCGCCGCCACGCCGGTGAAGACGCTGTTCTGGACCTGGTTCTTCGGCGTGCTCTGGGGCATCGGCGGGCTGACCTTCGGCCTGACCATGCGCTACCTCGGCATCGCGCTCGGCTACGCGATCGCGCTGGGGCTGTGCGCGGCGTTCGGGACGCTGGTACCGCCGCTCTTCGACGGGACGCTGGGACAGCTCGCGGGCACTTCATCCGGGATGATCATCCTGCTCGGCGTGGGCATCTGCCTCCTGGGCATCGCCTTCAGCGGCAAGGCGGGGATGCAGAAGGAGAGGGAGTTGCCCGAAGAGGAGAAGAAGGCCTCGGTGGCCGAGTTCCAGTTCACCAAGGGGATCCTGGTGGCGATCTTCGCCGGGGTGATGAGCGCCGCCATGGCCTACGGCTTCGCCGCCGGGCAGCCGATCGGCGACATCGCCGTGGAGCAAGGAGTGTCGCCACTCTGGCAGAACCTGCCGGTCCTGGTCGTCGTGCTCCTCGGCGGCTTCACCACGAACGCGATCTGCTGTCTGTACCTGATCGGAAGGAAGCACAACTTCGGCGACTTCCGCGGCGCACCGCGCGACGGAGAGCGGGCACCGCTGCTCTCCAACTATCTCTTCTGTGCCCTGGCCGGGATCACCTGGTACCTGCAGTTCTTCTTCTACGGGATGGGCACCACGAAGCTGGGCAAGTACCACTTCTCCAGCTGGGCGCTGCACATGGCCAGCATCATCATCTTCAGCACCCTCTGGGGAATCTCGCTGAAGGAGTGGCGGGGGACCAGCCGCGGCACGCACCGGTGGATCGCCGCGGGTCTGTTCCTCTTGATCCTCTCGATGGTGGTGATCGGGTACGGGAACAAGCTGAAGCCACAGTAGGGGAGCGCGGAGGGAAGCACCTTGAGCCGAGAGACGATGACCTCGCGCGAGCGCCTGCTGCGAGCCCTCGACCACCAGGAACCGGACCGGATTCCGATCGATCTCGGCGGGAACCAGACCGGCATCCATCGCCATGCCTACCGGGCACTCCTGGATCACCTGGGTCTGGAGGAGGAGATCGAGATCATGGACGCGGTCCAGCAGCTGGCTCGACCCAGCGAGGCGGTGCTGGAACGCCTGCGCGTCGACACCCGCTACGTCGCCGCGGGGGCGGGCACCGGGTTCGACGGCCGCATCGTTCAGCGGGAACGCGACGGCCGCCTGTGGCACGACCTGACCGACGAGTTCGGGGTCACCTGGTCGATGCCCGACGACACGCCGAACTTCATGGACATCTCCTGTCATCCGCTGGCGGAGGCGAAGCTCGGCGACCTCGACGACTACCCGTTCCCGAAGGGCGACGACCCGGGGCGCTTCGAGGGACTGCGCGAACGAGCCCTGGAGCTGCGCGAAGAGACGCCCTACGCGGTGGTCAGTGGCATCTCCGGCGTGGTGTACGAGATCTGCTGGTACCTGCGCGGCCTGGAGCAGTGGTTCTGCGACACCCTCCAGCAACCGGAGTTCTGCGAGAGGTTGCTCGACCGGACCCTGCGCTTCTGGCTCGACTGGTTCCGCCTCTTCCTCGACGAGGTCGGGGACGTGGTCGACGTGATCATGATCGGGGACGACCTCGCCGGTCAGACCGGTCCGTTGTTCCGCCCCGAGTTCTACCGCCGGGTGGTCCAGCCGCGTCACGCACGGCTGGTCCGCTACATCCGCTCCCGGACCGAGGCGCGGGTCTGGTACCACACCTGCGGCGGGTGCGCGCCGCTCATTCCCGACCTGCTCGACAACGGGATCCAGGTCCTGAACCCCGTGCAGATCGGCGCGGCCGGGATGGACCCCGCCACGCTGAAGGAGCGGTTCGGCCAGAAGCTCGCCTTCTGGGGAGGAGCGATCGACTCCCAGCACGTGCTGCCGTTCGCATCCGCGGAGGAGGTCCGCGAGGAGGTGCGGCGCCACCTCTCGATCTGGAAGAAGGGCGGCGGCTATGTCTTCAACAACGTCCACAACCTCCAGGCCGGCGTCCCGCCGGAGAACATCGTGGCGATGTACGACGCGGCCTGGGAGTTCGGCTCCTACGGCTGATCGGATATCGGCGCGAACGGGTCGGGACGGCTCGCTCGGCGGCGAGCGATTCCCGGTCCTGACTCTCCATCCCATGCGCCGACTTTCGGAATCGGCCCGGTTCGCCTACGATCGAAGGCGACGCCAGCGCCCCACTCCGGGGCCGCATCCCTGCCGCCGAGGTGTCGTGATGAAAACCCACCTGCCGTCGATCTCGCTGATCCTCCTGCTGTTCCCCGCTCCCCTCGCCGCCCAGAGCCGAGGCACGCCGGTGCTGAACCCGGCCAACGGCCATCACTACGAGATCGTCACCGCCACGGTCCCCTGGGACCAGGCGAAGGTGGACGCCGAGGGGCTCAGCTTCATGGGGGTGCAGGGTCACCTGGCGACGATCTCGGATACCGCCGAGGACCAGTTCGTGTACTTCACCCTGAACGGCGGCGCGCTGGGGAGAGCGTGGCTCGGCGGCTGGCAGGATCCGAATCACCCGAGCTTCAGTGAACCCGCCGGCGGCTGGGTCTGGGTGACGGGCGAGGACTTCACCTACACCAACTGGTCCAGTGGTCAGCCGAGCAACGCCGGCGGTAACGAGCACTACCTCGGCTACTGGCCCGCCGACCAGTGGAACGACGACCCGCTCGTCAAGAGTGATATCACGCAGTACGTCGTCGAGTACGACACCCTCGCCGCGACCGGCTTCTGCGCGGGAGACGGGACGGCGGGGGCCTGCCCGTGTGGCAACGATGGCGTGAATGGAGCGGGCTGTGCCAACTCCTCGGGTATCGGCGCGCTCCTCACCGGCACGGGCTCGGCGAGCATCGCGATCGACCACCTCGAGCTCACCGCGACCGGGCTCCCGCCCGGCCAGACGGCCCTCCTGTTCCAGGGGAGCGACGCGCTGGGCGGCAGCGCCGGCCTGCTCTTCGGCGACGGCCTGCGGTGCGCCGGGCACCAGGTGATCCGCCTGCACACGGAGGTTGCAGATGCGAGTGGCGGGGTGAGCTTTCCGACCGGGCTCGCGGCTGCCGGCGGCTGGAACGCGGGCGACACCCGCCGATTCCAGGTGTGGTACGGCGACCCCGTGGGATCGCCGTGCGCCGCGGGATTCAACACGACCAACGGGGTGGAGGTGAGCTTCCTGCCGTGATGCGGAGTCCACGACTCCGCACCGCTATTTGGTCTGCTCCCGGATGCACTCGCGGATCGCCTTCTCCCAGCCCTTCACGCCATTCTCGGGGTCCTTGGCGAGCTCCTTCTCCAGGAAGGCCTTTCGCTTGGCCACCAGCGCGTCGATCTGCTTCTTCAGCCCGGCGCGCTGAGCCTGAAGCTCCTCGACCTTCTTCGCCAGCGTCGACGGTTTCAGCTCGCGAAGGGAGGCCGGCAGACTTTCCTCCTCGATCTTGGCCAGCTCCACCACACCGGCCGCCAGGTCGCTGAGCAGCTCCTTGCCCCCGCCGATCCAGTTCGATACACCGATACGTCCCTGGTTGAAGGCGCAACGGCTGGCCTGGGCTCCGATCGAGGAACCGTCGTAGATCTTCTGCGCCGCTTCGTCCTTCCGCTCCTGGGCGCGGACCTCGGTCGGCTTGCCGTACCACAGACGCGTCCCGTCGATCTGGATGGAGAGCGTGGCCAGCTCCTGGTCATAGGGGGTGGCAACGGCGACCGCTCCCCCGGACTGATCGACGCGGAACGTGCGGCCCTCCGCCCGGCGGGCGATGTCCCGCCAGATCGGCTCCGCTCCGCTGCAGTTCCCGCACTGGATGGTGTTGATGATGATGCCGCGTTCGGCGGCCAGCTTGCAGGTCACCTGGTACTTGACGTCGTCCTCGTAGTCCATGTGCGGCGGACAGTCGCCGACCAGGAAGACGACCCGATAGGCGTCCGGATCGGTGCTCCACCGAGTACGAGTCACCGCTTCGTGGAGTGCCTGGTTGACGCTCTCCGGCGAGTCGCCGCCGCCCGAGGCCTGGAAGTCCATCAGCTTGCCGTAGACGGCGTCGAGATCGGCGGAGAGGGGAGTGAACCGGGTCACGTAGGCGTCCTTCCGGTCGCGATAGGCGACCAGGCCGATGTGCAGCTCCGGCACCGGGTCGGCCAGCGCGAACATGTTGGCGATGCTCCAGATCTTGTCCTTGGCGGACTGGATCAGTCCGCCCATGCTCCCGGTGGTGTCGAGGGCGAAGACCACCTCGATGCGCGGGGGGGATTTCGCCGGCGGAGGGATCGAGGCGGGCTCCTGCGCGGGGCCGGCGACGGTCAGCAGGGCGGGGAAGACGAGGGCTCCGAGGCAGATGGACAGAGAGTTCATGGCAGCTCCATTGGACTTGGTTTCGGGTCACCCCTGATACGCCCCCGGGTGGAGAGGGGCGAGTAACCGGGATGTAACTGCCTCGCCCGGGGTGAAGGCTCGCGCTGCGCGGGCGGCGCTCAGCGCGGACTGCCGGCGACGTACTCGGTCCACGCGCCGAGGAGCTCCTCCTCGTCCAGTCCGACCAGCTCGAGCAGCTCGGACTGCTCCGTGTACTGCAGCGCATCGAGGAGCGCGGCGCGCCCCACGCGCTCGTCGATGAACGCCACCATGGTGCCGGACACTCCGTATCGATGCGGTCCGGACCAGGCGTCCGCCAGGCGCGCCGGGATCGCGCCGCTGCTCACTGCCTCGCGGGCCGACTCGGCGTGGCCCTGGGCGAGCTGACCCGATGCAAGGACCGCCAGACCCTCGAGGAACCAGCCGATGTCCTCCGCGCCGACGAAGTCGCCCGTGGGGTTGTGCTGCCCGTGGAAGACGTGGACGAGCTCGTGGGTCACGATGCCCTGGACGTGAACCGCATCGTCCGGGTCGTGCTCGCAGGCTTCCGCCTTCCACGCCACCGGGTCGAGGAGGCGCAGGGCGTCCGCCACGCCGGTGGCCACCATCCAGCAGGCCGTCTCGGACATTTCCCACTCGGGAGGGAACGAGGCCGTGAACGCCTCGCGGTCGGGGAAGATCTCCACCGCGAACGACTCCGGAAAGGACTCGCCGAAGAAGGTCTCGACCTCCGAGACCCCGCGCTCCAGCAGAGGGCGCAGCTTCCGGGCGGCGTCTTCGTCCTCGCTGAGGATGGCGAAGGGGGGCTCGGACGGTGCTTCCGCCGGCACCGGGGCCGGCTTCTCGGCGCCGCAGGCACAGAGGATCGTCACGAGAACGAGGCGATGCGGGGGGAATCTCATGCCCCCCGATACGCGAGGCACGGGCGGGCGTTTCGGATTCCCACCCGACGATTCACCTTCCTTCCAGGAGCCCGACCATGCCGCGTCCGAGCGCGTCACCGACCATCAGGTAGGTCTCGGCGTTGCGGTTGTAGTGGTAGCCCTGGCCGCTGGGGGAGACCGAGCGGTCCCTCCAGTAGTCGCGGATCTCCACGGTCTTCACGTTGCCCGCGAGCTCGGGGTACTCACCCGTCTCGCCGCTGACGGCCAGCTGCGCGTCGGCCACGATGAGGTGGGGGCCGGCCATCTCCCAGCCGCCGAAGCCGATGGTGGCGAGGACGAAAGGCGCCTCCGGGACCTCGAACTCGGCGCGGAGGCAGCGGATCAGGTTCACGAGGTTCTCTTCGTAGCGAGACGCATGGATTGGGTTGCCGTCCTTGTGACCCTGCCACCAGACGAAGCCGGCGATCTCGTAGCCCTGCTCCGCGTACTGTGGAAACAGCTCGGCGAAGTCGTTCAGCACCTCGTGCGTCGCCTTCACGCAGTCGTCGTACTGCTTGCCGGCGTACCAGTCGATCGGCTCCGGCTCGGTGCCCTCGGGCCAGGAGCTGGGTGAGTCCTCGTACCCCGCGTAGGTCGTGCCGTCGACCGTGTAGCGCTCGCTGCCCGGGGGGAGGTAGTCCCAGCCGAGGCTCCGGTTGCCGATCGACGCCTTGATCAGCAGGACCGGCTCGTCGTGGTAGTAGCCCATGACGTGTCCGAACTGCAACTCCGGCCCGATGGTGTTGCCCTGGAGGCCGACCGTCAACGGCCCCTGCGCCACCGCCGAGATCACGCCCTTGTAGGTCACGTCGTTGCGGACCGTCCACCGGCCCTCGTCGTCGACCAGGTGGGGGAACTTCCCGTCCTGGTGGACGAGAGTCGACAGGAGTCCGGGGATGTCCGTGCGCCAGACCCACCCGAGGCCGTCGGCGTGCTCGGTCAGGAAGGTGATCCGGAAGGGGACCCTCCGGCCCGCGGAGAGCTGGACGGCGGTGCGATCGGCCTCCTCGCTCCCCGGCTCCCGGCGATAGACCTCGGTTCCATCGACTTCCATGATGCTGTACACCGTCCGACCGTAGCCGGCGTTGAACTCGTAGGCGCCTTCCTGCTCCATCTCGATGAAGCCTCGCACGACCGCCGTGCCGCCCTTCGGAAAGGGCGTGGGCCTGGTCCCGCCGAAGGACTCGAGCTCGAGCGTCTCGAGCGGGGTCATCGCGTCGTAGTCGGCCGTGGGCGAGTACTCCCCCGGATGGATGGAAACCTCGGGCGCGAGGAACTCCCTTCCCCAGCGCGTGGAGCGACCGCGGATGTCTCCCATCCCGACCATGTTGGACTGTCCGTAGAGGAGGTACACCTTGACCGGTCTGTCGGTGGCGGGCGGCTCGTCGTCGGGGTCGGGCAGCTGAGCGGGGATCTCCTTCGGTGCTGCGGGAAGGGCGAAAGGCGGTTGCCCGATGGCGGCCAGGGTCGCGATGCTCGAATCGATGATCCTCCCGCTCCGGTCGGGGCCGACGTTGAGGAGGAAGTTCGAGCTCCGGGCGAGGGCCGTGGTCCGGTGCGCCGCGAGGCCCTCGGCGCTGCCCGAGCGGGCCCCCTGCTTCCAGAACCAGCTCTGCTCCAGCTTCCAGCAGGTCTCTCCGGGCGTGGTGTTGGTCTCCGGGAAGGGCCGCATCTCCTTCACGGCGATGTCCACGTACGGCGTGCCCTTCTTCCCCCAGTCCCACCAGTTCGAGCTGCAGAGGACGTCGGGACGATGCGAGTGGATGCGGGCCAGCACCTCGCCGGCGGGCATCACCTCGTCGTCGAGTGCGTCATTCCAGATGTAGAAGACATCCGGGTACTTCGCCACGAGCTCCGCGATCTGCGCCATAGCGAACTCGTTCTGCTCCTCCAACGAATGGGTCGCGGGATCGCACTCCGGCGGCAGGACCTTGTGCTGGCCCGGGTCGCCGAAGCCCGGGTGGCGCCAGCAGTAGTAGAGCCCCGCCTTCAGCCCCCGGCTCGTGAAGGACTCGACGAACTGCGCGACGAGGTCCTCCTGGTACGGGCAGTCCGGGTGCAGGACGTCGTAGGTCGTGTGCTCGCTGTCCCACAGGCAGAAGCCGCCGACGTGCTTGGCGGTGAGCACGCCGTAGGTCATGCCGGCGGAGACCGCCGCGTCGGCCCAGGCGTCGGTGTCGACCCGGCCGCCGGGATCGAAGGTGGAGGGATCCGGGTAGCCGGTGACCCACTCGACGCCCAGGTAGGTCGCCATGTTGTAGTGGATGAACATGCCGAACTTCAGCTTCCGGAAGTCGGCTTGCAGTTCCGCCACCGGTCGGGTCGTGGCCAGCGTGTCCTGCTCCGTGGCGGACGTGAGAGACAGCGTGATGGCTGCCGCGGCGATGGAGGTAGTCCAGTCAGTCATCATCGGGAAAGAGCCTCTTCAAGAGGTCGACGTCCAGCTCGCTCCGCGGAGCGAAGGCCGGGGAGTCGAGGTACTGCAACAGACTGTGGAGCAGCTGGCGAGCGGCCGGCTGCTCCGGCTGGCCGAGCAGGTCGATCGCGCAGAAGAGCAGCGCGCCCTCGCCGACCCGGGTCTCGGCGATCAGTCCCAGCTTGTGGTTGCGCATGAAGTTGTCGATCACCTGGACCGTCGGCCGGTAGTCACGAGGGGTGTCGTCGAGGATGATCGGCCGCGAGCGCTTCAGGAGGTGCCACCACTGCCAGTTGCTGTGGAACTCCGTGGGAAACGCCGCCAGCGCCGGCGTTGCCGGATCGCAGAGCAGGCCCAGGGTCCCCGGCGGGGGTTTCACGCCGCGTCGCTTCGCCGCCTGGCCGAACATCGGAGACCAGAACTCGGTCTGGAACGCGCCCTCGATGCTGTGGGGCAACCGATCGAGCTTCGGCAGCAAGAGGACCTTGCCCCCCGCGGCCAGGTGCTCCTGCGTCCTCGGCGCGCAGAAGCGATCGGTCATCAGCACGCCGTCCGGCACGTCGGTGTCCACCTCCGGCGGGTAGATCCAGATCGGGTAGCTGTTCCGAAAGGCGGTTCCCTCGATGGCGAGCGTGACCGTCAGCTTCCGTGGTGCGGCGATGCGCATCGAGTCCAGCGGAAACGAGAGCTCGCCGATCTCGACGAGCCCACCACGCTCGAGGGTGGTCGATGGAAAGACCACGCTCCGGTCCTCGCCACCCGTGACCGTCGCAGTGACGCGCGCGTCGATCAGATCGACCGGACCGTGGTGGGCGACCTGCACCCGGCCCTCGAACGTCTCGTCGGTCGTCCAGACGTACTTCTCCATGCGCAGCAGCGGGACCGTCTCGCTGCAGAACTGCCGCCATTCTCCGGGAGTGATCACCCCCTTGGACTCCATGAACACGTTGAGCATGCCCACCAGGGCCGGGCCCTGCCCTGGAAAATCCTGGAGGTCGAGCAGCTGGAAGCCGCCCAGGCCGGGCGTTCGCAAGGCGGCCTCGATGTCCTCCCGGTAGCAGATCGCCGACAGCGCACCGGAGGCGCGCACGAACTCGTGCGCCAGATCGAGCATGCCCGCCGCTTCGAGCCGCTCGCGGAAGATCCCGTAGTTGCGCGCCCTGACCACCCCCGTGAACTCGGCGATGTCCCGGTAGTCGGGGTAGACCTGGAACTGTCCCGTCTCGTGGCCGATCGCCGGAACCGGCACGCCTTCGATCGACTCGCGGTAGTCGACCATCGTCGAGGGAGGGCGGTGCTCGATGTGCGGATCGGGGAAGTCGAGCGTCGAGAAGGACCCACGGAGCGGCGGCGTCTCGGCGGTCTTCCCCGTGACCCAGAAGTCGTCCCCCTCGGCCAGGTGCGGGTTCCAGTGGACGTTGTTGGTCCCCTGGGCGTGGAGGCGGCGCGGATCGAGCTCCTTGAAGTGGGCGACCAGCTCGAACATCGCCTCGTTGCGCCCCAGCTCGTTGCCGAGGGTGAACATGACGAAGGACGGATGGTTGCCGAAGGCCTCGAAGATCAGCTCGCCCTCGCGCCGGGCGTACTCGTAGAGGGTCCGTTCGCTCGAGCCGCTCTCCACGTCGAGGCGATCGATGTCGTGGGTGGCCGCTTCCTCGCTCTCGGGGACCTCGAACCCACTGCGCTTGTTCGGGAGCTCGACCTGGAAGTACACCCCCAGCTCGTCCGCGGCCTGGAACGCCGCCTCGGGCGGGCACCAGGAGTGGAAGCGGTAGTGGTTGAGGCCCCACGACCTGGCGATCGACAGCACTTGCAACCACCCGGCCTTGTCCATCGGGGGATAGCCGGTCAGGGGGAAGAAGCAGCAGTCGTTCTTGCCCCGGAGGAAGACCTTACGGCCGTTGATGACCAGGCGGTTGCGTTCCCTCGTGAACTCGCGCAGGCCGAAGTCGACGGATCGCTGATCGCGATACCGCACTCCGCCGGCTTCCACCTCGAGCTCGAGAGTCGCGCGCAACAACGCCGGCTGGAACTCGTCCCAGCGCGGCATCTCGCCTCCCGGATCGTAGGTGAGCAGGGCGACGCTCTCGCGGCCGGTGGCTTCGGCCTCGAACGACTGCATCTCGAAGGTCGAGGGTGCGGCGACGTTGTGGCTCTCGCACCGGACGGTGATCCGCCCGGACGCCGCCTCGCCCGTGACGTTGCCGATCACGGCGCGCAGGAGCGCCCGGTTCTTCTCGACGCCGGGATGGACCTGAACGTCTTCCAGCCAGACCGGGGCGGTGGCGCGAATCTCCAGCCGGCCGACGATCCCGTTCCAGTTGGTCTGCGTGCGCTCCTCGACGGCGTGGGACGGACCGACCGGCGGCAGTCTCGCGTTGTCGACCAGCACGGTGAGCGTGTGCTTGGATCGCTCGAGCAGCAGCGTGATGCGCCGGCCCCGCCACGCGTCGGGGATCGTCACCCGGCGCTGGTACCACGCCGGTCCCTTCCAGTACCACACCCGCGACAGGCGGTCGGTCCGGCGCTCGTCATTCAGGGTGCCCTTGTGGTTCTCGTCGGTGGTGCCGGGCAGGTGGATCCTGTCGGCGAGAGCCCGGTCGAACCACTGCTCGTCGACGCCGACGTCCTCCGGGTCGAGCGCGAAGCGCCAGGTGCCCGCCAGCGAGATCGTCTCGGGCGTCGCCGCCGGAGTCTGGCTCGCCATCGCGAGGCCGAGGGAGACCAGGGTGGAAGCAGCCGCGGCGGACAGGAGAGTGGTGACAGGTCTCATTCGTTGCTTCCCCGGGGACACGGACCGGATGATAGGCGATCGGCGAGGGAATGACGACCGGCGCGCTGCTAGCATGTCCCCACCGCCGAGGTCACGGAGTCGAGCCCCGATACGAGAATGAGAACAGACGATCCCGCGCCCGCCCCCGCGTTCCTCGGCCTCGCCGCCGGTATCGGCACGATTCTCCTGCTCGCCGGAGTGGTCAGTGGGCAGGGAAGCACGGCGAGCGGTGACCAGGATCCGACCGGGAGGCCGCGCCCGCTGGCCGGCGCCGATGAGCGAACGCCTTCGTACTCGCAGTACTTCTCCTGGATCAACAACACGAACGAGGGCAGCACCGAAGCGCAGACGATGGTGAACCTCGAGTTCTTCCAGTGGCTGCAGGACGAATACGGGGCGGTCCTCGACATCTACGTGATCAGCGCCGGGGCGATCGACAAGGCGGGCCGGTACGGCAAGATGGACTCGGACGCGTTCCGGCGCCAGTTTCCCCGCGGCTTCGCCCCGATCCACGAGAAGGCGAAGGCGATGGGAACGCGGCTGGGCACCTGGGGCGGCCCCGACGGCTTCGGCGACACGCCCGAGGAGGAGCAGGCGCGAATCGACATGATGGTCGAGCTCTGTCGCGACTACGAGTTCATCCTGCTCAAGTTCGACGGGGTGGTCGGAAGGCTGCGCCCCGAGAAGCAGGACGCCTTCGTGCGCATGATGACCGAGTGTCGCAAGCACTCCCCCGATCTGATCCTCCTGAACCACCGGCTCGACCTCGGCAAGGGCGCTCCGCACGCGACGACCAGTCTGCTGGGCGGAGCGGAGACCTACATCGACGTCCACATGACCAATCGCCAGACCGCGCCCCACCACCGGGCCGGCGCTCTGGCTCGCGACGTCGTACCTGATCTGATTCGGCTCACCGAGGACCACGGCGTCTGCATCTCGTCCTGCCTCGATTACTGGGAGGACGATCTGATCCTGCAAGGCTTCAACCGGAATCTCATTCTCGCACCGCAGCTCTACGGCAACCCCTGGTTCCTGCGCGATGACGAGTTTCCGAAGCTCGCGCGGATCCTCAACCTGGCGCGGAAGTACCGGGAGATCCTCGTCGACGGGATGGTCCTGCCCCGCGAGGACTATGGCGAGCACGCCGTTTCCCGCGGAGACGAACGGACCCGTCTACTGACCTTGCGGAATCTCGGCTGGGACAGGATCACGTGCCGGGTGCGCCTCGACGAGGAGATCGGCCTGTCGGCGGGTAGCGAGGTCGAGCTGCGCCAGTACCATCCCACCGAGCACGTGATCGGCACCTTCACCAGGGGCGACGTGGTCGAGGTCGAAGTACTGCCGTTCCGGGCGTGCTTGCTGGGGGCGACCTCGAGACCGGCCGACCTGGGGATCAGGGGCTGCGACTACGAGGTGGTCCGGGACGTGCCGGGCCAGCCAGTGCTGATCGAGCTCCTGGCCGGGCCGGGTGAGGTGCGGAAGGTCGAGCTGATCGCCGGCGGCAGGCGATTCACGTCCGCCGTGATCGACGGCCACCGCCTGGACGGCCTCGTCGAAGGCCGTGCCGAAGAGGTGCGCTTCCCCGGCACACCGCTCCGGCACGAGTATCACCGCAAGCTCGGTGACCTGGAACCCTGCGCCGTCCCCGCCGATGCCGAGGCCCTCTACGAAGCCACCTGCTTCGCCGCGGACAACAACGCGCTCGAGGTGCGCGCGCTGCAACGCTCCGGACCCTCGGCAATCCCGCCGGTACGAGCGGCCAGGAAGGCCTTCCTCGAGCAGGAGCTGTTCATCGACCGAGGGCTGTGGGACCGGAACCTCTTCGACGGCGACGACGCCACCGCGTTCTACGTCGCTCGTCGGGTGGGCGTGAGACCGCTCGAGCGCGGTTCGCTGCGCATTGACTTCGGCAAGAGGATCCGCCTCGACGAGCTGGTCGTCAGGCCGGGAAGCGAGCACGCGCTCCAGCCGTTCAAGTCCGACGAGACGATCCGGGCCGGTGTCTCGGCGGATCTGAAGAGCTGGACCGAGATGCGCCTGGTGGCCGGTGAGGAGATCGCGATGCCTCTGGACCCGGAGATGGAGCCGCGGTACATCCGCTTCCACGGCACCCCCGACAAGGTCCTCGAGATCGAAGGCACCCTCGGCGGCTCCGCGGTGGACCGCTCCGGGTGGCGCGCCTCCAATCTCTTCGCGCACTACTCGCGAGTTCGACCCACCAGGGCCTGGCAGCACTCCTTCACCCTCGACGAGATCCCGAAGGGCAGCTACCTGGCCATCGCCTTGAACGGGAAGCACGGCGTGGAAGGAGCCTACGCGGCGATTCGCGTCAACGGCGACCCCGTCGGGGCGCCGGATCGAAGTGTGTCGTATCCCGCCAACACCTGGGAGTACCCGTCGCGGAGGAGCGCCTCCAACTACACGTACTACGTCCCGTTGACCGAGGAGATGAGCGGGGCGGAGATCGACGCGGTCGTGCTGGGAATGCGGAACGGTTCAGCCGAGTTCGAGCCGGAGGTCTGGATCACCGCGTACCCGGCACCGTTCGGCGAGAGGCTGTTGACCTTGACCGAATGAGCACTCGAACACGTCCGGCCGGACGCCGGCCCCGGGGCGGCCCGACAACACCGGAAAGAGGAAGCGAATCCCCGATGCGCAGACGAGACTTCTTGCGTGGCGCCGCGGGCGCCGTCCTCGGCGCCACCGTCGGCCCTGGCTGCCTGAGCGACGATCGAGCGAGCCGGGAGCAGGCCGCGAGGAGCGACGGCCTCGCCGGACGCCGGTTCCTGACCTTCAACTCGGTCATCCGGGTCAACCAGATCGAGGTCACCCGGACCCGGAACGAGGGCTTCGACGAGTACGACCGGCATACCCCCGAGAACGTCCAGGCCCTGCGCCAGGCGCTGGCCGAGGGCTGGCCCGGAGCGAAGATGACCTGGGCCTTCAGCTGGAGGGCCCTGCACGACGAGCGCGATCGCTACGCCGCGCTGCGCAGGCTCGTACCGGAGTTCCACGACCGCTACGGCGACGACGTCACCTTCATCCCCGGCGCCTTCTTCGCCAACGCCTACAGCACGAGGGAGCAGGTCGACCGGGACATCCATGAGGGCCTGCTTCGCGTGTCCGAGATCATGGGCGGCGGCTTTCGTCCCCGGAGCCTGATCGCCGGGTTCCTCGCCGCCGACAACCAGAAGTACCTCTCGGAGGTGGAGGGGATCCACGTCTGCCAGGGCAACATCTGGAGTCAGTACGCGGTGGACAACCAGGATGGGGAAGGTTCGATCTGCTATCCCTACTACCCGTCGAGAGAGCACTTCTGCAAGCCGGCGCAGTCCCGGGGCGACCGGATCGATTGCGTCAACCTGGACGGGTGGACGATGGACTTCCTGGCCGCCCGCCGGCCCGGCGGCGTGGAGAGCCGGCGGAACCGGCAGTACAGCCGGATGGGGGTCGGGCCGATCGAGACGATCGGGCAGTTCGGGCCGGAGACGGGGCTGCGGCAGATGCTGGCCACCACGGCCGTTCACTTCGACACCGGGTTCGACCTCAACGGATGGGCCTGGGTCACCAACTGCTGGGAGATCTCGCTGGTACCACAGGTCGGCCACCTGGAGATCCTGACCGCCTGGACCAGCACCATCCGGGAGCGCTGGCCGTCGGCGGAGTGCGTGCTGCTGGGGGAGTTCGGTCGGACCTGGAGAGAAGCGCACCAGGACAACGACGACCTGGACTACCGCTTCCGGCAGCGCGGCACCGGGATCGGCGGATCGGACGCCGAGCTCGAGATCCGCTGGTTCATGAACCGGCAGTTCCGGCTGGCCCTGCTCCGCGACTGGCAGCAGGATCAGCCCGAGCAGGTGATCGACTTCACCCGGTACGATCTTCCGGCGCAGGAGCCCACCGGGCTCACCCGGAACTGGAGCCTGATGAACCGGCTCAACCAGAAGGGCATTCGACCCCAGGACCGACCGACTCCCCTGGCCGAGCTCTCCGAGGAAGATCGGCGGATCATTCGAAGCCGGGTTCCGGAGCTGGCCTGAGCGCCGAAAGGTCGTGACCACAGGAGCACCATGATCGAAGAGATGCAGCCCGTGACGTTCGCCGGACCACTCCTCCTCCTGTTCGTCGTCACGGGG
>CAZCAC010000038.1:0-43545 GCA_964496575.1 uncultured Planctomycetaceae bacterium | reverse complement strand
GGCTCGCCCAGACGCCTTCTGGACGTGGCTGAACGGCAACGCCGACGTGGAGCGCATCACCGAGGAGATGGAGGAGCTGCGGCACGCCGGCCTCTCGCGGCTGCAGGTCTGGGACGTGAAGGCGCACCGGGACCCCGAAGAGCTCGTCCCGGTCGGGCCGTCCTTCCTCGGTGACGAGTGGCTGGCGAACCTCGCTCACGCGAATCGCGAGGCGCAGCGGCTCGGGCTCGAGCTCGGCATGCTCGCCGCCAGCGGGTGGAACGCGGGTGGCACGTGGGTCGAGCCGGAACAGGCGGGGCTCGGGCTCTACGCCTCGGAACAGACGGCGCGAGGACCGGCGTCGCTCGAGCTGGAGCTCGCCTTCCCGGAGATCCCCGATCACTGCCCGCGCGGCGAGGACGGGCGGCCCGCGTACTGGCGGACCGTGGCCGTCCAGGCTTCCCCCGCGGCGGACGCGGGTCTCCTCGTGCCCGAGCGCGTCGTCGACCTCACCGAGAGGATCGACGACGACGGCCGACTTCACTGGGACGCGCCCGCGGGAGACTGGACCATCCGCTGGTTCGTCTTCGCGAACACCGGGCAACGCCTGATCGTGCCCAGTCCCGCTTCGGACGGCCTCCAGATCGACTTCTTCGACGCGGACGACAGCCGTGCCTACTTCGACCACGTGCTCGAACGGCTCGAGCTCGCACTCGGTCCACTCGAGGACACGGCGCTCCGGTACCTTGAGGTGGACAGCCTGGAGCTGGAGGGAGAACGCCTCGGCGCCTGGACCGAGGAGATCCTCGAGGCCTTCGCAGCGCGCTACGAGTACGACGCGAGACCGTGGCTGTCCCTGCTCCTGGATCCGGAGCGCGCCGGCGAGCGGGGCGAACGTTTCCTCCACGACTGGACTCGCCTGGTCAGCGACCTGATGATCGAGAACCACTACCGGCTCGGCGATCGGCTGCTGCGCGAACGGGGCCTCCTGCTCGCCGCGGAAGCGGGCGGCCCCGGGCCGCCGATCTGGAACAGCTGCCCGGTCGACTCGCTCGGCGCGCTCGGCGCGGTGGGGCTCATGCGCGGTGAGTTCTGGCCGAAGCAGCGCAGCATGTACAACGTCAAGGAGATCGCCTGCGCGGCGCACACCTACGGCCAGACGATCGTGGACGCCGAGTCGTTCACCTGCTGGCGGCACTGGCGCGACTCGCCGTACTACCTGAAGCTCCTCGCGGACCAGGCCTTCGTCGACGGGCTGAACCACATCACCTTTCACACGTCTCCACACGGCGCGGCGGAGCGCGGCCTCCCCGGCTACGCTTACCACGCGGGGACTCACATCGGGCCGAACCTCGTCTGGTGGCCGATGGCCGGGCCGTTCATCGACTACCTCTCGCGTTGCTCCTTCCTGCTCCAGCAGGGGAATCCCGTGGCGGACGTGTGCTTCTACCAGGGCGACGGTGCCCCGGCGTTCCACCCGCTCGCCGTGGACTGGGATCCGGAGCTGCGCCGCGCCGGGTACGACTACGACGTGGTCGACGTGCGGGTCCTGATCAGCTCGATGAGCGTGCGCGAGGGGAGGATCGTGCTGCCGCACGGGGTGAACTACGCACTTCTCGCGCTCCCCGACGAGGAGGCGATCGACCCGGTGGCGCTGCGCAGGATCCGGGAGCTGGTGCGGGACGGAGCGACGGTCCTCGGGCCCCGGCCGGTCCGGGCGAATGGCCTCGCGGACCACCCGGAGTGCGACGAGGAGGTCCGCGCCCTCGCGAACGAGCTCTGGGGCGAGATCGACGGCGAGCGTATCACCGAGAACCGTTTCGGGAAGGGGCGCGTCATCCAGGGCCGAAGCGCGCTCGAGGTGCTCGGTGACCTCCCGCCGGACTTCTGCTGGGACGGCGGCGATCGGCGGACCCGCCTGAGCTACGTGCACCGGAGCGCGGGTGACGTCGAGGTCTATTTCGTCGTCAACGACCACGAGCGCTGGGAGGAGATCGAGGCGCTCTTCCGGGTCAGCGGCAGGCGGCCGGAGCTCTGGGATCCGTCGAGCGGGAGAACCGTTCGGCCGCGTGCGCATCGCGTGGAGGGGACGCGGACCCGCGTCCCCCTGCGCCTTCCACCCGGCGGCTCGACGTTCGTCGTCTTCCGAAGCGATCCAGCAGCTCCCGCGCCGGTTCCCTACACGGTCGAGCCCGTGCCGCGAGTCCGGTCCACGGCGCCCGACGTCGCCCACGGCGACACGCCGAACGGCCCGGCGTGGGTCTCCTCCGGCGAGGGACCGCCCAGCGGGGAGTTCATCGTCTACGACCTCGGCGCCACGGTCGACCTCGACCACGCGCTGCTCTGGAACTTCCAGGACCAGGCTCGCGGTCTCCTGACGCGAGGCATCCGGGAGATGGACGTCTCCGTCTCCCCGGATGGCGAGGCGTTCGAGCCGCTGGGCCGGGTCGAGCTCCGCCCTGCCCCGAGCATCGGCGAGCGAGACTACGAGCAGCGGGTCCCGCTCTCCGCCATTCGGGTTCGGTACGTGCGCTTCGACGTGGTCTCGAACCACAGCGACGACTGGTCGGGCCACACGGATATCGTCGGGCTGAACCGCGTCGCGTTCTTCATCGTCGACGGAGGAGAAGTCGAGAACGTCCGGGTACACGAGGTCTCCTCGGGAGTCGCTCACGACCCGGGAACGGACGAGCTGCGCGCGCCCGCGCGGGCGGGCTTCGAGCTCTCCGGCCCGTGGCGCGTACGCTTCGCCGCGGGACGCGGCGCGCCGGAGGAGGTGCTGCTTCCCGAGCTGATCTCCTGGGCCGACGCCGAGGACGATGGGCTGCGCCACTTCTCGGGGATCGCGGAGTACGTGGTTCGCTTCACCCCACCCGCCGGGCTGCTCGAATCCGGAGCCGCGGTGGAGCTCGACCTCGGCCGGGTCGCCGGCGTCGCCCGGGTCGTGCTGAACGACGTGGAGCTCGGCGTCGTGTGGAAGCCACCCTACGCGGTCGACGTGACGGACCGGCTGCGACCGGGCGAGAACGAGCTGCGCTGCGAGGTGGCCAACACCTGGCACAATCGCCTCGTCGGCGACTCCGCCTTGCCGCCGGAACAGCGGATCACCCGGACGAACATCCGCGGGCCCTTCCGCCCGGATACGCCACTGCTCGAGTCGGGACTCCTCGGCCCCGTCCGGCTGGTGCCGGTCGAGAGCGAGGCTCCCTGACAGATTCGTCACCCGTGCCGAGAATCCTGCCAGCCGCCGTTTCGGTGGGGCCCCGAGAACCGTAGCGAGCACCAATGACCGACATGATCGCCAAGAATCTCCTGGCCACGTCCCTCACCGCCGTGGCCTTGTCGACTCTTCTCACCACGACCTCGCCGACGGCCGGGGCCGGTCCGGGGCAGACCATTCCGGACCTCACCCGGGGCGACGAGATTCCGGAGGGCGCGAAGCACGACTGGACGCTCGGGGCCACGGGGGCCCGCGGGTGGATGTTCAGCGACAAGCTCGTCACCACGGACGCGCGGCAGATCGCGATCACCGAGGTGGCCGAGGACTCCCCGGCGGACGGAGTGCTCGCGGTCGGCGACGTGATCCTCGGCGTCGCGGGTGAGCCGTTCTCCCACGACCCGCGCACCGAGCTGGGCCGGGCGCTCACCACCGCCGAGTCGGAGGCCGGTGGGGGAGAGCTGTCGCTGATCCGCTGGCGGGCGGGGAAGACCGAGAGCGTCGTCCTGAAGCTGCCCGTCCTCGGCACCTACAGCGCGACCGCCCCCTACGACTGCCCGAAGTCGCGACGCATCCTCCAGCTGGGGTGCGAGGCGCTGGCGAAACGGATCGCGGACCCGTCCTACCGGGAGAACCCGATCACGCGCTCCCTGAACGCGCTGGCCCTGCTCGCCAGCGGTGACCGCGAGTACCTTCCGCTGGTGCGCGAGGAGGCCCGTTGGGCGGCGGACTACTCGGCGGACAGCTTCCAGACCTGGTACTACGGCTACGTCATCACGCTGCTGGCGGAGTACGTGATGGCGACCGGCGACGATTCGGTCGAGCCGGGTCTGCGGCGGCTGGCGCTGGAGGCGGCCGAGGGACAGAGCATCGTCGGCTCCTGGGGTCACCGCTTCGCCGGGCGGGACGGGCGGCTCCTCGGCTACGGAATGATGAACTCCCCGGGTCTGCCGCTGACCACCGGGCTCGTGCTGGCGCGGGCCGCGGGGGTGGACGATCCGGTGGTGGAGCGCGCCATCGAGCGCAGCGCTCGGCTGCTGCGCTTCTACATCGGCAAGGGGGCGATCCCCTACGGCGACCACCGCCCGTGGATCCAGACCCACGAGGACAACGGCAAGTGCGGCATGGCCGCCGTCCTGTTCGACCAGCTCGGCGAGGCGGCAGGCGCGGAGTACTTCTCCCGGATGAGCCTCGCCTCCCACGGCGCGGAGCGGGACACCGGCCACACGGGAAACTTCTTCAACATGCTGTGGGCCCTGCCGGGCGTGGCCCGGTCCGGCCCGCAGGCCACCGGGGTCTGGATGCAGGAGTTCGGCGCCTGGTACCTCGACCTGGCCCGGCGCTGGGACGGGAGCTTCCGCCACCAGGGCCCCCCCCAGACGAAGAACGACAGCTATTCGGGCTGGGACTACAGCGGCGCCCATCTCCTGTCCTACGCGCTGCCGCTGCGGAAGATCCGTCTGACCGGCAAGCGACCGGGCGTCGCACCGCAGCTCGATGCCGCCGCCGCACGAGCCCTGATCCTCGACGGGCGCGGCTGGGACAACAAGGACCGCCACGGCTTCTACGACGCGCTGGGAGAGGAGGAGCTCGTGGGCCGTCTCGGCAGCTGGTCCCCGGTCGTCAGGGAGCGCGCGGCGATGGCGCTGGGGCGGCGGAAGGGCGACTTCACTGCACGGCTGATCGGGTTGCTCGACTCGCCGGACCTGTACACACGCTACGGAGCGTGCCAGGCGCTGAAGATGCAGGGGAAGCGTGGCGCCGCGGCGGTCCCGGCCCTGCTCGAGACGTTCGATTCCGACGATCTGTGGCTGCGAATCCTGACCGCCGAGGCGCTGGCCGGGATAGGTGAACCGGCCCGGGGAGCGGTTCCCGAGCTGCTCACCAGGCTCACCAGGAGTGATCCGGAGAACGATCCCCGGAACATGGAGCAACGCTACCTGTCCTTCGCCCTGTTCGACCGGCGAGGCGGCCTGATCGGTCGCTCGCTCGAGGGGGTGGACCGCGAGCTGCTCATGAAGGCCGTCCGTGCCGGCCTCCTGAACGAGGACGGCCGTGCACGGGGCAGCTTCGGCAGCGTGTACCAGAACCTGACCTTCGAAGAGCTGCAGCCCCTCTTGCCCGCGATCCACCGGGCGATCGTCGAGCCCTCCCCGAGCGGGATCATGTTCGCCGACGGCATTCGCATGAGTGGCCTGCAGCTCCTGGTGAAGTACCGGATCAGCGAGGGGATCGAGCTGCTCGTCGACTACTCGCGGAACCAGAAGCCGCACGCCAGCGAGAAGCGAATCGTGAAGATCATGGAGATGCTGAAGACCTACGGAGCGCACGGCCAGCGGGTCGTTCCCCGGCTGGAGGCCGTCGCCACGTACTTCGAGGAGGAGGAAGAGGACTTCCCGCGCCACCTGAGCCTGGGGAAGGCGAAGGTCGTCAGGGAGACGATCGCGGCGATCGAGGCCTTGACGGACGAGCCCAGGTTGTTCCACCTCGAACGCGTGAAGTAGGGACGTGCTGTCCGAAGATCAGGCTGCGGCCGATCGGCCTGATTTCGGGCATTCCCGACGGTATACTCTGGGATTCTCGGACCGCACCCTGTCCTCCGCAACCACGCCGTGACAGTCGGCAGTCATGAGCCGTTCTTACGCGACATTCCCACGCCCCGGCTCGTTCCTTCTCGTCTTGGCGTTGTTGGAGCGGCGCGAGAGGAGCATCGGAGAGATGGATGGACGAGAGAATGAGCCGCGTGACCAACGACGAACGAGGGAGGCAGCGCGGTGCCAGCCAGGGCGGTTGTCGGAGGCCCGTCGTGTCCGAAAACTCGGCCGCAGCCGGTTTCAGAGCGCGTTGACGGGCTTGTTCACGATCCGGTGTCGGGTCCACTTCCGCAGGCTCACGCAATTGGCGGTGTCGGAGCTTGATCGAGTTGCCGGACATGAGGGAGTGTCCTTACGGATCGAAGTCGCCATTCTCGTGTTTTCGTTGCCCTATCCGGGCGGCAGTGGTATCAGGAGAGTCGGGAGAGATACCGATGCACCGCATGACCAGCAACGCAGCGATGGACGCGCCGCATCCATTCTCCCGGGTGCCTTGCGACTACTCGCAGTGGAGGGGATTGATGAACGTCTGCCGTCAAATCACAGTGTGCGGGGGGCTGACCATCGCCCTGTCGACTGCTGCGGAAGCGCAATCAGAGCTGTACCGTTTCGAAGGTCCCGCCGACAACACACAGTGCAGGGCTCCTGACACATGCGCCCCGATTCATGCAACCATCCGCTCATGGCTCAGCAGGGAAACGGCGTGTCGGGCTCGCTCCCTGGTCGGTGTCGATCGCGGCCCCCGTCAAAGCGTTGCATACCTTATGACGCACCCCCTCATCGTGAATGAACGGCATTCGGCCAATGCCGCCACTCCACGCACCTATGTCAGGAGCCCTGCAATGGAGTCATGCGCGGCGGCGTCCGCGTGTACTCCGGCGCTACCGGCGCGAAGCTCTACAGCATCTTCACCACGAGTTACGCCAGCGGCTTCGGCTCGTGCGTCGCCGGCGCCGGAGACGTAAACGGCGACGGCTGCCCGGACATCATCGTCGGGGCTCCGGGCGAGGAGCTGATCGCCGACGACGCCGGGGCGGCCTGGGTCTACGACGGCCAGACCACGTGGCTGCTCTTCGCCGTGCTCGGCGCGACCGAGGACCTTCGCCTCGGCTCCTACGTGGCCGGCGTCGGGGACGTGAACCTCGACGGCTGCGACGACGTGATCGTCTCCGCCCCCTTCGAGGGCCTCGGGGGGCCTGGCGGGGGCAACGAGGGCTCGGTGACGATCGTTTCCGGGAAGGACACTTCGGTCATCGACAAGTACTACGGGGAGGCGCCCTACGCCTACCTCGGTTCCGTCGCCGGCGCGGGCGACATCAACCAGGATGGCGTTCCCGACCTGATCCTCGGCTCCGCCGGCACGGACACCAACGGCGAGGACTCCGGAAGTGTCCGGGTGGTCTCCGGAGCTAACTGCTCGAAGATCCATAGCTACTGCGAGACCTCGCCGAACTCGGTGGGGTCCGGAGCGGTCATGTCCCACACCAACCTCCCGAGTCTCTCGACGAACGAGTTCTATCTCACCTGCAGTGGTGTACCCGAGAACCAGTTCGGGATCTTCTTCTACGGGGCGCACCAGGGCTACATCCCCTTCGGAAACGGGATCCGCTGCACGGCGGGTCGCGTCTTTCGGTTGGGTGTCACCAAGTCGCAAGGAAGTCTGTTCTCGCAGTACCTCGACCTCACCCAGCCACCGCATCCGGACGGCCAGATCATGCTCGGGTCGGAGTGGAACTTCCAGTGCTGGTATCGCGATCCCGAAGCGGGTCCCGCGTACTTCAACCTGAGCGACGGGATGAACGTCCTCTTCTGCCATTAGGTCTCGAAACCGCCCCTCCCGCTCGTAGGACACTCGCGCCATGAATCTCCGAACCGCTTCCCTCCTCGCCCTGGGATCCCTCGTAGCTCCGACCGTCACGGCCCAGGAAGCCGGGACATGCGTCAACCGGCGGCTGAGCTTCGCCTGGGACGGGCACTGGAACGTCCATGGGGACTGCAACTTCGGCATGGTCTCTGCCGACGGACGCTACGCTGCCTTCCATAGCCTCGCCGACAACCTGGTTCCTGTGGACACGAACCACCAGTATGACATCTTCGTGGTCGACGTCGAGACCAAGGTGGTCGAGCTGGTCAGCGTCTCGAACACCGGCGAGCAGGCGAACTTGAAGTCCCAGGTCCCCTCGATCTCCAGCGACGGACGCTACGTCGCCTTCCACAGCTTTGCGGGGAATCTCGTCGCCGGGGACACCAATGGCATCAGCGACGTCTTCCTCCGGGATCGCCAGGCCGGGACGACCGAGCGGGTCAGCATCAGCAGCACGGGAGCCCAGGCGAACGGCCTCTCGTACAAGGCGGCTATCTCCGGCGACGGACGCTTCGTCGCTTTCTGCAGCGAGGCGGTCAACCTCGTCGCCAACGACCAGAATGGATTCTCCGACGTGTTCCTCCACGACCGGGTGACAGGCACCACCGTGCGGGTCAATGAGGCCGTGGGCGGCGGCGACGCCGACCGCGACACGACCAACCTGACTTACCTCTGGCGGCGCTTCTCGGTCTCCGACGACGGACGTTACGTCGCGTTCGGTAGCAGCGCCACCAACCTCGTCGTGGGCGACAGCAACGGGTTCGACATCTTCGTGCGCGACGTGGTCGCCGGGACGACCCACCTGGCCAGCGTCAGTTCGACGGGCGGCTCGGCCGGTGGGTCGTGCCACGTGCCGACGATCTCCGCCGACGGGAGGTTCGTCGCTTTCGAAGGCCATGGGAGCAACCTCGTCCCCGGCGACACCAACAACAAGCCGGATGTTTTCCGGCACGACCTCCAGACCGGCGAGACGATAAGGGTCAACACCACGTCGGCGGGAGCGCAGAGCATGGCCGAGGCGAAAGTCCCCGCCATCTCGCCGTGCGGCCGCTACGTGGGCTTCCAGGTCGATACGGACGACCTTGTCGCCGGCGACACGAATGGCAAGACGGACGTCTACGTCAAGGACCTCGAGACCGGCGCGGTCTGGCGGGCGAGCATTGCCACCGACGGTACGGAGGGGAACCGTGGCTGCGGACTCGCCTCGCTCTCGGCGGGCGCCGTGGTGGTGACCTACTCGAGCAACTCCACGACGCTCGGGGGCGGCAACACCAACAGCACTGACAACGTCTTCGCCCGCACCTGCGGCCTGTCCGGCCCAGAGGCCTACTGCACGGCGAAGGTAAGCTCGGCGGGGTGCACTCCGATGATCTCCTTCAGTGGTCTGCCTACCTACACCCAGCAGGACGACTTCCAGGTTCTCGCGGAGAGCATCGTCTCGGAGCAGCCCGGCATCATGCTGTGGTCGACGGCGCCGGCCGACATCCCGTTCCACGGCGGCACGCTGTGCGCTAGCGCCCCGCACTTCCGGACCTCGATCCAGCTCTCGGGCGGGTCGGGCACGCCGGACTGCACCGGCACCTTTGCCTTCCCCTTCACCCAGGCGTACATGGCGGCCGCCGGACTGGGGGTCGGTTCCTCGGTCTACGCGCAGTACTACTTCCGTGACCCGATGCACCTGGACGGGACGTCGGTGGGACTGAGCGATGGATTGAAGTTCGAGATCTTGCCCTGAGATTGCTGTCGTGGTGAAGGGGGCCAGTGCCCCGGAAGACGTGATGGGGAGAGCCGTGGGCGGACCACGTCGGCTCAGGAGAAGACGCCTGCGCCATCCCGGTCCGCTCCGCCGGCGCCGTTCATCGCTCCTCCTCCATGTCACGGGCACCCAGTTTCGCCCGGAGGCGGCGCAGCGCGGTAGTAGCGGCTCGAGCTCGAGCTCGCCGGGCAGTTCGGCGGGACGGTGCCATCGTCCTCGGACGGGGCGCTCCCCTTCTCGGTCGTCAGTACGCGGTAGCGGCACGCATCCTCGGGCCTCCCGCACCGATCGTGGAGCGAGAGCAGCCTGGCCAGAGCGATCCGGGCCCAGCGATTCGCGGGGCCCGGATCGTCGCGCGATGGCTCGTCGGCTTCGAGGTAGGAACGCCTGGGCCCTGGCGTCTCAGCCCCGGGGCGCCTCGCGAACGGTCTCGTACAGCGCCAGGACGTTCTCGACGGGCGTCTCGGGCAGCAGGTAGTCGTGGCTGGGCGAGACGACGTAGCCGCCGCCGGGCCTCATGATCTGGAGAACACGAGCCGTCTCGGCGCGCACCCGATCGGGCGTGCCCTCGATCAGGAGCTGGCTGTCGATGCACCCCATCAGGAGGAGGTCGTCACCGAACTCGCCCTTGATCGAGGTGGGATCCATGCCCCGGCAAGTGGGTTGTAGCGCCTGCAGACCGTCCAGGCCGATCTCGATCATCGAGGGAATCAGGGGCGCAAAGCCGCCGCAGCAGTGCAGCAGGACCTTCAATCCGTAGGCGTGACCCAGATCGACCAGGCGCGCGAGTGGGGGCAGGAGGAAGCGGCGGAAGAGCTCCTCGCCCAGCAGCGGTCCCAGCTGCCCTCCGAAGTCGTTGCCGATGAAGAAGACGTCGATCTCGTCCGCGGCGGCGTCGAAGATCCGTGTGCTCACGCCGACGTAGTAGTCCGTGATGCGCTCCAGGAGCACGTCGACGAGCTCCGGCGCGTCGTGCATCCGGTAGAAGAGCTGCTCCATCGTCAGGAGGTCGATGGCGTCGTGCCAGTAGGGCGACCAGTCGCCACCGAGGATCGCGTAGCGCCCCCCGTGCTTCCTCGCTTCGTCGCGAACGCGAGACGGGTTCATCCACGACGGGTCGGGCCAGGCGTACCCGTTCACCTCCGCCACGGTCGTCGCCTGGAGGAGCGGCCGATTCAGGGGCATCCCGTATCCGTACCCGTGGCGCTCCACGCCGAACGGTGTGCGGTAGGTCGCTCCGGGGCTCAGGTCGGCAAAGGGTCCACGCTCCTTCGGGCCCGCGTATCGGGCGAAGACTCGCCGGAAATCGTCTCCGAGGTGCAGGGACAGGCTCTCGTCGTCCTCGAGCTCCAGGTGCTCCCGCGCCAGCTCGCGAAACTCCGGCGACGCTCCGAGCCAGGCCGGCACCCGATCCGTCTCCTCGTGAGCGAACGCGGCGAGGACGCGCTCCCGGGAGCTCATCACTCCTCCTGGTTCGGCGTGAGCTTGAGCGCCCACACCTTCGGCTGCATGTAGGAGTGGCCCCGGACCGCCAGGCCTCTCGGGGTGGTGTGGTCGTTCACCGGCTTGGACCGGAGGTCGAAGTCCTCGTCCTCTCTCAGCTTCAGCGCCCGGTCGACGTCTCCGCCACAGGCCAGCGTCTGCACGTCGAGCAGCGCCTGCCCGCCCGACCGACCCGTCACGTCCACCACGAAGTAGGCACCACAGTCACACCGGCCCCCGAGGCTGTCCAGGCTGTACGTCGCCGTCAGGCGCGTCGGAGCCGGCAGCCATTGCAGGCAGAACGGACAGCCGACCCGGGGGATACCGGTTCTCAGGGGTCTGCGCTTTCTCTTGGCCACGGCGTCAGTATGACACACGCGGGTCGCCCGTTCTCGCCTCGTCGTCCGATCGGATCGGAGGGTTTCCAGAAGCCGGACGGATGACGGAATGGGTAGCCGGACAAACAACCGGCGGCGGAGGTACCCATCGCCGACGCGCAGGCTCCTGACGCTCCGACCGCGAATTCAGCGCGAGGGGACCGACGAAGGGACTCGCCAGGAATGAGGTTCTCCCCTGAGAAAAGCACGAGCGAAGGCCGATATGGCGTGCATGGACTTCCACTCCACGCCCCCGGACGAGATCGATCTCGCCCTCGAGAATGCCCGCTCCCCGGCCACCGGGACGTACCCGGTGGTGGAGAGTCTGGTCGACCGCTTCCGCCGAGTCGCCGAGCGCCACCCCGATCGGAGAGCCGCTGTCTGCGGCGATTCGAGCCTGTGCTACGGAGAGCTCGACAGGCTCTCCGACCGCCTGGCTGCACGGCTGAAGGCGAGGGGGATCGCCCACGAGGAGCTCCTGGGCGTCTGTCTCGAGCGTTCCGTGGAGATGGTCGTCGCGACCCTGGCCGTCCTGAAGGCCGGGGGAGCCTACCTCCCCCTCGATCCGACCAATCCGTCCAGGAGGCTCGCGCTGATCCTGACGGAATCCGAGACCCGTCTGGTCCTCACTCACTCCAGTCTCCGGCATCTGGTGGAGGGAGGAGGACGCGAGGTCCTGTGCCTGGATCTTCCGGAGTCTCTCGATCCCGCCGACGAGTTTTCCGGAGAAGAGCTCAAGTCCGGGGCGAAGCCGGATGATCTGGCCTACGTGATCTACACGTCCGGCTCCACCGGCACGCCGAAGGGAGTCGAGGTCACGCACGCGAATGTCGTGCGGCTCTTCGACGCGACCGAGGAGTGGTTCCACTTCGGCCCCGAGGATGTGTGGTCGATGTTCCACTCCTACGCGTTCGACTTCTCGGTGTGGGAGATGTGGGGTGCACTGCTCTACGGCGGCAAGCTGGCGATAGTCCCCTACGACGTCAGTCGCACGCCGAGGGCCTTCTACGAGTTCCTCGTCGAGGAAGGCGTCACGATCCTCAACCAGACCCCCTCCGCCTTCAGGCAGCTCGTACAGGCCGAGGCGGCGACCGGGAGGATCCACCCGGATCTGAAGCTGCGAACGGTCGTCTTCGGAGGCGAGGCCCTGGAGCTCAGCAGCGTCGAGCCCTGGATCGAGCAGCACGGCGACGCGCAGCCCGAGCTGATCAACATGTACGGCATCACCGAGACAACGGTCCATGTGACCTACCGGCGGATCCGGAGGCAGGATGTCGAAGAGGGCCGAGGCAGCGTGATCGGAGTGCCGATTCCCGACCTGGAGGTTCGGCTCCTCGACTCGGACCTCCAGCCGGTGGACGTCGGGGTCGAGGGTGAGATCTACGTGGGCGGCGCGGGTGTCGCTCGCGGCTACCGGAACCGGGAGGAGCTCACCGCCGAGCGTTTCATCGAGGATCCGCTCGAGAGGGGCGGACGGCTGTACCGCTCGGGGGACCTGGCCCGCTTCACGGCGGACGGGGACCTGGAGTACATCGGGCGGGCGGACCTGCAGGTGAAGATCCGTGGCTTTCGAATCGAGCTCGGCGAGATCGAAGCGGCTCTCCGCGGCCAGCCGGGCGTCGAAGATGCCGTCGTGATCGACCGCGAGGACGTACCGGGTGACAAACGCCTCGTGGCCTATCTCATCTGCCCGGATCCGGCAGACCACGATTCGGGTCGGTTGCGCGAAGCGCTGCGCCAGGATCTTCCCGAGTACATGGTTCCTTCGGGTTGCGTCTTCATGGACATCCTGCCCCTGAACCACAACGGCAAGCTCGACCGGAAGGCTCTGCCGTGCCCGAGCTACGAGTCGAGCGAGGCGTATGCGGCGCCCCGGACCTCGGCCGAGTGGGTGATCGCCGAGATCTGGCGAGAGTCCCTGGGCGACGAGCGCGTGGGTCTGGATGACAACTTCTTCGACCTGGGCGGGCACTCACTTCTCGGCGTCGAAGTCGCCAATGGAATCAACGACCGGCTGGGATGCGACCTCTCGGTCATCGAGTTCTTCGACCGCCCGACGATCCGTGAGCTCTGCGCGCTTCTCGAGGAGGACGCCACCGTTGGCGAAGACCGGGGTACGACTTCGGATGGGGAACACCGTGCCGATCTGGACAAGGTGGAGAGGGCCCTCGCGGAACTGCAGCGGCACAACACCGGTCGGCACGAGGATCGCATGCGGGAATCCTCGTTCTGCAGGTGGGTCCTGGCGCCGCTGTACGGGATCGGTGGCCGGTGGCTCCAGTCCTTCTTGCAGAGAGTCATCCTGAGGCTCGAAGGGGGAGGCATGTTCTCCAGGACCATGCGAAGGCTGTACCGAAAGCACTTCGACATGGAGATCGGCGACTACAGCTCGTTCTGCTTCGACAGCGGGCAGTTCAAGCGCGGCACGAGCTTCGGCCGCTACTGCTCCGTGATGGGCACGGCCCGTTTCGAGACCGCCAATCACCCTTCCAACACCATCTCGTCCCATGGTGTCTTCTATCAGCAGGCACTGGGTTTCTCCCCCGGGGTCGATATCCCCAGGAATCGCATCGAAGTCGGGCATGACGTCCACATCGGTCACAACGTGACCGTGGTCTATCCGGCCCGGACGATCGGCGACGGAGCCATCATCGGCGCCAATTCCCTGGTCGCCGAGGATGTTCCTCCCTACGCCATCGTTGCGGGCTATCCCGCCCGAGTCATCCGCTATCGATTCCCCCCGGAGACGAGGCGCAAGCTCCAGGAGCTTCGCTGGTGGGATGCGCCCCTGGGAGGTCTCGAACAGGTGAGGGACGAGTTCATGCGCCCGCTCGACGGGAAGCAGGTGCGCTGAGCCTCTGGACCTTTTCGTACGCCGGACGCTGCGCCGAGCACTAGACTCTGTCCATGCCCCGACTCAGACCCGGCCTCCGTCGTGGTGACGACGATGTCGTCCGCTGCTGGTGGGGCGCCGACCACGAAGACTACGCCGCCTACCACGACCACGAGTGGGGCCTCCCCGTGGCGGACGACGTGCGCCTGTTCGAGAAGGTGTGCCTGGAGGGGTTTCAGTCGGGCCTGAGCTGGCTGACGATCCTGCGCAAGCGCGAGCGTTTCCGGGAGGCCTTCGAGGGCTTCGACTTCGTCGCGGTGGCTCGCTTCGGCGAGAAGCAGGTCGAGGCGCTCCTGCAAGATCCGGGGATCGTCCGTCATCGGGGCAAGATCGAGTCGACGATCAACAACGCCCGCCGCGCCGTGGAGCTGGCCGAGGAGCACGGCTCTCTGGCGGCTTACTTCTGGCAATGGCAGCCACCCGCCGCGGAGCGCCCGCGGCGCATGACCAGGGCCGCCCTCCAGAAGTTGACCTGGACGCCCACCTCCAAGGCCATGAGCAAGGACCTGAAGAGACGCGGCTGGAGCTTCGTGGGGCCCACCACGGCCTACGCCTTCATGCAGGCGATGGGTCTGGTCAACGACCACCTCGAAGGCTGCGCCGCACGGGATGCGGTGGCTGCAGCGAGGGCGGTGTTCTCGCCTCCCGCCTGAGTCTCGCGGGAGGGCGGAGGACGGCGTCGACTTCGAGATCGCCTGTCTACCTGCCGGGCTTCTTCTTCAGCTTCTCGGTCGCTTTCTTCCGCGAATGGCTGAGCACGGGGCGAGAGACCTTCTCCTCGGGACTGCGCATCACGTAAGGCTCCCACTTCGCGCGCGCCTTTTCCCACTCTTCCAGCGGACGGGTCGGGTACCAGGCCGGCCAACCGTACTTGTTGAAGTCGTAATTGCCCCAGTTGGCGGCGACCCACTCGTCCACGGTGGGCGCGGGACAGGAGTCCGGGAAGATCCCGTCGGCGCGGAAGTCCTCGGAGACGCCCTGGTCGTCGATCACCTCCTTCCGCCACTTCGCCAGCTCGGCCAGCAGCTCCGCCTTGATCTCGGCCTGGGCCGGGTCGTCGGCCAGGTTGCTCACCTCGTGGGGATCACGACGGAGGTCGAACAGCTCGACCTCCGGCTTCCTCGGTGCGAAGAACCCAGCCTGCTGCGGCGTGAGCTGGCCCTTCAGGTTCATGACGTTCATCTCCGCCAGGACCGGATAGGAGCCCTCCTTGTAGCGATTGTACTGGCACCAGGGACGCTCCGGCATCAGGTTGAGGATCAGCTTGTGGTCCCTGGAGCGGATCGCCCGCATCGAGTCGTGCGTTTCGTCCATCTTGTCACGCGCGGCGAAGATGTACTTCCGGCGCGCGATCTCCTCGCCGAGCAGGCTCTGGCCGTGCAAGGGGACCGGCGGCTCGATCCCGGCGACCTCGAGGATGGTGGCGCAGATGTCGATCGACATCACGAGATCCTCGCTAACCTGCCCCGGGGCGACCTGGCCCGGCCACCGCATGATCATCGGAATGCGAATGCCGCCGTCATAGAGGAACTGCTTGCCGCGGATGTGGCAGCGACCGTGGTCCCCGATGAAGAAGACGATCGTGTTGTCCACGAGCCCCTCGTCCTCGAGGCGCTTCAACAAGGCGCCGACTTCGCGGTCGACCCGCTGCATCTGCTCCAGGCCGTTGGCCCAGTCCCGCCTCACGAAGGGTGTGTCGGGGTAGTAGGGCGGCAACTCGACGTCCTCGATGTCGATCGGACGTTGCGGGTCGCGCTTCCACGAACGATGGGTGCCGCTGAAGGTGATGCGGGCGAAGAACGGCTGTTCCGGTTCACGCTCCGACCAGTCCCTGCCCATGAAGAGATCTTCTCTTCTGCCGGGCGTGAAGTTGCAGTCGATCTTCCTGCTCATCAGCGCGGTGAAGTACCCCGCCTTCCGGAAGAGTTGCGGGATCGGCTCGATCTTGTGCGGCAGGGGCTGCTTGTCGGGCTCCCGGTGCTGGTTGGCCCGGATGTAGTTCTGGTGAAACCCGGTCATCATGGCCGAGCGCGAGGTGGAGCAGACCGGTGACGTGGTGAACGCCCACTGGTAGCGGATCCCATCGGAGGCCAGCTTGTCGACGTGAGGGGTATGCACCCCCTTCGTCCCGTAGCAGGACAAGTCCGGAGACCAGTCCTCGATGGTGATCCACAGGATGTTGGGCCGATCCGAAGCTCGCTCGCTCGCCGCGAGGTCCGAGGAAAGGCAGATGGCCAGGAAGACGCCGAGCCAGGTGTGTTTCATACGCGTGCCTCTTTCGATCCGCAGCGATCCAGCTTCGTGGGTCGGGTGGGTCGGCTGGATCGGATCGTGGTCGCGAGCACGGTAGCAGTGGGGGAGGTGGACGTCGACACCGAGGTCGAGATCCGCGCACGACGGGAAGGTCTCGATCCCGTCCTCCCACTGACGGAGGGCCTCCGGCGGTCTCCTCCCGTCAGAAGCGCTGCCGCTGACGATGAAGGATGCCGCCGGATGGGGCCGGGTGCAATGCTCCGGGTGGTGCTGGCTTCCGATCAGGCCCCTGGACTTCACGCCCTTCGAGAGCCCGGATCCCCCCGGAGTCTCCGGTGAGGCTTGCCCGCCGGTGGCAGCCCCGGTATCAGTAGCTGGCATGAGCGCAATATCGCCTCTTCTGCTGGTGTCGAGCATCGGGTGGACCGTTGCCTTCGGTTCGGAGGGTGTGCTGAGGTGCGACGATGCATCACCGCCTCGTCGGGTGGACCAGTGCGAGGCGGTCGACCTCACCGCTTCCGTGACCCTGGAGGCGTGGATCAGGCCCGGGGCGATGGCTCACCAGGGCGGTCGGATCGTCGACAAGGGCACCGCCGGGACGCAGAGCGGGTACATGCTGGACACGTTTCCCGGCAACTCGCTGCGCATGATCGTCCGGACGAACGCGGGCGAGGTGACCCTGGTGTATCCGGCAAGACTCGCCACCGATCGGTGGAGCCACGTGGCGGGGGTGTTCGACTCCGCGGGTGGCTCCATGGTCCTCTACCTCGACGGCCGTGAGGTCGCGAAGGAGACGCTCGAGGGCGGCGCGGCGCTGGCGCGCAATCGCCACCCGCTATGCGTCGGCGCCGATCACCTGGGCCAGAACCGCTTCCTGGGCGAGATGGACCGGGTCACCATCTACCGTCGCGCGCTGACCGCCGAGGAGGTGTCGATCCTCGCGAGTGATCCCGATCGCGCCAGTCACCATCTGCCGGGCCGCGTCGCCGACTGGGGCTTCGCCTCGCTCGATTCGGGCGCGTATCCGAGCTCGACCTCCGACCGGCTCGCCCTGAAGGTCCCGCGTCTCCATGCCGTCGCTCCCGCGAAGCTCACCGGTTCGGCACCACCGCCCGAGGGCGCCCGGCTGACCCCGTGGTTGCGCCAGCCGGCGCGGGAGTGGCTGGAGGCGTCTCCCGTGGGGAACGGGCGCCTGGGCGGCATGGTGCACGGTGGTGTGAACCGCGAGCGCATCCAGCTGAACGAAGACACGCTTTGGACCGGCGGCCCGCACTGTTACGACAATCCGGAGGCGCTGTTGCACCTCGGGGAGGCCAGGCAGTTGATCGCCGACGGACAGTTCCGTCAGGCGCTCGCGCTGGCCGACCAGCACCTGATCGGGATCCCGAAGAATCAGCAGGCCTATCGGACTCTCGGGAGCCTGTGGATCGAGCTGGCCGAGCACGACGAGGCCGCCGACTACCGCCGCGAGCTGGACCTGGCGCGGGGCGTCGCCCGGGTCGGCTACCGGATCGGAGAGGCCCGGTTCGACAGGGAGGTGTTCGTCTCGTTCCCGGACCAGGTCATGGTCGTGCGACTCGGCTGCGACGAGCCCGGCCGGCTCACCGGGAGCGTTCTCCTCGACAGCCCGCACCCGAGCGAGAGTGTCACGGCCGGCGACCACACGCTGCGGATGTCGGGACAGCTGGGCTCGCACGGCGGCGGCAACCTGCTCGGTCCCTTCGACGGAGTGGGGCTGAAGTTCGAGGCGCGCGTGCAGGTACGGCACGAAGGGGGTGAGGTCACGGTGGGGGAGAGCGCCATCGACTTCGAGAACGCCGACGCGCTGACTCTCATCTACACGGCGGCGACCAGCTACCGGAACTACCGCGACATCGGCGGGGATCCCGCCGCGATCTGCGAGCAACACGTCGAGGCGGTGGCGAACAAGACGTACGCGGAGCTCCTGGACGCGCACGTCGCCGATCACGGCGCTCTTTTCGATCGCGTCGATCTCGACCTGGGTGGTACGGAGGCGGCGGAGAGACCCGTCGACGAGCGGATCGAGGCGGTTCGCGGGGGCTCGGCCGACCCGCACCTCGTGACCCAGTCTTTCCAGTTCGGGCGCTACCTGCTGATCGCCTCGTCGCGACCCGGAACCCAGCCGGCGAACCTCCAGGGTGTCTGGGCCGACACCAGCCCGCCGCCGTGGGGAGGGAAGTGGACGCTCAACATCAACACGGAGATGAACTACTGGCCCGCCGAGTCGTGCAGTCTCGCCGAGTGCCACGAGCCGCTGCTGCGTCTCGTCGAGCGGTTGCGGGAGCCGGGGCGCAGGACGGCGAAGGTCCACTACGACTGCGCGCGCGCGGCGGCTTCGAGGTGGACATCGCCTGGAAGGGCGGAAGGCTGTCGAAGGTGACGATCCGGTCGACCCGCGGGGGACCTTGCGTCGTGCGCTACGACGGGAAGGTTCGGGAGCTCGTGACGGAGCGGGGGCGGGAGTACCGCCTCGGCGAGGATCTCGGCGGCGGTGAGTGAAGACCCCCCGAAGGGGATGCTCGCGGCGATCTAATCCTCCGGGTCATCCGGCCCGAGCGGCAGCTCCAGCTCTTCCGCCTCCGCGATCCGCCCCAGCTTCCGCAGTACGGTCGCGTGATCCCTCAGTGCCTCGGCACGTTTCGCGGCCACATCGCCACCCACATCCCGGGCGATCATGAGTGCCCGTCGGTAGCTCGTCTCCGCGTCCGGAAGTCGACCCTGCCGGTGCAGGTTCAACGCGATGGCATCCAGCTCGGTCGTGAGCCACTGCTGGTCGTCCTGCTCCTCGAGCATGCGAATCGACGCCCGGAGCAGCTCGCTCGCTTCGTCGTACTGCTCCAGCTCGCTCAGCGTCCGGGCCAGGCTGCCGCGCATCCAGATGGTCTCTCCGTGCTCCGGCCCGACCGCCGCCTCGGCGATGCGCAGGGCCCGGCGCTGAACCGCCTCGGCTCGCGGCGGCCGGCCCGCGAGCCGGTGGATGTTCCCCAGCGTGCAGAGGCTGAAGGCCGTGTGCAGGTGATCGGGCCCCAGGGCCTTCTCGCGGATGGTGGTTGATCGCTCTTCCAGCTGCAGGGCTTCATCGAGCCTGCCCAGGTCCTGGTAGACGATGGCCAGGGTGTGCAACGTCGTGGCGTAGCTCGGGCTCTCCGGCCCGTGGTGCTTCAGGTCGAGCTCCGCCGCGCGCTCGTAGTAGAGGATCGCCCGGTCGTAGTCGCCCTGGAAGTAGTGAACGATCGCCAGGTTGTGCAGGCTGGTGCTGACCGCCTCGCCGGTGCCGTCGGCCGCCTCCCGTATCGCCAGCGCGCGCTCATGAGCCACGCGCGCTTCGTCGAGGCGTCCCTGATTCTGCAGCGCGTTCCCGAGACCGTTCAGACCGACGGCGACCTCGAGATGATCGGGCCCGAACCGCTGCTCGAGAATCTCGATGGCCCGTCGCGACAGGGCCTCGCCCTCCTCGTACTCCCCGAGCCAGAGCGAGAGCTGCACCATGTCCACCAGCGTGCCGGCGATCACCACGTCGTCGGCATCGACGCTCTCGTCGAGCTCCATCGCCTGGCGGAGCAGCGGGCGAGCTTCCGCGTAGAGCCCCAGCTCGGTGTAGACCCGGCCGATCGTCCGCATCATCGTCGCCTGCACGCCCGGCTGATCGTTCAGCTCGTCCTGGATCCGCTTCGCACCCTGATCGAGGATCTCGCGGGCGGTGATGGTCTCGCCCCGGGCCCGATTGGGATCGGACGTCTCGAAGAGCCCCACCAGGAACTCCGAGACCCGGCGTGAGGTCTCCGCCTCCTCGGCGGCCACCGCCGCCTCCCGGTTGGCCCGGTCGCGCTCCGTCCCGATGCGCCCGGCCTGAATCGTCATGGCGATCGCCGTGGTCAGGATCAGCACACCGACCACGGCGGCAAACGTCACGCTCATGGTGTGACGCCTCACGAACTTGCGGGCTCGGTACAGCGCACTCGGCGGTCCCGCGTGTACCGGCTCGTGGGCCAGGTGGTGAGCGATATCCTCGGCCAGCTCGGTGGCGGTCGCATATCGGCGTTCCCGGTCCTTCTCCAGCGCCCGCATGACGATCCAGTCGAGGTCGCCACGGAGTCGGCGGACCAGCCCGGTGGGGGGCGTGCGGCGGCAGCTGGCGACGGCGGGCAGTCGCTCCCCGAGACCGCTGACGCGGGAAGAGGGCTTGGCCGGCGAGACCTCACGGATGTGTCGGAGGAGGTTGCCCACGTCCTGGATGCCCGTTCCTTCCAGTCGGAACGGCAACGTGCCGGTCAGGAGCTCGTAGAGAAGGACTCCCAGGGCGTAGACGTCGGCTCGCGTGTCGACATCCCGTCCCGAGGCCTGCTCGGGAGGCATGTACTCCGGCGTGCCGACCATCTGGAACTCCCCGGTGGCGAGGCTCGAATCGGTCAGGGGCCTTTCCATCGCCTTGGCGATCCCGAAATCGATCACCTTCACGAGAGGAGCGCCGTCGACCTGCACGACGAGCACGTTGGAGGGCTTCAGGTCACGGTGAAGGATCCCCTTCTGGTGTGCGTGCTGGACCGCGAGGCACAGCTGGCGAAACAGCGAGAGACGTTCTTCGGTCGAGAACTCCTCTCGGTCGGCGAACTCATTGAGGGGCAGGCCCTGCACGAGTTCCATCGCGAAGTAGGGCCGACCGGTGGAGGTGACTCCGGCGTCGTAGACCTTCGCGATCGAAGGGTGGTTCATCATCGCCAGCGCCTGTCGTTCGGTCTCGAAGCGCGCGACCACCTGTCGCGTGTCCATCCCGAGCTTGATGATCTTCAGCGCGACTTGCCTCTGCACCGGCAGGGTCTGCTCCGCGCGGTACACCGTTCCGAACCCGCCCTCCCCGATGATCTCGACGACGCGGTACCGGCCGATGACCGCTCCGGGACCCTCCAGCGAGATGCCGTTCTCTTCCATGAGGGCGACTATACGAGGCGAAGGCAGCTCGATCGTCGCTCGACGTCTCGTCTGCTTGAAGTTCTTATCCGGACTTGAAGGCCGGCAGGTTTGCTGGGGTCTCGGGCTCGGAAGCCGGCTCGAGGCACTCCGCGTTTCTTCGAGCGCCGAGGGGCTGGACCAGGGCCGCCAGCAGTCGGTGAAGGGAGTCCGTGACCCCCTTCAACCGCTCGAGTGTCGAAAAACGCACGCAGAGCTTTTGTTTTGCTTTCGATTGCATTAGGATCTTCCATCGATCGGACGAGAGGGCGCCGATCCCCCGATGAACGGACAGTTGAAGGCTAGGCAGCAGCGGCTGCTGGAGATCCTCTCCGAGGATCCGGACCGCACGGTTGCGGAGATCAGCGAGGAGCTGGCGGTCTCCGAGGTGACCGTGCGCAGCGATCTCAATCGCCTCGCGGCGGCGGGACAGATCCTGCGCACGCGGGGAGGGGGGCTGCCGGCGTTCCACCCCGACATCCTCGCGCGGCGCAAGCGTCGCGCTCGCGAGAAGTCGAGGATCGCCAAGGCCGCCGCCGAGATGATCGCCGATGGCGAGAAGCTCATGATCGTGGGCGGGACGACCACGGCGGAGCTGGGCCAGCACCTGCTCGGCAAGAGCGGCCTCCAGGTGGTGACTCCCTCCCCCCTGCTCTTTCCCCTGGCGCGCATCTCCCCCTCCCTGCAGCTCACGCTGGTGGGCGGAGAGTTCCGGCCCGCGGCCGAATCGCTGGTGGGGCCGACGACGATCCGCCAGCTCGAGGAGTTCCACGTCGAGACGGCCTTCCTGAGCGCCGATGGCTTCACCCTCGCCAAGGGGCTCACCACGCACCTGGTCGAGGTGGCCGAGGTGGTGCGGACGATGGCCGCCCAGGCGCGCCGGCGCGTGCTGCTGGCAGACTCCTCCAAGTACGGGCAGGTGGGCTTCGCGCGCATCCTGCCCCTCGAGGAGATCGACGTCTTGATCACGGATGACGAGCTGGGCGATGAGGCGTGCGCCGAGCTGGAGTCGATCGCGATCGAGGTGATCCGGACATAGAACGAGGAGGAAGCGTGGATCTGCACTTGAAGGACAAGGTCGCTCTGGTCACCGGGGGCTCGCACGGTCTGGGCGAGGCGCTCTGTCGAGGCCTGGCCCGCGAGGGCGCCTGCGTGGGCGTCAACTTCCACCGCAATCCGGACCGGGCCGAGGCGCTCTGCCGTGAGCTGGCCGCCGAGCACGGAGTCCAGGCCACGGCCGTGCTGGCCGACGTCGGCGATGAGGATGCGGTGCGTGCGATGTTCGACGAGCTGGAGGCGCGCCTGGGCCCCGTCGAGGTCCTGATCAACAACGCCGCCTTCTGTCCCAAGGGCTCGGTGTGCGAGCTGGAGCTCGACGTCTGGCGGCGCACCCTCCAGGTCAACCTGGACGGCGCCTTCCTCTGCTGTCGCGAGATGGTCCGTCGCCTGCTCGCGCTCGAGCGCACGGGGCGCATCGTCAACATCAGCTCGCAAGCCGCCTTCCGCGGCTCGCAGAGCGGCCACCTGCCCTACGACTCCAGCAAGGGCGGGCTGAACTCCTTCACCATCGCGCTCGCGCGCGAGCTCGCCCCGCACGGCATCGGTGTCAACGCGGTGGCGCCGGGGCTGATGCTCACCGACATGGTGCGGGAGAAGGTGCTGGCCAACCTGGACGAGTACCGCATCCGAATTCCGCTCGGCCGCGTGGGCGAGGTGGAGGAGGTGGCCGACGTCGCGCTCTTCCTGGCCTCGGAGCGTTCGAGCTACATGACCGGCGCCACGGTGGACGTGAGCGGCGGCCTGGCGATGCACTAGAGGAAACCCGACCATGAGCAATCCCGTCCTGCCGACAGGCGTCCGCGTTCGACTGAGCGCGATGATGTTCCTCACGTACGCCTTCAACGGCATCTGGATCATCCCCCTGGGCGCCTACCTGTCGGAAGTGGGCTTCAGCGACATCGAGGTCGGATCGGTCTACGGAACCTTCGCGCTGGGCGGCATCATCGCGCCCTTCTTCGTCGGCATGATCGCCGACCGCTTCTTCGCGGCGCAGAAGGTGCTCGGGGTGCTGAACCTGGTCGCCGCGGGGTTGCTCCTCTGGGCCAGCCAGTCGGCGGTCACCGGGGCGGGAGAGCCGCGCTACAGCGTCTTCTGGTGGCTCATCTTCGGGCACTTCCTGTGCTACATGCCGACCTGGGCGCTCACCAATACGATCGCCCTGGCGCAGATGCGCGATCCGGGCCAGCAATTTCCGGGGATCCGCGTGATGGGGACGATCGGCTGGATCGTCGTCAGCGCCGCCAGCCTGATCAGCCTTCACTACGAGCTGAACATCGAGACGACGAGGTATCCGATGATCATCGGCGCCGGCATCGGCGCGGTCATGGGGGTCTACTCGTTCTTCCTGCCCGACACGCCCGCCAAGCGCGGCGAGGAGAAGCCCGGCTTCAAGGAGATCCTCGGCGTCGAGGCGCTCGCGTTGTTCCGCGATCGGAACTTCCTGATCTTCGCCGTGGCCTCCTTCCTAATCATGTTCCCCGGGATGTTCTACTGGGCGTTCTGCAACATGTTCCTCAACGAGATCGGGATGGAGGCGGCCATGTTCAAGCAGAGCATCGGCCAGATGGTGGAGATGGTCTTCCTCCTCATCATGCCCTGGTTCTTCATCCGCCTGGGCGTCAAGAAGATGCTCCTGATCGGGATGGCCGCCTGGATCGCGCGCTTCGTCTGCTTCAGCTACGGCGACCTCGAGTCGATGGTGCTCTTCCTCTACCTCGGCTTCGCGCTGCACGGAGTGTGCTTCGACTTCTACTTCGTCACCGCCCAGCTCTACACCAATCGCAAGGCCCACAAGCGCATCCAGGCGCAGGCGCAGGGGCTGATCAGTCTGATCACCTTCGGCCTCGGCTGGCTCGTGGGTTCGAACCTCGCGGGCTGGGTGATCGGCCAGCGCGTCACCGAAGTCGACGACGCCGGCAAGGCACTGATGCACGACTGGCCGACGATCTGGCTCTACCCCGCGGGGATGGCGGCGGCCATCGCGGTCCTCTTCCTGGTGGCGTTCAAGGACGACGTCAAGGTCATCGCGGAGGATTGACCGATGGCCGATTACGTTCTCGGGACCGACAACGGCTGCACGGTGGCCAAGGCGGCGCTCTTCGCGCTCGACGGCCGCGAGGTGGCCGTCGCCGCGCGCAAGGTCGAGACCCGGGCGCCGCGGCCGGGGTGGCACGAGATGGACATGGAGTCGATCTGGCGGGCGACCGCCGAGGCGATCGGGGAGGTGCTCGAGGGTTCCGGGGTCGCGCCCGCCGAGATCGCCTGCGTCGCGCCGACGGGGCACGGCAACGGCCTCTACCTCGTCGACGAGCGCGGTCGCGGCGTGCGCCCGGCGATCGGCTCGACCGACTCGCGCGCGCGGGAAATCATCGACCGCTGGCTCGACGAGAAGCTCGACACTCGCCTGCGCCCCAGGACGATGCAGGCGATGTGGCCCGCCCAGCCGAACGCCCTCCTCGCCTGGCTGCTGGCCGAGGAACCGGAGTCGCTCGAGCGCGCCCACGCGGTCCTCATGTGCAAGGACTACATCCGCGCGCGCCTCGGCGGTGAGCTGCGCGCCGAGATCACCGACTTCTCCGGCACCAGCCTGATCGACGTCGGCCGTGGCGCCTACGACCCCGAGCTGCTCGAGCACTACGGCATCGCCGGGCTGCAGCACCTCCTGCCGCCGCTCATCGAGTCCTCCGAGCTCTGCGGAGCGGTGAGCGCCGAGGCCGCCGCCGAGACGGGCCTCGCCGAGGGAACGCCGCTCGCCGGGGGGATGTTCGACATCGACGCCTGCGGGCTGGCCTGCGGTCTGGTCGACGAAGATCCCCTCTGCATGATCGCCGGCACCTGGGGGAACAACCAGTACATTGCCCGCGAGCCGGTGGTCGACGACGCGGTCTTCATGACCTCGCGCTACGCCATCCCCGGCTGGTACCTCATGCTCGAGGGCAGCGCGACCTCGGCCAGCAATCTCGAGTGGCTGCTCACCGAGTTCTTCCAGGCGGAGCGGGAGCGAGGGAACGTCTACGCGCTCGCCGACGAGCTGGTCGCGGAGACGCGCCCCGAGGACGCCGGCATCGTCTTCCTGCCCTTCCTCTACGGCTCGAACGTGAGCCTGGACGGCAAGGCCTGCTTCTTCGGCCTCGACGGCTGGCAGGGTCGCGGCCACCTCTTGCGCGCGATCTACGAAGGCGTCGTCTTCGCCCACGAGCACCACGTGCAGCGCCTCTCGCGCTTCCGCTCGATGCCCGCGAGCATCCGCCTCTCCGGCGGTGCGGCGCGCAGCGCGGTGTGGACGCAGATCTTCGCCGACATCTTCCAGGTTCCCGTCGAGATCCCCTCGGGCAGCGAGCTCGGCGCGCTGGGCGCCGCGATCTGCGCGGCGGTGGCGGTGGGCCTCTACCCCGATTTCCCGAGCGCCTGCGAGGCGATGGTGGGCTTCGATCGGCGCATCGAGCCGGACCGCGGTCGCGCGGGGCTCTACGCCGAGAAGCGCGCTCGCTACACGCGCCTCCTGGAGGCGATGGCGCCGCTGTGGAGCGAGCTCCGCTGGACCCAAGAGACGACGAATGGAGGCCACTGAATTGCAGCTCGACGAACAGAACATCCTGATCACCGGAGCGGCAGGCGCGATCGGCCTGGGGATCGCCAGGCGAGCGCTGGAGTCCGGCGCGCGGGTCTTCCTGAGCGATCTGGACCAGGCCCGGCTCGACGCCTGCTGTGACGAGCTGGACCCGAGCGGCGAGCGCTGTGCCGCGCTCGCCGGCGACGTCACCTCGGCCGAACGGGTGAAGCGCGTCGTGGCCGCCGCCGCCGAGACCTTCGGCGGACGGGTCGACATGCTGCTCAACGTCGCCGGTACCGTCGCGCAGGGGCCCGTGGAGGAGATCGAGGAGGCCGAGTGGGATCGCGTCTTCGCGGTCAACTGCAAGGGGACCTTCCTGTTCATCCGGGAAGTGGTCCCCCTGATGAAGGCCCAGGGCCGGGGCAGCATCGTCAACTTCTCCTCGAAGTCCGGCAAGACCGGCTCGGCGCTGCTGTGCCACTACTCCGCCGCCAAGGCGGCGATCATCGGCCTGACCCAGGCGCTGGCGTACGAGCTCGCGCCGAGCGGGATACGCGTCAACTGCGTCTGTCCCGGCATCACCGATGCGACCGGAGTCTGGGACGCCGTCTCGGCCGGCTACATCGAGAACCTCGGCCTCCCGCGCGAGGAGGTCGTCGCGAAGTTCACCTCGAAGGTCCCGTTGCAGCGCCTCGCGACGGTCGGGGACGTGGCGGCGGTGACGCTGTTCCTGGCATCCGAGGATGCGGCCTACATGACCGGTCAGGCGATCAACGTGACCGGCGGTCGAGAGATGCACTGATCGAGCACGAGCAAGGAGTCAAGAGAATGAGAACGAATCGAGTACACCTGACCTTCAGCTGCCTTCTCGCTGTTGCGCCGCTGTGCGGCTGCGCCACGGACGAACCGGAGGACCAGACCGCCCAGCGCGCGATTCAGCTCCCCGAGCGTTACAACACGCCGGACGGGATGACCCGCGACGGCGAGGGGAACATCATCCTCTCCGTGCCGAACTTCAACGATCCGAGCCATCCTTCGATGCTGGTGAAGATCGACGCGGAGGAGAAGATCCACGACATCTTCACGCTGCCCAAGCACCCGGAGACGGGTCACCCGGTCGGTCCGCTCGGGGTGGCGGTCGGCTCCGACGGCAACCTCTACGTCGCCAACATCGACCTCGAGCTGGCGGGCAACACCTCCGACGAGCTGCACACGATCAGCGTGATCGTTCTCGACGAATCCCGGGACTGAGCCGACGATGTTCGCCCACCTGCTGACCTGTCTCGCCTTCCTGGCCGCCGGGGCGTCAGCCCAGGATCCGGAAGAGCTGTTCGTGCGCCGGTCGACGTGGGCGGAGTCGATGATCGCCTCTCGCCTGGCCTACCAGGGCGAGGAGCTGCCGAGGCCGCAGCTGGGTGAGTGGTGGATGGCCGGACCCCTGGAGGGAAAGGGCTTCGGCGCCAGGCTCTTCCCCGAGGAGGGCGTCGAGCTGACCGCACTGGATGCCGAGGGGCAGCCGCGATGGAGCGCTCAGCCCGGCTTCGCCGACGGGCGCGTCCACGCGCTACCGCAGGGAGGCAACTCGGTCTACCTGTACCGCACGCTGACCAGCGAGGCCGCGATCACGCTGCCGGTCAGCCTGGGCAGCGACGACGGCTGCGCCCTGTGGCTCAATGGCGAGAAGATCCACAAGCACAACGTCGCCCGCGGGGTCGCGCCCGATCAGGACACGGTTCTCCTCCCGCTGCGCGCGGGGGAGAACACGCTCCTGCTCAAGATCTTCAACCGCGGCGGGGCCTGTGGCGTCTACTTCCGGTTGATGAGCGATCGTCGCCCGTGGCTGTGGCAACGCCTGAGCGCGGCCTTCCCGGCGCTCTGCGCGGCGATGGAGCGGGATCTCGACGGGGGACACCTCGCCTGGTTCGAACCGGCGGACGACGGTGCGCTCGAGGAGACGATGATCGCGGGCGCCCGGCGAAGCATGGGGCTGGATGCGGAGATGGCGAGCCTCGTCCGGCTCTCGCCGCTCCAGCGACTCGAGCGCTACGTGAGCGTCTGTGCCACGCGCGATGCGTACACGGGACGCCAGGAGCTTCGCTCCCGGCTCGAGTCCCTCGACTTCGCGGCCCTGCGCCGTGCGATCGAGGATCTGCACCAGGGCTTCGGCGAGCGCTATCCGCGCGGCGCCGAGTTCCTGGGCAAGCTCGGAGGAGAGTGGCCCCGACGTGCTACGGAGCTCGCGGAAGCACTGGAGTGGGGAGATGCCGCCGAGGTGGAAGCCGCACGGTCGCTCCTCGCCGAGATCCGCGCTGCCCTGCTCGCCAATCCCCTGCTCGAGGGCGAGCGCCTGCTCGTGGTTCGACGGCGCTTCGGGGAGAAGGCGCGCCAGGTGATGGGCGGCAAGATCGGGGCGCCGAACCTGAACTCGCACACCAACGACGACATCCCGCATCGCGGGTGGGACAACGAGCTCGCTCTGCTGAGCGATCCAGGCGGCCAGCCCCGGCTCGACCCCCTCCATCGACCGCCGGACGGCGAGATCCTGCGCGACGTGGACCTCGACTTCGACGCCTCGCGGATCATGTTCTCGAGCATCGGAGCGAGCGACCGCTGGGCGCTGTTCGAGCTGTCCGCCGAAGGAGGCGAGGCAAAGCAGATCTCGCCGACGGACCTGCCGGACGTGGACTTCTTCGACTCTTGCTGGCTGCCCGACGGACGCGTGGCCACCTGCTCCACCGCCGGCTACCAGGGCCTGCCCTGCGAGAACGGCGGGCGCCCCATGGTCAACCTCTACCGCCTCGACCCGCGCAGCCAGCGCGTCGAGCAGCTGACCTTCGAGCAGGACAGTGACTACCACCCGGCCGTGCTCCACAACGGGCGTCTCGTCTACCTGCGCTGGGAGTACTCCGACATCCAGCACTACTACTCGCGCATCGTCTTCCACTGCAATCCCGACGGAACGAACCAGCGCGAGTACTGGGGCAGCGGCTCGTACTTCCCGACCGCCTTCAAGCACGCACTGCCCATTCCCGATCATCCGACCGCGCTGGTGGGCATCCTGGGCGGCCATCACAGCATCGCCGAGTCGGGGCGGATGGCGATCCTCGATCCGATCCTGGGGCGCAAGTACCCGCTGCGTCACCGGCCGGAGTCGATCGAGTGGGGGCCGCCGGGCAGCTACATCGACCTCCACCCGCAGGTCTTCCCGGCCTCGGTGACGGGGATGGTGCAGGAGATCCCCGGCTACGGGAAGGAGGTCGTGGGCAACGTGCACGACGGCCAGGGCAACGAGCCGTTCGAGCGCGGCACGCCGCACTTCGTCTACCCCTATCCGCTCAGCGAGAAGTACTTCCTCGTGTCGGCGAAGCCCACGCCCGAATCGCTCTGGGGGATCTACCTCGTCGACGTCTTCGACAACGTGACGCTTCTCCACGAGGAGGAGGGCGCGGGCCTCTTCGAGCCGATTCCCTTCCAAGCGCGGACGCGCCCCCCGATCGTCTCCGATCAGGTCGACTACTCGCGCGACTCCGCCACCGTGCTGCTCGTCGACGTGTACGAGGGGCCGGGCCTCGCCGGCGTGCCGCGCGGGGTCGTGAAGAGTCTGCGGCTCTTCGCCTACCACTTCGCCTTCAATCAGTGCGGCGGCCACACTTCGGTGGGGGTGGAGAGCAGCTGGGACATCAAGCGCCTGCTCGGGACCGTGCCCGTCGAGGAGGACGGCTCGGCCCACTTCGAGATCCCCGCCAACACCCCGATCTCGATCCAGCCGCTCGACGCCGAGGGCCGCGCAGTGCAGCTCATGCGCTCGTGGTTCGTGGGCCGCCCGGGAGAGACCCTCTCCTGCGTCGGCTGCCACGAGGGTCAGAACTACGCGACGCCGGAGCGCCACATCCAGGCCGCGCTCCGCGCCCCCTCGCCGATCGAGGAACTGAACGGGCCGGCGCGTCCTTTCGCCTTTCCCTACGAGGTCCACCCGATCCTCGAGCGCCGCTGCGTCGGATGCCACGGCGGGCAACGCACGGAGGCGGGGGACGAGCTGCTCTCCTTCGCCGAGTCGCGCGAGGCCTACGACAACCTCCATCCGTACGTTCGCCGTCCTGGTCCCGAGAGCGACCTGGAGATGCTGCGGCCGATGGAGTACCACGCCTCGACGAGCCCGCTGATGCAGATCCTCGAGAAGGGGCACCACGGGGTCCGGCTCGGGCGGGTGGAGCGTGAGCTGCTCCACTGCTGGATCGACCTCAACGCTCCCTGGCGCGGGAGCTGGAAGCCGAAGGGCTGGCGCGGACAGGACCAGCAGGCCCGCCGCGTGGAGCTCGCGGTGCGCTTCAGCGGTGGAGTCGTGGACCCCGAAGCGGAGTACGCCGCGCTGGAGTCCTCCTTCGCGACGCGGGCGAAGGCCCCGCCCGTCCTGCCGGAAGCTCCGGAGCCGCACGAGGCGGGCCCAGCGAACCTGGCGGGCTGGCCCTTCGACGAGGAGACGGCGCGCGCTCGCCAGGCCGCCGCCGGCGAGCCGGTCGTTCTCGAGCTGGGCGAGAACCCCGAGGGGGAGGTGCTGGCCGTTCGCTTTCTGCGCATCCCCGCCGGCCGCTTCGTCATGGGGTCGAGTACCGGCTACCCCGACGAGGCGCCGGCGAGCGTCGTGGAGATCGGGTCTCCCTTCTGGATGAGCGAGCTCGAGATCGGCAACGACATCTACGCGCTCTACGATCCCGTGCACGACACGCGCTACTACGACGAGCACGGCAAGGACCAGGCGGTGCCGGGCTACATCGGCAACCACGGTGCGCAGCCCGTGGCGCGAATCTCCTGGCTCGAGGCGCAGGCCTTCTGCGAGTGGATGAGCGGGAAGATCGGCAAGAAGGTCGTGCTGCCGACCGAAGCGCAGTGGGAGTGGGCGGCGCGTGCCGGAACGGACACGCCCTTCTACTACGGTGAGCTGGACGCGGAGTTCTCAGGCCTGGCCAACCTCTCCGACCACACGCGGCTCTTCACCAAGACCGGCTGGGATGGAGGATCGAAGATCCATGTCCGTCGATCCTACGATCCGGAGCACCACTTCCCCCTGCGCGACGATCGCTCGGATGACGGCTGCCTGGCCACGAACTACGCCGGCTCCTACCGCGCGAATGCCTGGGGTCTCAGGGACATGATCGGCAACGTGTGCGAGTGGACTCGCACGAGCTACCGGCCCTATCCCTACAGTGCGGCCGACGGCCGCAACGATGGCGACCCCCACGTGAGGAAGGTCGCCCGCGGGGGCTCGTGGCACGACCGTCCGGTGAGCGCCACGGCGAGCACCCGGACGGCCTACGAGCCCTGGCAGAAGGTCTTCAACGTCGGCTTCCGGGTCGTGATCGAGAACGATTGAACGGGAATCAGCCAGCAGGCAACCAGGAGACAGCCATGAGCAAGTGGACCAGGAAGCAGATCGCGGCGACGATCGACCACGCGGCGCTCAAGCCGACGATGACCGATCGGGACATCATCGAGAATTGCGAGCTGGGCAAGAAGTACGGGGTCGCGAGCGTGTGCGTCAGGCCCAGTGACGTGGAACTGACGACGCAGCAGCTCGAGGGTTCGGGGGTCGTCCCGGCGATGGTGGTCGGATTCCCGCACGGCACGAACCGCCCCGAAGTCAAGGCGCTGGAGGCGAAGCTCGGCATCCAGGACGGCGCCAGGGAGCTCGACATGGTGATGAACGTCGGGAAGTTCCTTTCGGGCGACGAGGCCTGGGTGAAGCGGGACATCGAGGGCGTCGTGGCCGAGGCGAGGGAAGCGGGCGGCGTGCTCGTCAAGGTGATCCTCGAGTCGAGCGAGCTCACCCCGGCGCAGGTCGCGAGGGCTTGCGAGCTCGCCCGCGAAGCGGGAGCGGACTACGTCAAGACCTCGACCGGGTTCGCTGCAGGCGCGGCCACGCCCGAGACGGTCGAGCTGATGCTGAGGACCGTGGGCGAGACGATGGGGGTCAAGGCCTCCGCGGGAGTGCACTCGTACGAGATCGCCTGCGGTTACCTCGATCAGGGGTGCAAGCGGCTCGGGACGGCGAGTGCGACGGCGACGATCATGGCCGAGGCTCCCGACGAAGGGGGAGGCGATTGATGAGGGCCGTGGTCTATCACGGCCCTGGCGACATTCGCGTCGAAGAGCTTCCCCGACCGAGCTGCGGCGACGGTGAGCTCCTGGTCGCGGTCGACGCCTGTGCGGTCTGCGGGACGGACCTGAAGACCTACAAGGTGGGCAACCCGCGGATCACGCCGCCGTTGACGATCGGCCACGAGTTCACGGGCTTGATCGAGGTCGTCAGCGAGGGGGCCGAGGGCGGCTTCCTCGCCGGCGAGCGGATCGTGATGGCCACCAGCATCTCCTGTGGCGAGTGCTACTACTGCCGTCGACGCTGGCCCAACCTGTGCACGGACCTCGCGCCGATGGGTTTCAGCTATCCGGGCGGGATGGCCGACCACGTCGTGGTGCCCGCGCGGGCCCTGCGAAACGGCCACGTGGTCCGGACGCCGCCGGACTGGGCACCGGCGCATGCGGCCCTGGCCGAGCCGGTCAGCTGCGCCGTGAACTCGATCGATCATTGCGATCTGCGTCCGGGCGACACCGTCCTGGTCCTCGGTGCGGGTCCGCTGGGACTGATGAACGCGTGCGTGGCCCGTAGCCGCGGGGCTGGCAAGATCATCCTCTCCGAGATCAACTCGACGCGGCTGGCCCAGGCCGAGGCTTTTGGCTTCGATGTGCTCATCGCTGCGGCGGGATCGGAGGTTGAGGAGCGGGTGATGAACGAAACCGAAGGCCGGGGGGCCGATGTCGCGATCGTCGCTGCTCCGGCTGCCGCGCCACAGGAACAGGCCATCAACCTCGTGCGCAAGCGGGGAACCGTGGTCCTGTTCGCCTCGCTGCCCCAGGGAAACAGCATGCTGTCCCTCGACAGCCGGCCGATCCACTACGGCGAACGGCGCGTCGTGGGCACGAGCGACTCGACCCCCGCGCAGGTGAGGGAAGCCGTGGACCTGCTCAGCAGTGGCCGGGTACCGGCAGACAGGCTGGCCACCCACTCGTTGCCGCTGGATCGGATTCATGAAGCGTTCGAGCTGATGGAGAGCGGCGAGGCTCTTCGCGTCGTGCTCACCCCATAGCGGTGGGCGTGGACTCGCCGGATGTGTACTCTACGGCTGGAGAACGGACCAAAGGACCAGAAGATCATGACGGCGAAGGCGACAGCAGGCGTACTGGGAGTCTCTCTGGCACTGGCGATCGGAGCGGCGGGTACGCGCGCAGCTGACGCCCAGCCACCTCTGGCTCCGGCCGGAGAGCTGCTGGGGCAGGATCATGCCAGCACGCTCGAGCAGCTGCGGGCGGAGATCTCCGCCAAGCTGCCGGTAGTGAACGAGCGGAAACGAGCTGCCCATCTCGAGGCTCGGGCGGCGGAGAAGGCCGCCGAGGCAGCGGTGAATGCGGCGCAGCAGCAGTTGGAGAAGATCGGAGCGGCGCGAGGCCTGGTGGATCACGCGAAGGGGAAGTGGATCGGCGGCGCCGACAAGGGGATCGCCGCGGCGAAGGAGAAGCTGGAGAAGGCGACCACGAAGGCCGAACGTGCGGCGGCCCGGGAGGAGCTCGCCGAGTGGCAGAAAGACCGTGAAGACGGGGTCCAGGCGCTCGAGGAGCGCCAGGCGAACCTGGATTCCCTGGAGCGTGAGGAGCCGGGGTGGAAGCGAGACCTGGAGGCGGCCAAACAGGCCCACGCCGCGGCTACGGCGCGAGCGGCCGACACGGTTGCCGGCCTCGGCCTCGGACGTTTTCTGGCCAGTGAGCGGCTGGACGCTCGACTGGCGAAGTTCATCGTGCTGTTCGAAGCCACACCGCGTGGCCTGGCCGAGTTCGCCCAGCAGAGCAGGAAACACGAGCGCCTGATCGAACGCCTCCTGGCCGATCCCGAGCTGATGCTGCAGATGGTCGTGGCGGATGGTGCCAAGGATGGCAACTACGGCCAGGCCATGAAGATCTACACCGATATCCAGAAGGCGAGCAAGAAGGCCTCCCATGGCGTCCTGCAGAGGTTGGCGCTGGCGATCGCCCTCGAGCACGCCGTTCCGATCGAGCAGAGGAACCCCACGGGCCTGACCGATGCGCCGAAGACCGTGGATCCGGTCGGACGCTACCTGCACTACCAGGAGGCGTTCCTGGAGAACGAACTGGACCCGGGCTTCTCCGGACTGAGCGTGTGGGACTACCGCATGGTCGTCGACGGCAACGAACCGGACGAAACGCTCGAGTGGGGTCGCCAGATGCTCAGCAATTACCGGCCCGATCACGTCTACACCAAGGACCATCGCTGGCGATACGTGGAGGCGGTGCGGACCGAGATCCGCTACGGCTCGCAGGACAACCAGTTCGACAGGCCCGATCTGCAGTTTTTCCAGAACATCCTGATGAACGGCGGTGTTTGCGGGCGGCGCGCCTTCTTCGGCCGGTTCATCCTGCGTGCTCATGGTGTTCCGACCACGGCTCGCCCCCAGCGCGGTCACGCGGCGCTGGCGCGCTGGACTCCCGACGGCTGGGTGGTGTGTCTCGGCGGCGGCTGGGGTGCCGGCTGGACCAGGACACGCTACAACAAGGATCGCGACTTCCTCGCCACCACGCAGGCACGCGCCGACATGACCGCGTACATGCAGGTCAAGCGCGCCCAGTGGGTCGGGGATGTCCTGGACGAGAAGCGCGTCTTCGGCTTCCTCTCCGGTCAGCCCGACTTCTGGTATGGGGTGTCGCTCTACAACCAGCGGGCGATCGTAGAGGGGGCGAAGGCCGTGACCCTGGCGGCGGTCGGCGAAGAGCTCGGCGAGGCGAACGAGTCCCACGTCGAATACGCCGTCGAGGCTGCGAGCCTCCTCGAGGCGGACCGCAAGATCGTCGTCGACGTAGGTGGCGTGATCACGATCCCCGCCGTCGCCACCAGCGACCCGACCACCAGCTCCGGCAAGATCATCTTCATGCCGAGCAACCTCGGCGGCAAGCAGCTGCACTACAGCCGCAACGGCGGGCCTCGAGACTTCGAGTACACCTTCGACGCGCCGGCCACGGGCAAGTACCAGCTCACCGCGCGCGTGGTGACGCCCAGCTGGAAACAACACCTGCTGATCACGGCCAACGACGCCAGGGAGTCGATCGACCTGGCGCTGCCTCATACCGTGGGCATGTGGGCAGCGACCGAGCCTGTCGAGGTCGAGCTGGTCAAGGGCAAGAACGTGCTGCGCTGCGCGCACAGGAGCGACGGCTACGGCAAGGGCTTCACCATCCGGGACCTCACGCTCAGGCCGACCCGGTAGCGCGACCGGAGGAGGTGTTCAGGGTTTGCGGGAGGGACAGGAGGAACCGGGATGCACGCGAGGCTGGCGGCGAGGAAGCTGTCAGTGCGCGACATCTGCTGGGCCCGGCCGGCCTCTTCTCGATTTGTCGTTGTCCGATCAGGGGGAGATGGGTACCACGGACACAGAGGGAGGAGGAAGTGGGCCGCATGAGCAAGAGTGGATGTAGGATGCACCAGCACCTCAGGAGCCGGACCACGCCATGAAGACCTTTGCCGGACAGATCGCCCACTTCCTGCGCAAGGACACCAGCCGCAGGAACCTGCGGGTCCTGGCGCGCCTGCTCGCGGTGCTGGCCGTCATCGTCGTCGTCTCCGCCTTTGCCTTCCACCTGCTGATGCTGCGTGAGGGCCGAGAGTTCAGCTGGTTCACGGGTATCTACTGGACGCTGACGACGATGTCGACTCTCGGTTTCGGGGACATCACCTTCGAGTCCGATATCGGTCGCATCTTCACCATGTGCGTGCTGTTGACCGGCACGATCTACATGCTGATCCTGCTGCCGTTCTCGTTCATCCGCTTCTTCTACGCGCCGTGGATGGAGGCGCAATCCGAGGCGCGCGCTGCGCCGCGTGCCGGTGGGCACCCAGGGGCACGTGCTGCTGACCAACCACGACGCCGTCTCCACCACGCTGATCCAGCGGCTCGAGCGGTACAACTACCCGTATCACCTGCTCGTCCCGAACCTGGACGACGCGCTACGCCTGCACGACTCGGGCTTCAAGGTGGTCACGGGAGAGCTGGATGATCCGGAGGTCTACCGCCGGCTGCAGGTGCAGCAGGCTGCGCTGGTGGCGACCACCGCCAGCGACCCGGTCAATACCCACGTGGCCTTCACCGTGCGCGAGTTGACCGCAGATGTGCCGATCGTCGCCACCGCCGACGACCCGGCGTCGGAGGACATCCTGGAGCTGGCTGGCAGCACCTTCGTGCTGCAGGTGCCCGAGATGCTCGGTCAATCCCTGGCGCGCCGCGTGCACGGAGGCGACGTGCGGGCCCATGTGATCGGCCGCTACGGCGATCTGCTGCTCGCGGAGACGACGGCCCTCGGCACGCCGATGGTGGGCAAGACGCTCCTGGAGATCGGGCTGCGCCGGGAGCTGGGCCTGACCGTCGTGGGGGTATGGGCGCGCGGTGAGTTCAAGACGGCACGGCCGGGGACGACGGTCCGTGCCAGCACGGTGCTCGTGCTGGCCGGCATGCAGGAGCAGCTGGAGAAGTTCGACGAGCGGCACGGCGCGTACCGCGTCTCGGACGCTCCAGTCGTGATCATCGGCGGTGGCCGGGTCGGCCGCGCCACGGCGCGCGCGCTGGCCGAGCGCGGGCTGGGCTACCGCATCGTGGAACAGAACGCGGAGCTGAGCCAGCAGGACGAGTCGTTCGTGCACGGGAATGCGGCGGAGCTGAGCGTGCTGAAGACGGCCGGCATCGACGAGACGCCAGCCGTGATCATCACCACCCACGACGACGACATGAACGTCTACCTGACGATCTACTGCCGCCGGCTGAGACCGGACATCCAGATCGTCAGCCGTGTGGCCCTGGAGCGCAACATCTCCACACTGCACCGCGCTGGGGCGGACTTCGTGATGTCCTACGCCTCGATGGGGGCCAACGCGGTGTTCAATTACCTCGAGCACGGCGGCACGCTGATGGTCGCCGAAGGGCTTGACGTGTTCAAGGTGAAGACGCCCCCATCGCTCGCCGGCAAGACCATCGTCGAGTCCGGCATCCGCCCCAATACCAGATGCACGGTCGTCGCCCTGGAGGTGAACGGCGAGACCCGGCTCACACCCGACCCGACCGAGCCGCTGCCGGCGGGATCGCAGATGATCCTGATCGGCAGCGCCGCGGGGGAGTCCCGCTTTCTCGAGGTGTTCGTCAAGGACTGAGATACGGTGTCGCACACCTTGTCGCTGTCCTGCGACAAGACCGTGCCGCACGAGAATCTGTCGCAAGACCGTGGCGGCGTGTGCGACACCGCATCTTCGGTGCTTCCTCGTGACGCGCAGACTCGACCGAGTCACTGCTTCCGGGTACGGTACCCAATGCGTCTGACAGGGCCACCCCTGTAAAGTGAATGCAGTTGGGACAAGGAGTTGAGAGATTGAACAGAAGAAACTTCCTCGCCACCGCCGGGGCGTGTGTCGCCAGCACTGTCTTCCCCCGAATCGCCGTCGGGAGGCCCGGTCCGTCGGCCAACAGCAGAATCAACGTCGCGTTCATCGGTTCGGGCGGCTGGATCGCGCAGCAGCCGTACAACCAGGGCTGCAAGGACGAGAATCTCGTCGCCTTCTGCGACGTCGATCGGAACCACTGCGCCGAGAACATGAGGAACTGGCGCACCGACCAGCCTTTCTTCGACGACTATCGTGTGATGCTCGACAAGATGCACGAACAGATCGATGCAGTCGTCGTCTCCACCCCGGATCACACGCACTTTCCCGCCACCCTCGCCTGTATGGAACGGGGCATTCACGTCTATACCCAGAAACCGCTCACCCACAACATCTGGCAGGCACGCACATTGGTCAAGGCGAAGGAACGCTACGAGGTCATGACCCAGATGGGGAACCAGGGGCATGCAGGCGACGGCATCCGGCAGTCGGTCGAAGCCTACCGCGGCGGTGTGATCGGTGAGGTCAGTACGGTCTACGCCCGAAACAGCGGCCCGCAGATGGGCGGCCAGCACTTCGCGAACCCCGAGACCATGCCACCCCCGGCTGCGCCCGTCCCTGAAGGACTGTCATGGGACCTGTGGCTGGGCCCCGCTGCTGCCCGGCCCTTCTGCCACGAGTACCACCCGCGGAGGTGGCGCGCCTTCTGGGATTTCGGTTCCGGCATGCTGGGGGATTGGGGGTGCCATACGCTCGACACGCCTGTCTGGGCCCTGGACCTCGATCCGCCCACGGCCGTCGAGTGCCTGGAACGGTGCGACTCCCTCGAGGGTGTCATCCCGGCCGGCAGCCGTCTGAAGTACCACTTCCCCGCCAACAGCAAACGCGGCCCTGTCGTCCTGTATTGGTTCGACGGACCGCAGGACTGGAAGAAGGTCGGGCGCATCGAGAGATTCGGAGCCGAGGACGCAACGCACGAGGGTCGCGCCTGCTGGATGGTCGGCACGAAAGGAATGATCGGTTGCGGCACTCATGCCGGCCCTCCGACGATTGTCCCCAATGACGTCCGTTCACGGTGGGAGGCTGAGCCCCCCTCCGAGTTCATTCCCCGCGTTTCCGGCGGCCCGTTCCGTGAGTGGCTGCGCGCCATCAAGGGAACCGGCCCCGAACCCGGCTCCAACTTCACGTACTCGGCAAAGCTCACGGAGATCATCCTCCTGGGGGTCCTGTCCCAGCGCTTCAACACCCGGATCGAGTGGGACGCCAGGACCGCCCGGATCACCAACCACCCGGAGCTCAACGCTCATGTCAAGGAGCCGGTGCGCGAGGGATGGGCGTGCGGGGACGATCTCTGGTGAATGGACAGCGGGCATCCACGCCGCCGCGATCGTTTCCACGGCGTTGAAGGCGGCCTGGGGTAGGGCAGCGAACAGCCGTTCGGTGCGATTCCGTGATGTGGTTCGACGGCATCCTCCGACAGCACGACGACGTGGGCAAGAACCAATGGAGTGAGTACTCCTATCTCCAAACACGTCCGGGCGCTACAGTGGGTGCAGACCGGTCCACAATCGGATCCCATGGCGTGCGATGTCTTCGGTAGCCACAGGAAACCCCATGAAGAACCTGCTTTTGTTCGTCGGGATACTCGTCGCGTTGTCCGGCAATCTGTTCGCCGGCCTCGACCTTCAACCCGGGAAGTGGTTGATAGTCACCAGAGCAATTGATGGACCGAGCAGTCATGACCTCGACTTTCTCGCCGCTGTCGCTGCGTCATCTGCCTTGACCGATGGAGAGCCGGCAGTGCTGGCCATCACGAATGAAACATGCCTGACCAGTGAGGCCTGGCACGCTGACTACATCAGTCGGTACAATCCCGAGAGAGCGCTGGTCATCGGGCAACACATTCCCTCCATCACGGGGGTCTCTCAGTTGATAGTCCTCGATTCAGCTGCAGCCGGCGCAGAGCAGGCGAAAGAGATAGCCACCACCGTCTGGGCGAGCTCGGACCAGGTCGTCATCTGCTCATTGGACAGCAACCACTACGAGAACTCACTCGTGGCCGCGTCCCTCGCTTCCGGCTTGAGGGTCCCTCTGTTGTACTCGTCGCCTTCAACGCCTGGTGACCTGGATACGGTTCTAGGACAATTGGGAGCACAGTCGGCCCTGGTGGTCGGGACACCTCTGAGCCTGCCGGTCTCGTCCACCGCCCTCTCGGGGGCAGTCGAGGTCGTCACCTGGTTGAGGAACAACGGCCACTCGGTCGACTATCTGGCCGCTGTCAATCCCGCGGATCGTGATGTGCACCCTGACGGCAGCAAGCTCTCTCTGGTGTCGACCGTTCTGGCCGCCCGTCGAGGAGGAGTGGTCGTTCCCCTGCAGAATGCGTCGACGTATATCACGGTGCGGGACGAGCTCCAGCAGTGCTATACGGCGATCGACGCGGGCTACTATCCCGAGTTCCTCGCGCTCGTTGCCACCACGCCGTTCATTCCTTTCGGCGAAGTCGACAATCCGTCCGGGTTCCCGGCCGCGATTCTGATGACCGATGTCCTCTATGCCGACATGGATGCGGATCCGTTCCTCGAAGTCGCGGTGGGACGCGTGATCGCGAACAACTTCTCCGAAGGGAGCCTGGTCGCCTCCCGGATCTCCACGTACGACTCCCTCAAGGACGGATACTGGGAAGACCGCTTTGCGCAGATGGGGCGATGGGGCCAGTCGGAAGCCGTGCCCGTGCTGACCAACTTCGGTTACCAGGAAGATGACCTCATGGGCTCCTATCACGATTCCGGGCCTCCGATCGAGGACGGCCTGATCCTGCACTATGACCATTCGGGGTGGTGGGATCTGGGATATGCGTTCAGTGTGAACGTGGATACGCTGCTGGCTCCGGCGGTCGTATTGTCAAGAGGGTGTTCCACTGCTGCCCTCGACATGGGGCCTTCACAGGTCACGAAGAGTCTTCTCAGGCAGGGCGCGGTCGGGTTCATGGGAGGAACGCGAAACGTCATCGCCATGTCCGGCCATCTGGCCACGGAAGTGGTCAACGCGGTCGTCGAAGGAGAGTCGCTGGGATATGCGTTCAACAGAGCGTACGAGGCGGTCACGCTCAATGTTCTCGACCAGGACGATCGGGGCTCGAATGTGTCCCGCCACAACTGGCTCCTGATCGGCGATCCGGCGCTCGTTCTTCACGTGCCGGGCGGCCCTCTGGAGCAGCCGGCCCATGCGGAGATCTCTCCCGACGGAAGAAACCTGACCGTGGAGGGGCCCGAGAGCTGGTGGGTGCGTCCCTATCCCGATGCGCTTCTCATGGAATGGGGCTGGTACCCCAATACGCTGCACGCGGTCATCGGTGCCGGCACGGCGCTCATGACGTACTGGGGCTCTCCTGGCTACGATCATCAGATACCCTATTTCGTCGCGAAGTATCAGACCCCGGGCAATGTGCTGGATATCACCCAGGAGGTCGGTATTCCGTGGCCGCTGGGCTGGGGCGGTTCCTTCGCCCACAACGTGCATGTGGATGAACACACCGACGGGTCGAGGACCTATCTCTGGCGGGTCCGGCTCATGGACTTCGATCATCAGAACGGCGGGATCATCAATGATATGATCGATTCCGTGTCGTACTCCATCACCCCGGATTCGCCGCTTCCTCCCGGTGTACCGTACTGCTTCGGCGACCCGGGCGCAGGAACTCCCTGCCCATGCAGCAACGACAACGACGGCAGCGTGGCCGGCTCGGGCTGCGCGAACGGTGTCTTTGCCTCCGGCGCGCAGCTGACCGGTAGTGGGGTGGCCAGCGTCAGCGCCGACACCCTGGTCCTCGCCACAACCGGCCTGGAGCCCGTGAACAGCGGCCTCTACTTCCAGGCCGACAACGACCTCTTCCCGGGCAACGCCTGGGGGGATGGCCTCCAGTGTGCCGGTGGCCAGCTGAAGCGGCTTGGGGTCCGCTTCTCCGATGGGAGCGGCTACTCCGACACCTCCGGCTACCCGCAGCCGATCTCCGTCAAGGCCGGGAACGTCCTGGCTGGCGACACGAAGTACTACCAGTGCTGGTATCGGAATCCGAATGGGTCGCCCTGCGGTAGCGACTTCAACGCTTCCAACGGATACGCTGTTACCTGGCAGCCATAGTCGCCCGGAGTGCATGGCTGCACGAGGGGCGAGAACAGGGGACCTCAGCTCGCTCGGAACACACGCGATGAAGAACAACTCCTGCGCTACCAGCACTGCCGGCCCACGATCGCCCGTGACCGCAAGACGGGTCTTGTGCAGTAGCGCGCTGGTCCTGGCCGTGGCCCTGCTGGTCTGCTCCTCGACGAGCGACGGCAGGGTGGCGTCCGGCGCGCGAGCGCCCGAGGATGCCACGGCGCCGACGGGTGACCGCGCGTCGGCAGCGCCGGAAAGCGCGGCGCCGGCGAGCCGTGTCGTTCCCTACGACCACCCCCGGCTGCTGGCCACCGCCGCCGAGCTACCCGCGCTGCGCGCGCGCTTTGCCGCGCCAAAGAACAAGGATACCGCCGACTGGCTCCGCAGGATCGCCGTCTACGACGACGACGGCACCCTCTCCGACGGCCAGCCCGACGAGCTCAAGTCCTTCGTGTTCTACGGCAAGGCAATCCTCTACGGACTCGAGGGCGACGAGACCGTCGGGCGGGCGGCGATCGAGATGACCTTGGACTACTTCGAGAGTCTCACGGCCACCTACCAGAGCGACGGCCTCTTCGTCTCGCGCGCGATCAACTCGGCGCTGCAGCACGCGGCCTTCGTCTACGACTGGTGCTACGACCTTTTCGTCGACGCCGACGAGCGGCGCGAGTTCATCTCCGAGGCGCTACGCGTGGCGACCCACACCGAGTACGGCTGGCCGCTGACCAGGAGCGCGGAGTACTTCGTCGGCAGCCACTACTGCGAGGACACCCACCCGACGATGCTCGCGCTGGGAATCGCGATCTACGACGAGGACCCCTCGGTCTACGACGCAGTCGCGCCCCACCTGACGGACAAGTTCGCGCCGGTGCGCAACTTCATCTACGCCGGGCACCGCCACCACCAGGGCAACGCCTACGGGCCCTCGCGGTTCGTCTGGGAGGTCTTCTCGGCACTCTTCGCCTCGCGCCTCGACGCGCCGGCGCCCTACGTAGCCGCGCAGGGCCAGGTGCCGTTCTACCCGCTCTACACCCGCATGCCCGACGGCTACACGCTCGTCGAGGGCGACGACTGGCTCTACCGCTTCCCTCCCTGGCGCGTGAGCGCGCTCGTTCCGCTGGCCCTGTCTGCGATGTACCAGGATGGCTACCTGGTCGACCTCGCCAGGCGCTACGACGACGGCAAGGGCGACCGGATCACGATGTTCCTCGTCCGCGACGAGGATCTGCAGCCGAAGTCCGTCGAGGAGCTGCCGCTGAGCCGCTATTTCGGTAGCCCGTTCGGCACGATGGTCGCGCGCACCGGCTGGGACATCAAGGGCGGCGTGACGAGCGCCGTGGCCGCCGCGCGGATGAACGTCAAGGAGTACTTCTTCGGCAACCACGACCACCTCGACGCCGGGCACTTCTCGCTTTACTACAAGGGCACGCTGGCCATCGACTCGGGGACCTACGAGGGCGGCGGCTACGGTGGTGCACACCACCGCAACTACAATCAGCGCAGCGTGGCCCACAACACGATCCTCGTGCTCGATCCCGACGAGCCGCGGATGCGCGCCTACCGGGGGGGCCCCGATCTGGCCGCCGGGACCTGGCAGATCTCCTCGCCCGGCGGCCAGGCCTCGACGTGCGAGGTCACGGCGACGGCACAGAGCTGCTGGCTTTCCGGCCCTGCTGGCGCGTATCGACTCGTGCCGCTCCGCTGACCTCTCGGTTCCCGCTGTACCGGACCAGCGGTCGTGGGGCCGCCTCCAGGCCCCGCAAGAGGTGCGACCGACCTCGAAGCGGGTTTGTGCTCTCCTGGACCGCTCGATCAAGGCGGCCGGCTGGAAGCCGTGATGATACGGAGTCGCACATCCTCGACCTGTGGGCAGATGCATGGAGGCGTCAACACGCGCACGGCGATGT
>CAZCAC010000037.1:0-72034 GCA_964496575.1 uncultured Planctomycetaceae bacterium | reverse complement strand
ACTACGTGCGACCGATGACCAACGCCGAGGCGAAGAAAGGAGGGAGAACGCCGGCGATGGCGATCGGGCTCGTGGACAGGCGGTGGCGACCGGTGGATCTCCTCAGGTGGAGGGTGGGTCCTCCTCGGGGGGGGCGGGTCCAATGAGAGGGGCCAGTGCTGGTGACCTTCGAGTGATACGGAATCGCGTATCACTGCATGGCGTAGACGAATGGATTGGAGGTCGTCGCGCTTCCCGGATCCGCTCCCGACCGGGCCAGCCGGGCTCGGCGCCAGGTGATCAGGGGGAGCAGGAGCAGGAAGAACAGCGCTGACAGCCAGGCGCGCTGCCCGACGGCCGTCCAGCAGAGCCGGAGCGTGGTCACGACTTCGGCGGACAGGAGGCGAAGCATCGAGGGGCGGGGCTTCTTCAAGTCCGAGCTCCTTCGGCGGGGCGCCGCTCGAGCGCTCCTTCGGCGATCCAGGGGATCAGGGTGTCGGCGTAGAGCCCGGCGATCGCCGCGTCGCCCTCCGGGGAGCTGTGCACGAAGTCGACGAAGTGCGTCGCCTCGCCGTCGAGCTCGCCGAAGGCCGCGTGAAGGTCGACGACCAGCGCGTCGTCCGGCGGCCCCAGATGGACGAGCTCCTCGTAGGCGTGCGACATCTTCTTGAAGACCCGGTCGTAGGCCTCGTCGCGGCGCAGGGGGCTGGCGAGGTAGGTCTCTTCCGCGGGGGACAGTGCCCCCTTGCTCTGGAGGTACGGCTGGACTCCCCAGACGAACGCTCCGCCGTGCGCCTCGACCACGCGGCGGAACTGCTCCTTGCGGGTGCGGTGAGCGCGCGCGAGTGACTGCGGCAAGTTGCGCGGCCGCTGGTGGAACTCGGCCTGGTGCCACTCCGGCTGCTTCGTGCCGTGCAGCAGCTCGGCCCACGCCTCCAGGTTCTCGCAGTAGGTGAGATCCCATTCGTCCAGGAGGTGGCGGCACGTCATCGATCCGTAGGAGAGATCGTTGAAGCAATCGTGCGCGATGACCAGCTCGGGGCGGAGGCGGTGGCAGAACAGGAGGTAGGCCAGCATCTCGTTCAGGACCACCGCGCCGGGCTGCGCGAGGTTCACCACGGTGAAGCGCTGGGCCCGACCCGCCGCCTCGCTCGCCGCGTTCAGGTGCTCCTCCAGGAGCGTGCTGAACATCTCCGAGTGCAGCGTGGCGATGCCGAAGGCGCCGGAGCCGCCGAAGACGCAGGCCAGGACGTGATCGGGACCTCGGTCCTCGAGCTCGCGCAGGTCGAGCGCCGTGCGGAAGCCGAGCTCGTTCGTCGGCCCGAGGCCCAGCGTCCGGTGCAGGAAGCCGTACGGGAAGTACTGGAAGGTGTCGGTGCCCTTCGGGCCGAGCGCGTTGAAGACGTGCGTCTCCCGGTGGGGGATCTGCTCCGGGTGGAGCGCGTCCCGATCGAGCGGCTGGATCCGGGCCTGGAAGATCGGCCAGAAGTTCTCGACGCGGTACAGCGTCGTCTCGCCCCGCGCCTCGAGGCGCCCGGTGAGCGGGTCCTCGGCGTGCTCGACGATCACCACGGCGTCGTACCCGGCCAGCGAGTCGCGCTCCTCGAAAAGCTCGACCGCCGGCAGGAAGGCCTCGTAGTGCGCCCGGTACCGGCTGGGCGAGGCCAGGGTGATCGAGGCCGGAGCGGGCCACTGGAGGCGCAGCGACTCCAGCGAACGCCGGATCACCGGTTCCTCCTGCTCGTCGAGCAGGACCGCGAGGATTCTGTCCCCGGTGGTCATGGCGCCACCGTCACTTCCGCCGGCGCCGCGGTCCGGGGCGCGGGGGGGCGGGGTCTCTGCGCGGAGCGGGTGACGATCACGTTGCCGATCGCGAGGGCGTCCATCTCGCTCCAGGAGAAGGTCCACAGCGCATCGCCGGGCGTGGTGACGATCGGCTCGCCCCGGAAGTTGAACGAGGTGTTGAGCAGGACGGGAACCCCCGTGCGCCGGGCGAACGCCTCGAGCAGCGCGGCGTAGCAGGGGTTGGTCTCGCGGCGGACCATCTGCACGCGGGCGGTGCCGTCGAGGTGGGTCACCGCCGGAATCTCACCGCGTCGCTCCGGGCGCACGTCGCTCACCGACAGCATGAAGTCCTCGGGGCGGGCGACGAAGTCCTCCTCGGTCAGCTCGAAGTAGTCGAGCGCGTGCTCGGCGAGCACCGCCGGGGCGAAGGGGCGGAAGGGCTCGCGGAACTTGATCTTCTCGTTGACGATTCGCTGCGTCTCGGCGCGCGTCGGGTTGGCGAGGATGCTGCGACTACCCAGGGCGCGCGGGCCCCACTCGAAGCGGCCCTGCATCCAGCCGATCACCTCGCCGCGAGCCAGGCGCTCGGCGACCTCCTCGACCATCGCCTCCGCGTCGGGCAGGACCGCGGCGGGCACGAGCCGCCTCCGACGAAGCTCGGCGAACACCTCCTCGTCGTCGTAGGCCTTGCCGAGGTAGACGTCGCGCCAGCGGGCCGCGCCGCGGGCCTCCCGATACGACGTGCTCGAAGTGGAGCGCGGCGCCCAGCGCCCCGCCCGCGTCACCCGCCGCGGGCTGCACGTAGAGCCGCCCGCCGAGCTCGCGCTGGATCCGGCCGTTGGCCAGCGAGTTCAGCGCGACGCCCCCGGCCATGCAGAGGTCGGACACCCCGGTCGACTCGACCGCCGTGCGCGCGAAGCGCAGGATCGTCTCCTCGACCACCCGCTGCACGCTGGCGGCGAGGTCGGCGCAGTAGCGGCTCCGCTCCTCGACCTCGTCGGCGGGCGGTACGGCTCGATCGCCGATCCGGAACTCGCTCTCCGGCTGGCGCGCCGGACCGAAGCGCTCGACCAGGGCGGGGGTGAAGGGCAGATCGGTCGGTGTCCGGAACTCGAAGTAGCGCTGGTCGATGCGAAACTCCTGCCCGCGCCATTCGATCATCGAGGCGATCTCCTCGGTGAAGCGCGGCTCGCCGAACGCGGCCATGCCCATCACCTTGTACTCGCCCTCGTTGACCTCGAAGCCCAGGTACGCGGTGAACGCGCTGTAGAAGAGGCCGATCGAGTGGGGCAGGTGGACCGAGCAGAGCTTGGTCAGGCGATTGCCCTCACCGAGCGAGACCGTCGCCGTCTCGAGCTCGCCGACGCCGTCGAGGGTGACCACGGTCGCGCGCTCGAACGGCGAGCAGAAGAACGCCGACGCGGCATGGGCCTGGTGGTGTTCGATGCAGCGCACGCGCTCGCGAGGGAGCTCCGGCAAGACCTCGCGGATTCGATCGGCGACGTCGAAGCGCCGGTACCGCAGCCAGCGATCGAGCGTCGACCAGAGGTAGCGGAACCCCTTCCCCGGGTGGCGGAGCGAGCTCAGGAGGATCCGCTGCCACTTGCGGTGCGTGAGCTCGTAGAAGACGACGGCGTCGAGCTCGGCGGCCTCCAGGCCGGCCTGCTCGAGACAGAACTCGATCGCGAGTCGGGGCAGGCGGGCGTCGTTCTTCACCCGGGTGAAGCGCTCCTCCTGGGCGGCGGCGATCACCTCCCCGTCGACCACGAGCGCAGCGGCCGCGTCGTGGTAGTCGAAGGAGAGGCCCAGGGTCTTCATCGGCGGTCGTCGAGGAGAGAGGATCGGCGTGGGGTCTGGCGCCCACGCGTCGGCCGTGGGCGCGGAGATCCTACCGTCTTCTCAGCTCGACGGACACGGCGGCGGAGGTGTCCGACTCGCCCTCCTCGAGCACGACGTAGCGCCAGCGGAAGGATCCGTGCACCTCGAGGGCCTCGATCTCCGGCGGAGTCAGCACCCAGCGAGCCTCGAAGCGCTCTCCGCTCTCGAGGATCACCTCTCCGGCGTCGTCGTAGACGATGAACTTCACGCTCTCCAGCGGCGAGAGGGTGCGGCGGAGCTCGAAGACCTCCACCGCGTCCACCGGACCGCTCGGGGAGACCTCGTCCTCCACCCCGAGGAACCCGCTGGGGCGCGGCTCGTCGCCCGGATCGAAGGCCTCGTTCCCGATCCAGAGCAGGAGCGTGACGACCGCGGCGGCCAGCACCAGCCAGCGGCCGCGCCGCCAGGCTCCCGAGCCTCGCGGTCCGCGGCTGGCGATCTCCCCTCGGGCCTCCGCGCCGGCGAGGATGCCGGCCACTCGCTCGCGATCCTCCTCCCCGACATCCCCCTCGGCCTCGCGCGAGATCTCCGTCTCGCGCCTCGCGCAGGTCTCGAGCAGGACCTGCAGCTCCCCGAGCCGCTCGAGCTCGGCGGCCAGCTCCGGGTCCTGCTCCAGGCGCCGCCGGTCCTCGGCGGTCTCCTCCCCGGCGGCGATCCGGATCAGCAGCTCGGCGGCCTCGTGATCTCGCTCTTCGCTCACGACAGTTCCTCCTGCCAGCGCCCTTGCAGGCGCTCCCGAAGACGGCGGAGTCCGCGGTAGTAGCGGGTCTTGACGGTGTTGATCGGTGTCTCCAACCGCCGGGCGATCTCCTCGAAGCTGCAGCCGCGATGGTGTCGCCAGCGGATGATCGAGGCGGACGGCTCGTCCAGCTCGTCGAGCGCCGCCTCCACGTGGAGCAGGAGGGCCTCCTCCGCGGAGGGCTCACCGGGATCGGCGACCGGCTCGGCGTTCCCCTCGAGGGGGGCACAGGTCGCCCGGCGCGCTCGCGAGCCGATCGCCTTGTAGCCGAGGTGCCGGACGAAGCCGTAGACCCACCCCTCCAGGTCCCCTCGCCCATCGAAGTCGGCGAGGTTCCTCCAGACGGCGAGCACGATGTCCTGGGTCAGGTCGTCGAGCTCCTCCTCGGGCAGGCGCAGGCCGTGGAGCTTTCGCCGCGCCCGGAGCATCGCCGGGATGCAGGCCAGGCGGGCGATGAGGCGCCGACGGGCGAGCTGATCTCCGCCGATGGCGGCGCGCACCAGCTTCAAGTCCTCGCGCCCGTCGGTGAGACGTTCTCCTCCGTTCATGCCGTCGGTACGGGCCCGGCGCCGACCGGGGCTACGGCAGAGACTATCCTCCCTCGCCGGGGCGGGCAAGGCGGTGCGATCTGGCGCCAGCTCGAACCTCGGGCGCAGGGCGGAGAGCGGCAGCGTGGAGGAGGAGGGGTAGGCCATCGAACTGCCCGGCTCTTCCTCGCGAGCGGCGATTCGATTCAGCGAATCGCGATTTCTCCGGGCCGCCTCTCGCCCCCCTCCTTTCTGTATACTGCCGGCTCTCCGTACCACGAGGGCTGTCCGGCCAGGGCGGCCCTCGGGGCGATTCGTGTTTCACCTAGAGGTAACGAAGATGTCTTCCGCCAAGATCACCTGGACCAAGATCGACGAGGCGCCGGCCCTCGCCACTCACTGCCTGCTGCCCATCGTGCAGGCCTTCGCGAAGGGAACGGGAGTCGAGATCGAGCTGGCGGACATCTCCCTCGCCGGCCGGATCATCGCCAACTTCCCCGAGAAGCTGCGCGACGACCAGAAGATCCCCGACGAGCTCTCCCGACTGGGGGCCCTGGCCAGGACGCCCGCGGCGAACATCGTCAAGCTGCCCAACATCAGCGCCTCGATCCCCCAGCTGCAGGCGGCGATCGCCGAGCTGCGCGAGAAGGGCTACGACCTGCCCGAGTATCCCGAGGAGCCGAAGACGGACGAGGAACGGGCCTTGCAGGCGCGCTTCGCGGTGGTGCTCGGATCGGCGGTGAATCCGGTGCTGCGCGAGGGCAACTCCGACCGCCGCCCGGCCGCTTCGGTGAAGTCGTTCGCCCAGAAGCACCCGCACAAGATGATGAAGGACTGGCCGGAGTCGGGCTCCAAGACCCGCGTGGCCCACATGAGCGGGAACGACTTCTACGGCAGCGAGCGGTCGACCACCATGGAGGCCGCCACCGACGTGCGCATCGAGTTTGCCGCGAAAAGTGGCGAGGTGACGGTTCTCAAGGAGATGCTGCCGCTGCTCGAGGGTGAGGTGCTCGATTGCTCGCGGATGAACGTCAGGGCACTGCGGGCCTTCTTCGCCGATGAGATGAAGGTGGCCAGGGAGGGTGGCGTGCTGCTCTCGCTGCACCTCAAGGCGACGATGATGAAGGTGTCCGACCCGGTGATGTTCGGCCACGCCGTGTCGGTCTACTTCGCCGACGCGCTGGACAAGCACGCCGAGGCCCTCGCCGAGATCGGCGCCAACGTGAACAACGGCCTCGCCGACGTGCTCGACAAGCTGGATCGGCTGCCCGCCGAGAAGAAGGCCGAGGTCGAGGCCGACATCGCGGCCTGCTACGAGACCGGACCGGATCTCGCGATGGTCGACTCGCGGAAGGGGATCACCAACCTCCACGTGCCGAACAACGTGATCATCGACGCCTCGATGCCGGTGGTGATCCGCGACAGCGGGCGGATGTGGAACAAGAACGACGGCTTGCAGGACACCATCGCCATGATTCCCGACCGCTGCTACGCGGGGATCTACCAGGCGGTGGTCGAGGACTGCAAGAAGCACGGTCAGTTCGATCCCGCCACGATGGGCAACGTCGCCAACGTCGGCCTGATGGCCAAGAAGGCGGAGGAGTACGGCTCTCACGACAAGACCTTCATGGCGCCCGGCGAGGGGGTGATCCGCATCGTCGACGGGAGTGGCTGCGTGTTGCTCGAGCAGAGCGTCGAGACCGGCGACATCTTCCGCGCTTGCCAGACCAAGGACGAGGCGATTCGCGACTGGGTGAAGCTCGGCGTGACCCGCGCCCGGGCCTCCGGTTCGCCGGCGGTCTTCTGGCTCGATCAGGACCGCGACCACGACGCGGAGATCCTCGAGAAGGTCGAAGCCTACCTGCCCGACCACGACACGAGCGGCCTCGACATCCGGGTGATGAAGCCCGTGGACGCGATGGCCTTCAGCCTGGAGCGGATCCGCCGCGGCGAGGACGCGATCGCCGTGACCGGCAACGTCTTGCGGGACTACCTCACCGACCTCTTCCCGATCCTCGAGCTGGGCACCAGCGCGCGGATGCTCTCGATCGTCCCGCTGCTCGAGGGTGGCGGTCTCTTCGAGACCGGCGCGGGCGGCTCGGCGCCCAAGCACGTCCAGCAGTTCCTCGCCGAGGGGCACCTGCGCTGGGACTCCCTGGGCGAGTACTGCGCGCTGGTTCCCTCGCTGGAGCAGATCGCGGCGAAGAGCGGTAACGACCGCGCGGCGCTGCTGGCGAGGACACTCGACCAGGCGGTCGGCAAGTACCTCGAGAATGCGCGTTATCCTTCGCGAAAGGTGAACGAGATCGACAACCGCGGCTCGACCTTCTACCTGGCCACCTACTGGGCGGAGGCGCTGGCCGGCCAGGGCGAGGACGCGGAGCTGAAGGCCCGCTTCGAGCCGATCGCCCGGACCCTGGTGGAGAACGAGGCGAAGATCACCGCGGAGCTCCTGGCGGCCCAGGGCGCACTGGTCGACCTCGGCGGCTACTACCGGCCCGACGCGGAGACCTGTGCCGCGGCGATGCGGCCCAGCGCGACGTTCAACGCGATCATCGACGGGATGTAGGGGGGCGGATCGCCGACCCCACGGACCGGGTGCCTCTTCACGAGGATTCTCGACGAGGCACCCTTGCTGAACGCGGCGGATCGGGGCTCCGGTTCTCCGCTGGTACTCATTGCTGGAGCTCGGACATGAGCGAGTATTCGAAGAAGGTGAAACGAGAGCTTCGCCGGCTCCGCGATCAGGCCTGGGAGGCGGAGCTGGCCACGGCGCTGGGAGAGCTCGAGGCGAAGTTCACGGAGTGGCGCGACGGGAAGATCGGTGCCTTCGAGCTTAACGAACACGTTCACCGGTTCCACCAGGGGTCGAGTCGGGAGGTGTACAACCGCTACAACGGTCTCGACCGAGAGATCGCCGTCGCGCGCGGTGTCGCCCTGGGCCTGATCCCTCGGGAGTCCGTGCCCGAGGAGGTCCTCGGTGACATCGCCAGGTCGATCGCCTTCTTCGAGGAGCAGCTAGAAGCGGACGGGCCTCCCGGTCGCTCTCGGTAGGTTCGATGCAGCGCTCAACGCTCGAATCAGCGGGCGGATCCGGGTCGTCGCTTCGTTCCACGGCGAGGGTCTCCGCGGATCGGTGGATCCGGAAAGTGGGCTTCCGAGCGAGGTAAGGGGAGATACTCGGCAGTCTCGAGGAGAGCGACAGAGATGCACGAACGTGAGCAGTCCTCGGTTCCCTTGCCCGGCGGGTGGTGGGTCCTGGTCGGGGCCTCGCTCGGAGCTCTGGTCGCCACGGGACGCTGGCTCGCGACCGACGGCGGTGAAACGTCCGCGGAGCAATCCCCCGGGATCGTGTCCGAGCATGTCGTTCACGCTCCTTCCTCGGTCATCCCTTCGGTCACCGACGGGGGGGGCTACCCCGCGTACGTCGCGCCGGGCCGTACCCGCCGCCGAAGTGATCGGCCCCGTCGACTCCGACCTCGGTGTGATCGCCTACGGCCGGGTGACCGATCGCGAGGGTGTGCCCGTGCCAGGCGCGCGACTGACCTTCGAGAACGAGGGTGCGTTTCGCCGCTCCACCAGGAGTGCGCCCGATGGCAGCTGGTCTCGAGCGGGGCTGGTGCCGGGCGGGCACGAGCTACGGGCCACCCTCGAAGCGTTCCTCCCGCACGTCGAGGCCGTCGAGGTCCCCGCGCAACGCGGCTGGCGTCACGACGTCGTGCTCGACCGGGCGCTCTCGTTGCCGGTGCGCTTCGAGCAGCCGGACGGCGACGCGTACCCGGTCGGCGACCGTGGGGAGTTGACGCGCTTCCTCGCGGTCGTCGCCACCGAGGCGAAGCCGGGTCCCAGGATCCCCGGCGTCCTCTCGCGCGTCGCCTACCGCCACGGCGTGGGCACCTATCGCTCCCGCGCCGAACAGGACGCGCCCACCGATCTCCCCGCACGCTACCAGGGCGTTCTGGCCGTGTCCGCGCTTCCACCGGTGTGGGTGAGTGCGGTGTGCCGCGACGTCGTCCTCGAGTCCCGCGAGCTGGTCGCCCCGGTGGACGAGCTCGTCTTCACCGTCGAGCCCGAACAGCTGGAGGACGTGCGCGGCGGGGTACGCGTGCGCCTCGTCGAGGCGGGCAGCGGCCTGCCGATCACCGAGCACGTCCGGATCCACCATCCCTCGGGTGGGGTGTACCTCCGCCCGCAGGTAGAGGGGAACGTCCTGGTCTTCTCCGGGGTCCCGCCCGGACCTCTAGAGCTGAAGGTCGAGGGGGGAGGCTGGGAGCTGCTCGAGCGCCGCGTCGTCGTCCTTCCGGGGGAGACGTTCGACCTGGGCACGATCTCCCTCGGGCGGCGCGAGCCCTTCGAGGTGCGGGTGGTCGACGAGGCCGGAGCGCCGCTCGGAATCGGCATCTCGGCGGTCCGCCCCGACCTGCTCTCCTGCCTCCAGGACCTCGACATCAGCACCGGCGCCTTTCCCGGCGCCGATGGAGTCGCCACGGTACGTCACCTCGCTCCCGGCCTGACGCTGCTCCGCGCCGGTGGGGACGAGGGTCGCGCCCGGGTCGCGCGCCTGGTCGACACCGTCGCCGAGCGGGAGCTCGAGCTGGTCGTGCCCCTGGGCGTCGAGGTCGTCCTGGTCCGTCGCGGCGGCTTCCGCTCCGGCGCCGAGTACGCGCTGGAAGATGGAGACGGGAATCCCCTGATCGGTGGGCGGGGACTGCCGCGAGACGTCTGGCTTGCTCCCGGTCGTTACACCATCCGTGAGCTCGAGGATGGCCGCGAGCTCGCGCGCTACCCTTTCACCGTCGGCAGCGAACGAACCGTGGTCCGCTACTGAGGAGGCCGACGTGAAGACCCCTGACCCGTCTCGTATCCGGCCATTCCTGCTGGCGCTGCTCGGCTTCGTGGTCGCCTTCTTCGCGGTGAACGCCTGGTTGCCGGTGTCCGACCGGATCGACCTCACAGAAGCTCTGCCACCGGCCAGAGAAACGCCGGACACGGATCCTGGAGCGATCGCCCTCCCGACCCCCGAGCCCCCGGGAGCTCCGCCCCTCGAGCGAATGGTCGAGAAGGCGCCGCCGACCCCTGTGCCCGGTGCGGCCGATCAACCTCCGACCGGTCAGCTTCCGGCCGACGTCGTGGTCGTGCACGGACTGGTGACGGACACGGCAGGGGTGGCGTTGGAAGGGGCTGTCGTCTGGGTGACCCGGGACGACGGGGAGCAACACCGGGTCCGCGCCGACGATCGAGGACGCTACGCGCTCACCGGCGTCGCGCTCGGAACTCGCCGCGTGACCGCGATGAAGGGTGACCACCACCTGGCGGAGGCGATCCTCGAGCTGACGGCGGACGTTCCGCTCCTGCGTCACGACTTCCGGCTCGTTCCCGAGCAGGTGGTGCGCGTGCTTCTCGTCACTCCCGACGGTCGCGCGGCGCTGCCGGTGTTGCGCGAGGCGAAGGTCGAGCTCTGGCGACTCGACTGCGTACCGGTCGCCACGCGCGAAGAGCCCGGGGCGACCTTCACCGGGGTGGAGGGCAGCCTCAACAATCGCTTCGGCATCGGCACCTTCTGGCAGAACGGCGGCTTCGGGCGTCCCGACCACGGCCCGGAGTGCTACGGGACAGTGTCCCTGCACGAGGACTCGCCCGCCTGGCTCAGCCTGGTCGCGGCGCATCAGGTGTTGCGCACGCAGCGGATCGATCCCTCCACACAGGAGGTGACCTTCGTCGTCACCCCGAAGGACTTCGACCTCTCGGGCGAGGTGGGAGCGACGCTGGTCGCCGCCGAGGATGGCGCGCCGCTCGCCGGCACCGCCTTCCTCTCCGAGTACGCCGCCGGCATGGGTCCCTCCGTGCAGGTCGGCGAGGATGGACGCGTGCACTTCGAGGACGCGAAACCAGGTGAGTGCTGGCTGGTGGCGAGAGTGCCGGGGCGGGCGCCGGCGAGACGACGGGTCAGCGTGGTCCGCGGCGAGCGGTTGGAGCTCGGCAGCCTTCCGATGTACCCGCCGGTCGAGCTGAGCGGGCGGGTGTGCGGCGAGGATGGATCGGGGATCCAGGCGGTCCTGCGCTGGGGCCGCCTCGACCCGGCGAGCGGTGGGGTCTCGTGGGCGAGCGGCTATAGCCTGAAGAGCGAAGTGGACGGCGGTTTCCGCATCTCGGGACTCGAACCCGGGATCTGGGTCGTGAAGTCTCCGGGACTGCCCGCTCGACCCCCGCGCCCGTTCGACGACAGCCAGAGCTCGTCGCCGGTGCGCGTCGACGCCAGCCTCGCTTCGGTCGACGACCTCCGGATCGAGCTGCACCCCACGGTCGCCGTTACCCTCGTCTGTGAACAGCTCACCGAACCATGGATCCGGGCGTGTGCGTACGACTCCGCCGGTCTTCCCGCCAACTCCGCCTGGCCCGGTCGCTGGCTCACCGAGACGCCGCTGCGGCTCGTACCGGGGGAGTACGAGCTCGTGGTGACCCGAGCGGATCGGGAACTGGAGCGTCGTCTGCTCGTCGTCGGGCGAGAGTCGCAACGGATCGAGCTCTCACCCGACACCTGGGGCGAGAAGTGACCCCGCCCTCTTGGTGCTCGGGTGGGGGACCCGGTACTGTGTTCGGCGATGCTCCGAGGTAAGGGTCGACGCACGTCCCCCGCCCGAGCTCTCGCCCCTCTATCCGATCCCCCTGTTCTCTCCGCTGATGCCTCTCCCCGATTCCACCTCCTATCGCCTCGGCCGCCGCTGGCTGTCGGGCTCGGCCCTCGTCGTCCTCCTCGCCCTGCCGGCCGTCGCACAGGTGCACTACCACGACGACGGGAACCCCTGGAAGCAGCGAGCCCGGAGCGGCCCAGACGCCGAGGTGGACGGCTGGTACTACAACCTGGGGATCACCGGACTCCGGGTGCAGCTCGTCGCCGATGCGCCGAAGGAGCTGCTGGTCAAGCACGTCTTCGAGGGCTCGCCGGCCGACCGCAAGGTCCGGGTGGGCGACCTCATCGTGGGAGCGGGGGGAGCGCGCTTCGAGACGGAGCACCGGAATGGCTACGGCATGGACAAGTTCGGCCCCGACGGACCGATCCTGGAGCTCGCCGACGCGCTGGAGAAGAGCCAGGGCGAGGCGGGCAAGGGGAAGCTCGTGCTGACCTTGCGCCGCGGTGACGAGACCGTCGGGGTCGAGCTGAAGGTGGGACGGAAGTACGGCAGCTTCGCCCGGAGCTTCCCGGAGAACTGCCCGAAGACCGAAAGGATCCGGGCGGAGCTGTACGAGTACCTGCTCGAGCACCAGCGCGAGGACGGCTCCTGGGGCAGCCCACCGCACGACACCTTCGCGCCGCTGGCGCTGCTGGCGAGCGGCGAGAGGAAGTACCTGTCCGCGGTCGAGAAGTGCGTTCGCAGGCACGCCCGGACGACCCGCGCCGAGGACGACTCGTCGCTGATCAACTGGCGCTACATGGCGGCGGGAATCGTGATGAGCGAGTACTACCTCGCGACGAGGGAGAAGTGGGTCCTGGCGGAGCTGCAGGAGGTGTACGACTTCCTCGTCTCCACCCAGTACACCGATCTCGCCCAGGTGAACCCGAAGGTCAAGGAGTCGCATCCGGGCTCCTGGCCCGAGGACGCGATGGACTCCCACGGCGGCTGGGGGCACAACCCCGGCTTCGAGGGGTACGGTCCGATCTGCATGATCACCGGCCAGGGAGCGCTGGCCTTCGCGCTGATGGCGCACTGCGGGATCGAGGTGGATCGCGAGCGACACGACGCGGCCTACGCGTTCCTCGAGCGCGGGACCGGTGCCAACGGCTACGTGTGGTACGAGGACCAGCCGGCGGGCGCGCAGGACTGGGCGGACATGGGGCGGACGGGCGCGGCGGGGATCGCCAACCACCTCAGCCCCTACACGGGAGGTGACTACCGGACGCGGGCCAGAGCCCACGCCAAGGTGATCGGCCTGCACCCCGAGAGCTTTCCCGACACCCACGGCTCCCCGATCATGGGGATGGGCTACGCGGCCCTCGCCGCGAACGTCATCGACGGCAGCTTCGAGAATCTGATGCGTGCCAACCGCTGGTGGTTCACCCTCGCGCAATGCCCCGATGGCAGCTTCTACTACCAGCCCAACCGCGACAACGCCGGCTACGGCGCGGACTCACGCATCTCGGCCAGCGCGGTCACGGCGTTCATCCTCTCGATTCCCGAAGGGAACCTGCATCTGACGGGCAAGCCATTCCGGCGGTAGGTGACTCCAACCTCACCGATCCACGGAGAGGAACGGTCAGGTCCCGGGCTCGTCCTCATCCAGCAGGCAGGGCAAGGAGAGCACCTCGGTCCGGACCTCTTCCGCAGCCTGCCGTACGACGACCAGCTTGTACACGCCATCCGTCGTCCGTGGAACCACGACTTCCAGCAGTGATCCCTTGTTCAGGCGTCGAAGTCCAGTCTCCTCGTATCTGTTGAACTCGACCGATAGCAAGACGTGATCGAGTGGTATCGACGAGCGCAGATGGAACAGGAATCTCCATCGTTCCCTCGATGCGGCCTCGACACCGAGCTCCAGGGTTGCGGAGCCACCACCGATGGGGATATCGAGCTCCAGCAATAGTCGTTCTCCAAGCTCCAGAGCATAAGCGACGGGTCTGCAACCACGAATGAACGCCGCGGCCAGCTTTATTCGTTCCCGGGTCCTGGCGAAGATCTCGCGCAGGTCGACTCCGTCCAGGAACCAACCCCGTGACGTGTGGCGCAGAATCCGTTCTCGATAGCGAGGTCTGCCGTTCTTCCGCGTGAGACAACGTGACAGCTCCTGCCAGTGCGTCGCTTCCCGGGCTTCGACTCTCTCCAGGGACCTGAGTCGGTCGGCCAGTCCCCGGTCCTGGAGCGCACGCCGCGAGCTCTCCGCCTCTTCCGGCTCATTGGCGAGCAGCTCGAAGTACTCGGCGAGTGAATCCAGGTCCTCGTGTGCCCCGGCTCGGGGCTCTTCGGGATCCGGTGAATCGTCCGGTCTTCGTCCATTCTCCCCCCCGACGAGCTCGCCGAGGGCTCGTTCCAGCGCGTGGTCCGGCAGGTCTCCTCCGCGCAGGAACTCCCGCAGGGATTCGACGGCGGTTGCTGACCTCGGGTCTTCTCCGTCTGCCTGGGCTTCATTCTGCATGGTGAATCAGCTCCTGCTGCGGCCGAAGCCGAGTATGTCGTGGTAGACGGACCTCAGGCAGTCCTCGCCCAGACGCTCATCTCCGATACTCAAGCGACTGACCAGGATCGAGACGCGGTTCGGGGTGATCGTACCGATGGCTTCGGTGTCCTCCGGGCTGTCGAACTCGGCGCGGAGCTTCTCGTGCATCTCGGGGCCGGAGTGCTTGCAGTGCTTCGGAAGTGGTTCCCACCCCGCCCGCGCGCCACCGTCCGGGAGCTTCATCAGGATCCTGCGCATCGCCTGTTCCGCGACCCAGGCGGCCATCAACTCGACGTCGGCGGACACCTCGTTCTCCCACAGCCGCTCGAGGAGCACCTTGTTGCGGTCGCGGTAGTGGGAGAACACGCTCGGTTTCCTCTCCTCTATCAACGCGCGCAACTCCACGCGCAGGATCGTCTCGAGCGCTCGGCCGAGGCCCAAAACTCGATCGAGCCGGACCTCGTCTCCGAGCGGCTCGATCAGGTCTTCCAGGCGATTTCGTAGGAGGAGGGCGTACCTGGCGCTCACGTCCGGGGGCGGCTTGAACAGGTAGTGGTCATCATCGAAGACCTGGACCTGGATTCTCGCCTCTCGCCGGAGCTCCTCGTTTCGCCGGCGGATGCAGATCGCCACCAGCCAGCGCGTGAGGCTGCTGCCGAAGCGGTACTTGGGGATCAGTCTCGGGGCCTCCTCGAGCAGGCGGGTGAGAACGTCGTGGACATCATCCTGGCCACCCCCTTCGCTGGAGACGATTCCGGACACGGCCGCGTACATGCGCGCCCAGTGATCCGCCAGGACCCCCTTCCACTCGGGAGTCAGCCCATCGGATCCCGAGGCGATGGCCGTCGCGAGTGGCCCCCACTCGAGGTAGCGAGGCATCCGGCGGAGCAGTCGACTGGTCGGGGTGACGCGCAGGTAGTCGGGCCCCAGCCACATCAGGAGTCCCCGAACGTCGCGCGGATCGTGCAGGGGACCGAACTCCTTGCCGAGCAGGTCGACGAGGGCGTCCGACGTCCAGCCCTTTCGCTGGATCGCGCAGCGAATCTCCGCCGAGAAGGACGATTGATCGCCTCCCTGGCACACCCGCTCGCGGAGCCGCTGCTGACCCAACCCTCGCCAGAGGACGTCGGCGTAGCCGGCGTGGTTCCGGAAGGACTCGAGCTCCTGGACCAGGCTCTCCAGCGCGGTCCCGGTCTCCCGTGCCGCCGCCTCCAGGGCCAGGTACCTCGGCGCGAGGACCCCGAGCTGCTTCTCGGCCTCCCGGGTGGGGGCGGTGGCGAGGTCCAGGGCCTCGCTCCCGAGAGCGTGCACGGTGTAGGCCGCGAACAGGAATCCCCGCAGGGCGGGATCCGATCGATCGGCATCGGAGCCGGGCGAGGCGTTGAGCGAGTCACCGGCACGATCCACCAGCGAATCGAGGTGATCTTCTCTCCCGGGAGAGAGGAGCTCGAGGGTCTCGTACCAGAGCGGCGTCTTTCGGAGGCTACGGTGAGTGAGGGGCATCTACGGTGAGTACACGTGGGGACCCCCGCTCGTGCGGCGGACACAAGGGGGAGCGTTGCGTCTACCAGGACTGAGGCATCGAGAGCAGATGCCTTTCAGACCAATCCACGAGAATCCCGGAATCGGAGCGAGCTGGCTACCCGTAAGCCCTTGCCGCAAAACGAGGAACGGCGGTTTCCGTCGAGGGGGAGGGCGAGCTTGTCAGGCGAGCAGGACCGACCCCTTCGTCGTCGGAGCCGGAGTCTTCACGAAAAGCCGGTTTCTCGAAGCGATTCACGAAGCACCGCCCGGCGAAGGCGCCGAGGTTCGAGCGGCCGGGTGGTCACGGGCGGGCGTCGACTCGCCTCCGCAGTCGCTCCAGCTCGGCCTCCAGCGCGACGCGGAGCGGTTCCAGCTCCTCGGTGGTCGCCTCCGCCGGGACCGAGACCGGCGCCCCGAACGCCACCTCGACCCGCGTGAACGGCAGCGGCACCTGCAGTCGATCCCACGTCGAGAGGCGCCACGCCTGGCGCGGCACCAGCGCGATCGGCAGCACCGGAGTCCCCGACAGCTGGGCCAGGAGGATCGCGCCCAGCTTGCACTTCCGGGGCGGGCCCACCGGGCCGTCGGGAGTGAACAGCGGGCTCGCCGAGTGCTTGCGCATGAGCCGGTAGAGGTCGCGCAGGGACTTGACCCCGCTGCGCGTCGCCGAGCCGCGGACCACCCGGCCCCCCGCGCGCTCGACGATGGACGTGACCAGGTCGCCGTCGACCGAGGGACTGACCAGGAAGGCGAGCTCACGCTTCCGCACGCGCAGAGTGTCGACCAGGAAGATCGCACCGCCGATCAGCTGCTCGTGCCAGAAGGTCGGCACGCAGGTCGGGTGGCCCCGGAGCGTGGTCTCGAGCAGCTCCTCGCCCTCGACGACTCGCACGCGGCAGGTAGCCCACAAGCCGCGCGCCAGCGCGAAGAGCAGCGGCGCGGCGAGCGCGTACACGCCTCGCCGCAGCTTCGTCCGCTTGCGCTGGGACGCCGGCGGCGCCGGGTCGGGGCCCGCCAGCATCGGCCCCGGCGGGGGCGGGTCGTGAGGAGCCCGGGGTCGGGGCACGCTCAGCTCCCCGGATTCTCGACGAACTCGAGCACGTCCCCGACGGTCTTCAGGTTCGCGGCCTGTTCGTCCTCGATCTCGATCTCCAGGGCGTCCTCCAGCTCGACCAGGAGGCGCAGCGCCCTGGGCGAGTCGATCGAGAGGTCGGCGACGAGGTGCATCTCCGGGCGCAGCTCCTCCACCGGGATCTTGGAGACGGAAGCCAGGACTTCCAGGGCGTCTTCGCGGGTACTCATCAGTGCTAGGGTTCCATTGTCGCCTCGCCGCCGAGTCGTTCAAGCTCTCCGGCGAGGTAGCGTCGGCGCAGCTCCGCACGCTGGACCTTGCCGCTGGTGGTCCGGGGGAGGCGGCCGCGGCGCACGAACGCGACGTCGGCCAGGGTCAGCCCGAGGCGATCGCCCACCTCGAGGCGGATCGCACGCTCGAGCTCGGCGAGCGCGGGGGCCTCCTCGCCGGCGGTCTCGACGACCAGCACCGCCCGCTCTCCCTCGGCGTCGCCGGGGATCGAGAACGCCGCCGAGCGCGCCGTGCCGCCGCCGCCGCTCTTCGCCTCGGCGCACCACTCCAGCTCGTGCGGCATCAGGTTGTGGCCGCGCAGGATCAGGAGGTCCTTGATCCGGCCGGTGATGTAGAGCTCGCCGTCCTGCAGGAAACCGAGGTCCCCGGTACGGAGCCAGCCGTCCTTCAGCGCCTCCGCGGTCGCTTCGGGGTCGCGCCAGTACCCGGCGAAGACGCTGCTGCCCCGCACGTGAATCTCGCCGATCGCTCCGGCCGGGAGCGCGGCGCCGTCGGGGGCACGGATCGCGAGCTCCGTCTCCAGCACCGGAGCTCCGACGCAGACCACCTCGCGGGGGGCGCCGGCATCGACCACCCCCGGTACGGGTCGGGTGCGGATTCCCATTCCGCGCGCGTCGTACGTGACCGCCAGCGTCGCCTCGGCCATGCCGTAGCACGGGCGCAGCGAGGAGCCCTCGAAGCCGTGAGCGGCCATCCGTTCGACGAAGCGCGACATCGTCTCCGGCTGCACCATCTCCGCGCCGATCAGCGCCGAGTGCCAGCCGGAGAGGTCCACCCCCTCGAGCGTCTTCGCAGCGTACCGGTCGACGCAGGCGTGATAGGCGAAGTTGGGTGCGGCGGAGACGCATGGCCCCGCGCCGGCCAGCTCGCGCAACCAGATCAGCGGTCGCGCCAGGAAGGCGCGCGGCGGAAGCAGGCGGAGCTCGGTGCCCGCGGCGATCCCGGCCAGGAGGATCCCGACCAGGCCCATGTCGTGGTGCAGCGGGAGCCAGGAGACGGCGCCGTGCTTTTCCGTCTCGACGTCCTGCCCCCAGCCCGCGCTGATCGCCGCGTGGATGGCGCGCACGTTGGCCAGCGCGGCGCGGTGCGGGATGGCGACGCCCCGCTGGTGTCCGGTCGAGCCGCTGGTCAGCTGGAGGAACGCGACGTCATCGGGTGCCGCGCCCTCGAGCGCGAGGCCCGGCGGGGGAGTGCTCTCGGCGAGCGCCGGGGCGGTACAACCCACCTCGAGGATCCCGCGTGCCCTGCACCGCTCCGCCTCGGCGAGCCAGTTCTCGCCGCACAGGAAGAGCCCGACCCCGAGGCGCTCGAGCGTCGCCTCGAGCTTCTGGAGGTGCGCCTCGCCGAGCCCCATCGCCATCGGCGGCGCGATCACCACCGGCAGGGCGCCGGCGAGCACCGCGCCGAACCAGCTCTCGATCAGCTCCCAGGAGGTGTCGAGGGAGAGCAGCACGACCTCGCCGCGCCTCACCCCGCGCGCCGAGAGGAGCGCCGCCGTCCTCTGCACGCCGGCGAGGAGCTCGGGGTAGGTGCGCCGGGTCGAGCGGCGCCCGCGCGCGTCGAAGATCGAGATCCCGCGCGCGGGGTGCGCTTCGGCGACCGACCGGAGCAGGTCGGCCAGGGTTTCCACCTGGGGGTGCATCCCGGTCTACTCGTAGTCGGTTTCTGCGCGTTGCGCGCAGAAAGCAGCGTTGGAGGGCATCGAAGCTCTCGAGAGTCGTGATCCGTACATTCTGCAGTCGGCTTGGGTTGCGGGCGCCAGCCCGCGCTGGGCAGTATATCCGGCTCGCGACGGCGATCCCTACCCGTCCGATTCCTCGTCCGCGGGCGCCGGCGTCACCACCAGCACCGACGCGCGCTCGGGGTCGAGGCAGCTCGCGGCCACCTCGGAGAGCGCCTCCGCGTCGAGCGTCTCGTAGAACTCGACCACGTCCCGGAGCTCCTCGAGGATCGTCGGGGTGCGCTGGCACTCGTCGAGCACGTCGACCCAGTAGACGTTGGTCCGCCGCGCGTCGCGGAGCATGTTGAGGAGCGGCTCGGCGAGGCGGGTCACCTCCTCCTGCGTCACCCCGTTCTCCGCGAGGTCGGCGGCGACGCTCTTGCACGCCTCGACCAGCGCCTCCACCTGGCTCGGCTCGCCCATCGCCCGGATCATCACCACCCCGAGTCCCGGGAAGACCCGGGAGGCCTCGGATGCGGCCATGGGGGAGTACGCGGCGCCGAGCTCCTCGCGGACACGCCGGCGCAGCCGGTCGTCGACGATCCGCCCGAGGAAGTAGGTGTTCCGCCGGCGAGGCGTATCCGAGCCGTCCGCCGCGGGGAAGAGGATCATCACCTGCGCCCGGTTGTCCTGCGTCTCGATCTGGCTCGAGACGTAGACCCCGGCCGCGATGTGCGCCGGCTCCACCGTCGGCTTCGCCGTGTGCTCGCCGCGGCGCTTCGGCAACGCGCCGAAGGTGCGCGCCGCCAGCTGGATCGTCTCCTCGACGTCGAGGTCGCCGACCACGGTGACCTCCAGCGGCGCCTTCCTGAAGGCGGGAGTGAACACCTCCCGGATCGCCTGCATGTCGATCGCCTGCAGCTCCTCGAGGGGGAAGAAGTGGTCCAGGCCGAGGATCTTCGCGCGGGGATTGCCGAGCAGCACTTTCGGCAGGAACTCGAAGAGGAGCGGACCGTCGAGGGTGTGCTGGAACTGCTCGAAGATCAGCGGCAGCTGCTGGTTTATCACCATCAGCGATCCGGGGCGATAGCCGGGGTGCCGCATCGTGGCGCAGAGGAGCTCGAACTGGAGGAGCAGGTCCTCGGCCGTGGTCATCCCCTCGAGGCGGAAGTGGTCGGGCTCGGCCGCGACCGTCACGCCCACCTGCCTTCCCGCCAGGATGCGGCGCAGGTCGTCGACGCTGTGTGCTCCCAGGCCGCCGCCCTGGTAGGCGTCGGCACCGATCTCCGCCACGACCACCCCCGCTTCGTCGAGGGCCAGCTGGCCATCGCCGAGCCGGGCCCGCACGACGATCTGGCGCTCCTTGAAGTCGGTCTTCTTGATGTTCAGCCGGACGCCGTTCTCGAACCCGACCTGGAGCAGGCCGAACTCCTCGACCTCCTTCCGGATCACGACCGCTCCGGCGCGCTCGGGAATGGAGCCGTAGGCGAAGGGGATCGCCTCGACGACCTCCGGCGCTTCGATCTCGATCTCGAAGGCGGCGGAGTGGACCGCGGCGAGCTCGGTGGCGGGGTCCTCGAGGTCGATGAAGCCGAGGGCGTTGATGCACAGCTCGCCACCTTCCCAGTCGGCGAGGAAGGCCTCCTGGCACGCCCCGACGGTGAGCGCGTCGAGCGCGGGGCGCAGGATGTCGCGGTCGGTGGCCGCGTCGGAGGGCACGCCGCCCTCCTCCACTGCCCGGAGCAGAGGATTGACCAGCCTCTTGCTCGGTGCGGTGGCCTGGCGCTCGACTCGCTCGTCGAACCTCCGCGCGAGCTCGGCCTTGACCTCGTTCAGCTCGGCTTGCTGGAATCCGAACTGCAGGGCGCTGCGCAGCTCCAGCAGGGCGCCGGTCATCGCCTCCTGCCACTGGTCGGGGGCACCGGCCACGGTCAGCTGGCTTCCCTCGAAGACCTGCATCCCCCCGGCGGCGCTCACCGAAGCCTCGAGGTACGGGGTACCCTTCTTCTTGATCGCCTCCCCGAAGCGCAGGTTGAGCATCTCTCGCGCCACCTCCAGCGGCAGCTCCTCGCGGCGCAGGGCGACGGTGTCGGGGCGGCGGACGAAGGGCTTCAGCTCGGCGATGGTGATCACCGCGACGGGGATCTCCGGTTCGGTGATGACGTAGAAGATCTCGCCGGCGGCGGGCCGGCCGCGGCCGGGCTCGGGGACGACCGGGGTTCCAGGACCCGAGAAGTCGCCGAAGGCCTCGGCGATCAGCGCTTCGGGGTTCAAATCGCGCAGGTCGCCGACGACCACCAGGGTGATGTTCTCGGGGCGGTACCAGCGCTCGTAGAAGGCGCGGACGAGCTTCTCGTCGAAGGTGTCGCGGACCTCCTTGGTGCCGATCGGGATCCGCTCGGCGTAGCGAGTGCCGCCGTACTGCTCGGCCATCCTCCGGGTGAAGACACGGTACTGCGCGGTGTCCCGCTCGCGCTCCTCGCCGTCGATCACGCCCTTCTCGTTCTGCACCTCCTCGTCGGCGAGGATCAGCCCGCCGGCGAAGTCGCGCAGCACCTGCAGCCCCTCGCGGATCGTCCCCTCGTCACTGCCGGGGAGGTCGAGCTTGTACACCGTCTCGGAGAAGGTGGTGTGGGCGTTGGTGTCCGCCCCGAAGCTCATCCCGTTCTCCTGGAACCACTCGACCAGCGTGCCGGCCTCGAAGTGCTCCGAGCCGTTGAAGGCCATGTGCTCGAGGAAGTGGGCCATGCCGAGCTCCGCTTCGGTCTCGGCGAAGGATCCGGCGTCGACGTGCATGCGCAGGTAGACGCGGTCCTTCGGCTCGCTGTTCTTCGCCCAGACGAAGCGCATCCCGTTCTCGAGGTGCCCGAACTGGAGGCGGGGATCGACGGGGATGTCGGAGGTCGCGTGGTCCCAGGGGCGGACGCTGTGGGCGGGGCGCGGCTCCTGGACCGTCTCCTGTGCGAGGGGCGCCGGGGCGAGGAGGGCGAGGAGGAGCGGTACGAGGGGAGCGGAGTGCTGCATGGAGGACCTTCGGCGAGGCGTGGGGGGGCCGAGCCTCCGCTACCACGACCGGCGTGGCAATACGGTGTCGGACCCTTTTCGCCCGCGGCGGACGCCCCGATCGGTCTCGCCGGTCAGGGCGTCCGCCGTGGGCGAGGAGGGTCCGAAGCCGTGTCGCCCGAGGCCCGAGCTCAGGGATTCCCCTGACCGGCGGGGTCGGTGGCGAGGAGACTGCCGTTGGGGTTCTCGCCGGTGGCGAAGGGCAGGGTGGCGCTGGCGCCGATCCGGGACTGCTCGATCAGCAGGGCCAGCACCGCGGGGTCATCGATGGTGATCAACGCGGACCAGGCCCGGTCCCCCTCGAGCTCGATCCAGCCGGCCTCCATGTGCGGTGCGCCGAAGATCTCGTCGGGGTCGTGGCTCGGGTCGGATCCCATCACGGTCTGCGTGAACAGTGGCGAGATGTCCTGCAGGGGGACCCGGTCCCAGCAGTAGAACTCGTGGGACTTGGAGTATTGCGACTCGTTGTCGTTGTAGACCAGCAGGTCGATCTCGGTCTCGAAGGCCGCGCCCCCGGTCAGGTTGATCAGGAGCAGCTCCTCCTGCAAGTCCCGGGTCGTTCCCAGGAAGCGCGGGATCATGATCACGTCAGGGCTCATCTGGTATTCCACCCCGTCGAGGTCTCGGAGCCCGTTGCCGTTCACGTCTCCATCCTCGATCCCCTGGTAGGCGAAGGGACGCGTGGCCCACTCCAGGCTCTGGAGGCCGTCGATGATTCGTAGCGAGCCGATCAGGTGGTTGTGGACGATCGGCTGACCGGAGTCTCGGTCCTTGGCGAAGGCGTAGATGTAGCCTCGCTCCTTGAAGGGGAAGTGCGCGACGGTGATGGCGGTGAAGTTGTCCTTCGGGGTGAGCAACTCGGTGGTGTTGAACTCGGCGCAGTCGAGGTCTCCGCCATCGGCGTCGAAGCGGCGGACGTAGACGAACTCGGAGTCGACGTCGCCGGAGCCCTGAGCGGCGGTGTTGGTGATGGAGAGCAGGGTGATCGTGCCCGGGCGATTGTCGAACTCGGGGTAGATGAGCAGGCTGGCCGGCTCCAGGCCGAAGCCGCACGGGGCGCTGAGGGGGAGGACGCAGTACTCGTAGGTCACGTACAATCCCACCTCCATGAACACGCCGTGGGACGTACACAGCTCCTCACAGGAATCGTTCAGCGTGAATGTGCTGAAGACATCGATCCCCGTCACCACTGACATGCCGCCGATCCACAGGCCGGGCTGATCGCTGCAGTGCGATTCCGTCTGCTGGTTGTGGAAGTTTCCGGCGTAGTCCCAGAGATGAGCAGGGGGCGGGCAGGGGTCAGACGGGAATGGATCCAGCACGGCGGAGTCGACGTCGCCGACATGCAAGTTCATCTCCGGCCACAGGCCGTGCGTAGACGCTCCCAGGTGGGCGTTCACCGTCCTCGACCAGGTCGCCGAGCTCGTCGCCGTCGTCGATGTCGATGAACTCGAAGGAGTAGGGACGCAGTGAGTACTCGCTGCTCCGGTACCCGTCGAGGATCTTCGTCGAACCGATCAGGTAGTCGTGGTCGATTCGTTGCTCGGTGTCACGATCGACCGCGTAGACCCAGGCGAAGCCCTGGTCCGAATCGGGATTGTGGACCTGGGCCAGGACCGAGAGGGTGTCACTCGGCGTCAGCACCTCGTAGCGATCCAGCGACAGGCAGTCGGTTTCGCTGGTGTAGTTGTAGTGAACATCGATCTCGGACCCGATCAGCTGGGTATTGGTGACGGTCAGGATGGTCAGGTGTCCCGGCGTGCTGTCGAATTCGGGGAAGAGCAGCAAGCTCCCTGGCTCCTGGTCGTTCGATCCGGCGGCCACGCCGGAGAGCGACACCACGACGGCGCAGGCAAACAGATGACTCAGCATTCCACAAACCTCCTGATTCAGTCCGGCGATCGAGGGTCGAGACGAAGGGGGGCCCGGATTGAAGCCCGCTGAGGAGTGCCGATCGATTCGACCGACGGTCTCCGAACTCGACCCGGTGCAGGTAACGGCGATTCGGAGCGACGAAGGGCAACGACCGAGTTTGGCAGGAACCCGACCGCACCACCGCTTTCACCGTTCTCACAGCAAGCGCCGCGCAAATCTTCTCCTTCCACACCTCTCGGGCTGAACGAAGGCGGAATGCCGCCATTTCGTTCGAGGTGCACCACCGGATTGTAGTGGCGGCCGCCGAAAAGAGGCGGGGCCATGAGATCCCTTGCGACCGGGAAAGAACGCGTTCCGGAGGTCGTTCGCTCTTATCGGGGTCGGTGATATCTCGGCATCCGGCATCAGTCAGCACTCACCCACCACCGCGGCTCCGCTCGGCGCCGCGGTGGTGGGGGAGTGCTGACTGAGGCGGGAGGACCGTGGTCTACCGGTCTTCCCAGCTCGGCTCCCGCTTCTCCAGGAACGCGTTGAGGCCCTCGACCGCATCGTGGGTGCTCATCAGCTGGCCGAGGTAGTTCTTCTCCAGGCTTTCCAGCCCCTCCTCGAACTCCCGCATCCACGTGGCCCGAGCGGCTCGCGTGGCCAGGCGCAGGGCCATGGCGCTCTTCGGCACGAGGTGCTTCCTCGCCCAGGCGAGGGCCGCTTCGCCGGGATCCTCGGCTTCCTCGTGGACCAGGCCGATGGCGCGCGCTTCCTCGACCGTGACGGTTCGGCCGGAGAGGAGCAGGTCGGCGGCGTACCGCGGCCCGACGATCCGGGGCAGGAGCGCGGAGCCGATCGGCGCGAAGACTCCGAGGTTCAGTTCCGGCTGTCCGAAGCCGGCCTTCGGCGCGGCGAAGATCCGATCGCCGAGCAGGGCCAGCTCCAGCCCGCCGCCGAGGCAGAGACCGCGGACCGCGACGAGGATCGGCAGCTCGAGGTGCAGGAGCTCCCGCGCCATGGCGTGCAGCGCGGGCAGCATCTTCTCCACCTCGCCGGGGACGTGGTCGGCGACGCTCGCCCCGAAGGAGAAGTGCTTGCCGGTGTGGTCGATGATCAGCGCGCGCGCCGACTGCATCCCGGCGATCTCCTTCGCGGCGTCGCGCAGCTTCGCGATCACCGCCGCGTCGATGACGTTGCCCTTCCCCGCGTCGAGGGTGAGGCGAACGGTCTTTCCCTCGTCGAGCTGGTCCAGCACGACGCCGGTGGCTTCGGTCTCGGGCATGGTAGTCCTCTTCTCTAGCGGGGGATGAGGCTCTCGATGAACTCGGGGGTCCAGCGCTCGCCCGCGGCGAGGCGCCGGCGCATCTCGAGGAAGTCGACCTCGCGATTGCCCTTCGGTCCTTCGTTGAAGGCCCGGAAGCCGAGCGCGGCCTCGGTCATCATGTTCAGGCCCAGCCAGGAGCGGTTCGACTCCTTGTTCTTGTCCCAGTGCTCCAGCTTGTGCTTGCGGATCGACTCGATCGTCTTGCGCAGGCAGTTGGGGAAGGTCCGGACCATCTTCCAGACTAGGGCGTCGACCACCCTGTCGAGGTGGCCCAGATTGACCTGTCCGGACCGTAGCAGCTCTTTGCCCGCGGCGAGATCATCACCGCTCATTGCCCGGCCGTGCACGACCTTGCCCATGTCGTCGAGCCAGCGCGTGGTCTCCACGGTGGGGTTGGGGACGACCTTTCCGTCTACCTCGAGCACGGGCACCACCTCGGTGATCAGCCCGTAGTTCAGGGCCTCGTAGGCGGTCCACATCTCGCACAGCGTACCGGACTGCATCGCGCGTTCGGCGCCGACGAAGAGCGGCAGGAAGTCGGTCGAACCCCCGTCGGGCGCCGACCCGTGCCGCGGACCCGCTTGCCCGAAGACGGCGAGGTCGCTGGCGACGGTGAAGTCGCAGGCCATGCCGATCTCCTGGCCGCCAGCGACGCGCATTCCGTTGACGCGGCAGATCACCGGTTTGTCGCACATCAGGATGTTCGACACCATGTCGTTGAACAGCCTCATGTACTGCTGGTACTCCTCCGGCGCGCCGGAGTAGTACTCGGCGTACTCCTTGGTGTTCCCGCCGGTGCAGAAGGCGCGGTCCCCGGTGGCGGTGAAGACCACCGCGACCACGTCGCGCTCGTTGGAAGCGCGGCGGAAGGACAGGACGACGTCCTTGGCCATCTGCGTGGTGTAGGAGTTGAACTGCTTGGGGTTGTTGAGGGTGATCCAGGCGACGAAGAGGTCGGGGATCACCTCGCCCTTGGGGTTCACCAGCGGCTTGCGCTCGTAGAGGGTGAGCTCGCTGTTCTCGGTCTCGGGGGCCAGGTCGTGGTTCTTGAACTCGGTGGCAGTCATCTGGGTGCTCACTTCTTTTTGCGCTCCTTCAGGGACAGAGAACGGGACGTTTGGCGATGCGGTGCTCGTGCGCACCGGTCAGGACGTTCTGGATGTCGTCCATGGGGAAGGTCTCGACGAACGGCTTCAGCGCCACCTTGCCGTCGAGGACCAGCTGCAGCGCGCCGGGGTAGTACTCGGGGAGGCAACCCCAGTTGCCGGCGGCCTTGGCGTCGAAAGCCATCAGGTTGGAGAGGCGGACCTCCAGCTTGGCCATGGTGAAACCGACCACGCTGAGGTAGGCGCCGTGGCCGAGCAGCGACCAGGCGAGCTCCTGTCCGGGCGCGGTGCCCGAGCACTCGAAGATCTTCCAGCGCGTGCTGGGGAGGCCCTGCTCCTTCACGAAGCCCTTCACCCGCTTCTTGAGCGCGCGGGGGTCCTCGTCGGCGGGGTTGAGCCCCAGCGCGAGGCCGTGACCCTCGAGCATCTCCAGGCGGGCGGGGTTGATGTCGAAGCCGACCACCGTCGCGCCGTAGGCAGCGGCGATCTGGACGGCGAAACCCCCGACTCCGCCGAGGCCGATCACCAGGACGACGTCGCCCTCCTTGACGTGGGCCCGCTTGATCGCCTGGTAGGGGGTGGTCACCGCGTCGGCGATCACCGAGAGCTCGGCGAGCGTGCACTCCGACTGGCCCAGTGGCTTCCCCTCGAGGGCGCCGGGGGCGTCGACGATGCACAGCCCGTGGGCCGGCACGGTGATGTGGCTGGCGAAGCCGCCCTGGATGTCGTTGCCGGGCATCACCTGCTTCTTGCAGATGGGGCCGTAGCCGGCCTTGCACTCGGGGCACTCGCCGCACGGGGTGACCGCGGGGATGATCACCGCCTTGCCGATGGTGGACTCCGCGCCCGCGCCAGCGGCGACGACCTCGCCAGAGATCTCGTGTCCGAGTGCCAGCGGCAGCTCGGTGCGCGTCCTCACCCCGTCGTAGAGGAACCCGAGGTCGGTGTGGCAGACCCCGCAACCGACGACGCGCACCAGCGCCTCGCCGGGCCCCGGCTGGGGCGGTTCGAAGGGGGCGCGAACCACGGGTTCGCCGACGGCCGTCATCTGCCACCGGTATCCGGCGGTGGTCTCCTGGTTCGATCCAGTCACGGGGAGGGCTCCTGTTCGTGCGTTGGGCGTGGGGCTCGGCGAGCTCCGCGCGGTGAGCGGGGAGAGCGGGGAGAGCGGGGTGCTGCTCGCGAGAATCCAGGGCGACCATCTTAGCGATGGGGCATTCCCAGGGCGAATCCGGAGTCGGCGAGCACCCCTCCGAATCTCCCCGGACCCGGCGAGCTCACCGGAGCTCCCCGCCGGAGCGGGTCGGCGCCGCTACGAGAGGACGCAGTCCTCGCCGGCCTGGCGCCACTCTTCCTGGAGGGCGCTGACGCTGTCGAGCTCCAGGGCGGCGGGGTAGAGCTCCCGCTCTTCCCTCTCGATGTGTGCGCGCAGCGTCGCGATCAGCTCGCGGGCGACCGTCCGCACCTCGATCCAGTGCTCGCACGCCCCGGCGAGCAGGCTGCTCGTCCTCTCGAACAGCCCGCGGGTCAGCGCCCGCAGCCGCTCGTGCTCCTCCCGCATCACCGCGGCACAGGCGTGGAGCTCCAGCGCCGGGATCAGCACCCGCTCCTCGCGCTCCTCGTGGGAGGTGGGGTGGACCAGGCGGGCCGCCAGGTCGCGGATCTCCTCCAGTACCATCCGATCCCCGGGGTCCGTCGGTTCGTTGTACTGGCTCGCGGTCAGGCCCTCGAGCCGCTCGATGGTGGCGAGGAGCCGCGAATGCTCGTCGAAGAGACGGGTGACCAGGTGATCGGACGGGAGCTCCGTCCGGAGGAAACCGTTTCGTCGGGCGTGGCGGGGGTTCATGGAGGGGGATCCGCTGGGCTGGTGGGCAGCACAGCCCACGGTATAGATACCACGATGTATCCGCATTCGTCCAGAGGGGCGGGGGGAGAAAGGGGTAGAAGCTTCGGGCGATGGACGGGGCATCGGCCGGATCGGGCGTCGGATCGGGGCCGGAGATCGATTCCCGGCGAAGGTGAATGCTCCCCCCGGAATCGCGTATCCTCCCGGATCACCAGGGCGCGGGCTGACGCCCGCAACCCAACCGGTCAACAGACTGTTCGGATTCCGGATCTCGAGAGCTTCAATGCCCTCCCAACCTGCTTTCTGCGCGCAACGCGCAGAAACCGACTACGAGTAGCAAGGAGGCGTGCCCCATGCTCGACCAACTCTTCCAGGGCGATGCCCTCTGGTTCTCCGTCCCCGCCCTCTTCGGAACCGCGGTCTTCATTCTCCGGATGGTCCTGATGCTGATCGGGGGGGATGGGGGAGACGGCGCCGACGTCGGCGATATGGGGGACGTCGGCGACCTCGGAGACGTCGGGGACACCGGCGACTTCGACTTCGACGGTGGCGAACACGACTCCTCCGACACCGCGTTCGAGATCCTCTCGGTCCAGACCATCTCCATCTTCCTGATGGGATTCGGCTGGGTCGGGGTCGGCTGCATCCTCGGCAGCGGCTGGCCGACGTGGGTCGCCATGCTGCTGGGCCTCGTGGGTGGCGTCGCGATGGTCTGGATCATGGCTCGCACCCTCGGCGCGGTCCGCAACCTGGAGGGCAGCGGCAACGTCAAGATCCAGAACACCCTCGGCCTCGAGGGGGACGTCTACGCCCAGATTCCCGCGGACGGCCGCGGGCAGGTGCGGCTGGTGATCGACTCCCGCCAGCGCATCTTCAACGCGGTGTCGGACGACACCGAGATCGCCTCGCAGACTCGCGTCCGCGTGGTGAACGTGAATGACGACAACACCCTCACCGTAGAGCCGGTCTAGATCCTCCGCGACGCGGCTGTGCCGGCGATGCAATGCTGCTCGCCGGCCCCTCTCGAACCCGATTCACGAGGAAGGAAACGATGTACACCCTCGCCCTGCTGCCCGCTCCCGACGACACCAACAAGCTTTTCTGGTTCTTCCTGATCGGTGCGCTCGCGCTCCTGTTCCTGTTCGTCACCATCTTCGTCATTCGCCAGTACAAGCGATGCCCGTCGAACCGGGTGCTGGTGATCTACGGCAAGGTCGCCCGCTCGGAGGCCTCGCGGTGCATGCACGGTGGTGGTGCGTTCGTCATTCCGCTGATCCAGGACTACGACTACCTCAGCCTCGAGCCGCAGGTGATCGACATCCCCCTCGAGGGGGCGCTGTCCTTGAACAACATCCGGGTCAACGTCCCGGCGACGTTCACCGTCGGCATCTCGACCGACCCGGTGCTGATGAACAACGCCGCGGAGCGCTTGCTCGGTCTACCCGACCCGAAGATCCGCGAGCAGGCGCAGGACATCATCCTGGGCCAGCTGCGTCTCGTCATCGCGACCCTGTCGATCGAGGAGATCAACAAGGACCGCGAGAAGTTCATGGCGCTGATCAACGAGAACGTCGCGCAGGAGATCAACAAGATCGGGCTGGACCTGATCAACGTGAACGTGCGGGACATCACCGACGAGAGCGGCTACATCACCGCGATCGGCCAGCGCGCCGCGGCGGAGGCGATCAACCAGGCCAAGGTCGACGTCGCTCAGCAGGATCGGGACGGCTCGATCGGCCAGGCGACGGCGGTGCGTGAGCAGACGGTTCGCGTGGCCCAGGAGAACGCCACCGCGGTCGAGGGCCAGAAGGTCGCCGAGCGCGGCCAGAGGGTGGCGGTGGCCGCGCAGGAGATGGAGGCGGTCGCCGGCGAGAAGGACTCCGAGCAGGAGCAGCGCGTCCGCGTGGCCCAGGCGGAGGCCACCGCCATCGAGGGCGAGAAGGTCGCCGAGCAGGAGCGCCGGATCAAGGTGGCGCAGGCGGAGGCGACGGCGGTCGAGGGCGAGAACCTCTCGCAGGCGCAGGTCGCCGACGCCAACGCCAAGCTGGCCGAGGTGCAGGCTGCTGCCCGCCAGCGCGCCGAGGTGGCCGCCGCGCAGTCGCGCGAGGCGATCCTCCTGGCCGAGCGCGAGCAGGAGCTGGCGCGTCTCTCCAAGGAGACCCTCGCCGAGCAAGAGATCGAGAAGCAGCGGATCGAGATCGCCGCCGAGGCGGAGGCCGAGAAGGCCCGCCGCGAGGCGCGCGGTGAAGCCGATGCGATCCTGGCCAGGTACGAGGCCGAGGCGGAGGGTATTCGCAAGGTGCTCGACTCGAAGGCCGAGGGCTACAACAGCCTGATCGCGGCCTGCGGCACGCAGCCGCACATCGCCCCGACCCTCTTGATGGTCGAGCAGTTGCCGGAGATCGTCGGCGAGCAGGTGAAGGCGATCCAGAACCTCAAGATCGACAAGATCACCGTCTGGGATCCCGGTTCCGGCGGCGCCGGCAACAAGTCCGGCGGCACCGCGGGCTTCCTCTCCGGCCTGATCGGCTCCCTGCCGGCGGTCCACGAGCTCGCGCAGCAGGCGGGGATCGAGCTGCCCAGCGTGCTGGGGCAGGTCAAGGAGAAGGAGGCCGAGGTGGCCGAGGCCGACGAGGAGGCCACGGAGGCGAAAGGGACCGAGGCCTGATCCCGGGGGCCATATCGCGTCCATACCGCGTCAGTCACCTTTCGCCCTCTCTGGGCGAAAGGTGACTGATGCCGTACGTGATTGACGCCGTCCGTGAACTCACCGCGCTCTCTGCTCCCTCGGCGTCGGTCTGGCTCTCCGCGAGCTCTGCGTGAAACCACCGCGTTCTCCGCTTCCTCCGCGTCCCGATCCCAGACTCCGGAACGACCTATTCGCCCGGATCCCGCGGCAACCGCTCCGGCAGATCCGCCACCACCCAGGCGAGCACCGCGATCGCCGCCGCACCCAGGTGCAGCTCGCGTTCGTGGACCTTGTCGATCGTGTCCTCGGGGCTGTGGTGCAGATCGAAGTAGCGCTGCGTGTCGACTCGATACCCGACCAGCGGCACGCCGCTCGCCGCCATCGGGCCGATATCCGCCCCGCCGCCGCCGCGCTCCACCGTCTCGGCGCCCGTTCCCGCGAGCAGCGCCGCCGCCGCCCGCAGGATCTCCAGCGCCTCCGGATTGCCGTCGGTCGTGAACCCGCGCGGCGTGAAACCGCCGCTGTCGGACTCGAGCGCCATCACGTGCTGCGGCATCTCCGCGCGGTGCGCCTCGTAGTAGGCGAGCGCGCCGGAGAGTCCGTACTCCTCGTTCATGAAGAGCACGCAGCGGATCGTCCGGCGCGGCCGCAGGCCGAGGAACTTCAAGAGGCGCACCGCCTCGATCACCTGTACGCAACCCGCTCCGTCGTCGTGTGCGCCGTGGCCGACGTCCCAGGCGTCGAGGTGGGCGCCGAGGACGATCACCTCGTCGGGAAGCTCGCTCCCGAGCAGCTCGCCGATCACGTTCCACGAAGGCGCGTCGGCGAGGCGCTCGCAGTCGAGCTCGAGCCGGACCCGCACCTGGGCCCCGCCCGCGACCAGCGCGGCGATTCGATCCGCGCCGTTCGTGCTGACGCACACCGCGGGGATCCGGTCGCCACCCTCGGCGTAGCGCATCGTGCCGGTGTGGGGGACGTCGTCGCGCCGCGTGGTCATCGACCTCGTCACCGACGCGACCGCGCCGTACTCCGCCGCCCGCGCGGCTCCGTGCACCCGCTGATCCACCGCTCCGCCGTAGGCCGAGAAGGTGCTCACCCGGGCCTCGTCCATCGGGCGGTCGAAGAGCACCACCTTGCCCCGGGCCGTCTCATCCAGCTCCTCGAGCGAGCGCACCACGAGCACCTCCCCTTCGACGCCCCCCGGCGGGGTCGCCACGCTGCCGCCGAGGGCCAGGATCGGCAGCTCGGTGCCGGCGAACTGGGGGGGCGAGGTGATCGTCAACCGCTCCACCTCGCCTCGATCCCAGCGCGTCACGAAGCACGCCTCGAGGCGCACCCGCTCCAGTCCCTCGGCCGCCATCGTCCGCTGCGCCCAGGAGATCGCCGCCTCCGACCCGGCGGAGCCGGCGAGCCGGTGGGGGGCGACCCGGCACAGCTCGGCGAGACTCTCGTACGCGCGGCCGGCGACGAGCGCCTCGGCGACGATCCGGTCGGCGTCCTCCTGGCGTTCGGCGATCGGGGCGATCGGGCTCCGGCAGGCGGCGGCGGCGAGAAGGCCCAGGAGGGGCGTGATCAGGGCGGTTCGGGGCACGATTCTCCTCGGTGTGGGTGGGGGCCGCGGCACTCTCAGCGATCTCCGGCACGGGGTCAAGGAACCGCCCCCGGACGCTCTTTTCAGCCGCCAACACTCCCCGGCGAGCTTCGTAATCCGGCGCAACCCCCCGATCACCAACCTGAGACGACCTTGATCCTGACAGGCAGATCACGATGAAGACCCTTTCGGCAGCGACCCTGGCCGCCCTCGCGGCCGTGACCCTGATCTGGGCCACACCCGCCCAGGAGACGATCGAGCCCGCCGAGGACCCGCTGATTCCCGCCCCGGGAGCCACCGACCGGGTCGACGTGGCGAAGTGGGCCAAGGCGCTCCGCGTCGCTCCTCTTCAGTAACCGAGACACTCCGCCAGCCACCGCTCGACCTCCGACACCGGCATCCTCCGGCGCGAAGCGTAGTCCTCCACCTGCGCGCGGTCGATGCGACCGAGGTGGAAGTAGTGGGCCTCCGGGTGGGCCAGGTAGACGCCGCAGACGCTCGCCGGCGGGTCCATCGCGCACGTCTCGGTCAAGGAGATGCCGATCCGCTCGGCGTCCAGCAGCTCGAACAGCTCGCGTTTCAGCGAGTGATCCGGGCACGCCGGATAGCCCATCGCCGGTCGGATGCTGCGGAACTGCTCGGTGATCAGGCCGCGGTTGTCGAGCTTCTCGTGCACGCCAAAGCCCCACTCGCGCCGCACCCGGGCGTGCAGGAGCTCCGCGTAGGCCTCCGCCAGTCGGTCCGCCAGCGCCTTGACCAGGATCGCGGAGTAGTCGTCCTGCTGGGCCTCGTACTCCGCCGCCAGCTCCTCCACCCCGATCCCGGTGGTGACCGCGAAAGCGCCGACGTGATCGAGCCGGCCGCTCGAGAGCGGGGCCACGAAGTCGGCGAGGCACTTGTTGGGCGTCTTGTCGTCGCGCGCCGCCTGCTGGCGCAGCATCGGCAGGCGCATCCGCTCTTCGCGCCGCTCCTCGTCGTCGAAGAGCACGAGATCGTCGCCGTCCGTGGCGGCGGGCCAGAAGCCGTGGACCGCGCGAGCGTGGATCAGCTCCTCGCCCGTGAGTCGGGAGAGGATCGCCTGAGTGTTGTCGAAGAGCTCCGTGGCCGCGGGGCCGACCTTCGGGTCCTCCAGGATCGCCGGGTAGGTGCCCTTGAGGTCCCACGCGGTGAAGAAGAAGGACCAGTCGATGTAGCTGGCGATCTCGGCCAGCACCGTGTTCTCGATCACCCGCGTGCCGATGAACGCGGGTCGGGCGAGGTCCTCGTCCTGCCACTCGATCGGGATCCGGTTCTCGCGCGCCTCCTGCAGGGGGCGGAGCGGCCGGTCGCGCTTGTGCGCGAAGTTCTCGCGCAGGCGGTCCTGGCTTGCGCGATTCTCCACCTCGAAGACCACGCTGCGCTCGGGATCGAGAAGATCGGAGACCACGTTCACCGAGCGTGAGGCATCGTGCACGTGGAAGACGCCGCCGCCGCCGAGCGGGGCGATCTTCACCGCAGTGTGCGTCTTCGAGGTCGTCGCGCCGCCGATCAGGAGCGGTATTGTGATCCCCTGGCGTTTCATCTCGCCGGCGACGTGGGACATCTCCTCCAGCGACGGCGTGATCAGCCCCGACAGGCCGATCAGGTCGGCCTTCTCGGCGACCGCCGTCTTGAGGATCTTGTCGGTGGGCACCATCACCCCGAGGTCGACGACCTCGTAGTTGTTGCAGCCGAGCACCACTCCGACGATGTTCTTCCCGATGTCGTGGACGTCGCCCCTGACCGTGGCCATCACGATCTTGCCGCGCCGGGTGTCCTCCTCGGGATCGCGCTCCTCCTCGATGAAGGGCTCGAGCCAGGCCACCGCCTTCTTCATCGCGCGGGCGGTCTTGACCACCTGCGGCAGGAACATCTTGCCCGCGCCGAACAGCTCGCCGACCTTGCGCATGGCGTCCATCAAGGGACCCTCGATCACCTCGATCGGCCGGCCGAGCTTCACGCGGGCCTCCTCGGCATCCTGCTCGACGTAGTCGGCCACGCCGTGGATCAGGGCGTACTCGAGGCGCTTCTCGACCGTCTCGTCGCGCCAGGAGAGGTCGAGCTCCTCGGTCTTCTTGCTCTGGCCCACCGTCTCCGCCAGCGTCACCAGCCGCTCGGTGGCGTCGGGGCGGCGGTTGAAGATCAGGTCCTCGACGTGCTCGAGCAGGTCGGCGGGGATCTCCTCGTAGACCTCGAGCTGACCGGCGTTGACGATCCCCATGTCCATCCCCGCCTCGATCGCGTGGTAGAGGAAGGCGGAGTGGATCGCCTCGCGCACCCGGTTGTTGCCGCGGAAGGAGAAGGAGAGGTTGGAGACGCCGCCGGAGACCATTACCCCGGGGCACTGCTCCTTGATCTGGCGCGTCGCCTCGATGAACGCCACCGCGTACTCCTCGTGCTCCTCGATGCCGGTGCCGATCGCGAGGACGTTCGGGTCGAAGATGATGTCCTCGGCGGGGAAGCCGAGCTCCCGCGTCAGGAGGTCGTAGGCGCGGCAGCAAATCTCGACCTTGCGCTCCGTCGACGTCGCCTGGCCCTCCTCGTCGAAGGCCATCACCACCACGCCGGCGCCGAAGCGCTTGATCTCGCGCGCCTTGTCGAGGAAGTCGGCCTCGCCCTCTTTCAGTGAGATCGAGTTGACGACTCCCTTGCCCTGAACGCACTTCAGGCCCGCGAGGATCACCGACCACTTCGACGAGTCGATCATGATCGGGATGCGGGCGACCTCCGGCTCGGAGGCGATCTGGTTGAGGAAGCGCGTCATGCACTTCTCGCCCTCGAGCATCCCGTCGTCCATGTTGACGTCGAGGATGTTCGCGCCGCCGCGCACCTGCCCGATGGCGACCTCCGTCGCCTCCTCGTACTTCTCCTCGCGAATCAGCCGCCGGAAGCGCGCGGAACCGGCGACGTTGGTGCGCTCGCCGACCATGAGGAAGTTGGTGCTCGAGCCGATCGCCAGCGTCTCCAGCCCGGAGAAGTGGCTGACGCCCCCCTCGCGGTCGGGCAGGGTCCGGGGGGCGCAGCCCTCGACCGCCGCGTGAATCGCGTGGATGTGCGCGGGGGTCGTACCGCAGCAGCCGCCGACGATGTCGACGAGGGACGAGCGCGCGAACTCGTCGAGCAGCTCGGCGGTGACCTCGGGCGTCTCGTCGTACTCGCCGAAGGCGTTGGGCAGGCCCGCGTTGGGGTAGCAGGACACTCGCGTCGGGCTGATCCGCGCCAGCTCGGCGACGTAGGGACGCATGTCGCGCGCGCCGAAGGAGCAGTTGACGCCCACCGACAGGGGGTTCGCGTGGCTGACCGACCGCACGAAGGCGTCGACCGTCTGTCCCGACAGCGTTCGGCCGCTGGCGTCGGTGATCGCCATCGAGATCATCAGGGGATAGTCGAACTCGATCTCGTGGAACACCTTGTCGATCGCGACCAGCGCCGCCTTGGAGTTCAGCGTGTCGAAGATCGTCTCCACCAGGAGGATGTCGACGCCCGCCTCGATCAGCGCTCGCACCTGCTCCTCGTAGGCTCGCTCCAGCTGGTCGAAGTCGATCGCGCGGAATGCCGGGTCGTCGATGTCGGGGGACATCGAGAGGGTCTTGGAGGTGGGGCCGATGGCGCCCGCGACGAAGCGCGGCCGATGCGGGTCCTTCTCGGTCCACACGTCGGCGGCGCGACGCGCCAGCCGCGTCGCCTCGAGGTTCAGCTCGCGCGCCAGGTGATCGGTGCCGTAGTCGGTCTGCGCGATCCTCGTGGCGCAGAAGGTGTTGGTCTCGATGATGTCCGCGCCCGCCTCCAGGAACTCCTCGTGGATCCGGGTGATCACCTCCGGGCAGGTCAGCGAGAGAATCTCGTTGTTGCCCTTGAGCGGGATCGGGTGGTCCTTGAAGCGCTCGCCGCGGAACGCCGCCTCGTCGAGCTGCTGCGCCTGGACCATGGTGCCCATCGCTCCGTCGAGCACCAGGATCCGCTGCGAGAGCAGCCCCTCGAGGCGCTGACGGATGCTCGAGGTCGACCCCACGAAGTAGCGGTGGGTCCCCGAGAGGTCGGTGGGCGGAGGGCTCGGAGGGTTGGCGGTCATGATCGTGATCGTGATCGAAGGGGGAGTCGTTCAGGGGCGGCTCGAGCCGCGCTCGAGCGCCTCGGCGACGGTGAGCAGCTCGATACCTCTTCGGCTGGAGAGCAGCTCCAGCAGTCGATATTTGTTCCAGGCGCTGAACAGGATCACCACCCGCAGCCCCTCGCCGGCACAGTCGTCGAGGGCCGCCTCGATCAGCGTGTAGTGGGCGAGGTTGCTCTCCCGCCATCCGCCGGTGCCGAGGTCGCGGTCGAGGAGGCGCTCGTAGGGCTGCATCGCCTCGGCGACGATCGCATCGTAGCGCTCACTGTTCACGCCGAGCGGGTCGCTCTCCAGCCCCTCCAGCGCGATCCGCTCCAGCGCGAGGTTGCGGGCCTTGTCCACCTCCCGGGTGTCGGCGGGCCGCGTGATCTGCCACTGCTCGAGCAGGCTCGCCCGCCGTGCGGCGACCTCGGGAGTCCAGGCGGAGCACGGCACCAGCCGGATCCGCCCTTCGAGGGCCAGGGGGTAGAGGGCCTCGGTGACCTCGGGCAGCTCGTTCAGGCGCTCGTCCTCCACCGTGGCGGTGTACACGAACTCGTGCCAGGTGCTGCCGAAGCGATCGGGGGGGACCTCGCAGAAGACGCGGTGCGGGTCGAGGTCGCGGAGCAAGCGCTCGAGTCGGTCGAGGTCAAAACTACCACCACCGCCTCCGCCCTGGCGGCGCAGGTGCCGCTCGCCGAGGCTGCCGACGATGATCACCTCGTTGCGCACGAAGCGCGCGGGACGGCCGGCGAGGACCTTGCACCCGCTCGCGAGAGCGAGGGCGAGGACCAGCAGGACCCGGAGCCAGGCGTGGACCCGGCCCCTCTTCCACGTAGCAATGGTCGCTTTCATCAGGGGCTCCGGGGCGATTCTCCATCCGGGCCGCTCCAGGACAAACCCCACTGGGAGTTTTCTGGTGATTCTCTCTTCGGCTCGGCAGGTTCAGCGCCGCGACGACCTCGAGAGCTTCCCTTCCTGCACCGACGCCCTCGGACCACGTGGGAGGAAACTCGCCCCGGCATCTTCGATTTCGGTTAATGTGGAAGGAGGTTCCAGCCATCGCTCGTGTGAGGTGGCGAGGCACCAGCTCTCCCTGAAGGCATCCCCGAGCTCGCCCATGAATAGCAAGCTATTCCGTCGCTCACTCCAGGCAATGCCCCCGGGACTGGCCGCCTGGTTGCTCTGCCGGCGGTTGCCCCGGCACGTGTTCGTGGAGCCGACGAATCGCTGCAATCTGCGCTGCCCGCTGTGCATACAACCCAATCACCCGCGTCAGCGGGGCTCGATGGAGCTCGGAGCCTTCGAGCAGATTGCCAACGAGCTCCGTCTCTTCGCCGACGGCCTGGTGATGCACCTCCTGGGCGAGAGCCTGTTGAACGAGAGCTTCTTCGACATGGTTCGCCATGCGGAGGGCGTCGGACTGCGCTGCACCTTCACGACCAACGGGCAGCTTCTGGATCAGCACATCGACGACGTCTTTCGCTCCGGGCTGACCTCGATCACCATCTGCCTGGACGGAGCGGACGAGGAGACGCATGTTCGCTATCGCGAAGGAAGTGATTTCCACCGCGTGCGGGCGGCCATCGAGACGCTGTGCCGGGAGCGACGACGACGGAGCTCGTCCAGGCCGAGCATCTTCGTCCAGAACCTGACGCTGCGCTTCAACGTCGGGCAACGGAAGCTCCTGGAGCGCTGGGCAGCCGAGACCGGGGTCGACAGGATCGTCGACCGGCCGATCCATCTCGGCCTGGGAAAGGTCGACGGAGACTTCGAGGAGCTCGCTCGCGAGTACCTACCGAAGACGATCTCCACCCGCCGGGAAGAGCAGGACGCGGTCGGCCTGTGTCCCGAAACGCGGGTCTGCCCCGAGCTCTATCGCGCCACGATTCTCTGGAATGGCGACGTGGTGCCGTGCATGCGGGGCTGCTGGAACTCGGAGGGGTCGTTCGGCAACGTGCTCGAAGATGGCGGCTTCCGGAAGGTTTGGCGATCACGTGAGCACAGGGAGTTCGTGAGAGGGCACCTGCGCCGGGGAGCGGCCCCCTGTACCGTCAAGAAGCTCTTCGAGGGCGAGTAACGTAGCGCGGGCTGACGCCCGCAACCCAACCGGTCAACAGACCGTTCGGATCACGATTCTCGAGGGCATCTGGTGCCCTCCCAGCCTGCTTTCTGCGCGCAACGCGCAGAAACCGACTCCGAGTAGTAGATCAGGGAGTCATGTGCTCCGTATCCCGGTCCCCGTGCGCGAGATACCAGGTGCCGGGGTCGGCCATGTCCGTATCGAAGTCCTCCACGTCCGGAGCCATCTTGATCATGAACGGCAGGAGCCCGGGCCGGGGGAGACACTTGAAGCGCTGTTCGAGGAGAAAGGCACCGATCCCATCCCCCTCGAGGGCCATGCAGCCCAGCATCTGCCCTCCCTCCTCCAGGCCCTGCTGCACCGCTGTGGCCAGGAGATCCTCGCGGATCTCGGGCTCGCGAGCGACGAGATCCGCGATGAAGGAACGCCCGCCGTGCGTCTCCATGACCAGGTACCCGACCGGCCTGGAATCCTCATAGGCCCCGAACACCCTGTGTCGACCCGTGGGATTGTCCACGTATCGCCAGTTCAGGAAGGCCGTGTCGCGAACCAGGAACACGGGGAGGTTCTGCAACGCCCGGGTCCCGGCCTCGGCGAGGGCCTCGTCGAAGCGCCGGATCGGCCTTATCTCACTCGAGAGGGACCGGGTCAGGAGCCTCCTCAACCTTCCCCGCCTGAGCAGGAGACCGCCGACTCCACGCGCCATGCGCTCGGAGAAAGGCACTCTGCGCACGACCGCCTTGAACAGATACTCGCCCTGGAGAGGCAGAACCAGCTCCAGCGACAGGCCGACCCGCTTCCAGTTGGTGCTGATTAGTCCCCTGACCGAGCGTCGCCCGGAGAAGGCAATGACCATTGGCGCACCCAATGACCAGGATTCCTCGAACAGGATGTCGAGCAGGCTCGCGAAGATGCCCTGGTGCTGCCACCCGGGAAGTATCATGCCGTCGGCGGCCAGGAGGGTCGTGTACTCCCGGCCCCTGATGCAGATTCGGCGGGGCACGAAGGCGAGCGAACCCACGACCTCCCGAGCCGGGCTCTCCGCGACCCAGACCACGGATGCTCCGTGCGGGTTGTCCCGGTACTTCCACTCGAGGGTGCGCGTGTCCTTGCTCTTGTGAAAGACCTCGTTGAAGATCCTGATCAGGATCGGATACTCATCTGGCCCCATCGGCCGCAGATGAAAGGGCCGGTCATTCGTTTCCACTCTCGAAGTTCCCTCCCCATCGATCACGGTTCCAGTCGAGCTCGCCCCTGGGCCAGACACACTCCTGTTCGGAGTTGCGCGGGTAGAACGAAAGTCCCGTACCACCATCGCGCCGCGCAGACCGATCGCGCCACTCAACTCTTGCGGCCCCGACCTTGACCGCGAGCCGGCCGGGCCCCTCCGCGAGAATCCTCATCTTGCCAGGGTAAGGGATATGGAGCGATCTGTCAGCCTGACTCGTGCTTCGTCTCGGTCCTTCCACGCGAAGGAGCTGCTTTGCGCAATCTCCCACCATGGGGTACTCTCGCTGATGGACCGCAGAACTCCCTGTCTCCCCCGACCACCAGCTTCCGGACATCAGTGATCCGAGCCAGCAGGAAGATCGTCCTCTACCGGCCCCAGCAGGTCGATGAGAGCCTGGGCCTGCCCTCGAGCAGGGACTTGCTTCCGCTGGAGATGCTCGCGATCTCCGGCTTCCCCCTCCAGGATGGCTACGAGGTCGAGATCATCGACGGCAGCCTCTACTCGGCCGATGAGGCCCATCGACGAGTGCTCGCCGCATGTGAGAACGCCTTCCTCTACGGCACCACCGGGATCCTGGGCCACATGGTCAAGGACGGGTTCAGGGTCACCAGGAAGGTCAAGCACCGCTACCCCGATCTCCCGGCCGTCATCGGCGGCTGGTTCGCCTCGGTGGAACCCGGCCTGCAGCTGCGCACGGGGTTGTACGAGTGTGTCGTCCTCGGCCAGGGTGAGTTCACCTTCCGGGAGGTCGTTCGCGCGATCGACAACGGCGAGCCGCTCGACTCCATACCGGGGCTCGCGGTCTTGCGCGAGGGCGAAGTCATCGAGACCGAGACCCGGCACGCGGCGAGCTGGAGTGACATCCCCCGCACGCCCTGGCACCTGATCGATATCGAGTCCTACAAGCTGCACCAGCTCCGTGAGGACAGCTGGAATGACGAGCTGCGCCTGCCTGCGCCACGGTCGATGGGCTCGGAGCAGGCGCCATACTTCGGCATCTCGTATTACTCAAGCTTCGGCTGCCCGGAGCCCTGCGAGTTCTGCTGCTCGCCACACGTCAGTCACCGTCGTTGGAAGTCGATGCCGGCCGAGCGGATCCTCGATGACCTCGAAGAGCTGAAGGAACGCTGGAAGTTCGATGTCGTACGCTTCCACGACGCGAACTTCGGCGTGCACGAGCGGCGTGTTCGCGAGCTCGCGGAGGGCCTGCTCGAGCGGGATCTGCGCTTCAAGTACAACGCGTTTTTCGAGACACCCTCGATCCTCGACTACGACGAGCGCACGCTGGACGCCCTCGCGGAGTCGGGCCTCTACATCGCCGAGATCGGAGCAGAGGCTGGAACCGATGAGACGATGTCCCGGATCGGCAAGCGGATCACCGGCGATCAGAACATCGAGGCCGCGGTCGAGATGGACCGGCGTGGTGTCTGCGCGTCGGTGACGTACGTCATCGGCTACCCGCACGAGGATGCAGACTCGATGCTGGCGACGATCGACCAGGCTCGCCGCCTGCACGTCGCGGCGCCTCTCGCGCGCCCGACCGTCTGGCCCTACCGCCCCATCCCCGGCTCCACGATGTGGGACCAGGCCATCGGGATCGGCTATGCCCCCCCGGAGGCGATCGAGGAGTGGGGTTCGATCGGCGAGTACCACCTCGATGAGACCTGGCTCGGCAAGATCCCGCCGAGGGTCGCCGAGGCGCGCAAGATGTACCATCACTACGTCTCCCTCGACTGCGGGCTGACGCGCGGCTTCCGCGGCTTCTGGGAGAGGCGGGCCGGGAGACGGCTGGCGGATGGCAGCCACCTCTCGCTCGGAGCCCGCCTGGAGGCGCGGCTGTTCCACCACCTCTGGAGGTTGAGACGAGCGCTCCTCGGGGGCCGGTAGAACCGTGCCGTCCGGGCCTTGCGGTCTTCGACCGTCGTTCTGACCTCCGTCACCGAGATGATCTCCGGAGCCTCCTCTCCTGCACCAGCGAGAAGAGGACCGGCACGACGAACATGCTGATCAGGACGACGCACATGCCGCCGAAGGAGGGGATGGCCATCGGCACCATGACGTCCGCGCCGCGCCCGGTCGAGGTGAGCACCGGCAGGAGGGCCAGGATGGTGGTGGCCGAGGTCATCAGGCAGGGACGGCAGCGCCGCTTGCCCGCCTCGACCACCGCGTCGCGGATCGCTCGCACGTCCGTCGGAACCCGCCGGCGGATCGACTGCCTCAGGTAGGTGGCGATGATCACCCCGTCGTCGGTGGCGATGCCGAAGAGGGCCAGGAAGCCGACCCAGACCGCCACACTGAGGTTGACGGTCTGGACCTGGAACAGCTCGCGCATCTCCGTGCCGAAGAACCGAAAATCGAGGAACCAGGGCTCGCCGTAGAGCCAGATCATGATGAAGCCCCCCGACCAGGCGACGAAGACCCCACTGAAGACCATCAGCGTGGTCGAGATCGATCGGAACTGGAGGTAGAGGATCATGAAGATCAGGAACAGCGCCAGGGGCAGCACCACCGAGAGCGTCTTCTGCGCGCGGACCTGGTTGGCGTAGGAGCCCGCGAAGCTGAAGGAGACGCCCGCCGGCAGCACCAGCTCGCCGCTCTCGATCTTCGACTGCAGGTACTCCTGGCACTCCTCGACGACGTCGACCTCGGCGTGGCCGGGCTGTCGGTCGAAGATCACGTACGCGGTGGGGAAGGTGTCCTCGGTCTTGATCACCTGGGGCCCGCGCGAGTAGCGGATCTCCGCGAGCTGCCCGAGAGGGATCTGGCCGCCCGAGGAGGGGATCAGCACGCGGGCGATTCGCTCGACGGTGTCTCGCAGCTCCCGCTGGTAGCGGACCCGCACGGGGTAGCGCTCCCGCCCCTCGACGGTGGTCGTGATCTTCTTGCCACCGAGGGCGATCTCGATGACGTTCTGAACCGCGCCGATGGAGACGCCATAACGCGCCGCCGCCTGCCGGTCGACGTCGATCTCGAGGTAGGGTTTGCCGACGACGCGGTCGGCGAAGGTCGCCTCCGCCTTGACCGAGGGAACCTCCTTCAGGAAGCCCTCGATCGCGAGGCCGGTGCTCTCGATCGCCTCGAGGCTCGGGCCCTTGACCTTGACGCCCATCGGCGCGCGCATCCCGCTGCCGAGCATCACGATGCGAGCGGCGATCGGCTGCAGTTCGGGTGCGGTCACCGTTCCCGGCAGCTTCGCCGCCTCGATGATCTCGTCCCAGATGTCCTTCGGGCTCTTGATCTCGGGGCGCCAGTTGCGGAAGGGGCGGCCGTCCTCGTCGGGAATCAGCTCGCCGCGCTCGTCGCGGACGTGCTCACCCTTCGAATCGTCGAAGCGGAAGCGCCGCCGGTTCCCGTCCTGGTCGATGACGTACTCTGGCCGGTAGTTGATCACCGTCTCGACCATCGATACCGGCGCCGGATCGAGCGCGCTCTCCACGCGGCCGATCTTGCCGACCGCGAGCTCGACCTCGGGTACGCTCTCGATGGCGAGGTCCAGCTTGCCCAGGACGTCCATCGCCTCGCCGATCGAGGCGTGGGGCATCGTCGTCGGCATGAAGAGATAGGAGCCCTCGTCGAGGTCGGGCATGAACTCCTTGCCGAGGCCGGGGAAGCGGTGGCGGCCGCCGACCCAGAGCGAGGTGGAGAAGACCCTCTCGTTCGATACACCGACCTTCTCCAGCGACGTCGGGAGGAAGGAGAACACGCGGTCGAAGCCGAGCCAGATCGTCGCCCCGAAGACCACGAGGAGCGTCGGGAGCGCGAGGAAGAGCAGCTTGTGCGCGAGGCACCAGCGCAGGATCGGCTCGTAGACCTTGAGGAAGAGCCAGAAGAGGACCAGGAGCCCCAGGATCGCGATCAGCACGAAGGCGAGATTGCGCAGCCCACCCTTCTCCGGCCCGAGCGGCTCCCACTCTCCGGCGAGCACCGAAGCGACGAGGATCAGCGCGACGCCGTTCAGGAGGTAGGGCCAGCTGACCCGCGCCGGCCGCCAGCTGTCGAGCCCCCGGCGCCAGAGCGCGCCGAGGCGGCCGCCCTTCACCGGGAAGAGCAGCAGCGCGAGCGGCGGGATCAGGAGCAACGCGACGGCGATCGAGCCGAAGAGGGCGAACGTCTTGGTGAAGGCCAGCGGCCGGAAGAGCTTGCCTTCGGCGCCGATCATGCTGAACACGGGCAGGAAACCGACGATGGTCGTCGCCACCGCGGTGAGGATTGCCGAGCCGACCTCGGTCGTCGCCGCGAAGACCGCGTCGAAGGCGGACTCTCCGGGCGTCGCGCGCCGCAGCCGCTCAAGGATGTTCTCGCAGAGCACGATCCCCATGTCGACGATCGTGCCGATCGCGATGGCGATCCCCGACAGCGCGACGATGTTCGCGTCGACGCGGAAGAGCTTCATGAAGATGAAGGTGAACAGCACCGCGATCGGCAGGAGCGCGGAGATCAGGGCCGACGAGCGCAGGTGCATGACCATGAAGATCACCACCATGATCGTCACCAGGATCTCCAGCGAGATCGCCGTGTCGAGGGTGCCGAGCGTCTCGTAGATCAGGCCGGTCCGGTCGTAGAAGGGGACGATGGTGACCTGCGACTCGGTCCCGTCGGCGAGAGTCTTCCGCCGCAGCCCCGGGGCGATCTCGGCGATCTTGGCCTTGACGTTCTTGATCACCTGCAGCGGGTTCTCGCCGTAGCGGACCACGACGACGCCGCCGACCGCCTCGGCACCGCCCTTGTCGAGTGCGCCGCGGCGGATCGCCGGGCCGATCGAGACGTGGGCGACGTCCCCAACGCGGATCGGCACTCCGTCGGTCGAGGCGATCACCGAGTCCTCGATGTCGGAGACGTTCTCGATCCAGCCGAGGGCGCGCAGGAAGTACTCGACGTTGTTGATCTCGACCACCCGCGCTCCGACCTCGCGGTTCGAGCCCTTGACCGCGGCGAACACCTGCTCGAGGGTGACCCGGTGGGCGCGCATCGCGTCGGGGTCGACGTCGACCTGGTACTCGCGCACGAAGCCTCCGCACGAGGCGACCTCGGCCACCCCTTCGGCGCTCATCAGCGCGTAGCGCACGTTCCAGTCCTGCACCGCGCGCAGCTCGTCGAGGTCCCAGCCGCCCGTCGGGTTGCCATCGGCGTCCTGGCCCTCGAGGGTGTACCAGAAGATCTGGCCGAGCGGCGTCGCGTCTGGTCCGAGCGCGGGCTGGACTCCTTCCGGCAGCGTGCCGGCGGGGAGGCTGTTCAGCTTCTCCAGCACCCGCGAGCGCGACCAGTAGAACTCGACGTCCTCCTCGAAGATGACGTAGATCGTCGAGAAGCCGAAGAAGGACGAGCTGCGGATCGTCTCGACGCCCGGCAGACCGAGCAGCGAGACGGTCAGCGGATAGGTGACCTGGTCCTCGACGTCCTCCGGCGAGCGTCCCATCCACTCGGTGAAGACGATCTGCTGGTTCTCGCCGATGTCGGGGATTGCGTCGACCGGCACGGGATCGCGCGGCAGGCCGCCGACGTCCCAGTCGAAGGGGGCGCTCCGGATCCCCCAGCCAATCACCAGGACCGCCGAGAGCACGACGATCAGCTTGTTCCGGAGCAGGAAGCGAATGAGCGGGTCGAGCATGGCTTTACCTCTCCTACTCCACCGATTCCAGGACGCGAGTCTTCGTGCCGCAGCGCAGCATCGCCGAGCCGAAGTAGGGATTGGCGACCGTGTCGCCCTCCTGGATCCAGTCCGCTCCGGTGTCGTCGAAGGCCATCGGGCAGTGGAAGAGACCGACGCGGCCCTCCTCGCGCGCGTAGTCGAAGACGTCGAGCACGACGACCAGCGCCTCGGTGAAGGGATAGAGCGCGACGCGGCGCTGCTCGAGATCGGGCGCCCCGGCGAGGGCGTTCGCCGCTTCGAGGAGCTCCGGCCAGAGCTCGTACCAGACGGTGAGCGCCTCCTGCTCGAGCGCGCTCGAATCGATCGCACGCAGGGCCTCGAGGGTCGCGCGCGCGGCCTCCGGATCGTCCCCGTCGGCGGCGAAGGCGGTCTGCAGCCGGAGGCAGGGCGCGAGGGCGAGTCCGAGCTGCTCCCGGAAACGCACCGGCGACTCCTGCGGCAGCGGCGGCGGATCGGCGTCCGCGGGGTCGGGGGCCATCATGCTCGGCTTCGCGCGGATCTGCAGCTCGCTGTCGATCTTGAAGTTGCCGTGCACGACCACCTCCTCGCCCTCGGCGAGCCCGAGTCGGACGACGTACCAGTCGCCGGCGCGCGGGCCGAGGGTGACCATCCGTCCCTCGAACGTCGGCTTCTCCATTCCCGGCACACGGACGTAGACGACCGAGCGCTCGCCGGTGAAGAGCGGCGCGGTGGCCGGGATCACCAGCGGCAGCTTGGCGGACTCGTCGGGCGGGACGAAACCGAGCTCGGCCGCGGGCACGAGGTCCATGCCGCACTCGCTGCACGCCTCGAGCTCGTCGGCGACGATCTCGGGGTGCATCGGGCACATCCAGCGCGCGGCGAGGTCCGCGTCGACGACCCGCCCCCGCCGGTCGAGCTTCGCCTCGGCCGTCGCGGAGACGAACATGTCGGGCTTCAGCCGGAGCCCCTCGTTCTCGACGATCAGCCGCACCTTGACGGTGCGCGTGCGGTCGTCGAGCACGGGATCGATGAAGGCCACCGTGCCCCGGAAGGTCTCGCCGGGGAAGGCCTGCGCCTCGAAGGTCACGTCCTGGCCGTAGCGCAGCCAGGCGAGGTCCGACTCGTAGGCGTCGAGCAGGACCCACACCCGCGAGAGGTCGGCGATGGTGTAGATCTGCGTCCCCTCGTCGACGTACATCCCCTCGAGCGCGTTCTTGTGGATGACGATGCCGCCGCTGGGCGCGTGCAGGGTCACCTGCTCACTGGGGCTGCCGCGCTCGACCACCTCGGCGACCTGCGCCTCGGTCAGCCCGAAGAGACGCAGCCGCTCGCGCGCCGAGACGACCGTCCGGTCGGAGGTGGTGCGCAGGATCTCGAGCGAGCTCGCCTCCAGCTTCTTCGCCGTGGCGATCGCCTGCAGGAGCTCCTGCTGGGCGCTGTACAGGGTCGGGCTGTAGATCTCGACGAGGTGATCCCCCTCGCGCACGGCGACTCCGGTGAAGTCGACGAAGAGCCGCTCGAGCCGGCCCGGCACCCAGGTGGTGAGGGTCGAGACGCGCGTCTCGTCGAAGGCGACCTTGCCGACCAGCGGCACGGATCGCGTCACCTCGCGCCGCTCGACGGGCGCGGTGACGATCTCGGCCAGCGCCGCCGCGGACTCGGTCATCCTCAGGACTCGCGGCCCGAGGTCCTCGTCGTCTCCTTCCGACGCGGGTGTCAGGTCCATGAAGCAGATCGGACACTGACCCGGACCGGGCAGCCGCACCTGCGGGTGCATCGAGCAGGTCCAGGTGACCGGCGCGGCGGCCGGTGCCTCGGCGGTGTGATCATGGCCGCTCGCGCCCTCCGGCGCGGACGCGCGCCCGAGGAAGAACCCGGCGACCCCGACGACGACGACGGTGAGAAAGAGGATGGTCTTGGCTCGTTTCATGGCTGTTGCCGGATCAGGAGTTGAGCGGGGTACCGGTGAGTCGTTCGAGCTCCGCGAGCGCCTGGGCGCGGTCGGCCTCGGCGCGGGCCGCCTGTAGCTGGAACTCGAGCAGGCCGCGCTGCGCGTCGATCAGGTCGAGGAAGCCGCCTCGCCCGGTCTGGTAGGCGCTGTCGGTCGCCTGCACTGACTCCTCGCCCTTGGGAATCAAGCTCTCGCGGAACAGGCGCAGGCGGCGGTCGGCGTCGCGGAAGCGGTAGAGGCTCATCTCCAGCTCGGAGGCGAGCTGGTTCCAGGTACTCTGGTGCTCGCGACGCGCCGCGCGCAGGCCGGCTTCCGCCTCGCGCTCGCCCGCGTCGTAGGAGGCGCTCCAGAAGGGCAGGCTGAGGCCCAGCGTCACCGCGAAGGCGTCGTCTCCCGAGCCGGACACGCCCGGGGAGCGCGACGAGCCGATCAACGTGTAGTCGGCGCCGACCTGAAAGTCGGGGTAGTGGGCCTTGCCCGCCAGCACCACGCCTTGCGACGCGGACTCGATGCGATACTCGAGGGCGCGCAGCAGGGGGCTCGTCACCGGGAGGTCTCGAGCCAGGCGCACCTCGTCGATGGGGCGAGGCTCGGGGAGGGGGAAGTCGGGCGTGGGCAGGGCCGCGTCGGCCGGGCGACCCAGTGCCGCGTTGAGGCGCGCGCGCAGCGGGCGTCGCAGGTCCTCGAGGCCGCGCCGGCGATCCTCCAGCTTGCCCAGCTCGACCTGCGTGCGCACGACGTCGGCGTGGCCGCCGATGCCGGTCTCGAGCTTGGCCCGGGCCACGCTCTCCCAGTGCAGGAGGAGCTCCTGGTGGCCGAGGGTGATCGCGATCGCCCGCTCGAGCCACGCGACCTCGAACCAGGTCTGGCGCACCTTCTCGTCGACCTCGAGGCGGCGCGCCTCGAGCTCCTCGCGCGCCGCCTCGGAGGCCTGGAAGGCGGCCTCACCCGCGGCGTCGAGCTCGCCGAACCAGGGAAAGGCCTGCGTCAGGCCGACCCGCCCCTGCATCGGCCCCACGCGCGTCTCCACCTCGGCGAGGTACGCGGCGAGGCCGAGGCGCGGTTCGGGCAGCGTGGTCGCTTGCGGCACCCGCTCGAGCGCCTGCCGCCAGCGCTGGAACGCCGCCTCGAGCTCGGGGTTGTGCGTCCGGGCGTGGTGGAGGAGGGCCACGAGCTCGGTCAGCTCGGGCGCCGCATTCTCCCGCGCCTCCTGGAGCTCCTCCTCGAAGGTGTCCCACTCGTCCACGCGCTTCTCGAAGAGCGGTGGATCGGCGGCGCAGGCGGAGAGTACCGGTATGAACGAGCAGGATAAGATGTATAGAACGCGGGCGGAAGCCATGGCGACGACGTGAAAGGGTGGCCCACCGAGAGAGGTGGTGCGAACGAGTGGAGGAACCGACGCAGGGGTCGAGTCACTCGAAGACGACTCCCGGCTCCCGTCCTCTCGAGGAGGGGGGAGCCGTGACACCTCCCGCGATCAACAGCGGAAGGCGCAGTTCACCACGAAGAGTGGTGGGGGACTCGCTCGCGTTCTCTCGCGCGTGGCGACGCGCGTTGGCCGGGCTGCCGGGGGAAGCGCCGGCGCGGGGGACAGGGTCGCCGGCCCCGTCACCTGGAAGTCCCACTCGATCCCGGCGTTCTCCGCGGGCAGGACCGGCGGTCCGCCGAGGTCGTGCTCGCAGTCGCAGTCACCCGCGGGATCGCAGCCGCACCCTCCCGGGAGGGGACTCCGCCGCTCGACCGACCCGGAGCCGCAGCACGAGCCGGAGCCCTCGCTCGCGTCGCCGACGCAACAGCACTCCAGCCGGGGCATCCCCGAGAGGAGCAGCAGCGCGGCCAGCGCGTGGGAGATCAGCCAGCGAGTGAAGTGGGGTCGTCGAGTGGACATCGTCGCTCCGGGGCCCGCCAGGGGTCCCCGCTCCCGTTTCTTACGACCCCGGGACCCGCAACGTGAAGCGAATTCCTGGCAATCCAATGGGGATCGCACCTGGCGGCGGTGCGGAACCGCGTTCAGGGCCCTTGCCGCTCGAAGGCCCCCATGTCGACGATCGGAGGTCTCCCGATCCCCGTGTCGGGGACGGCCGAGTCATCCACGAAGCGTGGGTTGCCGTCGAGGTCGAAGGGGAGCGGCTCGAGCGTGTCGCCATCGCCGTCGAGGTCGGAGGTGTCGGCCGGAACGGCGGTGTTGTCGGCGGCATCCACGCAGGGGGAGCCGGGACCGAGGTGGCCGCCGTTCAGGAACAGTGGATCGAGGCCGTGGTTGCCCTCGCCACCCCACGTGCCGGTCCAGCCGTCGATGCAGCAATAGTGCGGAGCGAGGGTGTCGCCGGTATTGACCTCGACCTGCGAGGCCTCGGTGACCACACCGGCGGTGGAGTTGTTCCAGAGAATCGAGTTCCGGAGGAAGGCCGTGTCGTTTCCCACCTGGAGTCCACCCGCTCCGTTGCTGGCCTCGTTGTCGCGGAAGGTGCAACCCGAGACGACGGGAAGCGGACCGTGACTGCGCAAGTAGAGCCCGCCTCCTTGCTTGGCCACGTTCCTCGAGAACTCGCAGCCTATCACCATGGGTGGGCCGTCCTTCTCGCCCCTCACGTAGGCGCCTCCACCCTTCCCGTGACTCGACTGGTTGTCGACGAACCGACAGTTGATCAGGGATATCTTCCACAAGTCCGAGAGAATCCCACCTCCTGCGGAAAAACTGCGATTACCGCGGAAAACCGTGTCGACTACATCCACTTCATCGAACAAGAAGGTGGATATCGGTTTGGTGAAGTTGGCAGCACCGCCGAGATAGCCGCGATTGGCCACGAGCTCGCAGTTACGAATGACCAACCGCCCCACCTCTTCACCGCGGATTCCGCTGGCCTTCCCGCCTGCTTGTCCGTTGCCACCGCGGATCACCAGCCCATCGAGGACGATATCCTCGTCGTCGGCGTCGATCCTCAGCACGATCCTCGCGTTGTCGTCGTAGTTCTGGAAGTCCGGACCGTCGTCGCCCAGCTGGTCGCCGGTGAGGATCGTCGGATGAGCTTCGATGTCGCGCTCCTCCACGCTCGTCTCTACGCCGGCGAACCCGCCGTAGAGGCTGGTCGGGAAGACGATCTCGAAGCCGTCCTCGCCCTCCGCGCCGGCGAGTGGAGCGACGTACTCTCCCTCGGCGATCCAGATCTCGCGGACCTCGGGCAGGACGTTCTCGTAGGTCCACTGTGTCCACTCGATCGCGGCTTGCAGGTCGTCGAAAGCACGGCTCCAGCTCGTGCCGTCACCTCCGGGTGGAGCATCGCCGTCGACGTGCACGGGGCTCCGGTAGGGATCGAAGACCTCGGTGCCGATGACCGCGAGCGAGGCCGGTCCCGCCCAGCGGAAGCGGCCTTCGGAGGTGATCGCGAACGCCTGGAGGAGGAAGGAGTCCTCGTGACCGGGCAGATCGAGCTCCGAGATCGGTACCTCGACGACGAGCTCGCCGTCCACCGCGGTTCCCAGGCAGGGGGACTGGGTGTGGGGACGAGCGACGAGCAGCACGCCGCCCAGGTCGGGGTGGACCTCGAACGCCCCGCCGATCGACCGCATCGCGTAGACCCGATCACCGGGCTCACCCCGGTAGCGAATCTCGAGTCTCGCCTCTTTCTCGACCACGTTGTCGACCGTCCAGCCTCGCGCCACTCCGGGCACTCTCTGGAGGTCCACGTCGGGTCCGAGGTCCACGGCTGGACCGGGTTCCCCCGATAGACCATCTTCGCAGAAGATGTCCCACGTGAATCCGGGGTAACCTCCTTCAGGCGCACTGTCCAGCAGGAAGACCGTGGTCAGGCCGGTCGCGATCAATCCGACCCCTCCATCGCCGGGCTGATCGCAACTCAAGCCCCACCACCCCGATCCACCTCGCACGACAGTCGCCGTCAGGAAGAGCAGACAATCGCCGAGGTCCATCCCCGGCCATCCGTCCTCGTATCCCCAGCCCATGCCTCCCTCGACGAAGCAGTCGCTCAGGCTGATGCTCGAGGCGTCGGCGATGAAGGCGGCGCGGGGTTCGTCGTGGTGGTACGCGGATCCCAGGAACTCACAACCGTTCGCCGCGACGTTCGAGGAACTCTCGATGGAGACCGCGATTCCTGACTGATACCAACTGTACATGTACACCGCGTGGACCAGGCAGTCCTGCAGGCGAACGCTCCCCGCGCAGTCGACGATGCGCAGCGCGGCGTCTCCGACCGTGGGACGCTGAGTCACCTCGAGACCACTCAGCGACACGCACTGCTCTGCTTGCAGGTCGAGGATCAAGATCCCCTCGACCACGGCACTACTGTCGTGATGCGAGGCCACGTACAGGCTCTTGCCGACGATCTCCACCGCGTCGTGAGTCCCGTCGTGGACGTAGATCGTATCCCCTTCGGCGGCCCATGCGACCGCGTCGGAGAGCTGCTGGAAGTCGGCGGAGAGATCCTGGGAAACCGTCCAGTACTCTGCGTGGAGCACCGGCGTCATGACCAGGAGCTGGAGAGCGAAGGCGAGGCAGAGGGCGCGACGGCTCATGGTTTCTCCTATCGGAGTCATTCGACCGCGAGAGCTTCATCCAGGGTAAGCGTCTCGAAGGAAGTCGCCAACCCCCGGACTGCGGGTCACTTCCACCGGTGGAATCGCGGCAACAGCAGGTCCATCCCCTCCGGAAGACCCTGTCCCTCCGGCAGCGGATGGCGCTCGAACGTCACCAGCGGGTAGAAAGGGTGAAACTTCCACCCCTCGGGTATCTCCTCGTCCACGGCCAGGAGCTTGCCCATCGTGTAGGTCGGTTCGCGGTCGAGGAAGAACCCGTCGTCGACCCGCACGTCGTGACCCGGCGACGAGCTCTCCAGCGGCTCCGCGGCCTCGATCACCGAGGGCGAGACCAGCCCGTAGGTGTCGTACACGGTGAGTGGAGTGTAGTACCCGATCGCGCCCATCGGGCCGGTGGTGATCGACTCGCCCGGCTTCACCACCGTCGCCATCGCGCGCCCGAGGAGACTCCATTCCATCGCCCGCTCGTACATCGCCGCGCGCATCGAGAGCTCGCTCTCCCAGGCACGATCCTGGCGGAAGTGGAATCGCCGGCGCACCGACTCGGGGATCGGGTTCAGGTCGAAGCAGGCGAGGACGTTCGCGACGACGCAGAACAGGCTCACGCCGAGCATCACCAGGGAGACGCGCCTCGGCTGGCGCGCGAAGAGTCCCATCGCCGCGGCGAAGAGGAGCGGCACGAAGGGCACCGCGGGGAAGAGGAAGCGTCCCATCGGCATGAAGTCGCCGCCGACCCAGACGCCGTAGCCGAGCGTACCGGCGATCACCACCGCGCAGGTGAGCCACACCGAGGCGAGGCCGCCGCGCCAGGGCCGCAAGGACAGGAGCAGCGTCAGCGCGATCGTCGGCACGGTCAAGAGATACGCGAGGACGTAGTCGAGACCCCTCTCCAGTCGGTGCACCGAGAAGGTGCCCTTGACCTTGGCCGTGTTCGGCAGGAAGTCGCCGTAGTAGCCGTAGCGCCAGGCGACGTGCGCGCCGACGCAGAGGAACGCGATCGTCGCCGCCTGGAGGATCGCGCGCTTCAGCGCTCGCGGCCGCCCGCCGGCCACCCAGAGGAGCGACGCGGCGAACAGGATCATCAGCACCCACACCGCGCCGTCCGCGCGCACCAGCCCGGCCAGCGCGGCGAAGACCCCGGCGCCGATCCCGTGCGGCCGCTCGGGGTTCCCGAGCAGGAGGGTGTACACCCCGAAGACGGCGAGCGCCGTGGGGGCCGTGGCGAGGCCGCCGGTGGCCCACACCGCGACCGGCGGGAGGGACGCGGCGAAGAGCGCCGTGGCCGTGAAGGTCAGGGGTACGAGGGCGAGGCGCCGCCGCGCGTGGATCGGCACCCAGAGCACCAGCACCAGCGCACAGAGTGCCGAGGAGAGGCGGGCCAGGAGGGGGACGTCCCAGCCGAGCCGCTCGAGGAGGGAGAGCCAGACCACCCAGAGGAAGTTCGAGTACCCCTCGACCGGCGCGTCGAGGGTGGGGTTGTAGACCAGCCCGTTCCCCTCCGCGAGGTTCTTGCCGTAGCGAAAGGAGATGAACGCGTCGTCGCAGAGGAACTCGAGCTTCCAGGCGAGGAAGACGAAGAGCAGCGCGGCGGGGAGCAGCGCGGTGAAGCGGGAGAGGCGCGGGTTCTTCACGAGGCGAGCGAGCCTACGACAGCGCCCTCGATAAAGCCACCGGCCGGCGATCCTCCCGACCGGTCCCCACAGACCTTGGCTTTTGCCCTCGCGCCGCACTACCTTGCGAGGGATGACCAGCGTGAACCGGCTCTGGGCCTGGTGGACCCTGATGGCGCTCCTCCTCGTCGTCGTCTACGTCCCGCTCCTGACCGCGGGGCCGGTGGGGGAGGACTACCCGGTGCTGGTGGAAGCGTCCCGCTCCGTCCACGCCGAGCTCGGCGGCGAGGCGGACGGCGGCGCGGACCTCTTCTACGATCGAGAGGGAACCGCCGGGCGGCCGCTGGCCGCGCTGTCGCTGGGCACCACCAGCTGGCTCTGGACGCGGGCCGGGGTGTGGACGCCCTTCGCGCTCTTCGGCCTGCGCCTGGAGAACCTGATCCTGCTGCTCACCTGCGCCTGGTTCCTCGGCCACTTCGTCCGCCGCCTGGTCGTGCCCTGGACCGGCGCCGAGCAGGCGGACGCCGCGCGCTTCGCCGCGTGGATGATCCTCGCCCTGCACCCGCTGTCCGTGTCGGCGGTCGCTGCTCCCGCGGCGCGCGGCGACCTGCTCGGCGGTCTCCTCGCCGCCGCGGCGGGCACCGCCTTCCTGCGCGGACGGCAGGAGCGCAGCTACCTCTACGTCGCCCTCGCCGCGATCCTGACCTTCACCACGACCCTGGCCTCGGAGCTCGGCTACCTCCTGCCGGTGTGGCTGGCGGTGATCGAGTACTACTCCTCGCGGCGCTACCGACCCGGCCGCGTCCGGATCCGGACCGCGGTGACCACCCTCGTCGTTTTCGGGCTCTTCGCCGCCCTGGACTTGGTGCTTCGCGCCATCCAGGAGCTGCCCCTGTGGCCGCGGGACCTCGAGCGCACGTGTCACATGCTCGGCGACTTCGGCCAGTTCTGGACCGCGCTGCTCAACGGGCTGGAGAAGCTCGGGGTCCTGATGATCCCCGTCGGCGACGGGGGGTTCGCGGGGATCGGCTACGTGATCGCCGTGCTGCTCGTCGTGCTGGTGCTGCAGCCCGCCCTCCACGCGGGTCGCTCGGCGCCGCGCTTCTGGGCTACGGTGCTCACCGCCTGGCTGGCGCTGGTGGTGATGACCGAGTCGATGCGCGCCTTCCTGGTCGTCCACCCCGGCGACTTCTCCGGAGCGGCCGGCCTCTTTCCCGCCGTCCTGGTGATGTCCATCGGCCTCTCGCTGGGCTCCACCGCGGTCAGCGGCGTGCGCCGCTACGGGATCCCCGTCGTCGCCGCGCTCCTCTTCAGCGTGCTGGCGCGCTCGAATGCGGTCGGCCTGCGGGCCGCCTCCGACGAAGGCCGCGTCTTTCGCTCCGAGGTCGGCATGGTGATCGCCGAGGGAGGCAGCCGGCAGCACTACCTGATCCTCGATCCGCCCGAGATCGTGCTCGCCCACACGGTGACCCCCGAGCGGCTGGAGTGGATGTTCGACCCGGCGATCGGCGGGGCGGGCGGCAGCGCGGAGGAGCTGTGGGTGCGGCCCGCGCAGGCCGCGGCGCTCCTCGGCTTCGCCCGCGAGCCGGAGTTCGACTCGCTGCGCGGCTCGGGGCTGACCGTCGTCCTGCCCGCCGAGCGCATCGACTCCGCCTCGCCGACCTCCTGGGCCTCGCAGCGTTTCGCCTCGGTGACCGAGACGCCCACCGTCATCTCCTGGCGCAACCTCACCCCCGATCCGACCGACGACCAGAGCCGCCTCGCCCGGGGACACTGGAGCGGAGCGGACGGTGCCGTCCCGTTCCTCGCGGACTCGGCGTCGATCGAGCACATCGTCGTGGACCTTCCCCCCGGGACGCCCTGCTTCGGCTCTCCGGAGATCCTGTGGCGAGCCCGCGGCGGCCTGGCCCACGGCGGGAGGCTGGTCGGGATCTGGACCGCGGGCCCCGAGGGGCCGCGCGCCGTCTTCGATCCGGGGACCTCGCTCGCCTGGCTGCTCGGGCCACGCGTCGACATCCTGCTCCTGATGGGCAGCCTCGCCGACGTTCCGGGGGCGGAGGTCTTCAGTGCGCCGCCGCCGGTGCCGGGGGTGAGCGGACCGATCGTCGACGAGGAGGACGAGGAGGACTGGAGCTTCCGGCCGATCGCCGCCGAGCTGTCGCGGCCGGCGAGCGGGGAGGAGGAGTGGCCGATCGACAGCGAGGAGACCTGGGTGCTGACCCTGCTCGATCTCGAGGGGTACGCCTACGCCGAGATCGACTGCGAGTTCGAGGAGGCGGAGGAAGAAGGAGAGGACGGGGTCTGGATCGCCCCTGACGCCGCGGCGACCGCGGCCGGTCTCCGTTCGGCGGAAGGCACGCTGGCGTGGGCGCTCGAGCGACGCATCGAAGGGGTCGTCCTCGAGCGGAGCCGGGGGAGGTTCTGACCGGCGGCCGCCTCATCCGCTATCCTCGGCCCCGCCATGTCCACCCAACCCGCCCCTCGCCCCGAGTCCTTTCCCAACCCGAACCCGGAGCGCGACTACGAGGTGCGCTTCGAGTGCCCGGAGTTCACCTGCCTCTGCCCGCTCACTGGCCAGCCCGACTTCGCCACCATCCGGATCCGCTACACCCCCGACCAGCTCTGCGTCGAGCTGAAGAGCCTCAAGCTCTACCTCTGGTCCTTCCGCGGAGAGGGGCACTTCCACGAGGCCGTGACGAACCGGATCCTCGATGATCTGGTCGCGCTGCTCGCGCCGCGCCGGCTGACCGTCGAGGGAGACTTCTACGTGCGAGGGGGGATTCACACTGTCGTCGAGGTGAGCTTCCCCTGAGTCCGGCGACCCGGCGCGGTCCGGGCACTAGGTGAAGGGGCGCGCTCCGGGCTAGAATCCAGACCGCCCCCGAGGTCTCGCGCCTCTCCAATCGATGGACGAATCCGACCAGATCACCTGGCAGATCTCTCCCCTGCACCAGGACGACCTCCCGCGCAGCGTGGACGTCGGCGAGGGCGGGGTGACGCTGGGGCGCGCCGCGGACAACACCCTGGAGCTCGACGGGGAGAAGCACCCCGAGGTCTCCGCGTTTCACGCCCGCCTGGTCGAGAAGGACGGCGAACTCGTGCTCGAGGACCTGGGCTCGACGCACGGGGTGCTGGTCGAGGGCGAGAAGATCAGCCGCCTGGTCTTGCGCAACGGCGACGTCTTCGAGCTCGGCCCCGGTGGCCCGCGCTTCGTCGTGCACCTCAAGCACGACCTCGCCGCCACCGCCGCGGTGCCCGCCTCCGCCGTGCCGAGGCGCAGTCCGCCGAGACGCCAGATCGGCGAGGACACGGTGCACCTCGTGGCCGAGCGGCTGGGCATCGAGCCGGGGAGTGGCGGCGTCGAGGCGATGATCGAGAAGCGCACCCGTCACCTCGGTCTCTTCGGGGTGATCATGCTGGTCCTGGTCGCGGTGGGACTCTACGCCCTCTTCCGCGCGATCCGCAGCACGGACGAGAGCTTCGCCGAGCGCACCGCCGAGCTGGAGAGCACCGTCGAGGAGCGGCTGACCCAGAGCGCGGCGGCGATGGAGGAGCAGCGCCAGGCGTGGCAACAGGAGCAGCGCGAGAAGGAGCGCGCGAGCGAGCAGTGGGCCCGGCAGCGCGCCGAGCTGATCGAGGAGCGCGGCCGCCTCGAGGCGGACATCCGTCGCCTGGAGGCGGGGGAGAAGAGCGCGGCCGGCGAGCTGGCGTCCTTGCGGACTCGCCTGGAATCGACCACCAGCTCCCTCGCCCTCTACGACCCGGTGAGCCTCGAGCAGCACCGGCTCGACGTGGTCGAGGCGATCGAGGACGCGGTGGTGATGATCGAAGCGAGCCAGTACCTGATCGACAAGGACACCGGCCAGGACCTGCACTACGAGCTCGACGAGCATGGCGAGGTCACCTTCAACTTCGACGGCGAGGGAGAGCTCTTCGCCCAGGAGGTGACGGGCTCCGGCTTCTGCGTCTCGTCCGAGGGCTACATCATCACCAACGCGCACGTCGTGTTGAAGTCGGGTGGGGACGAGGAGTCCCCGGGACTGGGTCCCGCGGAGTTCTTCGAGACGAAGACGGTGCTCAACGCGGTCTTCTCCGGCACGATGGAGCGGCACCCCGCGGAGCTGGTGACCTGGGTGCGCGGCGAGCGGGAGGACCTGGCCCTGGTACGGATCGAGCCCTTCAAGGAGATGCCTCATCTGCCCGGGCTCGACCTGGATGTTCCCGCTCCTCCGCGCGGAACCGAGGTCTTCGTCCTGGGCTTCCCGCTCGGCAAGCAGGTGCTACAGGAGGGCGATCTGGTGATCGCCTCGACCTTCCGCGGCATCGTCAGCCGTCGCGTCGAGTACTACCTGCAGATCGACGCCGCGATCCACCCCGGCGCCAGCGGCGGGCCGGTGATCGACGGAGAGGGGCGGGTGCTGGGGATCGTCACCGGGGTGCAGGCGCTCGACCTGGGCGCGCAGTCCTCGGCGATCGGCTACATCATTCCGGTGGCGGAGGCGAGGTCGATCTGGCCGCCGCCGGTGGTCGAGGTTCCGGAGGAAGGAGAGTAGGGGAGCTGCGGTAGCGTAAGAGCTCACGGAGATCGGGCATCTGAAAAACCACAGAGGACACAGAGAACAGACCGGAGCACAGAACCAGAACCAGAGATTAACCACAGAGCAGTCCCATTTCGGTCGAGACACCCACCGCTCCGGACCGATCGCCTCCCGTCAGCCGATACCGTCCCAGTACGTGCTCTTCGGTGCCGGCAGGTCGTGCTCCTGACGGACCTGGGTGAAGCGGGGCTTGATCCGTTCGAAGATCGTCTTCACCCGGTCCTCGTAGGGGGCGAAGGAGGACTTCATCGTGTTGATGGACAGCTTCTCCAGGTCGTCGAAGTCGAGATCGAAGTGCTCCACCGCGATCAGATACTCGTCGGTCATCGTGGTGTCGCTCATCAGCCGGTTGTCGGTGTTGAGCGTCACCCGGTAGTCCTTGGCCCAGAAGTACGGGAACGGGTGGTCGTCGAGCGAGCGCACCGCGCCGGTGTGCACGTTGCTGGAGATGCAGAACTCCAGCGGGATCCGGTGGTCGAGCACGTACTGCGCCAGGGTCCCGACGCGGATCACCTGGCGCTCGTAGATCACGATGTCCTCGACGAGGCGGACGCCGTGGCCGATGCGGTGCGCGCCGCAGTACTGGAGCGCCTGCCAGATGCTCTCCGGGCCGAAGCTCTCCCCCGCGTGGATGGTGATGTTGAAGTCCATCCGCTTGGCCAGCTGGAACGCCGCCAGGTGGTGGTTGGCGGGGTGGCCCGCCTCCTCGCCGGCGAGGTCGAAGCCGACGCAGCCCTGGTGGCGGTAGGAGACCGCCAGCTCCGCCAGCCGCTCCGAGAGGTGGGTGTCCTCGTTGCGCATGGCGCAGACGATCAGGCCGAAGCCGACGTCGAACTCGCGCGACCCGCGGGACAGACCGCGCAGGACCGCGGTCATCACGCCGTCGAGACCCAGGCCCTCGGTGGTGTGAAAGGCCGGCGCGAAGCGCGCCTCGACGTAGACCACGTTGTCGGTCGCCTGGTCCTCCATGAACTCGTAGGCGACCTGCTCCAGCGCCTCCGGGGTCTGGGTCACCGCGATGGTGTGGCGGAAACCCTCCAGGTACTCGGGCAGGCTCCCGCGGGTCGCGCCGGCGTGGAAGAAGGAAGCCAGCTGCTCCGGGGCGCTGGCCGGAAGCTCGTACCCGCAGCGGGCGGCGAGCGCGAGCACCGTCTCCGGTCGCATGCTCCCGTCGAGGTGCTCGTGCAGCTGGACCTTGGGGATCTGCCGGATGATCTCACGGTCGAGGGGTGGTCTGTCGCTCATGGGGGGACTGTAGACTCTGCCCCCCGGGAGGTCACGCGGCGACGGGGAGAAGGTGGGACCAGGGAGCGCGATTGCGGGCGCCCGGAGGGACCCGTATCCTGCCTCGCCCTCGATCCCGATCGACCCCGAGTCCCTCGCCCCCCCTCGTCCCGTGTCCAGCGACATTCGCGTCCGCATCGCGCCCAGCCCCACCGGGGCGATCCACCTGGGCCTCGCCCGCACCGCCCTCTTCAACTGGGCCTACGCCCGCCGTTTCGGCGGGACCTTCGTCCTGCGCATCGAGGATACCGACCGGGAACGCTCGACCGGCGAGTCGGAGCAGGCGATCCTCGAAGGGCTACGCTGGCTCGGCACCGAGTGGGACGAGGGGCCGGGGGTCGGCGGACCGCACGAGCCCTACTACCAGTCGCAGCGGATCGAGGAGCACCAGGCGACCGCGCGGAAGCTCCTCGAGGAGGGGCACGCCTACCGCTGCTTCTGCACCCGGGAGCGGCTGGACGAGCTGCGCGCCGGGCAGGAAGCGGCGAAGGAGACCCCGCGCTACGACCGCTGCTGCGCGAACCTCGAGCCTGCGGAGATCGAGCGTCGCCTCGCCGCCGGGGAGCCCTTCACCATCCGCTTCCGCGTGCCGGGTGGCGAGACCCACGTCGACGACCTGGTGCGGGGCCACGTCGTCTTCCAGAACGTCGAGGTCGACGACTGGGTGATGGTGCGCCAGGGCGGCGCGCCCACCTACAACTTCGTGGTGGTCTGCGACGACTCGGCGATGAGGATCACTCACGTCTTCCGCGGCGAGGAGCATCTCGTCAACACGCCCAAGCAGGTGCTCCTGTACCAGGCGCTGGGGCTCGAGATCCCCGCGTTCGGGCACCTGCCGCTGATGCTCGGCAAGGACGGCAAGAAGCTCTCCAAGCGGCACGGCGCGGTCTCCCTCTCGACGTACCGCGAGGAGGGCTACTCCCGCCTGGCCACGATCAACTTCCTCGCCCGCCAAGGCTGGGCGCTCGACGGGGAGACGGAGATATTCTCGGTGGACGAGCTCACCTCGAACTTCGACATCAAGGCGGTGAGCAAGGGCGGCTCGATCTTCGACTTCGACAAGTTCCAGTGGATGTCGGGGGAGTACGTCCACGGCGAGAGCCTCGAGGAGCTGGGGGCGCACTGCGCGCCGTACGTCGTCGCCGCGAAGCTCATGACCGAGCCGGAGATCGAGGAGCGTCGCGACTGGTACCTCGGCGCGATCGCCGTCGGCCAGGAGCGAATCCGCCTCTACTCGCAGATGCCCGCAACGATCGAGTTCCTCTTCGGGGGGGACGAGGACCTCGCCTACGACGCCAAGGCGGAGAAGAACTCGCGCAAGCACGAGAACCGCATCGCCGAGCTGGAGGCGTACCGGGACCACCTCGCTCCGCTGCTCGAGAGTGGCGCCGACGCCGAGGCGATGCGCGCCGACGGGAAGGCCTGGGTCGGGGAGCGCGGGCTGAAGTTCCCACAGCTCTTCCAGCCCCTGCGCTGCGCGCTCACCGGCCAGCCGGGCGGCCCCGACCTCTTCGACGTGATCGCGCTGCTCGGCGCGGAGCGCACTCTCCGGCGACTGGATTCGGGGATCGATCGGCTCGCCTAGGCGCCGACGCGGCGGAGGGTGCCGGGAACGGGCTCTCCGCAGCGGCGATCCCCCCGGGGGGACGGCGGAGCACCTCCTGCTCAAGGGCCCCGCCGATCCGGCCGAAACTCGGAATCGAAGGGTCCTCTCCCGGGCCCGAGTCATGACTACCGCCGACCCCCCTCCGCAGAGCCCGAAGAAGCCCGATGCCATCACCTGCGACGAGGCCTTCGAGCTGATCCGCGTCTTCACCGCCGAGGAGCTCGGCAAGGCGAAGACGCTCCGGCTTCGCGCGCATCTCTCGCGCTGTCCCGAGTGCATGGCGCGCTACCGCGACGCGGTCAGCACCGCGGCGTCGCTCGGCCGCGTGAACCACGAGCAGCGGGAGAAGCGCGCCATCGAGCGGCAGCGCCACGAGCTGCACGCGAAGGCCTTCGGCACCGAGGACTCGGGGGTGAGGCCCACGAGACGGAACCGCTTCTTCCAGCTGCGGCTGGTGCTGATCCCGGCGATCTTCATCTACATCATGACGCAGGTCGTCGGTCTCGGCCCGCCTCCCGCCAAGGTGCAGCTCGTCGAGTCGAAGGGGCTGGTGAGCATCGACGAGCGCTCCATCGAGGCCGGCTCCGATCCCTCGCTGGTGCTCCCCGGACGCTGGGTGAAGACCCGGCGCCTGGCCCGGGCCAGGCTCGAGGGCACGACCTGCACGATCGACCTGGAGAGCTCCACCGACCTCCTGGTGGAGTCGGCCAACCCCCCGCGCTTCCGCTTCCGCTCGGGTGGCATCCGCCTCGAGGGGACCACCACGCTGGTCACGGTGCTCGGGATGATCGAGGTGGAGGAGGGCAAGGGACGGCTCTTCCTCGACGACCGAGGCCTCTCGGTCCAGCCCGAGTCGGGACGCTGGGCGCGCATCGACATGGCCGGCGAGACGATCCTGAAGAACGGCCGGGACACCGTCCTGCGCCCCTAGCCGGCGATCCTCGTCCGCCGCGATGCGGCGATCGGGCCGGAGAGGTGGTGAGCCGCCGGATCCGGGCTAGTATTGGGGGATGCTCTCCCATCCCTCGTTTCCTGGGCTCCTCTTCCTCCTCCTCCTGGCCACGCCCACCCGCGCCCAGGTGCCATCGATGTTCCAGGTGCAGGGGGACAATCCGGGCGACTGGTTCGGCTACGCCGTCTCCCACGCGGGGGACGTGAACGCGGACGGAGTCCCCGACTTCGCCGTCGGCGCGCAGCAGAACAAGAACGGCGCGCACGGCGCCGATCCCGGTTACTCGAGGATCTTCTCCGGCGCCGACGGCTCGATCCTCTACACCTTCCTCGGCGACGGCACCAACCCGATCGACGGCCCCGACGACCACTTCGGCTGCGCGGTGAGCTGGATAGGTGACCTGAACGGCGACGGCCACGACGAGGTGTTCGTCGGCGCGTTCAAGGACGACAACTTCGGGGAGTTCAACTCGGGGATGATCCGCATCTTCTCCGGCGCCGACGGCACCCTGATGCACCAGGACGACGGGGAGCAGGAGGGAGATCGGATGGGGATCTTCGTCGGGGGGACCGGCGACATCACCGGGGACGGCGTGCCCGACTACATGATGGGCGTGTACAAGGACGACAACACCTTCTTCAACGCCGGCAGCGTGCGGGTGCACTCCGGCGCGGACCATTCCCTGATCCACATGCTCGACGGACAGAGCGAGCTGGCGATCATGGGCTGGTCGGGGGACTTCGTGGGCGATACGAACGGCGACGGCTTCGGCGACTTCCTCGCCGGGGCGCCGTGGGACGAGCCGAACGGCGAGGACTCCGGCAGCGCCTGGCTCTTCTCCGGCGCCGACGGGAGCATCCTGCATCACTGGGACGGCACGGCGGCGCACGACTTCTTCGGCCACGCGGCGTGCGGTGTCGGGGACGTCGACGGCGATAACCGCATGGACGTCGCGGTCGGGGCCATCCAGAGCAGCTTCACCGGCGTCGAGACCGGCCCTGGCTACGTGCGCGTCTTCTCCGGCGCGAGCGGCGCGCTGCTCTACGAGTTCACCGGCGACCTCCCGCGGGATCAGTTCGGCTTCTCGCTGGCCGGCGTCGGCGACGTCAACGCGGACGGCCACGACGACCTCCTCGTCGGAGCGCCCAGCGGTTTCTCCATCGGCCTCGCCAACACGGGGCGTCCCGGCTACGCCCGCCTCTTCTCCGGTCGCGACGGCTCGATCCTGTGCGAGTTCGTCGGCGATGCCCCCGACGACCTCTTCGGGGTCGGCGTCGCTCCCCTCGCCGATCTTGACGCCGACGGTCTCGACGAGATCATCATCGGGGCGCTCCAGGACATCGCGGGGCAGCCGCTGCCCGGCTACGCCAAGGTGATCGCGGGCTCGCTCTTCAAGGCCGAGCGCTACTGCGTCGCGGCGCCCAACTCCGCCGGACCCGGCGGCGCGCCGATCGATCACCAGGGGACCTTCAGCCTGGGCCAGAACGACCTCGTGCTCACCGTCAGCGGCGTTCCGACCGACCACTTCGGGCTCTTCTTCGCGGCCAAGAACCAGATCCAGGTGCCTTTCGGTGACGGCTTCCGTTGCGCCGGCGGGGGGCTGACGCGACTCGGGCTGATCAACAGCGGTGCGGCCGGCGCCGGGAGCCTCACCCTCGACTTCGAGAACCCCGCCGAGCCGGAGTCGGCCTTCACCGCCGGCTCGCGCTGGGCATTCCAGTTCTGGTACCGCGACATCCCCGCCGGCCTGTCCGGCTTCAACCTCTCCGACGGCATCGCCGCCACCTTCTCTCCTTGACGGTGGAGAGCGAGTCGGGACGAGCGGCGCGCGTCGAGCCGCGACGGCACGGACACCTGCGCCGCGCGATCTCCCACACGGCGGAGGTCTCGTGCGCGCTGCTCGGCGGCCGGCGCTTCTACCGCCGCCGCTTTCTGAGTCGCGAGCGGCTCGTCGTCCGCGAGGAGGAGGTCGCGGTCGAAGTGCTCCCCGCCGGGCTGGAGGGGCTCACCGTGGTCCAGCTCTCCGATCTGCACGGCGGCGTCTTTCTCCGCCGTGGGGATCTGCGCGAGGTGGTGGACGTGGTCAACGAGCTGGAGCCCGACGTCATCGCGCTGACCGGCGACTACCTGAGCCACCAGGTGCACGACGCCCTGCCGCTCGCCGAGGACCTCGCGCGCCTGCGGCCGCGCCTCGGCAGCTTCGCCGTGTTCGGCAACCACGACTACCGCGGCCGGCGGGAGGCGCGGATCGCCGAGCGCTACGGCGAGGTCGGCATCCGGTTCCTGCGCAACGAGGGGGTGCGGATCGATACCGGCGACGGAGTGCTGGCGATCGCCGGGATCGAGGACCTCGAGGAGGCGAAGTGGCTCGAACCGGAGGCGGCGCGCGAGGGGCAGCGCGAGGGGGACGTCGAGGTGCTGCTCTGTCACAACCCGCTGGGCGCACCGGTGCTGGCGACGGAGCGCACGGCCGTGGTCCTCTCCGGGCACACGCACGGCAACCAGGTCGATCTGCCCCTCCTGCGCCGCCTCGGCCCGACGCACCCGGGGTTGCGCCTCGAGCTGGGAAGGGCCACGCTGATCGTCAGCCGGGGGCTCGGCGTCGTCGCCCTTCCGCTGCGCGTCGGCGCCCCGGCGGAGGTGGTGCGAGTGCGACTGACCGGACGAACGAACGCTGGAGCGGGGGAATGCGCGGAAGCCTGACCCTGAAGGACGGCGTGCTCTACGTCGGCCACGAGGAGAAGACGGCGCACCTCCGCGTCTACGACCTCGACGGTCACCCGCTCGAGCCGGGCTTCTCCTTCCGCGGTCCGGGGGGGAGCGCCGCATCGGTGGACGGCATCGCCGTCGACACCGATCACCGGGTCTGGATCGCCGACGGAACCGGAGGGCGACTGGTCGCCTTCTCGATCTTCGGCGTCGAGCTCGCCCAGGTCGACTCCGCCCGCCAGGGAGCGCACGACGGCCGCGGCTACCTCGCCTCTCCGATCGACGTCGTCTCGATCGGCAGCGACGTCGACCAGGAGCTGCTCGTCGCCTCGAAGGGACGCCGCCGCCACGCGGTGCAGTTTCTGCCGCTCGGGGCGGGGAAGACCCGCTCGCTGAAGCCGCTCGGGCGCCCCGACGGCTGCTACCACGGCGTGCGCGGCATCGCGTATCGCGAAGGTTCGATCTGGGTCTGCGAGGGGAGTGCGGGGCGCGTCCAGGTCTTCCGCGACGAGGAGTTCCACTTCGCCTTCCGGGTGCCCGTCGCCGGCTCGGAGCGCTTCGAGCCGAACGCGATCCTGCCCCTTCCCGGCGGGCGGCTGCTCCTCGCTCACGGCGGACCGGCCAGCGCGATCCTGCTCCTCGACCCCTCGGGGGGCCTGCTCCGGGTCCTGGTGGGGCCCGGAACCGCGGAGGGGAAGGTCTTCGAACCGGGCGATCTCGTCGTCGAGCCCGGCGCCGACGACCGGCACACGCGCCTGGCGGTGATCGACTGCGACGGGATGCGCGTGCAGGTCTTCAACCTGGAAGGGGACTGCTACGGAACCTTGCCGGGCCTTCCGCGTTCCAGCTCGGGCTGGACCAGCGGTTAGGATGGACGGTGTGGTGAAGAGCACGGGCACGAGACGCGAGGGCCGAGCCCTCCTGCTGGGGATCGCCGGGGTCCTGGTCGGGGTCGTGGGCTCGCTGGGGTTCTGGGTGCTCCGCGGCGACGGCCGCGGGCCGCTCGAGGTCCCGGGAGAGGAGCGCGTCGAGGTGCGCTCGCCCGGTGAGCTCCCGTACGTGGGGCTCTCCGCCGAGGAGGGCGACGAGTCGGTCGACGAGGGCGCGCGGGTCGCCCTGGAAGCGGCCCCGATCACCGACCATGCGAATCACCCGCCGCGACCGTGGAAGGGCCAGGTCCGGGACCGCGACACCGGTGCGCCGATCGATGGGGCGACCGTCGGCTTGCGCTGGGAGCGGCTCCGGGTGGAGACGGAGAGCGACGAAGAAGGGGAGTTCGAGCTCACCTGGCGCGGTCCCGACCCCGCCGACGCGCACGTCACCCGTCCCGGCTTCGCGCCGCTCTTCCGCCCGCGGGTCGAGATCGGTGCACCGGCGGTCTTCGAGCTCGCCCGCGCCGGCGTCATCGCCGGGCGGGTGATCGGTCCCTCGCCGGACGAGCTCACCTCGGGCGCGGTCTCCCTCTGGAATCTCGCGACCGATCGAGGCACGCGCCGGCGCCCGGTCGAGGGGGAGATCGGCGAGGACGGGAGCTTCGAGTTCGAGGACCTCGCCGCGTCGGAATACGCGGTGGCGGTCTCGGTCCCCGGCTGGAGCCTGGTCTTCGAGAGCTCGATCCTGATCGAGGCCGGCGAGCGCGTCACGGTGCTGCTGGAGCCGGTGCTCGGGGCGACCCTGCACGGGACGGTGAGGACGGTGGCGAGGAACACCCCGCTGGCGGGGGCGACGGTCACGGCGGAGCCGGAGCGGCAAGGGGTCTCCGGGACGGTCGAGGAGCTCGGCAAGCTCGAGTGCGTGACCGAGATCGACGGCAGCTTCACCCTGCTCGGCCTCTCGGTTGGCCGGAACGACGTCTCCGTCGAGACCTCATGGGGGGGACGCGCGACCCGTCAGGTTCCCGTGGCCGACGCCGGCGAGAGGGTCGGACCGATCGAGATCCTGGTCATGGAGCCCGCTTCGCTGGGAGGATGCGTGGTCGATGAGTCGGGGAACGGCATCGCCCACGCGCGAGTGCAGGCGGCCTGGAGCGGCTCGGCGTTCTCCTCCGAGCCCGGTCGATCGACTTTCGATCACGAGGGACTCCTGCGCGCCGACGCCGACGTGAACGGCCGCTTCCGCTTCGAGACGCTGCCCGCCGGTCGCAAGATCGACCTGGTCGCGCTTCGCGGCGAAGGAGAAGTGCCTCCGCCGGCGCTCCTGGCGAAGCAGCTCGGTTTCCAGCCCGCGCTCACCCTGGATCCGGGGGAGCGGCGGGAGGGGTTCGAGATCTGCGTGTACCGGCCCCTGACGCGGTGCGGAGTGGTGGTCGATCCGGATGGGACGCCGATCGAGGGCGTCCGGGTGAGCCTCCAGCGCAGCGACCGCGGCTCCGCCGCGCGGTGGGGGGAGGACCGAACCGACGACGAGGGTCGCTTCGAGTTCGTCGGGCTCCTGCCCGGCCCGCACCGCGTGCAGCTGCGTCACTCCGACTTTCTCTCGTCGTTCGAGAGGCTCACGATCACCCCCGGCGTCGAGAGCCTGATCGAGCTGGTGCTCGACCCCGCGTACCGCATCACCGGGTGGGTGGTCGACGAATGGGGGAACGCGATCCCCGCGGCCCGGGTGTCCGCGGAGCGTCTCGACTCGAGCCAGGGGCGCTTGCGAAGGAGCCGAGGCATCCGGTCGGGGTGCGACGACTACGGTCGCTTCGAGCTCGATCCGCTCGCCGAAGGCGAGTGGAGGGTCCGCGCGAGCGCCGTCGGTCACGAGGCGACGATCCTCGAGCCGGTACTGGTTCCGGGGGCGGCGGGGCTCGAGCTGGTCCTGCGCCGACAGACCCCGCTCGAACGCGTGACGCTGACCGGTCAGGCGATCCAGCCCGACGGCCGCTCGCCGAAGTCGCTGCGGGTCGACAACACGCGCGGCGGCGCGATGACCCAGGAGGGCACCCGCTTCCGCATCAGCGGCGTTCGGCCGGGGAACAGCCGCTTCACCTTCAGCGCGAATGGCTGCGCGCCGGTGCGGGTCGGCCCGCTCGATCTCTCACCCGGAGCGGAAGTGGACCTGGGCGTGATCGAGCTGCCCTTCGCCGTGGAGGTGAGCGTCTACGTGCGCGCGCAGAGCGGCAAATCGCTCGAGCGCTTCACGGCCCGGCTCTTCCCCCTGCCCGCGGCGGAGGGGGGCTACGGGAGCCGCGCGATCAACCTGGAGAAGGGGCGGAGGAAGTACGCCTGGTCGGGGGAGAGCTCGAGGAGAACGGTCTACCGCGGATACTCGCCGGCGGTCCCCGCAGGCCGGTGGCGGCTCCGGGTCGATCACTCCGGTTACGATCGCTACGAGAAGACGATCACGCTCGGCGAGGAGAGGCGCCGGCGCAGCTTCGAGGTGGAGCTAGCCCCGAAGGGCTCGAAGAAGAAGGACAAGAAGCGGGGCAAGAGGAAGGGCAAGGGCTGATCCGCGGAGCCTGGCGCTGGCGATCCCGGAGCGGTTTCAGATCGATGGGCGGGGGGGCCGATAGGAGGGTCGACTTTCCGCCCACCGATTCGCCCCCGTCTCCATGCCTGTGCTCCCTCACGCCGCCGCGCTGTTCCTCGCCATCCTCGCCCCCTGTCTCGCCTCGAACGCGGTCGCCCAGGCACGCGCCGAGGGGCCGCGCAAGACGTTCTCGTGGGCGATGGAGGTCGACGATCTGGGCTCGGTGGAGGTGCCCTCGACCAGCAACGGAGGCTGGGTGTACGGGCCGCACGGCATCTACTACCGCTCCGTCCCTTCGTACACCGGCGATCCCACCTTCGAGGTGATCTTCCGGCCCCCTCAGTCGGGGCACCCGACGCAACCCGAGCGGATCCTGCTGCAGGTCCCCAAGAACTTCTACCAGAACCCGTGGTCGGAGCGCGCGCTGGTGATCGGGTTCCACTCCTTCGGCGTGAGCGAGAAGGACATCTTCCTGAACACCCCGCTGGCCTGGCACTGCTCGAGCCGCGGCTGGCTCCTCGTCGCACCCTACGGCCTGACCGATACCAGCTTCGCCTGCGGCCAGAGTCAGTTCTCGCTGCAGTCGGTCGGTCACATCCTCTTCTCGCTGATCCCGTTCAACTACCACCGCGTGTACGGAGTGGGGTTCTCGATGGGGGGCTTGAGTGCGCTGAGCTATGCGATGCGTCACCTCGACCCGGGGCAGCTGCAGTTCGCCGGCGTGGTGGTGCACACCGCGCCGATGGACATGATCGACGTGTGCCAGAGTGACCCGTGGTTCTCCGACGCGATCCTCTCCAACTGGCTGCACTACGGAGTGAAGTGGCAGGACGAGCCTTTCGAGTACGAGCGCGTGTCGCCGGTGCGATTCGCCCCGAGCGGCCTGGTCGACGCGGACCGGGCGCCGGTGGTGAACTTCCTGCACCGCCCGATCTTCCTCCACTACAACCTGGCCGATCCCAATCCGAAGCTGGTGAACGCGATGACCGAGCTGCGGAGCTTTCTCACGCTGCGGGGGGCCAACGTTCGCGAGAGCATCATCTACGACCCGCCTGCCGGCCACTCCTGGACCACCTTGCCGCTCGGCCAGGCGCTCGACTTCGTCGGGCAGTACACGGTCCCCTCGACCTTCCCGCAGTCGGCGGAGGCGTTCGTCGACCGGCCGGGGAAGTGGTTGCACGCCGACGTCGACTCGCTGAGCCCGGCGACCTTCGGTCGCTACGAGTTCGAGCTGTCACCCGCGGGCCTCTCGACCTCGAACGCGTTCGCCCTGCGAGCGACTCGCGACGTCGATCAGCTCAAGATCCGGACGGTGCGGCTCGGTCTCGACGCGTCGTCACCGCTCTCCTTCCTTCACGAGAGCGTCGACGGAACGCCGGACACCTTGATTTTGCGAGGCTACACATTCGCCCCGACCTCGGTCCTCGTCGACGGCGTTCCCCCCGATCACCAGAGCCACGACCCCGCCACCAAGTCCCTGACCATCCGCCCGACCTCCGACGGCCACGCCGCGCGGATCGACATCACCCCCTGATCGGCCCGTGCTGCTCGCCACCCACTGACCTTCAGACCTGCGGTAGGCCGAAGGCCAACCCATCAATAAACGAAGGGGGCCGGCAGCGGGAAGGCTGCCGGCCCGAGGGAGAGAGGAGTCACCATCAAGCTTCCCGGGTGTCGCGCCGCTCGCAAAGCACGGCACCTCTTGATGAAACTCACGAAGACGAGAATAGCACCTCGACGGGATGAGTGGTAGCCAACTCCTCGTCCTTTCCGTCGGATGTCGCTGTTTTTCCACCCGGACGGGGGGATCGCAAGCTCTTGTCAGTAATGGGATTGGGAGTCCCGGTCAGTCGCGGAGGGCCCGAAGAACCCTCGCGGGGGACAGAAATCGGGCGCCCGCGGGGCCGTTTCTGGAATCGACCCCCGTCCAGGCGCCCCGCTCAGGCGGCTCGGCCCCGATCGTCCTCGCCGGGGGGCTCGGCGTCCTCGGCCTCCCCGGCGGGACGGCTCCCGTCGGGCAGCGGTGGGTGCAGGATGGACAGCTCGGTGGATTCCGCGGGGGAACGGGCCGGGCTCAGCTGGACCAGGACCTCGAGCAGCGCCTCCAGCGGGTCGACCGACTCCTCGTGCGCGACGCCGCCGAGCGCCAGGGCCGTTCGTTGCCCCTCCTCGCCGGCGAAGAGGACGGTTCCGGAGAGGGGCAATTCGGCGGGGAAGGCGCCGTTTCCGATCGCCTCGACCAGGCCGGCGGTGGGGAGGAGGTCGGCCGGTCCGCGGGAGAGGACGGGGATCCAGGTGGAGGTGGCGCCGGTCCGTCGGAACAGGGCGGCGGCCTGGGCCCAGCCGGCTCGCTCGATCGTCTCGAGCAGGAGGCGCTCACGCGCGCGATCGTCCTCGACCTCGACCAGCCGTTCGACCAGTCGAGAGAGCTCGTCCAGGTGGGAGGGGTGAACCATGATCGGGAGGCCGGGGGCCGGGGTCCCTATCGGATTTCGCCGGCCTCCCCCGCGAGGCCTGGAGCCCCGCGGGTTGCGCCATTCCGCGTCAGGGGAATCGTGAGGCCCCCTGGCGGCCCCGTGAATGCCGCTGGCCCGGGAGCTCGGGCGCGCCCCTCGGGAAAAAGCGACACCTTTCCGGATCGCCCCCATAATGAGTTCATGGCCCCCCCCGCAGCCCGATCGATTGGACGGTATTTCGACCACAACGGTTCGACCCCCCTACACCCCCGAGTCCGGGAGCTGTGCTCGTCGCTGCTCGCCGAGACCTGGGGCAACAGCGCCGCCGCTCACCCGGAGGGGCGGCTCGCCAGCGAGGTGGTCGAGCGGGCTCGCTGTCAGCTGGCCCTGGCCCTGAACGCTTCCACCGAGGAGCTGTACTTCACCTCGGGGGGAACCGAATCGAACAACTGGGCCCTCTTCGCCAGCGCGCAGGGCCGGAGCCGGGGTCACCTGGTGGTCAGCTCGATCGAGCACAAGTCGGTGCTGGAGGCGGCGAAGGAGCTGGGTCGCCGCGGCTTCGACCTGACGCTGGTCGATCCACGCTGCGACGGCGCGGTGCACTTCCGCGACGTGCAGGCGGCGTTGCGCGAGGACACCTTCCTGGTCTCGGTGATGTGGGCGAACAACGAGACGGGGGTGATGCAGCCGGTGCGCGAGATCGCCACGCTGTGCCGGAAGCGTGGCATCCGCTTTCACACCGACGCCGTTTGCGTGATGGGCAAGTTGCCGATCGACGTGCAGTCGGTCGATTGCGATCTGCTGAGTCTTTCCGCGCACAAGCTCTACGCGCCGAAGGGCGTCGGTTTGCTCTTCATCCGCGACGGACTCGAGCTACCGCCGTTGCACTTCGGTTGTGGTCATCAGCGTGGACGGCGCAGTGGAACGGAGAGTACGCTGGCGATCGCCGGTTTCGGCGAGGCGGCCAAGCAGCTGGCTCGCGATCAGAAGGAGTCGGTCACGGCGCTGGAGTCGTTGCGCCAGCAGCTCTGGCACGGCATCGAGGACGCGATTCCCGGCGCGATGCGCAACGGAGCCGGTGGCCTCTTGCCGAATACCCTCAACGCGTACTTCCCCGGGGTTTCCGCGATCGAGCTGCAGGCGCGTCTGGCGGAGGAGGGATTCAGCGTCGCTTCGGGTGCGTCGGCCTCCAGCGGAGCGAGTCACGTGCTTCTCGCGATGGGCCTCGGTGAGGAGCGGGCCGCTCAGAGTCTCCGTTTCAGTCTGGGGATCGGGACGACCTCGCCGGACGTCGATCTCCTGCTCGAGCGCCTGATCATGGCGGTCGACGACGCGCGCGCGGTGAGGGCGGAGGGGTAGGGGACCGGCGTCCTGGAACGGGGAGCGCGCCGACCAGGCCGGCCGGCGCGCCACTGCTTCTCTCGCTTCGGTTTCCCCTCTGCCTGCTCGCGAGGAGCAGGAACGGCCTCGTTCCGGCCGCAGGGAAGGAGGGGCGAGCACCGGTGGGGCGGTGCCCTCCTCACCACCCGACCTGATCGGCCGGCGGCCACCCCCGACGAGAGCAAAAAAGCCCCCTCTCGCCCAACTCGCTGGCTCCCCCCCGAGCGAACCCTCGCCCCTTCTCCGTCACCCACCCCCGGGCAGCATCTTGACCCCCCCCGCCGACCCCGCTAGAGTTTCCGCCCTTCGTGGCGGAGTAGCTCAGTTGGTTAGAGCAGCGGAATCATAATCCGCGTGTCGGGGG
>CAZCAC010000036.1:0-74133 GCA_964496575.1 uncultured Planctomycetaceae bacterium | reverse complement strand
GCGACGGTCCGCGTCTACGTGGAGGGAGGAGAGGGGGAACCGATCCTGCTCACCACCAACTCGAACGGCGCGGCCACGACCCCGGTCCCGTACGGAGACGTCAGCATCGAGGCCTTCCATCCGCGCTACGATCCCATGCAGCGGCAGACGCGGCACACCGGAATCGACTCCACCGCGCAGGTCGGGATCGGCCTCAAGGAGAAGGACTTCGCCACTCTCCGGGCCGAGATGCAGCGCGAGATCGATCGCCTGATGCGGCTGATGAAGAAGAAGACGGTGTGTCCTCCCGACCCCCCGCTGACCCCCGCCGAGGAACAGCAGGTCACCGCGTCGGTCGATCTGCTCCGGGAGCTCGCGGAGGGTGACCGCGACATCGAGCTGTTCCTCGTGGCCGTCGGGGACGTGGAGAACTGCAAGCCGGATACGATGGTCACCGCTCCCGAGCTGCCCCCCGTGCCGATGGGCGAGATGGGGGGCGAGGGCGTGGACCCCGCTGTTCGGGTCAATCTGCTCATCGCGCGCATCGAGCGCCTGCTCGACCGGAAGGTCAACTGTCCCCCCGGCCCGCTGTCCGATTTCGAGGAGCGGGCGCTCGAGGACGCCCTCGCCGAGCTGAACACCCTGGCCCTCGGCGACCCCGACCTCCAGGCGTACGTCGATGCCGCCATGGTGGCGGAAGATTGCAAGCCGGAGACTCGCCCGGACCCGGAAAACGTGCCGTTCAAGGAGACTCAGGCGGAGCGAAACGAGAGAACCCGGCGAGCCGCGTCGGCCGCGAGGGAGACCGGCCCGGGCTCTCCGGAGGGCACGCCCTCGGGAGACACGGCGGAGGAGCTGACCGCCGCGGTCGAGCGCGCCCTCCGGGAGCAGGGCTTCGACCCGCGCCCCGACGGGAGCTCCCCGCGCGACGATTCCGGGCAGGAGAGCGCCGACTCGGTGATGAAGCGCGTGCTCTCCCAGGTCCCGCCCAACCCGGAGCTCGTCGCCCGGCTGCTGGCGATGTCGCTGGACGAGTTCACGGAGTTCGTCAGCTCGAACGTGCCGACCGGTGCGATCGAGGTGACCGCCCTCGAGGAGCTGGACCAGGTGCGCCTGGCGGGGCCGCTGTTCCGCACCGAGGAGCTCGAGCTGGTGACGCTCCGGCTCGCCTACGGGATGTCGCGCATCCAGCCCGAATTGCGCATCGACCCGTGGGGGGTCTGCCGCGGGCTCTCGGACGCGCTGACGGCGATCGAGGCCACCGGCGTGCGCGTGACCGCCTACCTGGTGGCGAGCGACCCGACCGTGTTCGTCCAGTACGAGAAGAGCGAAGCCTTCGAGCGGGCCCGGGCCCAGGAGCTGTCCGAGACGTTCGTCGTGGACCGGGGGCTGCTCTGGGTGCGCGGCTACATCGATCGACCGGCGGAAGAGCCCGACAAGACGGTGGCGGAGGAGCCCGACGAGTCCTAGCGCGGGCTGACGTCCCCGCCCCACCGACGGACCGATGCTCGGGGAGTCCTGGGCGATCCGTGCTTCAGCTCAGAAGCCGGGATCGGCATTGCTGCCTTCTTCGAACTCGTCCTTCTTGTCGCTGAGCTTCTCGTAGGCCCACTGCACGAACAAGTAGATCCCGATCAGGACCACCAGTGCCACGATGATCAACAGGATCCACTCGACGGTGTTGGGGCCGGACTCGTCCTTGTGGAGTCGTACCGCGAACTTGCGTGCCTTCTGAAGCATCGTACCGTCCAGAGTGAGAGGGAAGTGCAGCTGGCTGGAGGTCCGGTCGCCGCTCACGGGAACGGCAGGTGGACGACCTCAGCGATGCGATGGAAGTAGAGCCGGATCATGCCGATCAAGACCGGGATCAGGAGGATCATCGGCATGACCACGAACGTGGTAACAAGCACCCACTCGGTTGTCAACTGACCGGTGGAGTCGTCGGACAGCTCGACCAGCCCGCGCGGCTCGTCGAGGACACCCGGGCTCTTGCTCTCGCGTGAGCTCATCCGAGGATCTCCCGGGTCAGCTGGACCTCGTCCGACAGCCCCTTCCAGGCCAGCTCGTCGGCCAGCCGCGGCCGCCGCCCGGTCCAGTGCAGCGTCGGGGTCGCCAGCGCGGTGTCGAGGGCGAAGATGTCGTGGACCACGTAGTTCCCCTCCTCCTCGTCCATCGCCACTTCCGAGATGTGGGTCACCAGTCGCCGTCCATTCGACAGCCGGGAGGTCTGGACGACGAGGTCGAGGGCGAGGGCCACCTGACGCCGCAGCGCGGCCAGCGGAAGCCCGACGTCGGCCAGGAGGCTCATCGTCTCGAGGCGGCCGCAGGCCTGCTCCGGAGTGTCGGCGTGCAGGGTCGCGAGCGAACCGCGGTGTCCGCTGGCCATGGCCTGCACCAGGTCCAGCGCCTCCGCGCCGCGAACCTCACCGACCAGGATGCGATCCGGGCGCATGCGCAGGGAGGTCATGAAGAGGTCGCGGACGGTGACCCGGCCCCGCCCGTGCGCGTCCGGAGGGCGCGCCTCCATCTGCACCACGTGGGGCTTGGGGAGCCGCAGCTCTCGGGTGTCCTCGATGATCAGGATGCGCTCGGCCTCGTCGATGGCCGTGGCGAGGATGTTCAGCAGGGTGGTCTTGCCCGAGCCCGTACCGCCGCTGATCAGGACGTTGGTGTGGGCCTTGACGGCGATCAGGACGAGCTCGAGGGCCTCGGGCGTCATCGAGCGGACGTCGACCAGGAACTGCGGCTGGTGCGCGGTCTGCGAGAAGCGCCGGATGTTGATCGACGTCCCGTGCGCCGAGAGTGGCGCCAGCACGATGCACACGCGCGAGCCGTCCTCCAGGCGACCGTCGAGAATGGGGTTCGCCTCGTCGATCGTCTTGCCCACGAACTGGGCGATGTTGTTGGCCGCGGCGCGCAGGGCTGCTTCGTCCTGGAAGGTCACCTCGGTCTTCACCAGCCGGCCACTGCGTTCGACGAAGACGCTCTCGGGTCCGGAGACCATGACCTCCGTCACCGACTCGTCCTCGAGCAATTCGTTCAGCGGGCCGAGGAAGAACTTGAAGCTCGCCTGATAAGTCCGATCGGAAGTGCTTTCGATGCTCATGGGACTGGTCGGCCCGAGCCTCACCGGGTGAGCCACGACTGGACGAACAACCTGGTTCGCACAGGCCGGCGGATCCACACCTCCAACCGGGGCTGGGCACCTATCGAGAGATACCGTTGATCCAGGTCCGTGTCTCCCCTAATTCTCTGAATTCTGACATGGCCTTCCGCTAGCGTTCGAGGGATACCCCGACCCCGGAGAGGGACGAACATGAACTGGGTAGCGATCGGAACAGCGTACTTGCTGGGTGTTTGTGCTAGCACGTCTCTGGCGTCACCGCAGGAGGCCGAAGCACCAGAGCCGGTCGTTCGTCCGGTCGGTACGTCGGAGGTCGTCGTCTCCGAGTTCATGACCGTCGACATCGTGGTGCAGAACGACTACGTCACGAACGTCCTCCAGAAACTGGCGATCCAGGCTCGGAAGAACATCGTGCCGAGCCCCGCGGTGGAGCGGCTGGTCTCCGCGAACATCTACGGGGTGCCCTTCGACGATGCTCTCACCGGCTTGCTCGAGCCGAACGGGCTCGGATCGGTGGAGCGTGGTGAGATCATCTTCATCTACACCATCGGCGAGCTGCAGGAGATGCAGGTGGGCGGGTTCGGGGCGGTCACGAAGATGATCCACCTGAACTACATGCGGGCCGAGGACGCGCGAGACTACGTCAAGGGCATGCTGTCGGCTCAGGGAACGATCGAGGTGACCAAGGACTTCCCCGACGGCGACGGCGCCGGCACGGAGGGTGCGGCAGCCGCCGCGGGCGCGATCGGCGGACAGACCACCGACAGCGCGGAGTTCTACTCACCGAACGAGGACGAGTACGACCTGCGCAACGCCATCGTCGTCCACGACGTGCCCGAGCGCATCGAGCGCATCGAGGAGGTCTTGAAGGACGTGGACACGCGTCCCATCCAGGTGCTGATCGAGGCGTCGATCGTCCAGACCTCGCTCACCGAGGACAACGCGTTCGGGATCGACTTCGCGGTGCTCGGCTCTCAGAACTTCGTCGATTTCTTCCAGCCGCCGATCGGTGGGAACCCCGTCGACTTCCTGAATACGGTCGATCCGAACACGGGGCTGACCGTGCCCGTCACCCTGCCCAACGACCGGGGCTACGCCCTGGGGACTCCGGGCAACACCGGGCTCGGCGACGCGACGATCCGGATCGGGTCGCGCGCGTCCTGCTGCAGATCCTGGCCGCGCTGTGCAAGGCGCACACCGGCGCCGGTGACCGCTCGATCCTGCACCTCGACCTCAAGCCGGGGAACGTCTTCGTCTCGAGGGTGAACGAGGAGCGACCCGACGAGGGGATCAAGGTCCTCGACTTCGGCATCGGCCAGTACGTCGGCGCGGAGGAGCAGGCCGACGTCGCTCCGGGGCGCGAGGTCGGAGCTTCCCCCTCGTCGAGCCTGGGCACCCTTCGCGCCAGCACCCCTGAAGGGAGCCGTCCCGGCGACACCAGCACTTCCCGATCCCGCGCCTGCACTCCCGAGTACGCCGCTCCCGAGCACTGCGCCCACTGCGACGCCGCGACCCCCGACGAGGAGGTCCTTCGTCTCGACGGTCGCGCGGACCTCTACTCCGTGGGAGTGATCGGCTTTCAGCTCCTGACCGGTCAGCTTCCTCACGATCGACCGCGGGACCGCCGCGACCTGCTCCGGAGCAAGCGCAAGGTGCCGCCGAAGAACGTCCGCAACATGGGCGTGGCGGTGCCCAAGAGGCTGGCCGGCTTCATCGATCGATGCCTGGAGATGGACCGGGACAAGCGCTGGAAGGACGCCGACGAGGCGTACGAGGTGCTGAACCGGATCGTGCACCCGGTGCTCACCTGGCGGAAGGTGGCCGTGGTGGGAGGCGTGCCCGCGCTGCTCCTCGCCGGCGGGCTCTACCTGGCCAGAGGAGGGGAGTCGAGGCGCTTCGCGCTGCTGGACGGTACCCGGACGCTGGCGACGAACGCCCCGCTCTATCTCGGGCCGGAGCGCTCGGAGCTCTACTCGAGGATCGTCCCGGAGGACTTCTCGCCGGACCGGATCCAGGAGATCACCGGGCTGCAGCTGATCGACCCGGAAACGGGAGGCGTTCCGCCGTGGAGTCACTCGCTCGAGATCCCCGAGGGCGGCTCGAGTCTCGCCCTCCGCGTCGAGGCCTCCGCCTCGGGAGCGGACGTCGAGGGGACGTACCAGGTACGGGGCCGGCTGCCCGGACCCCTGCTCGGTCACCCGCGGGGTTCGGTCTCCACGGACCTGTTCCGGATCGAGTACCTCGATGAGGAGTGGGCGCTCGAAGGACCGCTCTACATCTCGAACGAGGTTGGACCGGGCGACGCCGCGAACCGGATCCTGGATCCGAACGGCCTGCGGCTCCTCTACCTGCTGGAGGGGCGCACCGGAGAGCAAGTCCGTCCCGGAACCCTGCGGGTCTCCATCGCCGGGACGGCAGAGCCGCTGACGGTCGACCGGGAGTTTCGCCGGCGGCCGGGAGGGCGGAAGGACGATTCACTGCAGGCCGAGTTCGAGCTGTCCGCGCTCCTCCGCGAGCTGGTGCCGGGGGGACTCTCGGGGCCTGCCGAGATCACCCTCCAGGTCGAGGTGACCGACGTCGCCGGCGGACGGCTCTCCTCGCCGGAGAGCGTTCTCGAGCTGGAGCCTCACGCTCTCGACCAGGAGGTTCGGAAGATCGAGGTCGATCCGCTCCGCTGGGACCCGGAGGTCGTCGAGCGGTACGAGTTCCACAAGGCCGACCTGGCCGGCGGCGTGCGGTTCGACATCACCCTCGGTCGGGAGCTCGGCGAGCTCGGCTGGCAGCTCCTCGACGACCGGGGCGCGAGAATCGGGAAGCCGCGAATGGCCGCGCGCGGCGCAGGCGCGGCGTTCACCTTCACGCTCCGGGCGGCCGACGTCGAGGAGCTCGTTTCCGCCGCGGCGGGAGCCGAGGTCCGAGCGGTCTACGGGCGCATTCACCTGACGGGCCGGGATTCCCCGATGGTGATCCACGCCGACTCCTCGCGGGGCACGTGGGAGCAGACGATCAACTTCAAGTACGTCCTGCAGGAGCTGGGTTTCGCTGTCCTGCTCAACGACCAGACGATGATCCTGGACGGCTCGGCGGGAGAGACCGGGTACTTCCTCACCGGCACGAATGAGAACGTCCTCAAGGTCACCCCCACGTCGAACAGCGACACGCTGATCGAGGTGCGGGCCCTCTCCCCGGGCGTGACCTTCGAGAACGGCGCGGCGAGCCAGAGCCGGGTCGCCCGGCGTCTCAATCCCGGGCTCTTCCACCTCACTGCTCCGGCCGGGGAGGTCGTGGTCGGGGTCAGCGCCTCGCTCCCGCGCACGGGGAATGCCGGCGTGGCCACCGAGGAGATCGCTCCGGCCGGCGGCATCGACTCGCTCCGCGCGGGAGAGCAGCCGTACCGGATTCACGTCGACCAGTCCGCCCCGCGGCTGACCGCGTGGCCGCCCACGAGCGAGCAGGTGAGCGCCGAGAATCGGGTCGAGGAGAACACGGAGCAGGTGTCCTTCTCAATGACCATCGACGACCAGCACGGGGGCACGCTCTCCTGGCGGCTCGCGAAGTACACCTGGATCGAGGATACGGACTGGGACTGGAGAGACGCCGGGGAGTGGAGCGCGAACTGGCAGCCGGCCGAGCCGACCGAGCTCGAGTTCCCGGCCCCGTGGTGGCAGGACGGGATCGAGCCCGGCGACGCCCGCTGGGGCCGGAGTGTCGCCGCTTCGGACGGTCGTTACCGGGTGTCGCTGACCGTGACGGATGGGGCGGGGAATCAGGTGAAGGCCGATCCGTACGAGTTCGAGGTCGCGGTCCACGGGCCGGCGATCGAGATCCTCCAGCCGGCACCCGGCGGAAGGTGGAACGCTCTGGACAGCAAGGACGAGCTCTATACCACGCCTCGGTTCGTCGCGAGCGCCGTCGTCTTCGACCCGAACGGCCTGCCCGACGAGCCCGAGGTCGGGCACGCCTCGATCGCCGGTGGATTCATCTGCACGTTCGTCGGGACGAGGGACCGGGTCGTCGTCGCCAGGGACGGCAGCCTGTTCAAGATCGACACCCCGACCGAGAGCCCCGAGCGGCGCCTGGCTCTCGAGAGAACGTTCATCCACGACTGGTCGGATGCCGACCTCCGGATGACGGTCGCGGGCGTGGACCGCTTCGGAAACGAGGGCACCGCCACCACGTCGTGCAAGCTTCCGCACATCGAGCGCATCAAGCCCCGGTTCATCGTCGGTCGCGGGGTGGACCGACCGGAGCTCCTGGTCACCCCGATATGCGCCGTGCTCCGGGCGGGAGGGTTGTACGAGTTCGGGGGACGGGCCAAGCAGAAGGAGGTCTCGGACCTCGCGCGCCTGGGCCACCAGACCTTCGCGAACAGCTTCTACACGGGCTTGCGACCCTGGCGGGTCGGCCTCGGCGACGAGCAGTTCGAGGAGCTGGCCAACGAGCTTCGCCGGAGGAGGGAGAACGTGGAGAGCGGCGCGGAGTCGGACCGCGATGCTCTCAGCGGTCACTACTACATCGACGAGTACGAGGTGACGCGAGGTCAGTTCCGGCAGTTCGTGCTCGCCGAGGACGGCTATATCCGGAAGGAGAACTGGCCGTGCGGATTGCAGCCCGAGCACGAAGACCTGCTGGCCTGGAAGGCATCCCTCGCCGGCGACGCCGGGGTCGATCGGCCGGTCACGGAGGTCACCTGGGCGGAAGCGAGTGCTTACGCCCACTGGATCGGCAAGAGACTGCCGACGGCCTTCGAGTGGGAGTACGCCGTGCGCGGAGGCGTCGAGTACCGTCCCTTCTCCACCTTCGCGATAGAGCCGGGTCGGGAGAAGAAGGCGATGAAGAGGCAGCACGAGCAGATTCGCTTCAATCGACCGAACGACGGTCCCTGGACGGCCGCGGCGAGCACGGACCTGACCCCGGAGACCGAGATCCGGGACCTCTCCGGAAACGTCCGCGAGTGGACTTCCACCGCGGTGCCTCCTTCGGAGGAGCACCGTGACCTGGAGGAGTACTTCGGCAGCGCTCCGACCCGGGCGATCACGCCGGTGGATCCGCGCGGAGCGGCGCCGGCGCGAGTCATCGTCGTCGGGAAGTCCTACCTGGACCTGGACGGAGCCTTCACCCCGATCGTGCCGCGCCGCCGGGGGGACCGGAAGGTGGACGTCGGTTTCCGGTGCGCGATGTCGGCGAAGGACGTCCTGGATCGCCTCGAGAAGGTCGAGACGCAGACCGGCGCGCACCCCCGGGTGCTGCTCTCCCGAAGATGAGGAACAGGATGAGGCTACTCGACCGGAGAACGATGCTCGTCGCGGCGGAGGGAGCACCCATCGGAGCCGCGCTGCGCGTCACCTTCGCCTCCATCACCCTCGGGCTCGGTCTCGGCTGCGCGAGCGCTCCGCCCGAGGAGCCCCTGGATCTGCCCTTTCACGTGGGCATGATCCCCGTCGTGGTGACCGTCAGCGGCGAGATGAGCACGGATGCGAACGAGGAACCGGGTGGAGAAGCGGAGCAGGAGGCCGAGCCCTTCACGATCACGCTTCCCGCTCTCCGGCTGCAGGAGGTACTTCGTGCGAAGCTCGAGGAGAACTGCTTCACGAGAGTTTCCGTCCTGCCCGCGAAGGAGGAGGGCGTCTGGAAGGAGTGGGAGGACTTCGAACCTCCTTCAGAGGACGTCAGCGAGTGGGATCCGTTCACCGAGGATGCGTACTGGGTCGCCGCCGCCGAGCGCGCGCGGACCGACGTGCTCGTGGATTGTCGGGTGCGGTACTCCGGGGTCGTGGTTCACGAGACCACCGGCGCGTTCGGCTACAACCTGCTCCTGTTCCTGCTCGGCGGACCGTTCTGCTACTGGGTGGACGATCACGACTACCGCTCGCTGGTGGAGCTGATGGCGATCTACTACGACACCAGCGCCGCCGTGATCGCCACGCGCGCGGCCGCGGATGCGCGGTACGAGAGCGAGATCCAGAAGAGCGAGGTGGCCTTCGAGGGCGAGGACTACGATTTCGTCGACCGCAACGGCAGCCACGTCGGAATGTACGCCCTGTCGCTGATCTGCCCCTCCGGCTTCCTGCGGAAGGAAACCGATCCCGTCCGCGAACAGCTGATCGAGGACATCATCGCCGACATCTCGGACAAGCTGGTCACAGAGGTGCGACTGGCGAAGGACGTCATCCTCGAGGCACCGCGGCAGGTGAGCTTCAGCTGCGATATCGACGGGGGAGAGGGTCGGGAGCCCTTCTCGGTGAGGCGAGCCGAGGACGACACGGTTCGGGTCCGCGGCGATTTCGTCGTCCGTCTGGGCCGGCGCGTCGAAGGGCTGGAGATCTACGAGATCCTCGCTGGTGGAGTGCGGATCGCCGGCGGGAACTTCGAGGAGTCCATCGAAGTGCTCGGCCTCGCCGCGCCGGAGCGGATGCTCCGCTACCCGCTGGATACGACCCTCTCACCGGCGGAGCTGGAGGACCCGGAGCGAGCCGTTCTGGAGGCCGCCACCGAGCTGCAGATCCGGATCACCGAGTCGAGCATGAACAACAACTGGCGCACCTACACCTTTCCGATCGAACCGGTCGCCGTGCCAGAGCCCTGATTCCCGCTGGCCGCCTACGGGTTGAGGAAGATCGTCAGCTCGCGGTTCGCCCGGTTCCTCGTGACGAGGTCGAGCGAACCGTCGCCGTTCAGGTCCGCCGTGACGAGGAACCGGGGGTCCTGGGTCGACGTCTTTCCGCCGACGACGATGTGCGGAGTGCCGTTGAAGATCCCGGGGGCGATCTGGAGGTAGGCGACCAGCTGGTTGCCGGAGGTGTCGGCCGCGACGACATCGAGCTGCCCGTCCTCGTTCAGGTCGGAGGCGGACAGGGACACGAGAGTCGCCGCCGAGCCCGGCCCGTCGAGGACCAGGGGCGTGGTGGAGAAGTGGCGGGGTTCGGTCTGGAACCAGACGGTCAGACTCCCCGCGTCGCTGTTCGAGGAGACGAGGTCGAGGAGCCCGTCCCCGTTCAGATCGGCGGCCGCCAGACCGACCGGGCGACTCTGCGAGTTGTACCCCAGCTGGAGGTCGGGCGTGCCGGAGAAGCCTCCCGGGGTGTTCTGGAAGAAAAGGGACAAGTGATCTCCCAGCTTGTTCGCCGAGACGACGTCACCGAGCCCGTTGCCGTCCAGGTCCAGGGCGATCACGAACCCGGGCTGGCGGGTGACCTCGACGTCCCCCAGGAGGTGGTCCGGACTCGAGGGGAAGGCCCCGGTGGCGTCCTGCAGGAAGACGGCCAGGTTGTCGCCCTTGGCGTTCGCCGAGACGAGATCGAACCGCCCGTCGCTGTTCAGATCGGCGGCCGCCACGCACTCCGGGCCGTCCACGCTGCTGCTGTCGCCGAGGAGGAGGTCGGGGGACTCGTCGAAGCTCCCGGCCGCGGTCTGGAAGAACACGGCGAGGTTGTCGCCCCGGAAGTTCGCGGACACGAGGTCGAGACATCCGTCACCGCTGAGATCCGCGATGGCCACGTACCTCGGGCGATCGAGCGCATCATCGGCCCCGAGCACGAGCTCGGGGACCGTGGAGAAGACCCCCGGAGCCGCCTGCGAGAAGACGGTCAGGTGACCGGTCAGCGAGTCCGCGGTCAGGATGTCCAGCAACCGGTCTCCGTTCAGATCCGCCGCGGCCACGGAGACGACATCGACGATGGTGTTCGCATCTCCGACGGACAGATCCGGATCGGTGGCGTAGTCTCCGGATACGGTCTGGAAGAAGACGGTCAGGTTGCCGGTGCCGGCGCTGGCCGCGATGACATCCAGCCGCCCGTCGCCGTTCAGGTCGGCGGCGCGGACCGACTGCGGCTCCGAGGTGATGAGCTCGCTGCCCAGAATCAGCGGGGACGAGGACGGGAAGTCCCCGGAGACCTTCTGGAGGTACAGGTGCAGGTTGTCGTCGGTGTGGTTCGCGGAGATCAGATCGAGCCGCCCGTCCCCGTCCAGATCCGCGGCGTCGACGAACAGCGGCCCGCTTCCCAGACCGGTGTTCCCGAGGACGATGTCGGGGGTGACGGTATTCACGAAGCCTTCGGACGGCTGCAGGAAGACGACCAGGTCGTCCCCCGCGAAGTTCGCGGCCGCCAGGTCCAGCAATCCGTCTCCGTTCAGATCGGCCGCGATGACCGAGCGGGGATCGTCGAGGCTGGTGAAGTCCCCGAGCGTCACGTCGGGCGCCGCGCCGAAGGTGCGCGTCTGCTCCTGGTGGAAGATGGTCAGCGTATTGCTCACCGAGTTGGCCGAGACGAGATCGGGTCTACCGTCGCCGTTCAGATCGGCCACCGCGATGGAGTGGGGACCGTCGGTCGTGGTCGCGTCTCCCAGGAGCTCGGGCTCCTCCCAGAAGTAGCCCGGTTCCACCTGGTAGAAGATCGCCAGACTGTCATCCAGGGTGTTCGCCGTGGAGAGATCGAGCAGGCCGTCACCGTTCAGGTCGGCGACCTCCACCGCGTGCGGGTCCGCCGGTTGCTCCACGTTCCCCAGCACCAGGACCTGGTCCGGGCCGGGACCGAAACCGCCGGCGCCGTTCTGATGGAAGATGACCAGGCGGTCGTTCTCGCCGAACTGCCCGCAGTACCCGTTCGCGCACACGATGTCCTGCCTTCCGTCGCCGTCGAGATCGGAGATGGCCACCGCATTGCAGGGCTCCTGACATAGGTGCGTGGAGTGGCGGCATTGGCCGAATGCCGTTCATTCACGATGAGGGGGTGCGTCATAAGGTATGCAACGCTTTGACGGGGGCCGCGATCGACACCGACCAGGGAGCGAGCCCGACACGCCGTTTCCCTGCTGAGCCATGAGCGGATGGTTGCATGAATCGGGGCGCATGTGTCAGGAGCCCTGCATTGGGGTTCGCGATCGAGCTGTGGAGCTGGAAGTCGGGCGAGGCCGAGAACTCACCGGGGGCGTTCTGGAAGAAGATGCTCAGCCGGCCCTGGTAGCAGGCGCCGAGGTCGTCGGTGCACACCAGGTCGAGCAAACCGTCTCCGTTCAGGTCACCGGTCGCGATCGACTGGGGCACGTCCACCCCCGCCTCCAGGCTCAGCGGATCGGCCACCCAGAGGTGATCGACCTCCTTGTGGATCGCGCTCTCACTCGCGACGCCCACGTCGGTCAGGCCCAGCGGGGTCACTCGCAGGAAGACCTCGCCGCCCCCCGAGAGGTCCGCGGAGTCCCAGACGAACACGTCGCTCACGCCCGTCGGACTGCTCGACGCGACCGGCGCGGAGGCGACGATGCGCCAGGGATCGCCTGCCTCGGGGCGAGGATCGAAGGCCTCCGTGACGGAGGCGACCTGCGTCGCCGGATCGTAGGGCAGCGGGTCGGGTTCATCGGGGTCGACGGCGATCACCGTCCGGCTCTGGAGGACTCCGCCGCCGACGGCCAGGTCGTCGCCGGCCTCCAGCGCGAGCAGTCGCAGGCCTTCGGGTCCGACGCCCAGGCCGCTCATCTCGTCCAGCTGCGTCGGCAGGTCGGAGCCGAGCTCGACGATCTCTCCGAGACGCTCTCCACCCAGGTCGACCGCCCGGAGCTCCCGGGTCCCGTCGGAGGTGTTTCGATCCGTCACCGCCAGGAGGCGGGCTCCGGAGCGCTCGATCGCCAGCGCCTGCGGGCGCGGGAGGCCGAAGGGGTCTCCTCCGCCGACCTCCCAGGCGACGACCGGTGGCCCGTCGTGGGTGTCGAGCTCCAGGGCCAGGATCCGTCCCACGACCCCCGAGATGGGAGGGCCCGGATCGTAGTCGCGCTCCGCGAGGTAGATCCGGTTCCGGTGCAGCGGATCGAGCGCGATGCCCCACGGCGTCTGCAATCCGTCGATCAGCGTCGTCGCGCGGAGCGTGAGGTGAGAGGCGTAGTCGACGCGCACCAGGGAGCTGCCGACGGTCAGGAGCGCGGCGTGGTCGCCGAGGCTGACGAGACCGCGGACGGGGCCGACCTCGGTGTTCCCGTTGGCCGAGGAGACCAGGGGTAACGGCAGTCCACTCAAGGGGTCCACCCGGTAGAGCTGCCAGCTGGTGCCGACCGTGCAGGCGACGAGCACCGAGTATCGACCCGGCTCGTAGGTCATCGTCAGCGGCGTGCCGATCACCCCGTTCACCAGGGTGTAGATCAGCCTCCCGGTGGCGAGCTCGATCACTCGCAGGCTCCAGCTTCCACCATCTCCGTCCAGCACCAGGGCCGCGATCCCGTCACCGATCGGCAGCGCCGCCACCGGAGCTCGCAGGTCGGGATCCTGAGTCCAGGATTCCTTCACCGGAAGGGGACTCGACGAGCGCCTCAGGATGTCGATCTGCTGGTCGGAGAGACCCGGAGGGACGAGGCTCGCCGCGGAGCTCGCGAGCTCCGGCAGGCGCACCAGGCTCGCGGAATCCAGCCCCTCGGAAAGCCCGGCGACCCGGCCGCGGAAGACCGTCGGCGCCTCGGTGCAGACGTGGTACTGCCGGCGGGCCTCGGGATCCTGGAGCACCTGCAGCAGCTCCGCCATCGACGGCGGGAGGTCGGGGAAGGACTCTCCCGGGCGTCGCCACTGGAAGACGACCGGCGTGGGATCGCTCTCCTCGTCGATGATCCGGTAGGAGACGGCGATCGCTCCGCTCCGATCGGGGTTGTCGATGGGCTCGCCGAGCGAGGCGATCGGCTCCCGGTTGTTGTCGACGGCGAAGGCCTGGGTGTCCACCGGGTCCTGGTCGTGCGTGTCGTCGCTCGCCGTGAAGCGCAGCACCGTCGTCCACTCCGCCTCCGCCCCGTCGATGTCCGAGTCCCAGAGGAAGGTGAAGGCCCTTCCCGTGGGCGTGGCCTGGATCGGCGGGACGAGATCGCCGAGGGAGTAGGTCGCCTTCCGCCAGACCCCGTCGGGGCCCAGGAACTCCACCTCCAGGTCGACCACGTCACCCGAGGAGTCGGCGATCAGCATGTCGACGAGAACGAGCCCTCGAGCTTCCTGGGTCTCGGGGTCGAGCCGGGGCATGGGATCGAGCACCTCGGGAGCGTCGTTGCCGATGGTCGCTCCCGAGACGGTGGAGGAGAGCTCCTCCGCGGTGCCCGCGCGGCGCACGGTCACGGATACGCCCTGCTGGTAGGCTCCCCCGTCGGGGAGCTGCGCGGCGAAGTCCCAGTAGCGCGTGTGAAACACTCCCGTGGAGCTGGCGGCGAGGTTCTGCAGGTTCGTGTCGCCGGTCAGGAGCATCGGGAGCCTGGGCCCGCCCGGCAGCTGGTACAGGAGCTCCACGTTCACCGGGTCGGACTCCGCATCGGTCAGCTGAAAGCGGATCGTTGCCGGGGAGGTCCTGGTCTCGGTGATCGAGGCATCGCTGACCACGGGGTCGGAATTCGTCGGGTCGTCGTCCGAGGACGTCGACGTCACCGCGATCGTCCCGATTCCACAGCCGGAGAGCCCCAGTGCGGCCACGCCGAGTCCCGCGAGCAGAGACTCTCCCAGGTAGTGTGTGATGCGCCCCATTCCTGACCGTCCTGTCTTTCGGTGGTGTCCCGGGGAGGATCGTACACGGCCCGTGGGGGGCCGCTGGAGCCTGCGCGAGGATACCGGTGAATTGTACCCCGATCGGGAGGGGCGGGCGGAAGGGGCGGCGCATTGTGTCGGCTCGTCCCGAAGGTGCGGCGCCGGGGTCGAGCTCCCGGGGGGACGACTCCGCTCGTGATCGGCGCCGTTCGGTCCGTCGCCTCGGCTCTTGCTTCACGCCGGCGGGACGCGGACAATGCCGCGACACACCCAGCGAACGGGAGCACGCCAGTCGTCCTGGAGACGGACCACGTCGGGGTCGTCGTCCTCCTCCCCCGAGTAGACCCCGAAGAACCGGTCGCCGCGGATGAACACTGACTTTCTCGCCCAGCCGGCCTACACGCCGATTCGCCCGCTCCTGGAAGACCCCGAGGTCACGGAGATCATGATCAACGGGCCGGGCGAGGTGTTCGTGGAGCGTCGCGGCCGCATGGAGCTGAGTCCTTTTCGCTTCGACAGCGAGCTGCAGCTCAACCACCTCATCGAGCTGATCACGCGGCCCACGGGCCGGACGGTCAACACGTCGATGCCCTACGTGGATTGCCGGCTCCCCGACGGTTCGCGGGTCAACGTCATCATTCCGCCGCTGAGCCTCGGCGGCGCCGCGATCACGATTCGCCGGTTCACCCAGACCCTCAGGGTGGTCGACGATCTGGTTCGCAACGAGACGATGTCGCCGCCGATGGCCGAGCTGCTCTGCGATGCGATCCGGGGCCGACTGAACATCATCTTTTCGGGCGCCACCGGTACCGGCAAGACGACGACGCTGGGCATCCTCTGCAAGCAGATTCGCGAGGACGAGCGCATCATCACGATCGAGGACACCGCGGAGTTGCAGCTGTCGCAGAAGCACGTCGTGCGACTCGAATGCCGGCGCGCCAGCGTCGAGGGCACGGGCGAGGTCACGCTCGAGGAGCTGTTCCGGAACAGCTTGCGGATGCGCCCGACTCGCATCATAGTCGGCGAGATTCGCGGCAACGAGGCGGTCGACATGCTCCAGGCGATGGCCAGCGGTCACAGCGGCTGTCTCGGCGTCCTGCACGCCAGCACTCCGGCGGATGCGATGTCCCGTCTGGCGATGATGGTGCTGTCCCGTGGGCTCGACCTGCCGCTGTGGGCGGTGCACAAGCAGATGGCCGAGGCGATCGACCTCGTCGTGCAGAACGAGCTTCTTCCCGACGGCACCCGCAAGATCACGCACGTCACCGAGGTCGCCGGGGTCGAGGGCAACGACCTTCAGCTGCGCGACCTGTTCCGCTTCGAGCACGAGGGACCGGACGAGACCGGCAAGGTCCCAGGCGAGTTCGTCGAGACCGGCGCCGAGCCGGGGTTCCTCGACAAGCTCAGGAAGGCCGGCGTGCGGGCCTGACCCGGGTCGTTCGAGAGCATCCTGCCCCGGCTGTCTACTGGCCCTGCCCCGGCTGTCTACCGGTTCAGTGCCGGCTGCGCGTACTTCACCCGGCAGCCGTACGACTGCCTCGTCGGCGTCTGCACTTCACGCCCCGCCGCGAGGTCGGCGAGCGCGGCCTCGACGTAGTTGATCACCTCGCCGCCGCCGCGGACCTTGCCGAAGGGGGCGTTGTCCAGGGCGCCGACGTAGACCAGTACGCCGCGCTCGTCGATGACGTAGAGCTCCGGCGTGCTGGTCGCGTCGTACAGCCGCCCGACCACGCCGGTGGGATCGAGCAGGAGCGGGTGGGGCAGGCCCCAGCGCTCCGCCGCGGTCCGGTTCACCTCGAGGTCGCCTCCCATCTTCTCCGCCCCGCTGGAGTTGATCGCGATCCAGACGATCCCCTTCTCGATCTGGCGCGCCGCCAGCTCCTTCAAGGAGCCGTAACTGTGCGAGTGATCGGTGAAGGGACACTCCGGATTGACCCACTCGAGCACCACCCGGTTGCCGCGATGATCGGAGAGGCGCACCGTCTCGCCGGAGAGGTCCTCGAGCGCGAAGTCGGGCGCGAGCTCACCGAGGAGGGCCGGAGCCAGCCGTGCGGCGGTCGGGCTGCCGGAGTCGAGCGGGGCGAAGTCGGCGCGGTGGATCTGGTCACCGCGACAGCTGACGAGGAGGAGGGCGAGGCAGGGGAGGAGTCTCACGGTGAGTATGGTAGTCCGCGGAGGCGTGGAGTCAGGGGCAAAAACGTTCGCGGGCGAGGGCGTCGAGCTCCTCCACCGTCCGCTCGATCGACCAGCGCCCCGCCACCTCTCGCATCCGCGCGCGCCGCTCGGGGTCGCGCAGCGCTTCCGGCGCGCGAGCCCACGCGACCAGGCGGCGCTCGAGGGTCGCCTCGTCCGGGTAGAGCGCCTCGCCGGCGAGGCGCTCGCCCACCAGCTCGGGGTAGCTGAGGCGGTCGGGGAGGAGCGGGGTCGCCCCGGCGCACATCGCCTCGAGCGTGGCTATGCCGAAGAACTCGTGGCGCGCCGTACTGACGGCGAGGTCGCAGGTGCCGAGCCACTCGACGTACGCGTCGCGGGAGGGGACGTAGCCGCGGTGGCGGGTCACCTCCTCGAGGGAGCCGAGAGCACTCGCCACCCCTTCCGGCAGCCGGTCGAAGCGTTCGCCGAGCAGCACCAGCTCGAGGCGTGCGCCGGCGTCGAGAGCTCCGCGAACGGCGCGCAGGAAACCCGCCGGGTCCTTGTCGTGCTCCCAGCGGTGGTTGTAGAGCACGCGCAGCGGTGAGCCCGCCCCGGCTCCGGAACCGAGCGGGACGGCGTCGATCTCGACTCCCGGGGGGATCACCCGCGCCCCGGACAGGGCCCGCAAGAGCTCCTCGCGCGGGTTCGGGTGGGGGAGGACCGCCAGCAGCTCCCTGGCCGCGGCTTCGAAGTCGCGCCGGTGGAAGCGCGAGTTGAACACGATCCCCGCGGCGCGCAGGCAGGAGAGCACGTTGGTGAAGCCGAACTGCAGGTCACGGGTCGGATCGAGCACCTCGCGGCTCCCCGGGTAGGTCAGCTGGTTCTCGTGGAAGTAGACGAGTCCGGGCACGCGGCTCCAGGCCTCGCCGAGGAACCCGTAGAAGGCGGGCAGCTCGAGGTAGTCGGAGACGACCAGCAGGTCCGGTGGGTCGGTCTCGACCAGCTTCCGGGCGAGCTCCCACGCGCCGGCGCGCATCCGCCACTTCCACTGCCGGCCGGGGAGGCCGACGATCTCCACCTGGTGTGCGGAGCGCTTCGCCCAGGCGGCCCAGAACGCCTCGTGCGAGCCGCCGAGCCAGGGCTCGACGACCAGGATGCGCCGGGGTCTTTCGCTCGAAGGATGCAAGGGACACGAATCGTACCGCGGCCGGGGGCACGTTAGAATCTTCGGCCCGCCACGGCGGGACCTCTCATGGCCGGACGCAAGCGTTACAGCGTGATCCGCGACCCCGTTCACGGGGACGTGTACCTGACCGACGAGGAGCTACGGCTCCTCGACACGCCCGAGGTGCAGCGGATGCGCGGGATCAAGCAGCTCGGCACCGCCTACCTCGTCTACCCCGGCGCGGTGCACACGCGATTCGATCACCAGATCGGGAGCCTGTACGTCACGCAGGCGATGATCGACTCGATCAACCTGAACTTCGAGCTCGATCCCGCCGGCCGGATCGGGGTGAGCGAGGAGGAGGCGCGGGTGATCCGCTTCGCCGCGCTGATCCACGACACCACGCACATCCCTTTCGGTCACAACCTCGAGGACCAGGACGGCATCTTCGAGCGCCACGACGCCGTGTACCGCTTCGAGCGGATGCTCGGCCCCTCGACGGTGCTGGGCCGGCGCCTCGCCGAGCTGGGCGCGGCGGAGGAGGTCTTCGCGATCCTGACCCACGGCAAGACGGACCCGCCGGCGCGGCCGATCCCCGCGTACTGGGCGCAGATCGTCTCGGGCACGATCTGCTCCGACATCCTCGACTACCTCGCGCGCGACGCCTATTTCACCGGCCTGAAGCTCGAGGTGGACTCGCGGGTGACGAGCTACTTCAAGATCGACCGCGCCTCGGGCAACCTCTACATCGACCTGGCCAAGCACCGACTCCTGCGCGAGGACATCCTCAGCGAGATCGTGCGCATGCTGGAGGCGCGCTACTACTTCTCCGAACGCGTGTACTACCACCACGCCAAGGTCGCGTCGGGTGCGATGATCGCGCGCGCGGTGGAGCTCGCACTGGCCGCGGGTTCCGTGAAGGAGGAGGACTTCTACGACCAGACCGACGGATCGATCCTCGACCTGCTCGAGCGCTCGGTCCGCGAAGCGCCGGGCGAGAAGCGCGAGGCGGTACGCAAGCTGTTGGATCGCTTCCGCTCCCGCCGCCTGTACAAGCGGGCCTGCGTCTTCCCGCGCTACGAGAACGAGGACGTCCAGGAGGCGCTGGTCACCCGCTTCTTCGCCGAGGGCGGCGCGGCGAACCGCCACGCGGTCGAGGAGCGCCTCGCCGACCTGGTGCGCTTCGCGACGGGCCAGGACGTCGACCTGATCATCTACTGCCCCGCGCGCTCGATGCAGCTGAAGGAGGCGCGCACGCACGTCCGCTGGCCCGGCGAGGAGGGCGTTCACCCGCTGTCCCGCTTCGCCGAGCGCGTACCGCGCCTCGCCGACCTCGAGCGCGCCTACCGCGACCTGTGGAAGTTCTACCTGTTCGCCGATACCGAGGACCCGGCGCTGCTGGCCAAGGTGCAGGAGATCGCCGTGACGGAGTTCTCGGAAGCGACGAACGTCTACTCGACGGACTGAGGTCGCGGGCGCGGAGGAGAACGGAGAGCGCGGAGAGCAGAAGCAGAACCAGAACCAGAAATCAACCACAGAGGACACAGAGGGCACAGAGAGAAGAGGAAGAAGAGGAGCCAGAATCAGAACAAAGAACAAGATAACTATCAGAATAAATACCGGCGAAGCCGGTTCTTCTTCTGATAGTTATCCTCTTTTGATTCTGGCTCTTCTTCTTCCTCTTCTCTCTGTGTCCTCTGTGTCCTCTGTGGTTTATTTCTGGTTCTGCTCTCCGCGCCCTCCGCTCTCCTCCGCGCTCGCAACCTCAGCGCGGTAGCACCCACACGTTCCGATACCGCACCGGGCACCCGTGGTCCTGTAGCATGATCGGGCCCGTGGGGGACTCGTCGTTGCGCCAGGACGCCGTGGTCGCCCGCGGGACTTCCAGATCGTCGTGGATCAGGCGGCCGTTGAGCCAGGCGGTGATCCGCGCGCTCGCGGTCTTCTTCCCCTCGGCGTCGAAGCGCGGCGCGGTGAACTCGATGTCGTAGCTCGACCAGCGACCGGCCTTTCGGTACGGCGTGCACAGGGGTAGCGAGATGCCGTAGCAGGAACCGCAGTCGCCCATCTCCGGCTTCAGCCCGAAGGAGTCGAGGATCTGCAGCTCGTAGCGCCCCTGCATGTAGATCCCGCTGTTGCCTCGGGCCTGGCCGCGCACGTCGTCGGGGTGGACCGAAGGGCTGAACTCGAGGTGTATCAGCGCGTCGCCGTACTCCTCCCGCGAGAAGAGGTTGCCGGTGCGGCGCTTCACGGTGAAGGCGCCGTCCTCGTCCACGTCCCACTCGCAATCGCGGCCGTCGTCGTGGCGCCAGGCCGAGCCGTCGCCACCGGGTTTCATCAAGACGGTCGCGCCCTCGGGGGCCGGCGTCGGCAGGTCGGGGCCCTCGAGCGCCCAGCGCAGACCGCCGAGCAGGTGCTCCAGGAAGGCCGGGTTCTCCCACACCTTCGGGCGGTGCCCCAGCCCCGTGTAGAAGACACGCCCCTGGCCGTAGGGCTTGCACCAGGCATTGAGGTTGTCACGGTCCTCGCGCTTGCCCTTCGCGAGATCCGCCTTCTTGCCGGAGAGGCTCAGCAGCCCGCACAGCGGGAAGCGGCGCAGGTCGCGGAACTGGTAGATCTCGTCGTCGAGCGTCCACGTCTCCCCGAGGTGCCGAGTCGCGGGGTGGTCCGGGTCCTCGACGACCATCTGGACCTCCATAGTCCAGGGATGGCCGTCGAAGGTCCCGCCGACCATGTCGAGGTACGGCGCGTACTTGTACAGCGTATCCGACGCACTGTGCACTCCGACGTACGCGCCTCCGTCCGCGACCCACTCGATCAGCGCATCCTTGTTCTCGATCGGCAGCTCGCCCGAGGTGTAGAAGATCACCGCGTCGTACCCCTCGAGCCTCTCGGGCGTCACCTCACCGCAGTCCTGGGTGGCGACGATCTCGTAATCCTTCCTGGCCGCCTCGATGAGACACTTCTCCGCGTGGGAGAGTTGCTCGGGGGCCTCCCGCTTGACCACGCCGTGAACGAAGGCGGCCGAGTGGGTCAGGAAGAGCACGCGCGGCTTCTCTTCCTCCCGCGGTGCTGAGGGCCAGAGGGCGCCGAAGGCGAGGAGACCGGCGAGGGCGAAGGAGTGATGTCTCGAGACGGCGGTGCGCAGGGTCATCGAAGGATGCGGGTTGGGGCCTGGGGACCCCCGCATCCTATCAACTCGAGACGGTGAGCGGTGGCAACCCGCAAACCTCGCGTACCGCGGCCGCGAAGGCCTGCACCGCTTCCCGCATGTCCTGGCGTCGCCCGTCCCCGATCCGCTCGTTGAAGCTGAACGAGAGCCGCACCTGGTCGAGCCCCGCGTCGGGGTCGCGCTCCTTGGCGTCGTCGGGCACGAAGCCGAACATCGGGATCGTCACCACGCCGTGCTCGACGACCAGCTTCTCGACGAACTCGGAGTCCGCGCGGACCTGCTTGTCGGCGAAGGTGAACACCGAGAAGAAGCCCGCTCCGGGTCGCGTCCAGCGGAACCGGTCGCCGAACTCGCCGAGGTACTCGTCGAGGCCGTCGAGCAGGATCTTGCGGTTCTCGCCGTAGACCGCATTCTTGACCTTCGCGACCGGCCACATGCTCTGGCGCAGCTCGAAGTTCTCGTCCATCAGGTACGCCTCGAAGCCTCGCAAGGCTTCGGGGTTGTGCAGCAGCATGTCGCCGCTCGCCTCGGTGAGCACCAGGTCGCGCAGCGGGACCCTTTCGCCGCCGGCGACGGTGAGCTCGACCTCGCCGTAGACGAAGCCCACGCGCGGGCCGGGCAGGCCGATCTTGGAGGCGGTGAAGAGGTGGACGGCGTGCGTCGGGTCCATCGCCACGAAAGGACGCGGGCGGTTATCCGCCGCCTCGTAGCTGATGTAGGTATACGGCGCATCCTCGACGATGAAGGTACCCTCCTCGCGGACGACGTCGAGGATCGCACCGCGCCGCTCCTGGCTGAAGCTGATCCCGCCGGGGTTGTGGCCGTCGGGCACCGTGTAGTAGAACGCGACGTGGTAGCCATCGCTGCGAGCTTCGCGAATGCGCGCGCGCAGTTCCTCCGGATCGGGGCCGTGGTCGTCCACCAGCTCCACGCTGTAGAAGCGAGCGCGCTGATAGAGCGCCGCCCGGGAGAGGATCCCGGTGTAGGTCGGGGAGTCGACGATGTAGGCGATCTTCTCCCCGCTGCGCTCGTACGCGGAGCAGAGCAGGGAGATCCCCCCGGTCGCGCCGATCGTCGGAATGAGCAGGCCGGGGTCGATCTCGAAGTCGAAGTCGGACCCGTAGACGCGGGCGAAGGCCTCTCGCGCCTGTAGCGGCCCGAGCGTATCGGTGTAGCCGTACATCCCCATCCGCAGCGCCCGCAGGGCCTCGTCGGCCGAGGTCGCGCCAGCCTGCGCGGCGAGGTGGCGGAAGTAGGCCTCCCGGTGCGCGATGTAGGTCGTCGGGTCGGACACCTCGGGGTGCGGGTAGCCCGCGCCGAGGTGGTGGAGCTTCAGCCCCTTGCTCTCCGCCATCGCCTTCAGCTTGGGGAACGCCGCCGCCATCTGCCGGGTGACGGAGACCGGCATCAGCCGGAGAAGTGGGCAATCGATCGTGTTCGTCATGGGTATCGCCTCCTCGGTCCGGGACCAGGGTAACGGATCGAGGCCGGAAGGGGCGATACGGCGGATTGCGCACACCCTGGGGCCCTTCGATGCCGGGCGCGGAGGTGTGGAGGGTCAGCGCGGCGTGAGCGCTACCACTGGATGCTGTACCCGTTCGACAGGTTGAAGTCGCGCCCGCAGGTGCCGACCGGATCGCGATACCAGAACTGGTAGTGGCGCAGCTCGCCCCCGCTCAGCCCCTCCTTCGCCGGCAGGTCGACCGAGCTGTGCGCGTCGCCGGCGCCGTCGGTCACCACCACCTCGAGGCGGATGATCCCGCCACTCACGCACTTCAGTCCGTCGCCGAAGGGCGTCCCGGCCAGCGCGTTCGAGCCGCTGTAGAACAAGCCGAAGACTCCTCCCGGGCACTGGCTCGCGTGCAGGACGATCTCGTCCTGAGCGGGGTAGCCGGTGGCCGCGAGGATCGCTCCCCGGGCCGAGCTGTTCTGGCAGCCCTCGCCGGAGCCGCCGAGGTTGAAGCAGGGGCAGGTGGTGCCGGTTCCGTCGCCGAAGCAGTAGCCGCTGCCGGGCTCGGCCGGAACGCCCGAGTAGACCAGCGCGCCGCCCGCGTACGGGATGGAACCGTGGTAGTTCTGCACCCCGACGATCAGGTCGTCGTGGCCGTCGCCATCGACGTCCCCGGCCATGGCGAGGAACCTCCCGTACAAGTACCTGGGTTCGGGTCCGTCGACGATCAGCAGAGGCTCGCCATCCACTCCCGAGTACGCGGTGACACGCCCCGAGCCGAACCAGAGGTGGTCGTCTCCCCAGGCTCCGACGAGGAGGTCGACCTGCCCGTCTCCGTCGAAGTCGCCGCCGCCACGGACCGTGTGGCCGACGCGATCGCCACCCCAGATCCCCTCGTACGAACGCAGCAGCTCTCCGGTCCGACCCGAGTGGACTCGCGCGCTCCCCGTATTCGACGCGAGGGGGGCATCGTCCTCCGGTACGCCGATGGCGAAGTCGTCGTACCCGTCGCCGTCGATGTCCCCGGCGGCGCAGACCGAGGTCCCCATGTAGTCCCCGGGCGACCCGCTGTAGTAGTAGAGCAGGGCGCCGTCGAATCCCGAGTACACCGAGGCGCTGCCCGCCTGCTGTCCGGTGGAGGAGGAGTCGGCCCTCGCGCCGACGATCACGTCGGGGATACCGTCCGCGTTCACGTCGCCGGCTGCGCTGACCGAATGGCCGAACTCGGCCCAGGCCCCCGGGCCGTCGAAGGTGAAGAGGAGCGTTCCATCGATTCCGGAGAAGACCTGCACGCGTCCCGCGTTCTTTGCGCCGAAGTCGGCGCGCACGATGCCGACGATCAGGTCTCCGACCCCGTCCAGGTCGACGTCGCCCGCCCGGCTCACCGACCAGCCGAAGTAGTCGTGGAGCTTCACTCCATCCAGCGTGTAGAGGATGGAGCCGTCGAGCCCCGAGAACACCTTGACCTGCCCCGCGCTCGCCGCGAGAGGTGTGTCGGCAAAGGGAATGCCGATCGCGAAGTCGCCGTACCCGTCGCCGTTCAGATCCCCGAGGCCGTCGGCCGAGAACCCGAAGTAGTCCATGTCGGAGTCGCCGGGGAAGAAGTACAGGACCGATCCGTCGAGGCCGGAGAAGACGGTCGCGTTGCCCGAGTAGGTGCCGGCGTCGTTGGCCCAGGGCGCGCCGACGATCAAGTCGTCGTAGCCATCGTTGTTCACGTCTCCCGCTCCCGCGACCATTTCTCCGAAGTGGGTGTCGGAGGTGGTGCCGCTGAAGGTGTGCAGCACCTGCTGGGCGGTCGCCGGAGCGCCGGCGAACGAGGCGAAGAAAACGCCGGTGGCGAGTGACCCGAAGAAGGGAAATCCGATCGGGCGGGCGAGGGAGCGGAACGAGCGGGGGGCGAGGCTGGACATCGAAAACCTCCGATCACGGTGACTGGGGGTCGACCGGGGAAGATGAGAGGGCTGGAGTGCTATCGTACTCGAAGGAAGATAGGAGCGCAGCAGGAGCGAGTTATCGGATTCACGTCGCGAATCGGATTTGGGGCGTTCGGAGGGGTGCTGAGTTTCCACGACATGAGGTAACCTCGCGAGGTCGGGGTCGTATTGCGTCCAGCTCTCCTCGCGCTTCGCCCTCGGCCCAACCTCTCCGCATCGCGGACCGCATTCGCCATGAAGCACGGTTCCATTCTCGCCGTCGTCTCGCTGCTGCTCCTCTCCGCACCCCTCCAGGCGAGGGAATCACACGAGATTGGCCCCATGCTGGCGGGGTCGATCCTCGACATTCCGCGAGACGGAATCGGAGACGAGTACTTCGATAACGACGACCACGGCTGGATTCGCCTGCAGAGTGATCGGGAGTGGAGAGCGATCCAGGAGTACGACGTGCAAATCCTCGCCGGACACCACGTCACCGCGGCGACGATCTCGGGGCGGATCTTCGCGGGGAACCCCCTCGACTATGGCCTGAGGACCTTCGAGTTCTTGCTCTACGAAGGGGACGGCGTGGGGAAGACGTTCGACTTCCAGAGGGCCGCGACCCTCGTCGGGAGCGCCCAGTACCACCCGCCCTCCGAGATGCACCTGTACTTCTCCTTCGACGCCACCGACGAGGTGCGCGCCCTCGTCGACAGCGGGGCGACACACATCGGCCTGCGCGTTCAGAGCACCTCGATGATAAACCCCGTCAACTGCCTCGAACCGATCCAGTGCTCCCTCGCGGTGGACGCCGATCCTCCGGATGGGTCCGGTCCCTTCTGCCTCGGCGACGGCTCCACGGTGGACTGCCCCTGCCTGGCCAACGGCGGGCCCGGCGAGGGGTGTCTGACCAGCAGCGGTCAGGGTGGCCGGCTCACCGGTAGCGGCATTGCCGACACCGGCGCCGACACCTTCGTCCTCGAGGTCGCGGGTGGTCCCGCCGGACGGCCGGGGCTGCTCTTCCAGGGTACGGCGACCGCGGCCCCGCTCCCGTTCGGGGACGGTCTGCGCTGCGTGAAACCCACACTGCGGCATCCGGTGAAGGTCCTGAGCGGCGCCGGCACCTGTTCCTACTCGGGGCTCGGCGCGGACGCCTCTTCCGGCGAGACGCTGAGCTACCAGTACTGGTTCCGCGACCCCGCGGGCTTCTGTGGCGGTGGATTCAACGTCACCGGCGGCTGGATGGTGACCTGGCTCTGAGGGGACCTCGCGAAGAAGCGCGGCTCACGCGTTGAATCGGGACGGCGTACCGGCGTAGCGTGCCGGACTCCAGCGCTCCCCGTCCGGACCTCTCGCCGTGCCATGCCGATCGACTCCCTGCTCCCCGTCCTCTCCTCTCTCCTCGAGCCGCAAGCGGGCGGCGGTGGCAGCTTCAGTGGGGGAGGAGGCGGCGGTGGCAGCGGCGGCAGCGGGGGTGGCGACGGCGTCGGCTGGATCCTCTACGTCCTGATCCGGCTCGCTTTCGAATACCCGCTGATCGGCGTCCCGCTCCTGATCGTGGCCGTCTTCGTGATGTTCAAGGGCTCGAAGGCGGGCTGGTTCAAGCACCAGGAGCGCACGATCCGGCGCACGAGCAAGCAGCGGCGACGGCGCGCCTCGCGCAGTTCGGCCGACGTCCTGCGCCAGACCGATCCAGACTTCGACGAGCGGCACTTTCTCAGCCGCGTCGGTGTGGCCTTCGGGAAGGCGCAGCAGAGCTGGTGTGAACAGGACCTCGAGCCGCTGCGCCCCTTCGTCTCCGACGGCGTCTTCGAGCGCTTCTCGCTGCAGATCGAGGAGCAGCGGGAGGACGGCTGGCGGCAGGGGATGGAAGGTCTCGAGGTCGGCCCGCCGACGATCGTCCTGGTCGACACCGGCAGGCACTTCGATTCGATCACGGTGCGCATTCCCTTCCGCGCGGACATCCACCGGCTGAGCCTCGAGACGGGGAAGAAGATCTCCGGGTCGAAGCTGCCCCGGAGCAGCTTCGTCGAGTGCTGGACCTTCGTGCGCCGGCGCGGCGCCCGCTCGGTCACCGAGGGTGGCCTGATCGAGGGAAAATGCCCCAACTGTGGCGCGCCGCTCTCGATGAACCAGTCGGCGCGCTGCGGCAGCTGCGAGTGCCTGGCGCGGAGCGGGCAGTACGACTGGGTGCTCACCGAGATCACCCAGGAGAGCGTGTGGAGTCCCGAGACGGAGGGTGAGATTCCCGGCTTCGCGAGCACCCTCGAGCGGGATCCGGGGATGAACGTGCAGCTGCTCGAGGACCGCGCCTCGGTGGCGTTCTGGCGCAAGTGCGCGGCCGACCGCGCCGATGGGGTCGACCCGTTGACTCGTGTCGGCGACGCCGAGTTCGTCGAGCGCTACGCCGCGGAGCTCGCTGCCGCGCCGAAGCGGCCGCGCACCTACATCGGGGACTGCGCCGTGGGATCGGTGTGCACCCTCGGGTTGCTCGACGGCGACGAGCGCGACCGCGCCGTGGTCGAGATCGTCTGGGACGGCCGTCGCGTTCGCGTCGCCGAGCGCGGCAAGCGCGTGCTCGACAAGAACCGCGTGATCCACCGCACGCTCTTCGTCCTCGCCCGCAAGGCGGGGGCGGAGACGCGCCTCGACGACACCTTCACTACCGCCTGCTGCCGCACCTGCGGCGCGCACGACACCGGCGGAACCGACCCGGCGTGTCCCTATTGCGAGTCGCCGCGCACCGGCGACAAGTCGACGTGGCTTCTGACCGAGATCCTGGCCGAGGGCTCCGCCGAGGCGACGAAGCTGCGGCAGGAGTTGCGCCAGGAGGTGGCGGCTCTTTCGCGGGGTGCTCCCCTGGCGCGGCCGGCCAGGCCTTCCGCCGCGGGTCTCTTCTGGTGGGCCGTGGCCACGGCCCAGCAGGACGGCCGGATCGATCCCAAGGAGCGCGCCGCGCTCGAGTCGCTTGCCGCGCGTCAGGGCCTCGACGCCCAGGACCTCGAGACCCTCCTGCGCTCCCAGGTCTCCGGTACCTCCGCCCCCGAGCCCCGCGACGAGTCGGAAGCGCGCTCCTGGCTCCGCTCCCTGGTCCAGCTCGCTCTGGCCGACGGCGCGATCCAGTCCAGCGAGAAGCGCTTCCTCACCCACGCCGCCCAGCGGCTGAAGCTCTCCCGCCGCGACCTGGACGGCATCGTTCGCACGGCGCGCAGCGACCTCTACCGCGAGTCGATCGCGGCGAAGAAAGAGTGATACGGAGTAGGACCCTGTTGCTGTACGTCCTTTCGGTGGCCCTCTTGGTGAGTTCGCGTACGGGTCCTCGGCGGTAGCCGGGTTATGGTCCGAATCGGGGTATCGGCTCACGGGTGTCCGTTGAATACCGGCCCGAATCGCCAGGGATTCGCGTAGCGCGACGAGTTTCCGCCAGGAGTGTCCGTTGCTCAAAGAGGCCTTGAATCGGCTTCTCGGTAGACCCGAGTTCCAGCTGCCGCTGGAGACGAGCGTTCCCCAGACCGTCGAGCTGGAAGCGCCCGAGCTCCTCTGTCTCTCCCTGTGTCCGGGGGGAGTGAAGCCGCTGAAGCTCGCCGTCGAGAAGGACGAAGAAGTATCCGCCGGAGACGTGCTGGCGCGGGACGGAGAGAAACACCTCTTGCCCAGCCCTTTTCCCGGGACGATCGCCGCCATCACCGAGCAACCCGACATCCGCGGGAACCGCAAGGGAGGCGCCGTGCTGCTCCGGCCCTCGAAGGAAGCGGACGCCCGGGCCTTCGAGAAGCTCGATCCCGAGAAGGCCGACGTGGAGTCGCTGAGGAAGCGGATCCGCGAGGCGGGGATCCTCTCCACCACCCGGACCCCTCGCCCGCTGCTCGACCAGCTCTGCCCCGAAGGCGACAGCCCGGTGGAGACGCTGGTGGTGCTCGCCGCCGACCGCGATCCCGGCGTGACCGCCACGCTACAACTCCTGCGCGAGCGCCTCGCCGACGCGCCGGCCGCCGCGCGCCTGCTCGGACGCATCGCGGCGGCGGGCAAGGTCGTGCTCGCGGTGCTCGAGAGCGAAGCCTCCGCCCTCGCCGCCGGCGCGGGGCTGGAGCTCCTGCCGCTTCAACAGGAATACCCGCAGACGCTGGTCGGCATGGTCACGCGGAAGCTCGGCGGCGCGGGAACCCTGGTCATTCCGCTCGACAGCGCCCTCGCCGCCCTCGACGCGGTGCGCGATGGACTCGTCCAGCGCGAGAAGTGGCTCACCCTGATCGGCCCCGACCAGCAGCCGATCGCCAACTACCGGGTGCAGCTGGGCACGCCGATCGGCGATGTGCTCCGCCACGCCGGCCTCGAGCCGACCGACCGCGACAAGGTGGTCGCCGGCGGGCCGATGCGCGGCCGCGCGGTCTATTCCGTCTCCGGGGCCGTTGATGCAGGGGTCGATGCGCTGACGATAGTCCCGGCGGATTCCTTCCCCCGCTGGACCACCGATCCGTGCATCAACTGCGGGCGCTGCATCGACCGCTGCCCGGTCGACCTGCAGGTCCAGCTGATCGCGCGGTACGCGGAGTTCGGCTTCTTCGATCGAACGGTGGAGTACGGCATCGATCAGTGCTTCGAGTGCGGCCTCTGCGCCAGCGTCTGTACGGCGCGGCGACCGCTCATGCAGTACATCCGCCTCGCCAAGGAAGAACTGGAGGCGTCGGCATGAGCACTCAGCCGGCGAGATTCACGGTCGGGGCCGCGCCGCACTGGCGCACGAATACGAGCCTCCTCCGGATGAACCTCTGCTTCCTCCTCGCGCTCCTGCCCACCGCGCTGGCGGGGGCGGTCGCCCACGGCTTCGGCTCGCGCAACGTCGAGGTGTCCGGCGCGCTCGGACCGCTGCGGCCGCTGCTCGAGGTGGGAACCCGGGAGATGGGCGTGGACGCGGGAACGCTCTGGTTCGGAGGCATCCTCGGCCTGATCGTGCTGGGGATGGGCGTCGGGCTGCTGGCCGAGTACCTCTGCCAGGTGCTGATGCGCCAGCCCTACCAGGCGACCAACGGACACGGCGTGCTGATGGGACTCGTGATGGTCCTCCTCTGTCCGCCCGGCGTTCCGCTGTGGGTGCTGGTCTTCGGGATCATCCTGGCGATCTTCATCGGCAAGCAGATCTTCGGCGGCATCGGCGGTTACCCGATGCACCCGGCGATGGTGGGGTGGCTGATCCTGATGCTCTCGTGGCCGCACAAACTCTATCCGGTCGGCGCGGCGAGCATCGGCGCGCCGAACGCGGCGGTGATCGCGATCACCGCGATCGGTGGCATCGGGCTCTGCCTGAGCGGCTACGTCCGCTGGCAGATCCCCCTCGGCGTGTTGCTAGGAGTGGCGATCGCGACGCCGATCTTCGGGGGCGCGCTGGATGGCGGAATCGTCGATCAGCTCTTCACCGGCCACATCGTGCTGATGGCCTTCTTCATCGGCACCGATTCGACGGCCTCGCCCGCCAACCGGCTGGCCGCGTTCCTCTTCGGGCTCCTGCTCGGCTTGCTGGTGATGCTGATCCGCGCGTACGGGGTGTGGGCCGACGCGGTTCCGTTCGCGGTGGTGCTGGCCAACGTGATGAATCCGCTGCTGGATCGCATCCGGCCGAAGCTGGAGCGGGTGGAGGTGGCCCGATGAAGAACTCGATCCAGATGGTCGTGGTGCTGGCCGTGATCTCGCTGATCAGCGGCTTGGCGCTGGGCGGGCTCCACCAGCTGACGCACGAGCTGGCGGAGAACAACATCCTCAAGTTCAAGAAGATCCCCGCGGTGGCGGACATCTACGAGGTGGTGGCGGGTGAGCTGCCACCAGCGGAGCGGGAGGCGGTCGAGGAAGGCCTGCTCGCGGAGAAGCGGCTGGTCGAGATCGAGGGGGAGTCCATCCTCTTCTTCGTCGTGCGCAAGGAGAGTGAACCGTACGCGGTCGCCCTGGAGAACTACGGCCAGGGCTTCGGCGGTGACCTCGGGGTGATGATCGGTTTCGAGATCGAGAGCGGCAACCTCGTCGGCGTCGGCATCACCACGATGTCCGAGACCCCCGGGATCGGCACCAAGGTGCGCGACGCCTCGTTCCTCGCCCAGTTTCCGGAGATGAGCAAGGATACGATCTTCAAGGTCAAGAAGGACGGCGGCGGGATCGACGCGGTGACCGGTGCGACCGTCTCCAGCCGCGCGGTGGCCCAGGCGATCGAGCGGGCGGGCGCGTTCTACCAGCAGCACCGCGAGGCGATCGTCGCCGCGATCGACGTGGTGCCGGGAGGTGAAGGATGACCACGCTGGCCCGCGAGTTCACCAAGGGACTATGGGACGAGATCCCGCTTTTCCGCATCGTCCTGGGGCTTTGCCCGGCGCTGGCGGTGACCACCTCGATGGAGAACGGTCTCGGCATGGGGCTGGCCGCCACCTTCGTGATGGTCTGCTCCAACGGGCTGATCTCCGCGCTCCGCAAGATCATCCCCGACGAGGTGCGCGTCGCCTGCTACATCGTGGTGATCGCCGCGTTCGTGGTCTGCGTGGAGATGATCACCAAGGCGTACTTCTTCACGCTCTCCGAGAGCCTCGGGCTCTTCATCCCGCTGATCGTGGTGAACTGCATCATCCTCGGGCGCGCGGAGGCGTTCGCGCGCAAGAACGGCGTGCTCGCCTCGCTGGCGGACGGCTTCGGGATGGGGCTCGGCTTCACGCTCGCCCTGACGGCGGTGGGCGCGGTGCGGGAGCTCTTCGGCGCGGGGACGCTCGGACTGATCTTCGGCGAGCGGGTGTTCCTCTCGCAACCCTTCGGCTTCCTCCAGCAGGCGCCGGGCGCGTTCCTCACGCTCGGCCTGATGCTGGGGGCCATGAACGTGCTCGGCAAGCTGGGCAAGCGTTAACCGGGAGGAGCGGAGCGACATGGAAGAGAGCTACTTCGCCCTGATCATCGGCGCGATCTTCATCAACAACATCCTGCTGGCCAAGTTCCTCGGGAACTGCCCCTTCCTCGGCGTGTCCAAGAAGATGGACACGGCGATCGGGATGTCCGCGGCCGTGGTCTTCGTGCTGACGCTGGCCGGGATCATCACCTGGGTGGTCGACCGATACCTCCTGGTGCCTTTCGGCATCGGCTACATCCAGACGCTGGCCTTCATCCTGGTCATCGCCACCCTGGTGCAGTTCGTCGAGCTGTTCCTGCGCAAGGCGATCCCCGCGCTGTACAAGTCGCTGGGGATCTTCCTGCCGCTGATCACCACCAACTGTGCGGTGCTCGGCACGGCGATCATCAACGTCCAGGAGGGATTGAACCTCCTCGAGACGATCGTCTTCTCGGTCGCTTCCGCGGTGGGCTTCGGCCTGGCGCTGATCCTCTTCGCCGGCCTGCGCGAGCGCTTCGAGATCTCGCGCATTCCCGAGCCGCTGAAAGGCACCGGCATCGGCCTGGTGGCCGCCGGGCTCATCGCGATCTCCTTCTTCGCCTTCAAGGGGATGATCTGATGCTGACCACCGCCCTGGTCATGCTGGGCATCGGGCTCGGCGCCGCGATCGTGCTGGCCATCGCCGCGCACGTCTTCTTCGTCGAGGTCGACCCGCGGATCTCCAAGGTCGAGGACGTCCTGCCCGGCGCCAACTGCGGCGGTTGCGGCTTCGCCGGCTGCTCGGCGTGTGCGGAGGGGATGGTCCTCGGGACCGCCTCGACCACCGCCTGCGTCGCCGGCGGCCCCGATACGGCGAGCAACGTGGCGCGGATCCTCGGCGGCGAGGTCGGCTTCATCGAGCCGAAGGTCGCCAGTCACTACTGCACCGGCGGCGATCGCGCCGAGGCGAAGTACTACTACGAGGGGATGGCCGACTGCCGGGCGATGGCCGACATGTACGGCGGCTACCTCCTCTGCAAGTACGGCTGCCTCGGGCTGGGCAGCTGCGTTCAGGGCTGCAACTTCGACGCGCTGCACATGGGCCCCGAGGGGTATCCGGTCGTCGATCCGGGCAAGTGCGTCGGTTGCGGTGCCTGCGAGCGGATCTGTCCGAACGACGTGATCGAGCTCTTCACGCTCTCCGAGCGTCTGCTGCACTTCCAGCACGACGACGAGTGCATCGCGCCGTGCAAGCAGCTCTGCCCCGCGCAGATCAACATCCCCGGCTACGTCGAGCTCGCCTCGAAGGGGCTGTACGAAGAGGCGGTGAACCTGGTCAAGGAGCGCAACCCGCTGCCCCTGATCTGCGGCCGGGTCTGCCCCGCGCCGTGCGAGGACGGGTGTCGCCGGGCCAAGATCGAAGACGAGCCGGTCCACCACAACTACATCAAGCGCTTCGTCGCCGACTGGCAGATGGAGCTGCCCGATCGCAAGCCGGAGACGAAACTCCCCGCGACCGGCAAGCGGATCGCCATCGTCGGCGGCGGGCCGTGCGGGCTCTCCGCGGCCTACTACCTGGCGCGCCTGGGGCACTCGCCGACGATCTACGACTCCAAACCGGAGCTCGGCGGCATGCTGCGCTACGGCATCCCCGAGTACCGGCTGCCCAAGAAGGTGCTCGACTTCGAGATCGAGGAGATTCTGGAACTCGGCGTCGACGTCAAGGCCGCCGTCGCGTTCGGCGCCGACTTCCAGCTGGCCGATCTCGAAACGGAGTACGACGCGATCCTCCTGGCGATGGGCGCGTGGGACAACTCCTCGCTGCGCTGCGACGGGGAAGACCTCGAGGGCGTGTGGAAGGGCACCGAGTTCCTGCAGAAACGGGAGCTCGGCATCAAGGTCGACCTGACGGGCAAGCGAGTCGTGGTCGTCGGCGGCGGCAACACGGCGATGGACGCCTGCCGCTCGTCGCTGCGCATGGGCGCCAAGGAGGTGATCCTGCTCTACCGTCGCACGCGCAAGGAGATGCCGGCGAACGCGGTCGAGATCGACGCAGCAGAAGAGGAGGGGGTCCAGTACCACCTGCTCGCCGCGCCGACGCGGCTGATCGGCGACGAGGATGGAATGTTGAAACAGATCGAGTTCATCAAGATGGAGCTCGGGGAACCCGATTCCTCCGGCCGTCGCCGGCCGGTCCCGAAGGAGGGTTCCGAGACCCTGATGGACGTCGACGTGGTGATCGCCGCCATTGGCCAGAAGCCGCTCACCGACTGGTACACCGACGACCTGAAGGAGCGCGGCCTCGAGCTCACCCGCTGGAACACGATCGTCACCGACGACCAGACGCTGCAGTCGGGGATCCCGAACATCTTCAGCGGCGGCGACATCTGGAGCGGCCCGGCGCTCCTGATCGACGCCGTCGGAACGGGGCGGCGCGCCGCGCGTTCGATTCACCGCTTCGTGAACGGGAAGGACCTCGGCTTCGAGCGCGTGACCTTCGAGAAGCCGGCCAAGATCAGCCTCTCCCACGAGATCCCGGTGAGCGGGGTCACCTCGGCAAAGCGCGTGCCGCAGCCGGAGCTGGAGGCCTCCGAGCGGATAAAGAGCTTCGACGAGGTCGATCTCGTCCTCACGCCGGACCTGATGAAGGCGGAGGCCGCACGCTGCATGCGCTGCGGGACGATCTGCTACTTCTCCGACGAGGAGCGGGACAAGCACACGTTCGGCAAGACGGCGAAGGAAAAGCTCCGCGAGCTGCTCAGTCGCTCCCCCAACTAGAGGCTCAATCGTCGATGCTGGAAATCTGCGAACAACTCAGAGCTGGCGGAATCACCTTGAGGATCCTCGGCACCAGGGCCGCGCTGCCGCGAGCCTTGCGGTCGATGGGGATCACCACGGCGAACGCGACCGCGATGCCGAGAACGGAACCCAGCAGCGTCGCGAGGTCGCGGTCGAGGGGGAGCAGGGGATGAGCCGCCGCGCCCAGGATCGCTCCGGCGAGCACGCCGCAGAGCGGCACCACCCAGACCAGGAACGAGAGCTTCAGCTCCGTGTGTCCCGGCAGGTCGAACTCGACGCGATCTCCCGGCCTGGCGCCGACGGGGTTCCGGGCCGTGACCACCTCCGAAACGCCGGTGGCGACCACGCCTTCCACGGCGCAACTGCTGTGGTCCGCACACCCGTCGCAGACCCCGCGCCGCGAGGTCTCGAGGCGGGCGTGTTCACCTTCAGTATCGAGGACGACGCCGATCCTGGGCATGTCGCGATTGTAACGAAGACCGAGAGGCGACCGTGATAGCCAAACAGATCAACGCCAAGGCACTCCTGGGGGTCGGCGCCGCGCTCATCATCGTGGGCACGGGCGCCGCGCTGATGACGCCGAAGCTGGAGCCGGACCGGGCGATCGGCGCGCGGATCGGCGACGTCAAGTGGAACCACGAGCAGCACGCGCGGATGGAGGACATTCCCAATTGCCAGGTGTGTCACCACACCGAGCGGCCCGGCACGACCAACCCACGACCCTGCTCCGACTGCCACCGGATCGAGCACGACCACGACCTGCTCATCGCCGGGGACCTCTTCATGGACATCCCGGCGAAGAAGTACGAGGGCGACTTCGGCCCGCCCCCGATGGTCGCCATGCACGCCAAGTGCATCGGCTGCCACGAGGCGATGATCGAGGGCCCGGTGCTGTGCCGCGACTGCCACCAGCCCGGCTCTGCGGGCGCGCACGGCCGCGCCGAGTGGGATCACTTCTCGCACTCGCGCAAGTACGGAATCGACGGCGGGCGGGGCGCTTCACGCAGCGACTGCGTCCGCTGCCACCACCACGACCAGGACGCGGAGACCGACGCCGACTACCGCCCGTGCAGCGCCTGTCACCTGCCCGCCGAGGCGCGCGGCGAGTCCAACGCGACCGGCCTGAAGGGGATCAGCGGTCCCGGCGAGCCGGACCGGCACCAGGGCGCGAGGCACGGCGAGTGCGTGACCTGTCACACGCAGGAGAATCCCGAGGACGACCTGCGGACCTGCTCGGACTGTCACGAGCCGTGGCGCTTCGACGTCGCGGCGGAGGAGCTGCCCAACCTGGAGCAGGCGATCCACGGCAACTGCCGCGAGTGCCACCACGAGGGCTACGAGGGGCTGACCGCGCGGATGCCGCTCACCTGCCAGGACTGTCACGAGCGCGATCCCTCCTGGCTCGAGAACGAGGAGTTCGGACGGGTCTTCTGGAGCCACGAACGTCACGGCCGCTACCGCGACATGGACTGCGTGACCTGCCATCACATGGACCAGCCGGGCGAGCCGCACCTCGCCTGCCGCTCGTGCCACGGGACGGGACACTTCGACAATCCCTCGCTGAAGGAGGCGCTGACCCAGAACTGCACCGGTTGCCACCAGGAGAAGCAGGCGGGCTTCACGGAGTGGAAGCAGCTGACCATCAAGAAGGAATCGGTGAAGCTGTTCGAGATCGAGGCTCCGGAGGGTTCGTTCCACTGGAACCACTACTCGCACGCGCTCGGCGACTCCTTCTCCTGCCAGGAGTGTCACCACAGCCTGCTGCGCCGGGACGGCGAGTACGTGACCGCGCAGCGCACGGGCCTGCCGTGGCCGGACGACGCGACGAGGTTCCGCGGTTGTGGAGCCTGTCACGGTCCGGACGGCCCCAAGCCGGGATCCCCCGCGGACGGGAGCGACGCGCCGGGGAAGCTCGAGGCGCTGAAGAAGGTGTGCCTCGAATGCCACCAGCGCCTCGGCTGCGGCCCGCAGAGCTGGGAGGCGTTCTTCGAGAAGCCGGAGATCGACTGGGAGCGGATAAAGGCCGAGTCCCTCGAACCGACCGTGGAGGCCACGCGATGAGCGAGACCACGAGCGAGAAGATGACGGGCAAGGCGATCCTGACCGATCCCACCCGCTGCATCGGTTGCGAGCGCTGCGTGCTGGCGTGCGTGGCGCAGAACCAGCTGCCCGCCGACGTGCCGGCGAAGTTCAAGGCGGGGGACGGATTGTCCGGCGCGCGCTACACCTCGATTCGTGAGATCCCCGGCGAGCCGGAGAACACCTCGCGCTTCGTGCGGCGTCAGTGCATGCACTGCCAGGAGCCGGGCTGTGCGTCCGCCTGCCTGGTCGGTGCGCTGGAGAAGCGCGACGATGGGCCGGTGGTCTACCACGCCGATATGTGCATCGGCTGCCGCTACTGCATGCTCGGCTGCCCGTTCTCGATCCCTCGCTACGAGTACGACCTGCCGCTGCCGTACGTCGCGAAATGCAAGATGGACGAGACGTGCCGCGTCGCCGGCGGTGGCCCGGCTTGCACGAGCGCCTGCCCGACCGGCGCGACGATCTTCGGGCCGCGAGAGCTCCTGCTCGCCGAGGCGAAGCGGCGGATCGCCGAGCGTCCCGACCTCTACATCGACCACGTCTGGGGCGAGGAGGAGTTCGGCGGCACCTCGGTCCTGTACGTCTCCGACGTGCCACTCGGTGACGTGCTGAAGATCCCGACGCCCGAGGAGCTCGAGGCGCGCGCGGTGGGACAGTTGAAGACCGGCTCGATCCCCGAGATGCAGCACGGCTGGGTGATGGTCACGCCCTTCCAGTTCCTGACCGGCCTGGCGGGCCTGGGCGCGCTGGCGTTCTTCCGGCGCCGCTCGAAGATCATGGCCGAAGAGGCCGCGGCGAAGCGCGGGGAGGTGAACCCGTGAGCGGCGAAGTCCTCCTGCGGCGCACCAAGAGCGTGATGTGGGCCCTGGCCATCGCCGGGGCGGTGGTGGGCATCGCGCGCTTCGTCTTCGGCCTGGGCGCGTCGACCAACATGCTCGACAGTCTGCCCTGGGGCTGGTGGAAGATCTTCAACATGGTCGCGGGCGCGGCGCTGGCGACCAGCGGCTTCGTCGTCGCGGCGATCATCTACATCCTGCGTCTGAAGAAGTACTACCCCGTCGCGCGCCTGTCGGTGCTGGTGGGGTTCCTTGGCTACGGCTCGTCGCTGACGGCGCTGATCTTCGACATCGGGCTTCCGCACCGGGGCTGGCACCCCTTCTTCATGTGGAACCCGCACTCGTTCCTCTTCGAGGTCTTCTGGTGCGTGTCGATCTACTGGGGCGTCACCGCGCTGGAGCTGCTGCCGATCCTGAGCGAGCGCTTCCCGTTCCCGAAGGTGACGCACTTCCTGCACGAGGTGATGCTGCCGTTCGTGGTGCTGGGCGTGACGCTCTCGACGATGCACCACAGCTCGCTGGGGTCGCTCTTCCTGGCTTCACCGACGCGGCTGCACCCGCTGTGGCACAGCATGTGGATCCCACCGGAGTTCTTCATCTCCGCGATGGGCGCCGGGGTGGCGGTGCTGGTGCTCCTGCTGGGGGTGGTGAACTACCTGTACAAGGCGGCGTTCTCCGACAAGCTGGTGTCGCGGCTGGCGATCATCTCCGCGGTGCTGCTCGGTATCTACCTGATCGTCAAGGTCATCGACTTCAGCGTCTACGACAAGTGGGCTCTGGTCTTCGGTCCCGGGCTCACCTGGGAGTCCAGAGTCTTCTGGGTGGAGATCGTGCTGCAGGCGATCGTACCAATCGTGATCTTCAGCCTGCCGGCGCTGCGTCGGAGCAAGCTGATGCTCTTCTTCGGCTCGAGCGCGGCACTGCTCGGGCTGGTGATGCACCGGATCAACACGGGGATCGTCGGTTACTTCCGCACCTCGGAGCAGATCTACATCCCCAATCTCGCCGAGTTCATCCTGAGCTTCGGGGTGCTGTCGGCGGCGGGGCTGATCTTCTTCTTCCTGATCGAGCGCTTCCCGGTGTTGCGCGGGGCGGGCTACTGCGCCGAGGACGGCGCGCCGGTCGACCCCGAGGGGCACCAGCCGGTTCCGCCGTGGACCTGGGCGGAGGCGAAGGAGCTGTTCCTCGGGAAGGGCGCGCAGAACGTCGCCTGGACCGCGGTGGTTGTGGTGCCGCTGACCTGGTTCGGCCTGCAGGGCCAGGGCACGAGCCAGTTCGAGGCGATCGCGGCGCCGGTTCGCCCGGCGATCCAGAGCGGCGACGCGCTGCGCACGGTGCTGCGCCTCGACGCCAACGGCAACGGCGACTACGTGATGTTCCCACACGAGCAGCACAAGACGGCCTTCGTGGAGAAGTACGGCCTCGAGCTGGAGAACACCTGCGTCAAGTGCCACCACCTGAACCTGCCGAACGACCACCAGACGCTGTGCCGGGCGTGCCACACCGACATGGAGCTGCCGCGGCCGATGTTCGATCAGGATCGCCACGCACCGCGTTTCGAGGACGACGCGAAGCGGCTGGCGTTCGAGGCCTTCGATCTGTCGGACCGCCGGGAGAACTACCAGGCATGCCTCGGCTGCCACGAGGAGTCGATGGCGGGGCTGACGGCGTACGCCGACAAGGGCTTCGACCACCACGCTCCGGGCTTCGTGCCGGCGATGCACGGCAAGTGCATGACCTGCCACCGCCTGGAGGAGCGGGACCCCGCGGACCCGTTCAGCCTGGGCAACTGCATCGGCTGCCACCGCTGGACGCCGCGGGAGGAGGGGCAGGAGCTCAACATGCTGGACGCGGGTGAGGAACCGCTGCCCTCGCGAATCATCGAGGGACCCGTTATCATCCCGGCGAGGTAGCGTCGAACCCACGCTGCGATCCCGCATGAACGAGACGACCGAGACGAAGACGGAACCGAGACGATTCACCCCCTGGCGCCTGGCCGTACTGGCGGTCCTGGGAACCCTGTGGGGGATGAGCGAGCTCGTGGGCGGCGATACGCTCCGCCTGACCGCGACGGCGCTGCTCCTGATGGCGGTGGCGCGCGTGGTGCTGAACCTGCCGTTCACGTCACTGGCGCTCGCGGGGATCGCGGTGCTCTTCCGCTCGGTGAACGCGGCGCCGTTCCACTGCCACCTGGCGGGAATCGCGCTGCTCGGTGCGTCGTTCGACCTGACGGCGACGCTTCTGTTCCGCGGCGATCGGCTGAGCTGGTTCCGCGGGGTGCTGACCGGCGCCGTGAGCGCACCGCTGAGCGCGTTCCTCTTCGCCTCGTCGATGGTCTGGATCTTCGAGTTCCGCTCCTGGCCGGAGGGCGGGATCGGTCGCGTGGGCGAGCACACCTTCTACTCGGGTGGGCAAGCGACGCTGGCGGCGCTGTTCGCGGTGCCGCTAGGGCTGTGGATCGGCCACGAGCTGGTACGGGCGGCGGGTCGCCATCCGCGTGGTGTGCTGGCGGCGACGGTGAGCGGTTGCGCGGCGTTGTGGGTCGCGGGGGCGTTCGTCGGGTAGTGGGCAACCGCGTCACTCCTCCAGCACGAACCGCTGCCGCTTCACATCCCAGAGGATCCTCCCATCCTCGGAGAGCTCCCGCGCCGCTGCCCACCAGCGGTCCAGCTCTCGGCCGCGGGCCCTTTTCTGCCCCGGAGCGACGAGATCCCCGATCGTCGCCCGCACCTGCCGGCGTAGCAGGCTCTCGAACTGCCGGTCCAACGAGTCGTCTCGCGTCGGATCGACCAGTCGGCCGAGCACCTGCTCGACCGCCGAGACGGGATCGGTGCTCGGTCGCAGCGGCTCCGCCCTCAGCTTTCCGTACTCCCGTGCCCAGCGCACGTGCACGATCGGCTTCTGGCGGATCCCCCCGATCGCGTAGTCGTCGACGATCAGCACGGGCACGTCGTCCACCAGGGTGAGAGGGAACCTCGGCCACCTCGCGTGTTCCTCCTTCGAGGTCACCGGCTGCGGTTGTCCGAGGCCCACCTCCGGGTACGGAAGCGCCTTCTTCGACTGCTCCGTGAGCGTCCCCTCCGGCTCGAAGAGCAATCGCACGATCAGGAACACGCAGTTGTCGTCGGCGGTGTCGATGCGCGAGGGATCGCGCGGGATCAACCCAGACAGGTAGTGGAGATCGGCACGCTCGATGAACTCCTCCAGCGCGGCGAGCGCGCGCTCCTTCCCCAGGCCGTGCAGGTGGTTCACGGCGCGGACCAGCGCGTCGCTCTGGAACGTATCCGCGTTGACTCCCGGCGCGGCGTTGATGCGCATCAGCGTCTCGCTCAGGAGCTCCGGTCCCCGGATCGTGAGCTCGGCCACGCTGCCGGCGAGGACCGGGTCGGCGTCGAGGAACGTGACCTCCGTACCGCTCATCCGGGCGGGAACCACGCCGACCTGGAAAGATCGCAACGCGCCGGCGCACAAGCGCAGCTTCCCCGAGAAGACCCCGATGGTGAAGCTGCCGTCGCGCCGCAATGTCGTCTCCTGCCGGTAGGTGTCGTCGGAGGCGTGGCCGCCGCTCCAGTCGAGCCGGTCCCCGGGGTTCTTGGCGCAGAGCACGCGGATGTCCTGGAACCAGTCGACGGGCCGCCAGCGGCCGAGCGCGTCCTGCCAGAGCACGCGGCCGCACAGCTCGATCGCGGACGGGTGTTCACGAGAGGACACGGGGGCCCAGACCACGCGGGCGGACTGCCAGACCTCGTCGCCGGGGTGCTCGCCTGGCCGCTCCGGCGCCTGGCGATATCGAGCCTTCACGTAGCCGCGGGCCTGGTAGTGGCCAGCGGCGGATTCGGCGGCCAGCTCCTCCAGCTGCTCGAGGTCGACCCAGCCCTCTGGAGGGATGATTCTCGCGTCCTCCAGGACGAGGTAGGTGTCGCTGTGTCCCACGCAGATCCCCCAGTCGAACGCTCTCAACGGATTCGGATCGACTCGCCGGAACAGCTCGCCGCGAGCCCGAAGCTCGCACCCGCAGAGGCTCGCCGGGTGTGCACGGTCCGGGCCGAGGTGTACCTCAGCTCCGTCGACGTCGAGGATCGGACCGAAGCGTCCATCGCGCAGGATTCCTGTGATCTCGACGTGGCTGCCGAGGTTCTTCTCCAGCGCCCGGGGCCCGTCGATGGTGACGAGCACGTCGGGCAGGGACCAGGCGTCGACCCAGACGAGGTCGTCGCAGCCCCCGGCCAGGAGCACGCGCTTCGTCTTCGTCTTCCCGTCGAGCAGGTTCAATGGGCCACCGAAGTGCGGGCTCGTGTAGGTCAGCCAGCGCCCGTCCGGCGACAGGAACATTCTCCCGCTGAACTCGTCGTCCTCGGTGAAGACGCTTCCGGCGAGCGCTTCCTCTCCGGTGAACCAGGCCTTGCCCCACTCGAGGTCGAAGAATCCCTGGCGCCGCCGGTCATCGTCCGGGACCCCGAAGGACACCCGCCCGTGGAAGACCGGCGACTCGTCGGGTACCGGGATGCTGGACGACTCTCCGGTGGGCAGCGTGAAGAGCGTCGCCACCATTCCGGACTCGTCGAACCGCGGCATGGATCCCTCCCTCTGCCAGACGACGATCTCCAGCGTCTCTCCGTCCACCCAGCGGAATCGCAGCGGGAGCGCACAGCCCCAGGACGACCCGAGGCTCGAGCCGCTAGGGATTCGCTCCTCCTCGAAGACGATGCCCCCCTGATCGAGGTCGACCACCACCAGGTCCCGCGTCGAGAAGATCCTCTCGCGGTGCATCACGCCGAGCGCGAGGTAGTGGTGTCCCGGCGAGAAGTCCGCGACCGTCTGCGGGGCGATCCACTCGTCGCGGAACTCGATGATCCGCTCCCCGGGATCCTCGGGGTCCTTCGCCAGTCGCCACAGCTCTCGCGGCGCTCCCTCGACGACGGCCCAGATCGAGCCCTTGTCGATGGCGAGCACCCGCTCGAGGTGATCGTTGCAGAGCAGCGTCGGTTGCTCGTCCTCGCGGGCGTCCATCGTGTACAGGAGCGCGCTCGTCTGGCCGTAGGACTTCACCCGCGCTTCGCCGGGCTCGCTCGACTCCTCGAGCTCGTATCCTCCGACTCCCCGGGTCCGTAGATGCTCCAGGTAGAAGAACCTCGACCCGTCGACGTCGAGCAGGTCGACGTCGCCCGTGGCCAGCACCTGGACCTCGCCGCGCTCGAGATCGGCGAGGAAGAGCCTGGATTCGTGCGGCCCCGTGCCCACGATCTGCCCGGGCCCCACCCGGGCGATCGACGTCGGAGTGAGCTCTTTCCCGACGAGCTGCGGCTCCCCGCCCCGCTCCACATCGAGCACGTAGCATTCGCCGCCGAGCTGCGAGTAGAAGAGGAGGGGACCCTCTCCCACGTCCGCGCGGAGCTCGACCACGGGAGGTGGGGACTCCTGCGCGGCGGCACCGAGCGACAGGACGAGAAGCGGGACAACGGCCAGCTGGGGGTTGCTCATCACGGTCTCCGAGGGTGCATGAAAGCGCCGGCCGTCTCCGGGGATCCGGCGTCCATCGATCAGTACTCATCGGCCCACCCCGGGCAACGATACAGGAGCCGGGAGAATGCCGCGCCATCCTACGGACCCCGTATCGGGTAGGATCCGTACCGGCGAGATCCTGCCCCGTCGATCGGAACCGACCCCATGCGAATCAAGTACCTGCTCTCCTGCCTCTTTCCCCTGGCGCTCGTCGCCCCGCTCGAGGCGCAGAAGCCCTCCCAGGAGGCGATCCACGACGCGCTGGACCGAGGCTGCGCGTACCTCGTCGAGCGTTTCGTGCCGGACAAACGCGGGAAGCGGCGCACCCGGGAGCGCGAGGAGGTCGGGATGCGGGCGCTGGTCCTGTACGCGATGCTCGCCTCGGGCGCGGCGAAGGACGATCCGGCGGTGGAGCGGCTGCTGCTCGGTCTGTCCACGGAGACGATCGAGAAGACCTACGACGTCACCTGCACGATCCTCGCGCTGAGCGCGCACGCGCCGCTCAGGCACCACCCCTGGATTCGCGAGCTGGCCGGCCAGCTGATCGGCTGGCAACGGGACGAGGGGGACTGGGGCTATCCCAACGGGCCGGCGATCGATCTGTCGAACACGCAGTACGCGGCGCTGGGTTTGTGGAAGGCGGCGCGCGTCGGCGTGGAGGTTCCGGCCGAGGTCTGGACCGGGCTGGCCGAGGTTCTCTTCACCTACCAGGGCGAAGCGGGTGGCTTCAGCTACATCGCGCCGGGGACCAGCCCGACGGGCTCGATGACGGCGGCCGGGGTGGGGACGCTGGCGATCTGCGAGCTCGAGCTCCGCCGGGCGGACGCGCTCGACGAGGAGCTGGCGAAGCGGATCGAGGACTCGGAGCGACGCGGGCTCGAGTGGCTCGAGCAGCACTTCCGGGTCGACGACAATCCCCGCGCGGGAGCGTGGCACTACTACTACCTCTACGGGCTCGAGCGGATGGGCGGCCTGACCGGCATCGACTGGCTCGGCGAGAACCACTGGTACGACGAGGGCGCGCGGCTCCTGCTCGAGCAGCAGGACGAGGAGGGCTCCTGGAAGGGCGGCACCGACCTGTCGGAGACCTCGTTCGCGCTGCTGTTTCTCAAGCGCGCGACGTCTCCCGAACCGGTCGGACGTCGGGTGCCCGCGTCCGGCGGTCAGGCCCAGGTCGATCGCAAGAAGCTGGTCGAGCTCTTGGAGAAGCACGACGTGTTGCTCGGCACCGGCCAGCGCCCCGGCGATCCCGAGGATCCGGCGGACGGCTCGGTTCACCTCTGGATCGACCGCTTCTCGCCGAGGGTGGGAGCGCGCGTTCTCTGGCCGGGCGAGGAGACCCGCGGACCGCGCGTCGAGCGAGTCGACTACCTGCTCGACGGTCGGCGGCTGGCCGTCGTCCTCGGCGACGAGTCCCGGCCGGCGGGCAAGGCGGGGTTCAACGCGCGGGTCTTCCTGCCGGAGGTGGGCGAGCACGAGGTCACCGCTCGTGTGTGGGTACTCCCGCCGCCCACCGCGGATGGCGTGCCGGCCGAGCTCGTGGCCCTGGAGTCCGCACCGCTCGAGGTGGAGACGAAGGAGGCTCTGCCGGCGTGGACGGCGGGGCCGCTGCCCGCCCGCCCCAACCTCGCCCTGGCCGCGAAACCCTCGGCGCGTGCCTCCTCACAGTTGAAGAAGCCCGCCGAGCTGCCCGTCGGCGAGTACGGCCCCGAGTCCGCGATCGATGGTCGGGCGCAGACTCCCTGGCTGACCAAGCCCGGGGACGACACGCCCGACCTGAGCATCAGCTACCGCAAGGCGCAACCGGTCGAGGAGATCCTGATCCACGGCGCGCGCCTGCCCACCTTGCGAGACGGCGTGCTCGCGCGCCCCGCGAAGCTCGCGATCAAGATCAACGGGAAGGACCGCTACACGCTGGACGTCCCGGAGGACCCGCGCGAGCCCGCCCGGCTGGTTCTGCCCGAGGTGAAGAAGGTCAAGCGCGTGACCATCGAGCTGCTCGAGCTGAGCCTGGGCGAGATGGAGGCGGCGAAGGTGACGGGCCTTGGCGAAGTCGAGCTGTTCGGGGAGTGAGTCGGCGTTCGGGCCGGCGATGTCGAGAGGGAACCCGATTCGACCCTATCGCTCGAGCTCGACGGTCAGGTGCAGCGCGCGGCTCATGACCCCCTTCGTACCGACCGATCGCCAGCGGTAGTCGATCGAATCTCCGCCCGCGGGACGAGCGAGCTGGAAGGTCAAGCGGCGTTCGGTGGGGGAGACCGCCTCCCCGCTCAGACGCTGGCGCTCGCCGTCCCGCGAGAGCTCGAAGCCGGAGACGCCTTCGGAGCAGCGGGCGACGAGCGTCACCTCCGGCGGCTCCTGGTCCTCGCCCAGCCGTACGACGCGTGGCTGGTGCGAGACCCAGTCGAGCTCCGGCATCGCCGGGATCCGCGCCGGCGCGAGATCGACTCCTTCCGCCCCCGCGCGGACTCGCTTCGGATCGAGCAGCGCCGCCGCCAGTGCGTCGAGCGGGCAGGAGCGCTCGGGCAACACGAGGTGCAGCTGCTCGAGTGCCTCCCGCGTGCCGTCGACGTGACGCGTCGGGGCGGTCAGTAGCCAGCCACCCCCCTTCACCTCGGTTCGCACCCAGCGGCGCTCGCCGCTCTCGGTCTCGATCACCTCCAATCCCTCGGGACCGAGTGCGGCGAGTCGTCGCTCGTCCGCCAGCGGCAACAACGCGTGGAGCTCCTTCGTCGAGAGGTCGAGGAGCGTGCTTCCATCGACGTCGCTCACGATGCGCGAGGTGGCCGGACCCTGTCCCCACACGTAGACGCGCTCTCCGCTCCGGCCGAAGGCGCTGAACAGCGGCGACTCGTTGCCGAACGGATACGTGTAGGCCCAGACCCGCTCACCACTCGGCGGATCCCAGGCCGCGACCCCGCCGAAACCGATCGACGCGGTGATCGCCAGCTCGTCCTTCTCGCGAAAGGTGATGCTACCCACCTCGACCGTGCCGAAGGAGTCCAGGTCCTGCAGGTCGAGCGTGCGGATCAGGGTCCCCTCCGCGACGTCGAGGACGTGTACCGTCGACGCGTCGTCTCCCACCCACAGTCGATCGCCACGCGGCTCGAACGCGAGCGCCGTGACCTCGGCCTCGATGTCGATCCCGGACTCGACGGGCTCACCCGTGCGCGTGTCGAAGAGCCGGACTCGCCCCTCAGGGGCATCTGTGGCGAGCAGGCCGCCGTCCCCGCGCCAGCTGATCGCCTGGAGATCCTGCCCGACCTCGATCTCGCAACGCAGCGCTCCGTCGGCCGCGTCGTGAATACGGACTGTCTCCCGGGTGGCGCCGATCAGGAACGCCGAACCGTCGGCCGCGTACTCGAGGTGAGGGGGCGGAGAATCGGGCCCGGAGCTGGCGGCCCCCGGGATCCGGGTCAGCACCTCGCCGCTCTTCGTATCGATCAGGCGCAGCACGCCGTCGAGGTCGATCGTGGCCAGCCGTTCTCCCTTCGGCGTGAAGCACAGCTCGCGCACCGGCGCGTTTCCGGGCTGAAAGCGATCGAGCTCGCGGCCGTGCACGGCGTCGATCCGCAGGAGTGAGCCCTCCTCTCGGCCGATCCACAGCTCTTCGCGTCTCGGATGGACGTGGGCGAAACTCCTCGATCTGGGGTCGGGTAGCGTCGCCAGCACTTCACCGCTCCTCGCGTCGCGCACCTCACTCGGGCGGAAGTAGCGGGCGACCAGAATCCGGGAACCGTCGGGCGTGAAATGGGCCTCCAGGAGGTCGTCCATCCGCGAGCGCTCCGCGGCCCACGACCGCTCGTCGGTCGCCGCGTCGAAGACCTGCAGCGAGCTGCCCCACTCCGCCACCAGGACCTGGCTTCCGTCCGGAGAGGACTCGAGGCGGTACCCGGGATACAGCTCCTCCGAGAAACCGGTGGCTCGAAAGCTCCTCGATCGCTGACCGCTGCGCGCGTTCCAGACGGTCAGTTGCAGTTCCTCGTCGAGGGTGACCACCTCTCCGGTAGCACCGAGGAAGCGCGCCTCTCGGAAGTGGCCACCCTCGGCTTCGATCTGGCAGAGCTCCCGGCCGTCCTCCGCGTCGTAGACGTGCACCCGGTAGAACGCCTTGGCCAGAGCCAGCTCGCCGTCCGCGGAGAAGTCCGGCTGAGCCCACGGTGACTCGAGATCTTCGTGCCGGCGAAAGGCGCGCTGCTCGTCGACGTCCCAGAACACGACGTCGCTGTGCTTCTTGTCCTGGGGAGAGACGTACAGGACGCGCGTTCCGTCGGGGGAGAAGCTGAAGGTCCTTCGCCCCGTCTTGACCTTGCCCAGCAGGGTCCAGTCATTCGTCTCCCACACCTGCATCGGCCCGCTGGAGGTGAAGGCCAGCATCCGGTTCCCGCTCCGGCTGAAGACCGTGCTGGCCAGCCACCCCGCCGGCTCCAGCTCGGTCACGAGGTCCCCGGTGACCGCGTCGAAGACGCGCATGTAGTGAGTCCGCGAGCCACTCCATTCCATGGAGCCGGTGGTCACCGCCCAGCGCCCGTCGGGGCTGAGCGAGACGTCGCGCGGGTGCTCGTTCGGCCGGTCGAGTACGGCGAGGAGCTCGTTCCCGCGCAGATCGAACAGGAACGTATCCCAGCCCCTCTGGAGGGCGACGACCTCCGCTCGCGGCGAGGCCGACAGCTCGTGCCCGGCGATCCTCGAGGCGAGCTCGGCGACGAGGTGCTCGGGTCGCGGTTCTTCTCGCTCCCGATCTCTCAGCTCCTCGAGCAGCGTACCGAAGCGAGCCTCCGCTCGTAGCGAAGCGAGGTCGGGATCCCACAGCAGCAGCGCCGCTTCGCCGCCGCCCCAGGCCACGACGGACTCGAGCCGGTCGAGCGCGCCGGCGGTGTCTCCGGCTCGCGCCATCGCTCCGGCGAGCTGCCAGGCGGTGGGCGCGTGCCGGGGCTGCAGCACGAGCGCCCGCTCCAGCGCGCGCTGGGCCCTGGTGAGCTCGCCCTGCTCGAGTGCGCGGCTCCCTTCGAGGAACAGATCGATCCAGTCGGCTTCTTCAGCCGCGGGAACCGCCAGGGCCAGGGTGACCAGGATGGCCAGCATGGGGAGACCTCCTCGGGACCTCGAACACGCGCGCGCCGGAAGAGTTCCGTGCAGGCCGAGGATACTCCGCGGGAGGTCCCCGAACCTCTCCGCGATCTCCGCTCTCTCCGTGCCCCCACCAGTCCGAAACCTCCGCGGTCTCTGCTCCCGTCGTGAGCTCACCGCGCTCTCTGCTCTCTCAGCGCCGCTCTGGACCTCCGCGAGCTCCGCGTGAAACCACCGCGTCCTCCGCTCCCTCCGCGTCCCGTCCGGTCGCGCAGCCATTCCTGATGAGGAAGTCGTCCCAGAAGCCGAAATCGACCGATTCCACGACTCCCTCTCGAAGAAATCGGGGGTCACACATCCGGCTACCACGAGGCCCGAAGGCCCGTCATCGTGCGCGGTCGGAGGCGCGGGAGGCTCGGCGTGAGTGCCTTCTACCCGCTCGAGTCAGGATCGCTCTACGACCGCAGGATGCTCTCCATCTTCTTCCCTCGGGCCAGCTCGTCGACGAGCTTGTCCATGTAGCGGGCCTTCTGGGTCAGCGGGTTCTCGATCTCCTCGACGCGGTAGCCGCAGATCACACCCGTGATGAGTGACGCGTTCGGGTTCAGCTCGGCGTCGTCGAAGAAGGCCTCGATGGTCGACTCCTGCTTGATGTGCTTGTCGAGCTTCGCCTTCGTGAAGCCGGTCAGCCACTGGATGACCTTGCGCAGGTCCGCCTCGGTGCGCCCCTTCTTCTCGACCTTGTTCACGTAGAGCGGGTAAATGGACGCGAAGATCATCTTCGCGATTCGTTCGTCTTGTTTGGATTGGGGAGTCATGTCGGTCGATCGCCGTGATTCTGCGTGGTGCGCGCCGGGTCCCGTAGCGTACCGAGCGGCGGCCGTCGCGCCCACGGCCCGTCACCGATCCCTTCCGATAGCCTTCCGCGCGCGCATGTCGGGCGCCGCGAGGCCAGCTCGGCCAACGGGTTGCGAGCGAAGAGTCCCTTCTTCCTGACCTCCAGGTCGAGAAACCGGGATTCGTGCATTCGGCTCCCAGGCCCGCGGGATCCCGACGCCCCTGTTCTCGGACCCTTCGCCCGTCACTTCGCGAACCGGAGCACCACGCCCTGCGCATCGCTCGCGACGAGCTCGAGCACCGCGGGTTCCGGCGGCGCCTGTTCGGAGGCCTCGGCGGCGTCGTCGACCTCGGTGCGCCCCTCGCTCACCCCCCCGGCGAGGTCCCGCGTTACGGCTTCCTACGCTCTCGGCTCGAGTGCCACATTCGCGGTCCATTCCCGTCCACTCGTTTCCATTCACCGCCCTATCAAGCAGATAAATGTCCCGACACGAGCCGACAGCCCTCATTCACCGGTGCGAGGCCACCACTGACCCCGCTAGACGGCGTCAGTGCCGGAACGCAGACCCTGCCTCTCGGCCCACCACATCAGCGCGATCTGTCCCACGCTGGGCACGAGGAACATCACCGAGAAGAGCAGGAAGGAGAACAGCGAACCCTCCGCCAGACGCGGCAGGGCGATGGCGGCGATGCGAAGCGTCAGCAGACCGGCGCCCGCCGTGAACAGCCACCGGAGAATGGACCACGGGACGGGTCCGCGCCCGGCCCGTACGAAGACGACACCGGCCGCGAGCTGAATGACCAGGGCGAGGAGCAGGAACGGCACGAAGACGGGCGCCGTCTGGAGATCCTCGAGGATGGCGTAGCCCCCGATCAGGAGCTGTCCGACGACCGACAGGAGGAAGAGGCGTCGGAAGCTCACCGTGAGCCCGACGTTCACCCCGATCAGCGCCGCGATGGCCACGGGGATCAGGGTGAGCGGACTGAGGCCTCAGGTCCCGCCGCCGAGGGCCGCGCAGAGAAAGTCCCCGACCTGGAACCCGACGAAGATCGCGTAGCCGCCGACGATGGCGGCGGCGGTCTTCTGGGCCGTCTCTCCGTAAACGGCGTCTATTCGCTGGTCGTCCATCTCCGGTCTACTTCGGTTCAGCCCGAGATCGATCTGGAGCGGGGATACGGAACCCGCGCCCGCTCACCGCTCGAGCTCGGCGGTCAGGTGCAGCGCCCAGCTGAGCACACCACTCTCGCCGATCGATCGCCAGCGGTAATCGAGCGAATCCCCGTCGGTCGGCCGTTCGAACTGGAAGGAGAGGCGCCGCTCGGTGGGGGAGACCGCCTCCCCGGCCAGGTGTTGGCGCTCGCCGTCGCGCAGGAGCTCGAAGCCGGCGACACCCTCGGGACAGCGGGCCACCAGCTCGACCGTGGGCAGCTCCTGGTCCTCGGAGAGCCGCACGACGCGCGGCTGTGGCGTTTCCCATACCAGCTCGGGGATCGCTGGCAACCGAATCGGCGCCAGGAGGACTCCCTCCGCCGCCGCGCGGATCTTCTTCGGATCGAGCAGCGCCGCCGCCAGCGCGTCGAGCGGATAGGAACGCTCGGGCAGTACCAGGTGCAGCTGCTCGAGCGCATGGCGCGTGCCGTCGACGTGTCGGGTCGGAGCGGAGAGCAGCTAGTCACCCCCCTCGATCTCCATCCGCCTCCAGCGGCACCGGCCCTCTCCGGTCTCGATCACCTCCAGCCCCTCCGGACCCACGGCGGCGACGAGGCGCTCGTCCGGCAGCGGCAGCAGCTCTTCGATCCCGCGCTCCGCGAGGTCGAGTAGCGTGCTTCCATCCTCGGCGTCGACGATCCTCGGGGTGTGGTCGCCCTGTTCGAAGACGTACACGCGATCGCCGCTGCGACCGAGGGCACAGCGCACGGCCGCCGGCGTCCCGCCCCAGTAGTGGTAGTCCCACAGCCTCCGACCGCTCTCGGGGTGCCAGCCCGCGATGACTCCCACGTCCTGCGAGGAGGTGACGGCCAGCTCACCATCGTCCCGGAAGAGGATCGCACACACCAGGATCTCGCTGATGGCGATGTCGGTCTGGCTCAGCGTCTGCACCTCTCCGCCGCTCTCCGTGTCGAAGACGTGAAGCGTGGAGTCGTTGTCGGCGATCCACAGGCGGTTCCCGCGCGGCTCGAACCCGATCGTGGGGGTCCACCCGTACTCGACCCGGAGCTCGAGCTCGAGGGGCTCGCCGCTCTGCGTATCGAAGAGCCGCACGAGGCCCCGGTCGACGGACACGGCGAGCAGTCCGCCGTCGGCCCTCCAGCTGCGTTCGCGATCGTAGGGCTCGGCGTGGATGGAGCATTGCAGCGTCCAGTCGGAGGTGCGGTAGAGGTGGAGCGGGCCCCTCGGCTCGTCGACCAGCAGAATCGAGCCATCGGGGGAGAGCTCGCAGTCGTAGCCGTTCGAACCTCCGTACCTCCGGCCGGCTCCCGGAATCCTCGCCGTCAACTCACCGCTTCGCGTGTCGATGACGCGCAAGAGGCCATCTCGGTCGATGAACGCGAGCCGCTCGCCGTCCGCGATGAAGCACATCCCGGTGATCGGGGCATCGCCGTGGTGCCAGCTGTCGAGGGCTCGGCCCGAGGCGGCGTCGATCCGCCGCAAGGTACCGTCGGAGAGCCCGACCCACAGCTCGTTCCGCTCCGGGTGGGGCCTGATGACCGAGCGGAGTCGCGGGCTCTGGTGAATCGACAACACTCTGCCGCTACGAGCGTCGTGAACGACACACGGTTCCTCGTTCCAGTAGTTAACCATCGCGCGCGCCCCGTCGGGGCTGTGGCGCGCGCTCCTCACGCTTCCGCCGGGCGCGCGGTCGGAGGCCCACAGTTGCTTCCCGCTACTCACATCGAAGACCTGGAGCGCGTTCGACCGCCTGGCGAGCAGCGTACTGCCGTCGGGAGAGGCGTCGAGCAGGAACGGCTTCCCATCGAGCACCTCGAAGATGCGCCGGATTCCCTTTCCCTGCGCCGGCCAGATCCAGATCGATCCCTCCTCGTCGCTCGTGGCGATCGCGCCGGTCACGCCGAGGAGGCACGCGTCGCGGAAGGGGGTCTTACCCGACGCGATCCGTCGCCGCTCCTCGCCGCTCTCGACGTCGTAGACGAAGAGGCCGGTACCCCGGTACTCCACGACGAGCAGGAGCGAGCTGTCGGCCGAGAACTCCGGCGTCTTGAACAGCCTCGGTTTCGGAATCCGGTGCTGCGCGACCAGAGGCTTCTCGTCGACCCTCCACAGCGACACGCCGTAGGTGACCTTCCACTGGCCGGAGTGGTGCGCCGCGCCGCGGACCGAGAGCAGAACCACGCTTCTCCCGTCGGGCGAGAGCACGGCTTGCTTGCAGTCCGTGAAGAGTTCGGCCACCGGCGTCCAGGTCTCGGTATCCCACACCACCGCTCCCCGGGGGATCTCCGGCGCCCGGCTTCCCTTCGCCAGGAGCCGTGCGCCGTCCGCGCTGAACTGGACCGACCACGCCTCCCAGGTCCCTTCCAGCTCCCGCACCAGATCCCCGCTGGCTCCGTCGAAGACGCGCAGGCTCGCGACCCGCTCGGGCGTGCTCACCGGGACGACCACCCAGCGGCCTCGAGGGTGGACGGCGACTCGATCGACGCGGTCTCCGAACCGGCCGAGCACGGCCAGCGTCTCCCCGGCACGCCGGTCGCGCAGGTAGGTGTCCCGATAGCGGCCGTGGACGACGTTGCTCTCATTGGGCCAGGAGGAGGACCAGAGCTGCTGATCGAAGCCGCCGAGCCGGGCGGCCGGGCCCGATGGAGCCGGCCGCTCTCGATCGCGAGCCGTCAGCTGTTCGAGCAGTCCCCCGAACCGGGCTTCCTCCCGCAGCGAGGCGAGGTCGGGATCCCACTCGAGCAGCGCCGCCTCGCCGCCGCCTCCATCGACGACCGACTCGAGCTGCTCGAGTGCACCGGCAGCATCCCCGCCGCGCGCCAGGGCCCCGGCGAGCTGCCAGGCGATCGGGGCGTGGCCGGGCTGCAGCTCGAGGGCGCGCTCCAGGGCCTGCTGTGCCACCCCGAGCTCGCCCTGCTCCAGCGCGCGACTCCCCTCCAGGAACAGATCGATCCAGTCCGGGACTTCGACAGGCGTGGCCGCCAGCGCCACAGTGGTCAGGATGGCCAGCATGGGGTGTCTCCTCGGGATCTCGAACCTGTGCAGGTTCGGCGGGTTCCGCGCATTGCGAGGATACTTCGCGAGGCCATTCGCCTGATCGGTTCACGTGGAAGTACGGTGCCAGGGTCGTGGGGTGAAGGCGGGATCAGGACGCGGAGGAGGCGGAGGGCGCGGTGGTTTCACGCAGAGCTCGCGGAGGACCAGAGCGGCGCTGAGGGAGCAGAGAGCGCGGTGAGCTCGCGACGGAGGCAGAGATCGTGGAGGTTTCAGATTGGCCTGGACCGCTGAGGAAGCAGAGATCGCCGAGGTAACTGGCGCACTGTGTCAGTCACCATTCGCCCACTCTGAGTACGGTGCCAGGACAAAACCCGCCAACTGGTGGCGGATTCCGTCCTGGCACCGTACTCCTGGCACCATACTCACCGGAGGAAGCACGGATGGACCGATCCGAAGTAGCGACCGCGAGAGAAGCCGTCCTGGCTCTGCTGCTCGTCTCCACGGCGTGGGGCTGTATCCCGGCGGCGGAGGCCGACCCCGGGGCACAGGAGCCGGCGGCGTCCCGACTCGAGGTCGAGAACCTGAACGACCTGCTCGAGCCCGTTCGCGAGAAGCACGAGTTGCCGTCCCTGGCTGCCGTGGTCGTGCACGGCGGCGAGGTGATCGCCCGGGGCGCCGTCGGATTGCGCGCGATCGGGTCGGCCGAAGCGGTCACGGTGGACGACCTCTGGCACATCGGCTCCTGCACCAAGGCCCTCACGTCGACGCTGATCGCCCTCCTGGTCGAGGAGGAGAAGCTGTCGTGGGGGACCACCATCGCCGAGTCCCTCCCGGACCTGGCGGACGAGATCCGACCGGAGTACCGCGCGGTCACCCTCGAGCAGCTGCTGGCCCATCGCTCGGGCCTTCCCTCCGACCGGACGCCCGACTCCGCCATCCGCTCGCAGCTCCGGTCCCTGCCCGGATCGATGCGAGAGCAGCGACGGCAGCTCGCGGTGCTGGTGCTACAGCAGGAACCCGCGGCGCCGGCGGGGACCGACACGCTCTACTCGAACTTCGGCTACGCGGTGGCGGGGGCGATCGCGGAGGTGGCGGGCGATGCATCCTGGGAGGAGCTGCTCCGAGGGCGGGTCCTCGAGCCGCTCGGCATGAGCTCGGCGGGTTACGGCGCGCCCGGGGTCGCCGAGGCGGTGACGCAGCCCCGCGGGCATCGCGAGGGGAAGCCGATCGAGCCGGGTCCGATGGCCGACAACCCGCCCGTGATCGGCCCGGCCGGAACCGTGCACCTCTCGCTCGATGACTGGGCCAGGTTCGTGGCGCTCCACATCGACGGGGCTCGAGGTGAGAGCGACTTCCTCCCGGAGGAGACTTTCCGCAGGCTGCACACGCCTCCTCCGGGCGGAGACGTCGCGCTCGGATGGGGGGTCTCGAAGTGGGCCGGTGGAGTGGGAATGGTCCTGACCCACGCCGGCAGCAACCGGTGGTGGTTTGCCCGGATGTGGCTGGCTCCGGAGAAGGACAGGGCCATTCTGCTGGCGACGAACTGCGGCGGAGCCGCGGCCGAGAGGGCGATCGACAGGGCCATGTTCACCCTGCTCCGTCGCCCCGCTCTCGGCGATCGTTGAGGTCGTCGTCGCTCCCGAGGCCCGATCCCGGCGGAGATGAGTCCGGAAGATCGGTGGACCGGCACATCGGCTGCGCCCTCCGGCGTCGATCAGAGCTCAAGGAATCCAGGTGATCCCGTAGCCGTTCGAGGTGTTGCTCTCGGTGCCACAGGGCGAGCCGCCCACGTCGCGGAACCACCACTGGTAGTACAGCGTCTCACCGGGCGAGATCGGGTGGCCGAAGTTCGCCGATCGGGTGCTGATCATCATCGGGCTCGAGTCGGCGTACCCGGTCGCGTCGGTCAGCCCGACCTTCAGGCGGATCAGACCTCCACCGGCGCAACGAATGCCGTCGCCGAGGAAGAGACCGGCACCGTCGTTGGTGTTGTCAGCCTGGAAGAACAGGGTCGAGTTGCCGACCGGTCCGCGCTGACCCTGGAGGAGCAGCGTGTCGGCCGTGACGCTCGCCTGGCCACTCGCCCCGAGACGGGCGCCCGCCGGGGAGTCGTCGTGCGCACAGCCGGCACCGACCACATCGGAGCCGTCGTTGTCATTGTCGCACGGGCAGGGATTGCCCGACGTGGTGCTGCCGAAGCAGAAGGGTGAGCCCGGGGCGACGACGCCTGGCAGATACAGCCTCACGTCGTCGACGTGCCAGTACCAACCCCAGGTGCCGAGGTCCGTGTAGTGAAAGCGGATCTGCACGTTGTTCCCGACGTAGGTATCCATGTCGACCTCGACCGTGCCTCCCGTGGAATCCGTATACGTGTGCAGGTTCGTCCAGGGACCGCCCTCGACGCTGATGTCGACCCGCCCCTCCTGTCCATGCTCCTGGACGAACTGGTGTCGGTAGGAGAACAACAGGCTGGCGCCGGGCACGAGGAAGGAAGGAGTGATCAGCTCGGTGTCGGTCATCGTCCCGTGGCCGACCTCGTCGTCGTCGATCGCGGCGGCCTCGCCCGATCCCCCGGTCCGGTTGCCCTTGGTCCAGGTCGAGGAGAGATTCCAGACGTTGCCGCCTCCGGCGTTGTCGAAGACCGTCCAGCCAGCGGGCGGGAACGTGCCCCCGTTGAAGACCTCCTCCCAGATGGCGGGAGGGGGCGGTTCTGCTTCCCGGACGGTGACGTCATCGACGTGCCAGCGGTGACCCAGCGCCCCTTGAGCCTTCTCATAGCCGAATCGGAACCGGCAGCCCGTCGCTCCGGAGTAGTCGTACAAGCTGACCAACTCCCAGCCGGAGGTTTCCGGGTCGAAGGTCTTCAGGAGGATCCAGGGGCCACCACCGCCGACGCTGATGTAGACGTAGCCGAAGTCGAAGCTGCCGACGAAGTTGTTCTGCCATTCCAGGTCGTAGGCCCCGGGCGGAATATCGAACACATGGGTGATCAGGCTGGTGTTGGCCAGCGCCCCGGTTCCGTACCCCCAGCCGTCGGTGGCGGCGCACTCGCCAGTGCCTCCGGACGGGTTCCCGTAGGGGTAGCTGCTACCGGTGTCCCACACGTTTCCGGTGCCAGCGTGGTCGACCACCGTCCAGCCCGCCGGAGGCCAGATGCCGCCGTCGAAGTCCTCCTTCCAGAGCGCCGGTTTCCACTGGACGACCTCGACGTTGTCGACATGCCAGTATCGGTCGCCCTGGGCGACGTAGCGGAATCGGATCCGGACGTTCGTCGAGCCCGCGAAGGCATCGAGGCTGATCCGGATGTGACCACCGTGAGTGTAGAAGCGCCTCAGGTCGATCCAGGGACCGCCACCGACGCTGGCATCGACATCACCCCAGTCGGACTGGTGGTACTCGTAGCCGTGATCGAACTCCAAGAAGAAGTTGAGCGCGGGGACGTCGAACGCGGGCGTGATCAGGTCGGTGTCGACGGGGGGCCATGGATGAGAGTCACTGTCGGCGGCGGCGCACTCGCCCGTGCCACCGGCCAGGTTCCCATCGCCCCAATGGGAGCTGGTCTGCCAGACGCTGCCGTGGCCGCTGTTGTCGCGGACGACCCAGCCCGGGGGCGGAAAGGTACCACCGTCGAAGTCCTCGAGTGCGAGCTGGGCGGCGGCCACGTTGGCCAGCCCCAGGCAGATGACGAGCAGCAGGAGTCTCCTCATGTTGCTACATGGTACCGCGACCGGGCACTTCTTGCTGGTCGACCCGGAACCGCCGACGGAACGTGACCAGGGGCCGCGGGCGCGTTCGTCGACCCGCCGTGTGACGGGAGGAGAGCGTTCGGGCTCGGTACCCTCGGTCCTCCTCGGCCTCACGGACAGAACGTGACCGCCAGCGCGTTCGAGGTGTTGGACCCCGTGCCGCCCGGCCCGCTCGGGTCGCGGTACCAGTACTGGAAGTTCCAGCTGTCACCCGGCGAGACGTGACCGCTGCCGGCGTTCATCGGAGGCTGCGTGTAGTCGAGCACATCGAAGGCGTAGCCGCTCGCGTCGCTGATCACCGCGCCGAGGCGATAGACACCTCCGCCCACGCAGCGGAACCCGTCCCCGAAGGGTATCTGGATCTGATTGGGGCCGTAGAAGAAGAGGCCGAACTGGTCGGGCGGGGTGCCCGTCGCGTTCAGCAAGGCGTCATTGACGAAGACGCTGACCGAGCCGGTCAGCGAGATGGCTGCCCCGGGACCGACCGAGTTCGGCGCGCCCACGCAGTAGGTCAGGGGAGCGGAGCAGGCGATCTGAAGCGTGCCGGTGGGGGAGCCGAGGAGCGTCTCGCCGGCCTGGCTGAAGACCCACATCTGCCGGAACTCGACCTCGGCCACATTCCCCCCGGTCGGCACCGTCGAGGGGAGCTCGACCTGGATCTCGCCGGAAGCGGGGATCAGCGCGATCGGCGTCGGGGGGATCGACGGCGGCTGCGGGAGGATCCAGGCGCCCTTCACCGTGACGTCGAACGTGAACGCCGTGCCCCGGTCGACGGGCAGGTAGACCGTGTCACCGGGCAGACCACGGAAGGTGGCCAGGAGGGTCGTGCCGACCGGCTGGCAGTGGCGGGTCACCTCCATCTGGCGACGGGTGCCGGATAGCTGGACGATCAGGGAGGCTCCGGAGCCGGTGAAAGGGGGACCCGGGGACCCCGAGCTTCCCAACCCATCGCTCGTCCCACCTTCGCCGCCGCTGATCGGACTGTGGAGGATCTGCAGCTCCGAGGCCAGGTCCTTCAGGTCCATGCCCGCCCCGCCGTCTCCACCGGAGCTGGTGTTCCAGAAGTCCAGCAAGTCCCCTCCGTCGCCGCCCGTGAACGGGGAGTTCGAGAGGAACAGGAAGGACTCGACGACGACGCCTCCCGGTCCCGCGTCGCCAGCCTCCCACTTCTCGAAGTCGTTGTCTCCACCATCCCCACCACGGACGTCACAGTCGTAGAGGGCGATGGTCGAGTGTTCGATCACGGCTCCGGCTCCACCCGGGGCGTACCACCAGTAGTCCACATAGGTCCCGACTCCTCCACGCAGCACGCAGTCGACGAGGCAAACGTCGTCGCTGTCGACGATGAGGGCGCCGTGTCCACGATCATCGTCGTGGTTCCAGTAATGGAACAACTCGCAGGACTGCAGGCGAATCGATCCCTGGTTGTCGTGGGCCCGAATAGCCTCGTGGTCGGTAGAACGCACGGCCAGGCTGGACAGCACGGCCACCTGCCCCGGAGCGAGGTTCTCGATCTGCACGTGTCCGTGAACGTACGTGACGTCGGGCTCGCCGACGACGGTGACGCCCCTGGCGTCGAGCGTGAAGCTCGGGTAGCTCCCGCCTCGGACCAGGATGGCATCCCCGTCGGACGAGGCGGCGACCGCCTCCCCGATGGTGGCGAAGTCCGCGGGGCCATCGTCGTCGACCGTCCAGACCGAGGTCTGGGAGAAGCCGAGGACCGGGGTCAGCAAGAGGGCAAACGCGTTGGGGAAGAGGTGTCCGGGCCGCATGACGATCTCCTTGGAACGCGAGGTCCTGCGGATGCGCAACTCCGTTGTAGCACCGGGTCGGCCACCGCGATAGGGCCTGATCGGTTCGAAGAGATGACGCGACACTCTCTCTCGAGCGAGGGAGGATCGCGTCAGCTCACCGTTCGAGCTCGACGGTCAGGTGCAGCGCCCGGCTGAGGACACCCTTCTCGCCGATCGATCGCCAGCGGTAGTCGATCGATTTCCCGCGGGCCGGGCGTTCGAGCTGGAAGGTCAGGTGTCGCCTGGTGGGGGAGACCACCTCCCCGGCCAGGAGCTGGCGCTCGCCGTCGCGTAGGAGCTCGAAACCGGCGAGGCCCTCGGAGCAGCGGGCCACCAGCGTGACCGCGGGCGGCTCCTTCTCCTCGGTCAGCCGCACGACGCGCGGCGGCTTCACCTCCCACACGAGCGCCGGCATCGCGGGGAGCCGAGCGGGCGCCAGGAGGACTCCCTCCGCCGCCGCGCGGACCTTCTTCGGATCGAGCAGCGCCGACGCCAGCGCGTCGAGTGGATAGGAGCGCTCGGGAAGGCACAGGTGCATCTCCTCCAGCCCACGCCGGGTCCCGTCGACGTGGTGCGTGGCGGCGGCGAGCAGCCAGCCGTCGCCCGCGAGCTCGAAGCGCGTCCAGCGACTCGTGCCCCGGTCGGTCTCGATCACCTCCACTCCTTCCAGGGCCGAAACGGCGAGCCGCTCTCCACCCGGTAGCGGCACCAGCTCGCGAAACCGTCGATCGGCGAGGTCGAGGAGCGTGCTCCCGTCCTCGGCACTCACGATCCGAGGCGTCCAGAAGCCCTGCCCCCAGACGTAGACGCGCTCACCGCTCCGGTCGAAGGCGCTACAGAGCTCGGAACCGTTACCGCCCTCGTAGCCGTACTCCCACAGCTGCCGGCCACTCGCCGGGTCCCAGGCCGCGACCACGCCGTACCCGGCCGAGGCGGTGATCGCCAGCGCGCCGTCCTCGCGAAAGGTGATGGTGCCCAGCCAGACGTGCTCGAAGATGGGGTCGTGATGCGGCATCTCCAGCGTGTGTACCTCGGTGCCGCTCTCGACATCGAAGACGTGCACCCTGGACTCACTCCCGCCCACCCACAGCCGGTCGCCGTGCGGTTCGAAGGCGAGCGCGAAGACGTCGGAATCGATGTCGATCTCGACTGGCAGGCGGAACCCGGTGTTCGTGTCGTACAGCCACACGCGCCCCTCCTCGGCGCCGGTGGCGAGCACTCGACCATCCGGCCGCCAGCTCCACTGCGGCACACCCCGTTCGACCTCGATCTCGCAGCGGAGCGACCAGTCGGAGGTGTCGTGGATCCGGAGCTCCGTGCTGGATTCGGCGACCAGGAGCGCCGAGCCTTCCGGGGAGAAGCGCAGGTGCGGCGTCGACCAGGTCGGGTCCGAGGGGACGGGGTTCGCGATCGCCGCCACCACCTCGCCGCCCGTCGTCTCGATCACGCGGAGGACCCCGGCGCGATCGAGCGTGACCAGCCGGTCTCCCTCGCGGGAGAAGCAGAGGCCGAGGATGGCCGCGATCCCGTGGCGCCAGCGGCCCTGGACTCGCCCGCGAGTCGCATCGAGCCGGAGCAGGCCGCCGTCCTCACGGCCCACCCACAGCTCGTCTCGCCGCGGGTGGGCTCGCACGATCCCCCGCTGCTCCTGCTCGCCGGTCGTCGACAGCTGCTCGCCGGAACGGGCATCGATCACCACGCCGTCGTGGCTGGATCCGCTCTGCAGGGCGAACACGCGTGAGCCGTCCGAGGTGTAGCACGCCCGCCAGAGCTCGTCGTCCGGCTTCTCCGGCGAGCTCGCCGCGGTCCACGCGATCTCTCCGGTGTCCGGGTCGAAGGCCGTCGGCGAGGCCAACCCCAATCCCGACACGAGCACCCGGCTTCCGTCCGGTGCGGCGTCCAGGTGTCCCGCCGCCTCGCCGCCTCCCTCGAGGGTGGCCAGCGTCCGCAGCGGATCACCGGTGCGGGCGTTCCATACCCGCAGCCGGTCGCGGTCGATGGAGACCAGCTCGGCGGTCTCGCCCAGAAAGCACGCGTGCGTGAAGCGATCTTCTCCAGGTTCTATCCGCTTCAGCTCCGCCCCGTCGAATCCGTCGTAGAGGCGAAGGCCGCCGCCCATGTTCTCCACGACCACGGCGAAGCTACCGCCGGCCGAGAACTCCCACCGCGTATTCGGCACGGTGGCCAGCTTCTGGTGGCGCGCGAGACAGCGGTGTTCGTCGACGTCCCAGAAGACCAGCTCGCTCAGCCCTTTCCCGCTGCGCGAGAGGAAGAGGATCCGCGTCCCGTCGGGCGAGAGCAAGGCCTGGTCGGCGTCGACGGAGGGCATGGCGATCGGCCTCCAGCTCTCCGTCGCCCACACCACGCAGGAGTCCAGACTTCCACCCTCCGCCATCATCCGCGTGCCGCCGTGGCTGAACTGGAGCTTCGCTCCGTAGCCGACCGCGGCCAGCTCGGTGACGAGGTCCCCGGTGACGGCATCGAAGACGCGCAGGTAGTGACGGTTCGAGCCTCGGCCTCTCCTGGCGCTGTCGGTGACCGCCCAGCGACCGTCGGGGCTCATCGCCACCCCGCAGAGGAGCTCACCCGGCCGCTCGAGCATCACCAGGGTCTCGCCGGCGCGCAGGTCGCGGAGGGCGTACTGACCGCGCGCCAGGGTGGTCGCGACCTCCGCTCCGGGTGAAGCCGACAGGATCCGGCCACCACCGCTCACCGTCAGCCGGGCGACGGGGAGCTCGAGCGGCGGCGAGGTCCTCTCCCTGGTCTCGAGCCGCTCGAGCAGGGCGCCGAAGCGAGCCTCCCGCCGCAGCGACGCGAGGTCGGGGTCCCACTCGAGCAGCGCCGCCTCGCCGCCGCCCCGGGTCACGATCGTCTCGAGCTGATCCAGTGCTCCGGAAGTCTCTCCCGACCGTGCCATCGCACTGGCGAGCTGCCAGGCGATGGGGGCGTGGCCGGGTTGCAGGTCCAGGGCTCGCTCCAGCGCGCACTGCGCTTCGTGGAGCTCTCCCCGTTCCAGGGCGCGGCTACCCTCCAGGAACAGTCCGATCCAGTCCGGCTCCTCGATCGGGGGAGCCACCATCGCCAGGGTGATCAGGGTGGCAAGCACGGGGACGTCTCCTCCTCCCCTCGAACCGTCGAGAGGCGAGGGGGTTCCGCCGGAAGTACGGTCACTCGCGATCCGGAGGGTCCTTCTCCCCACGGTAGCGGAACCAGCGGCTCGTCAGCGAGGGCAGCGCGAGGCCCAGAGCGATGACCAGGGCGGCCGCCGCGATCTGCCAGAGCTCGGGGTCCTCCGCCTCGACGAGAAAGACGATCCCCCCGCCGACGCAGGCGATCGAGGCGACGACGATCCGTATCGCGCCGTCGACTCGATTCAGCTCGGGGTGATCCTCGGGCTCCATCTGATCATTCGAGCATCGCGGCCGTCAGCTGTCGAGCGCGGCGCCGTCAAGGCCCCCAGAGAATGACGTAGCCATTCGACGCGTTGAAGTCGGTCGAGCACGGAGAGCCGCCAGGGTTGCGGTACCAGCACTGGTAGAACTTGGTGTCGCCGGGCGCGACGTTCCCGGCCTTCACCGAGATGGGCAGCGCGAGGCCCGAGGTGTCGGACTCGCCACTCCCGTCGGAGAAGCGGACGCCGAGTCGCCTCAGCTGCCCGCCGGCGCAGCGCAGGCCGTCCCCCCAGGCGAGACCCGGAGAGAGATCGTTGTCCGCCTGGAAGTAGAGGCCGGAGTTGTGGGGCTCCAGACCGGTGGCGGAGAGGACCAGCGTGTCGGCGCCGACCCGGGCCTTTCCGCTGCCCGTCAGTCGAGCTCCCGCGGCGGAGACGCCATTCGCGCAGCCGGATCCGGGAACGCTGCCGTCGTTGTCGTTGGAACACGGGCACGGCGTTCCGCTGCCGGGATCACCGAGGCAGTACCCCGTGCCGGGAGCGACGGCGCCGGCGACGTGGGCGAGGGCGTTGGCCAGGAGCAACGCGCCGTCCGTCGACGAGACCCAGGAAGTGGAGACGCAGTCGGAGGAAGGAGGGTACATGCCGAGGTCGATGCGCTGGTGATTCGCGCCCTCGGCGACCAGGACCTTCCCGTCGCTCCACTCGGCGATCAAGGTCGAGCCGGGGGTCAGCGCCGTTCCCGCGGGCTTGTAGGACGTCGGCCCTCCGTCGAAGGTGTTGACCCCCGACATCACCGGGTGATCGGGAACGTGGACGACACCGAGTGTCGCGGCACCCGACCCGCTTCCGCTCTTCGAGATGAGCACCTCGTATCCGCCGGTCTCCCAGCGGCCGCCGAGGTAGCGGTCGATCGTGGTCGAGTAGTTGGCGAAGACCGCGATGACCACGCCCCCGCCGGCGTCGACGTAGTCGGCCATGACGTCCCCCCAGGCGTCACCGTCGGCAACGCTCAGGTTGGTCCAGCAGATGACGGCGTCGTAGCTCAGGAGCTCCGCCAGGGTCGGGATCGCGGGGGTGACGTTGATGACGTCGACCGTGTCGAACCTCCCGCTGGCCATCAGCTTGTCCCGAGGATCGGTGAAGCGACAATCGGTATCCGACCCGCTCGCCGAGGCGACGATGGCCACGTCGAGCTGCGCCGAGGCGGCTCCGGCGGTCGCGCAGACAGCGAGCAAGGTGTGCAGGATCGACATGAGAAGCGAAGTCGGGCTCCTTCCTACACATACCAGGGATGTCGCTGTCGCACAGCGACTTCCCCGAAAAGCCGGGGAGAGTCACGCCGAGCCCGCTGACACGGGCGGCTACCTTCGGCTACTCGGGGATCAGGGTGACGCGCAGGTCGCCGCTGGCCTCGTGCCAGAGAAAGAGGACGAGGTTCAGTCCTTCCAGCTCGGACACGACTCCAACCTCGCAGTCGAGGTGCTCCTCGCCGTTCAGGAGCACTCTCGCCCCTTCCGCGCCCCAACCCCGGACGAAGAAGGCGGGGTTCTGGATGGGGGACGACTCGCTGCCCTTCAGCGTGAAGCTCAGCGAAGCCGGCGCTCCACCGGTGTTCTCCAGGGTGTAGCTGCGTCGACTCCGGTCGTACCCCTCGGAGGTGAACCCCGTATCGGCATCGACCAGCTCCGGCGCGTGGGCCCAGGATCGGCCGAGCACGATCAGCCGATCGACGCCGAGGTCTTTCATGCCGTAGAAGCCGCACCAGTACGAGCGATCCCCCTCCTCGTGGACCACGGGGTTCGAGATGGGAAAGCTGGAACAGTGCGACGGGCGATCCGCCGTGCGCGTGGACCGACCGTCGCAGCGGGCCTGCCCCACGGGGAAGTGGTTGCAGCCCACGGCTCGGTCGTAGGAGCCCAGGCCCCGGTGCCTGATGTGCATCGTGTTGCCCGGCTCGAAGCAGATGAACGGCTTGTGCGTCGACTTGAAGGCGTACTGCTGGATCGTGAACGGCTGGGGATCGTCCCACTTGAAGGGGCCGTAGGGTGGACTGTGCGGATCCTCGACGGTGAGCCCCTCCCCGCGGTTGCCCTCGTAGTCCGCCGTACGGACGAACACCTTCTCCAGGAGATCCGACACCACCTGCCCCGGGTGGAGCAGTGCGAGCGTCTCCTGGAGCTGTCGCGGCCTGCCCAGCGTACCCGTCTTCCACGAGACGCGCCGGATGCCGGTGGCGTCGGGATAGACGTAGTAGTACTCGTCGACCCAGCACTCCCAGTCGGTCTTCGGGTCGGGACGCCAGGTGTTGTTGTGGGCGCTGACGGGGGCGTAGCGCCAGTGGACCACGGCCCTGGCCGGCGTGCTCTCGATGATCCGCACGTGGGAGAAACGGCAGTGACGGTCCTGCATGTGCTCGAAGCAGCCCTCGCGGTCGGCGTCGCCGTGCTCCCAAGCCTCGACGCTCTGGTCGGTCATCCAGTTCTCGTTCTCCGAGACCCACGACGCCCCGTAGCGGATTCCGCGCCAGAAGATCAGCTTGACCGGCGAGCGCTCGAAGCAGACCACGACGTCGGGGTCCTGCTCGACGGGCCACAGGTCGTCCCAGCCGGGGTAGTACTCGAGCTTGGTGTAGAACGCGCCGAACCGGCCAGGGTGCGTCGCGATCGTCGGCAGCCTGCGGGGAGCGATCGCCGGAGTCTTCCGGGGGATCGACTCGTACCCGTCGCGAATCGCCTCCTCGCTCAGCGCGCGGTCGTGGACCGCGATCTCGTCGATGATGCCGTCGATCCCGAACCAGGTCGGAAGCGTGCCCCAGTCGCGGTGGATGTCGGAGGGCTTCTCCGGGACGGCGACCATCCCGAGCCGGCACTCCGCGTCGACGGCGGGCTGGAACCGCCCATCGATCGGCGACGAGGCCAGGAGCTCTCCATCGACGTAGAGTCTCAGCTCCTTCCCCGCCTCGTGGACACCGGCGACGTGCTTCCAGCGCCGCAGGGGGATGGTCGCCTCCGGACTGCTGCACGACTTCCACTCTCCATCGATGGCCACCTGCAGCGAGGCCTGCCCCAGCGGGCCGAGCGTCAGCCGATACCCCGCGACATCCTCCGGCTCGGTGGTGATCACCGGGCACCAGTTCCAGGGATAGGCCCCCAGCGCGACCCAGGCCTCGACGGTGAAGTCACCGGTGGGGTGCTTCACGTGCTCCGGCCCTCTTCTCACGCAAGCCGTGAAGCCATCCAGCCGCAGCCCGTCGCCCGAGACTCCTGGAGCCGGCGCGGAGTTGCCCTCGTAGACATCCGGACCGTCGGTGGCGGCCTCGAGCACTTCGCCCGGAGCCGTCCCCTCGAAACTCCAGCGCATGATGGGGTCGTCGGCCGGGAGGCTCGGCGAGAGATACGGAATGGTGAACAGCAGGATCGGCAGGTTGATGAGTCTCATGAGCGACGTTCCTCGGCAAGGGCCATTCAGACGATAAGGAGCCTGACTCCCTGCTCCCCGAAAAACCCGAAGACCACCGGTCGAAATCCCGGTCGAGGACATCGAGACGGGTGTCGGTCGCCGTCCGGGAGAGCCGTTCGACCAGGCCCTCGAAGTGGACGGAGAAACCCCCACCAGGAGAATCTGGCTGGAAGATGAAGCGTACCCCTCCCGGAATCGCCATGCTGGGCCCGGTCACCGGGCGGTGAGCTCCATGCGCGGCATCCTGATGTACCACTCGATCGACCCTACGGGGTCGCCGATCTCGATGGCGCCGGAGGTCTTCCAGCGGCAGCTCGACTGGCTCGCCGAGGAGCGCGTGAGGGTCGTCGGTCTCGCCGAGCTCCTGGAGCTGCCCGACGATGCGGAGGCCGTGGCGCTGACCTTCGACGACGCCTTCGCCAACTTCGAGTCCGAGGCCTGGCCGCGGCTGGCCGAGCGGGAGCTGCCGGCGACGTTGTTCGTCGTCTCGGGCGAGGTGGGGAGGACGAACCGGTGGGGGGGAACCGGTCGCGCCGCGATCCCCGAGCTGCCGCTGATGGACTGGGCGGGGCTCGAGCGCGTCGCCCGAGCGGGGGTGTCGATCGGGACGCACAGCCGGACGCACCCGCGCTTCTACGGGCTGGATCGGGGCCGGTTGGAGCGCGAGCTGTGCGGGGCCCGCGCCGACCTCGAGGAGCGGATCGGCGCGACCTGCGGGGTCTTCGCCTGGCCCTACGGGGACTGTGACCGTCGGGCGCGGCGCGCGGCGCGCGAGGTGTTCGCCTGCGCCTGTGGCACCGACCAGCGGATTCTGCGGAGCGGCGACGACCCGTTCGACCTGCCCCGCCTCGACGCCTCGTACCTCGCCGGCGTCCGGTGGCTGGAGGAGTGGGGGAGTCGCGCGTTCGGGCGCTTCGTCAGGCGGCTGACGTGGCGCGGCCGATTGCGCCGGATCCCCGAACGCCTCGAGATCCTCCTCGGCGGGGACCCGCGTTGAAGATCCTTCACGTCATCACGACCATCGACCTCGCGGGGGCGGAGAATCACGTCCTGTCCCACGTGCGCGCGCAGGTGCGGCTCGGGCACGAGGTCCGCATCGCGTTCCTCAAGGGGCTCGGCCACCTCGAAGCGGAGTTCCGCGCCGCCGGGGCGGCGAGGGTCGTGCGCGTCGGTCAGGGCCCCGGGATCCTCTTCAAGCTGGCCCCGCTGGTGCGCTGGGCGGAGATCGTGCACAGCCACCTCCTGAAGGCGGACATGGCCGCGGCCGTGGTGTCGACGCTCTGCGGGTGTCGCCGGCGCCTGGTCTCGAGCAAGCACTCGGACGAGCCGCAGCTCAGGAGCCCCGGTATCGCCTTTCTCCACGGAATCCTCGGGAACCTGCCACGGAAGACCATCGTGCTGTCCGACCACGTCGCCGAGTACATGGCGACGACCGGCCGACTGAAGCGCGAGAAGATCACTCGCATCTACTACGGCATCGACTTCACGCCGTTCGAGGAGACGCGCGCGGCGGGCTGTCGTCACGAGGTGCGCGATGAGCTCGGCGTGGGGGAGGACGAGGTGCTCTTCACCTGCGTGGCTCGGTTCGCTCCGGCGAAGGCGCACCCCGTCCTGCTGCGCGCGTTCCGGAAGGCCGTGAGGGGCGCGCCCGACGGGATGAAGCTTCGGTTGCTGCTCGTCGGAGACGACCCGTACGGCGACGGGAGGGAGAATATGGAGGCGCTCGCCGGCGAGCTGGGGATCGCCGACCGGGTGATCTTCGTCGGCCTTCGCCGCGACGTCCCGCGCGTGCTGGCAGCGTGCGACTGCATGGTGCAGAGCTCGTTGTGGGAAGGGCTCGGCCTGACGTTCCTCGAGGCGATGGCCAGCGGTCTGCCGATCCTCACCACGCGCGTCTCCGCGATCCCCGAGGTGGTCGTCGACGGCGAGACCGGGATCCTGGTGACGGTCCGCGACGAGGACGAGCTGGCCGCCGGATTCCTCCGGATCGCCGGCGACGAGGAGGAACGACGGCGTCTGGGCGCGGCCGGTCGCGAGCGGGTCCACGAGCTCTTCGCGATCGACCGGATGGTGGGAGAGACCCTGGCCGTCTACGAGGAGGTCCTGTCGTAGTACGGGCTCCGTATCACTTTCCCGGAAAAGCGTGGGAAGGAGCCCGACTTCGAATCCTTGTGCTCCAATGCAGATCCAGCGCCTTCGATGGGAACGAGAAGAATGAGCACGATCCAGCAGTCCCTCGCGAACCTCTCCCCCGCGTTCCTCCTCTGCTTCCTCCTCGCGATCGGGGTCGAAGCCCAGACGGCGAATCCCCGGCCCGCCCCCCCGGTGTTCCTCGGTGGAGACGCTCCGCTCGACTCCGGCCGCGGCACCGTTCCCCCGGGACCGGTGCACTGCTGCGCCGAGTGGGAGGAGTCCGAGGGGATCATCCTCAACTACAACTGGATGAACGCGGATACCGTCCAGAAGATGCAGCTGGATCACCAGCTGTACATCCCGGTGGACGACCACCAGCAGAAACGCGACTGGATCCACTTCCTGAACGGCAACGGGATTCCGCTGACCAACATCCACTTCATCATGATCCCTCTGACCTACGGGTGGATGAGGGACTGCGGTCCGTGGTTCATCTGGGACGGCAGCGGCGAGCTGTGCATCGTGAACAACTCGTGCTGGCACGACAACTACCCTCTCGACGACCAGTTCCCCCGGAAGTTCGCCGCCCTGTACGGCTACAAGTACTACGAGCCTCACGCGAAGATCTACTGCGAGGGGGGGAACTTCTACCCCAACGCCTACGGCACGGCCTTCTCCTCGTCCTGGGTGTACGGGGACAACGGAGAGAAGAAGAAGGCGTTCACCGACTCGCTCTTCCGGGACTACCTGGGAATCGAGCACTACCACACGGTGCCGCCGTACACCCTCTCGCACCACGACACCTGCGGCAAGCCGGCGAACCCCGAGACCCTGATCATCGCCCGGTGGCCCGAAGGGTACTGGAAGCACCCGCTCGGGGAGGCGATCGCGGCCTACTACGCGACCCTCGAGAGCCCGTGGGGGAGACCGTACGTGATCCACCGCTTGCCGATGTTCCCGTCGCCGTGGACGGAGTTCAAGCCGTACCTGAACTGCCTGGTGGCCAACGAGAAGGTCTTCGTGCCCGTCACCGGAGAGGCGTCCGACGCGACCGCGCTGGAGATCTTCCAGCGGGCCTTCGTCGGCTACGAGATCGTGGGGGTCGATCACTTCGGCACCGGTTGGGGCGCGTCGCTCCACTGCGCGACGAAGAACATCATGAAGCGCGACGTCATTCGCATCTATCCCTTCCCGCCGGGCGACGCGGAGGAGACCGGTGCGGACCACCTCGTGACCGCGGAGGTGATTCCCCTCCAGGGGGCCGCGCTCCTGCCGGGGTACCCGGTCATCCACTGGACGCGGACGGGTGGCGCGCCGTTCAGCGACGTGGTGATGCTGCCCGCGGGGAATCCGCACACCTACCGGGCGGGCATCCCGGCACAAGGCGAGGGCTCGACCGTCTCGTTCTTCATCGAGGCCCGGGACGACGGTGGCCGGGCGGCGATCTACCCCCTGGTGGCCCCCGAGGGGATGATGACCTTCGAGGTCCGGCGCGACGTGGAAGCCCCGGAGCTCACCCGCTTCACGCCGACGCGAAGCGCTTCGGCCGGCGAGTGGCCGCCTCTGATCCGGACGCTGTGCAAGGATGACATGGCCACCCCCGAGGTGTCCGTGGAGTACGCCATCAACGGCGTGGCCCAGCCGACCGCGCGCCTGTCGCGAGAGGAGCTGTGCTACTGGTACAGCGGAACCCTGGGCGGAAACGTCTCACCGGGCGACGTCGTCAGCTACCGCCTGAAGGCCACGGACGGGGCCGTGTCGGCGAACGTCTCGACGCTGCCCCTGGTGGGCGAGGTGTTCTGCCCCGTGGCGGCTCGAGGCGAGAGCGTCGGGATCGTCGACCTCTCCCTGCGCCCCTGCTCGGGTCCCTTCCTCCTGGACACGCTCGGCGACCTGGGCCTTCCGCATCACTACTACCGGGCCTGGCCCTCAAGCTTCGACGCGCACGATGTGTGGTTCGTCTGCCTGGGCGTCTTCCCCTACAACCACATCCTCTCCCAGGGACAGGCGAACGAGGTGGTGGCCGCGCTCCAGGCCGGGAAGGGCGTCTACCTCGAGGGGGGAGACACGTGGTCCCACGACCAGGTGAAGTACACGCTGGGACCCTGGTTCGGCGTGTTGCCGTTCTATCGCGGTTTCTACCTGGACTCGGTGGTGGGCGCCGGCGGAGCTCTCCTCCGTGGCCTCGCGCTGGAATACGCGGACGAGGCCGAGGACCTGTGCATCGACCGGGTGAAGGCGATCCCCCCGGCGCAGGTCCTCCTGCGGGCGAACACCGCTCACGGGACCGTGCTCGGCGTGGTTCACGATGCCGGCGCGTACCGCTCCATCGCCAGCTCCGTTCCGCTCGGCGCCCTGGTCGACGGCGCCTGGCCGGATACGCGGAAGGAGGTGCTCCTCCGGTACCTCGAGTTCTTCGGCGAGGAGAGGGTCCAGCTCATGGCCACGGCGGAAGCGCGATCGGGCTCGATCGTTCCGCTGCGGCTCGAGGCGACTCCCGGGGACGAGTACCTCCTGGCCGCGTCGCTGGCAGAGGGCTACCTGCGACTCTCCGACGGGGTGTGCCGGCTCTCTCCCGATCACCTGTTCGTCCTGGATCGAGGGTCGGTGCCGGCGTCGGGGGTGGTGAGCTACGACCTCTTCGTCCCGCCCGACGACGCGCTGCTGGGTCACGAGATCCATCTCCAGGCCCTGGTCGGCGACGCGGTGTCGCCGCCAGAGGGAGCCCGGTTCACGAATCGGGAGATCGTGACCGTCGTCGAGTGATCCGGAGTCAGGCCCCTTCCCACGCTCCTGCGGGAAGGAGTCCGACTCCGTCTCAAGGTCTCTGGTCATTCACGGCGTGAACAGGATCCACTGCCCGTCGGACAGATTGAACTCGGCACCGCCGGCCGCCGGATCGCGGTACCAGCACTGGAAGGCCCAGACCTGGCCCGGCGAGATCTGCCCGGCGGGGGCCGGCGGACTGGTGTTGTCGACGGCGAGCGAGGCGATTCCGGCCGCTCCGGAGAAGCGGACGCCCAGGCGATAGATGCCGCCTCCGACGCATCGGAAACCGTTGCCGAACGGGATCGAGATCTGGTTGGGGCCGTAGAAGAAGAGCCCGGGCATGTTGACCGGCATGCTGGTGCAGGTGAGCACCAGGTCGTTGTCCGCCACGCTGGAGCTCCCGGAGGCGCACAGCGGCGCGCCGACTCCCGTCGAGTTCGGCGCGGCGGTGCAGTAGCTGGTTCCCACGCAGGGCGGGCTCGAGGACGAGATCCCGAGCAGGAAGAGATCTTGCGAGGCATCGGCGGCGCGCAAGATGAGGGTCCGCACCTCGTCGTCGAGAACCGTATTGCCCTTCGATCGCACGATGAACATGTCGGCGATGATCGTCGGACCGCCGCTGACGGTGTGCGGCGAGGCTGCCGCCCCTCCGATGCACCACTCGGCCTCCGTCGTCCCATCGGAGCTCTTGAGCTTCTTCTTGTAGAAGCTGGTGAAGCTGGTGTTCTTGACGGCGGGTCCGCTCATCCCGGCCTGGGAGAACACGATCTGGCCCTGGAGATGGAGCTCGAGGGTGTAGGTGCTGGCGCCGAGGACGCTGAAGTCCGGCGTGTACTCCCACCGACCGCCGACCTCCTGGACCTGAACGCTGTCCAGCTGGTCGGCGGAGTCGGTACTTTCCAGCCAGCAGGTCCCGTTGGGGTGATTGGGAGCAGCGAGCTCCTCGAGCTGGCACTCACCCAGGTTGTCCCCTCCACCCAGGTCGATCGACACGCCGTCGCAACCGGATGAGCCGAGATTGCTGATCTTCAGGCGGCCGGTCTGTGCGTCGAGATGCACGTCCGCCATGCCCGTGACGAAGTGGTCCAGGGTGTGAACCTCTTCCGTGGCGAGCAGGAACTCCTGGGGGCCGTCGATCAACACGTCCACGGAGTCGATCCCGATGACCGGGCCGGTGGGTGTGAAGAACTCGACGAGGTCGCACGCGATCGGCGTACCACCCCCCGGAGGCGTGACGGATCCGCCTTCCCAGGGGACGCACTCCAGGAACGGCAGTCCATTGATGCCCGTCAGCATGTAGACGAGCTGGGGCAGCGTATCGGCGTGGGGGTTGTTGTGCATCTTGGTGCCCCCGGTGTGCCCACCCTGCTCGTAGACGACCACACCGTCCTTGTACACGCGCAACGTGTACGTCAGCTGGCCGATGGAGGAGTAGTCGGGCAGGAAGATGGTCTCCGTGCCGTTCGGCTCGACGGTCATCGTCAAGCTGAGCGGCGCCGGTACCGACGATCCGGTCACCACGGCGTTGCTGGTCAGGACACAGCTCTCGTTCGCGGCGAGCTGGGTCAGCGGCCAGACGCGTGAACCCTGCGATTCGCCGAGGTCGATGCTGACCCCGTCCAGACCGCTGGAACCGATATTCGATATGACGAGATGCTCATCGACATTGACGGACAGGGAGCTCGAACCCAGTGGGGAGTTGAGCAGCCCGTCGAAGCGCACTGATTGGGCGCTGGAAGCGGAAACGAGAACGAGGGATGCCGCACCGGCGGCGAGGGTGAGGGCGGTGAGATTCACATGGGCCTCCTTCTGTCATTCGCCAGTCCGGAATGGTGGCGACTACGTTGATGCCTACGATTCAGGTGACCGTGTCCGACTCCATCGGACGAGAATCTGGTATTTCCCTGGCACGAGATCCCGTCGATGAATCAACCCTCTGTGTCCTTTCATCTCGCCTGGCCACCAACGGGATAATCAGGGCGTCGTATCCTTGATATCCTGTTCCATCTTCAGGGTGGCTGGAGGTGTGACGCACTCGCCGGAGCCGTCACCCTGGGGCCGGCCAGGGTCACCCTGGCGGGGTAGGGAGATCCCCCCGGACAATCATCCCGGAAAAGCATGGTGTCGGCCGAGGATTCGCCACGTGGTGGTTTCCGTCCAGACGCCGCATCTCGTATCGTCGGGGCGTGACGAATCCCATCCCGGGACGGTCTCGCTCCGTCGGGACCCTCGTGGCCCTGATCGTGATCTCGGGGAGCTGGTCCGGCTGCCAGGGTGTGCCCTCGGCAGGGGGCGACGATTCGGCCGGCGAGGAGGATGGAGCGCTGCTGCACCTCGCGCTGGCGAGCTTCGAGGCCGGGCCGACCGTCTTCCCGCACGGCCGGCACGCGCGGCTGATCGGTACGGATGGAGTGCCGATCGAGTGCTCGCGCTGCCACCACGAGGACGAGGGGATGAGCGACCTGCTCCCGTGGCGGTGCATCGATTGCCATCCGGGGGAAAAGACCGATCCGCGCTACCACGAGCTGCCGACCTGAACGTGACAGGCGGTCCACGGCGTGTGCGGTACATGCCATCACAGTCGCGATCCCCTGTTCCCCGACGCCGGGCCGCTGACCGAGTGCCTCGACTGCCACTCCGACTCGCCGCTGCCGCGATTCGAGCCACCGGACGAGCTCGTAGAGTCGATCGCCATCGGTTTTCGCGAGAGAGGCCTTTTCGACGAGGTGACGCCGATCGGTCAAGAGCGCCTGGAGGACGCGCTGCGGGAAGCGGGGTATGGCTTGACCGACGTGCCCGTGGAGGCCGATCGGCTGCTCGAGGTGGAGCTCGAGTGGCGCGAGGCGACTCCGACGGGGCTCTACCTGAGGGCGGAGATTCCCATCCTCCTGTCCGTCGACGCCGTGGTGACCGCGCGATACCCCGACGGGAGCCTCGCTCTTCGCGATTCACTCGAGCGCTTCGCCGGCTTCGGGCGCAGTGTCGCTGCTGCCCGATCCTCGGCGCTCTGGCCCCTGACGCGAGCGATGTCCGCGCGGCTGCAGGTCCTGCTGGCCGGCGGTGCGCTACCTGACTCCGAATCGCCCCGTGTCGCCGGAGCCGAGTGAAGCGCGACTACCGATCCCGCCCCAGCACTTCCCTCGCCTTCGCGCGCACCACCGAGATCAGGTCCGCGTCCTCCAGGGGAGGCTCCTTCTCCAGGTACTCCGACTCGGCTGCGGCGAAGTGTTCTCGAGCACTCTCGGCGTGTTCCGGGGAGTCGGCGGACAGGGCCCGGTGAGCCATGGCCAGGAAGTAACGATCGCGGGCGTCCTCGCTCCAGAAGTAGGCCCGGGCCGACTCGGGCCAGGCCTCGCGGGCGATGATCGCTCGCTCGAAGGAATCGATCGCGGCTCGGTGCTCGCCCAGCAGCCAGTCATGGGCACCCATGATGCTCCAGTGAATCGGTGCCGTACGCTCCCTGAAGTGGCTCCTCTTGGCGATGCTGTTCATGCTCTTGGTCAGGATCACCTTCGAATGGAGCGAGCGACGCTCAGTGTCCTGGAGCAAGCTTCCTGGTAGCGCGGCAGCGAGCAAGCAAGCCAGACCCTGGTGACGCGGGGAGAAGTAGGTCTTCCGCGGAATGTCGAGCAACAGCTCGCAGGCTCGCGCCCCTTCCCCCCGCCTCAGGTAGACACAGGCAATCAGCACGTGAGCAGCGGCGGACCCGGTCAGAGGAGGAGGAGCGTACACCGTCACCGACTGTTCCGCGTACCGGAGCGCCTCCTCGAGCCTTCCACCCCGGAGAGCCAACTCGGCCAGGACCAGGTTGATGTTCGCATCGTGAGGCATCATCCGGAGCGCTTCCAGGTACGCAGCATTGGCCGCCTCCAGCCGACCCAGTCGCGCTCGCGCCTTGCCGATGCCCGCCAGGATGTTCTGGGTGTGCAACTGGTCCTGATTCCGGGCCGCGGCGAGGGCCCTCTCGTTCCACTCCAGCGCCTGCTCGTTCTCCCCTCGAAGGAGACAGACCGCGCCCAGCGTGTTGAGCAGTGTGTGTTGAGGATCCTCCCCGTAGGCCGACAGTCCCCGCCGGAGGAGGCCTTCCGCCTCCTCGGTGAGATCGATAAAGCCGTAGGACTTCGCCAGAAAGTAATGGGTCCGACCGCAGTACAGGAGTGACACCCGGTTCTCCGGTCGTGCATCGAGCACCTTGTCGAAGTGGTCGATGGCCCTCTCGAAGCGGCTCGAGTCTCCGCTGTCGACGACTGCCTGAATCCGCCGAAATCTGACGACGGCCGTCATCGCTCTGG
>CAZCAC010000035.1:0-74274 GCA_964496575.1 uncultured Planctomycetaceae bacterium | reverse complement strand
TCTCTTCTGTTTCTGGTCTCTGTGTCCTCTGTGTCCTCTGTGGTTAAATCTCTGGCTCTGGTTCTGGTCTCTTCTGGTTCTGGTCTCTTCTGGTTCTGATCTCTGTGTCCTCTGTACCCTCTGTGGTTCTCTTATCGCTACCAGACCCACGAGCGACTCAGACCAGCAAATCGAGGCACCGATCGCCGTCGAGATCCGTGAAGCTCGGCGTGCCACCGCTCTCGCCCCCGCGGTGGTAGATCTCCCCCTCGCAAGGGCGCGCGGAAAGCCCCGCCCGCTCGAGCTCCTCGCCGAGGCCGGAGGCGTTGGGGATCCACAGCCGAGCTACCGACAGCCCCGCGTCCACAGCGAGGCGGTTGACCGTCCCGATCAGCGAGGCGAGCGCTCCCGGCTCGCCGAGCTCGCCGAACAGGTCGGTCTGGTGCAACCGGCTCTCCTCCCGAGCCTCCCGGAAGCCGGCCAGCGCGCGGGCGCGGCCGGCGCCGTCGCGACCGAGCAGCAGCGTGTTGCGCTTCGCGTTCGGTCCCTCGAGGTAGAGCCAGCTCGAGGTGCGCGAATCGCGGCGCATCGTCGTCGGGTGCTGGCGGCTCTCGCGCACCCACAGCTCGTCGACCTCGCTTCCGCAGGAAGAGAGCTCCTCCCAGCTCCACCCCGCGGCGTCACCCGGTCGCGGCCGCTGCCACCACAGCGCGGCGGCGCCCGCCAGGGCGATGGGTAAGTGGTACCAGCGCGGCGAGGTGCCACCGAAGCGTCGGGCCGCCGCCCGGCGGGCGTGGGCGAGAGGACGGGTCACCCAGAGTGCCTCGGACTCGTGATCGCGGCGCAGGTACCTCGGGAGGCCGAGCTGCTCGAAGATCCCCATCGACCGCTCGTTGGAAGTGGCGTTCACCCACAGCTCGCCACCCGGCTGTGCCAGCCAGCACTCGACCAGGACCCGGGCCCAGCCGCTCCGGCGAAACGCGGGGCGGACGTAGAGGGAGGTCGCCGCGAACGCGCGGCCGTCGCGGCCGTCGATCCGGTAGGGGATCGGGATGCTGCCGAAGAAGCTCTGGATCTCGTCGTCCATCTCGTGCACCCAGCCAATCGAGATCCCCGGCTCCCAGGCGGGGTTCTCCAGCCACTGCCGCCGGAAGCGCAACGGCCAGTCGACCTCCGGCCAGACCTCGCGCAGGAGCGCGGCGAGCTCGGGGAAGTCCTGCTCGGTGACCTCGCGGGGCCGGATCGGATCAACGTCGGCCATCGAACCTGGAGGTGAGGGACGCGTAGCGGTCCAGGAAGTGGAGTCGACGCCACGACTCGTCGCCGAGGGAGACGCGGCGCAAGAAGAAGCGGTCGGTGCGGTGGCTGTTGGTGCCGAAGAGCACCGAGGTGGCCGCGCGGAAGCCGCGCTCGCGCAGGAGCGCCCGGTCTCCGCGGCGGTGACTGCCGTAGGGGGAGCAGAAGACCGGCAGCGGCTCCGCGCCCAGCGCGTCGCGCAGCGCCTCGTCCGCCTCGGCCAGGTCGTCCCCCTTCTCCCGCGCGCTCAGCGCGGTCCACTGGTGGTGCTCGGCGCCGTGCGAGCCGATCTCGATCCCCTGCTCGGGCAGCGCGCGCAGCTCGTCGCCGGAGAGGTAGAGCTCGCGCGCGAGGCTCGGCTCGTCGATCCCCGCCTCGGCGATCGCCCGTCCCAGCCGCTCGCCGAGGCGGCGGCGGGCGGCGAGGTCGGGGCCGCGCGAGTCGAGGACCAGCCACGGGCCGGGGATGCGCCCGCCGAGCGGGAAGTCGTCCCGCAGGAGCTCCTCGAGCCGCGCCGGCGGGAGGTGCTCGAGCGCCCACAGCACCCGGTGCTCCCAGAGCAGCTCGCGCCGCTCCAGCACGCGGGTGGCGACGAAGATCGTCGCCGGGAAGCCGAGCTCGGCGAGCGCCGGCGCCGCCGCGGTGAGGTTGTCGCGATAGCCGTCGTCGAAGGTGATCAGCGCGCTGCGCGCCGGGAAGGAACGCCCGGCCTCGAGGCCCTCGAGCGCGTCGCGAAAGGAAAGAACCTGGAAGTCGCGGTCGGCGAGGAAGCGCAGCTGCTCCCGGAATACTTGCGGGGAGACGTAGGGCACGCCGGCCTTCTGGAGGAACGGTTGGTCGCCCTGTTCGGCGACGCGGTGGTACATGAAGACGACGAGCGAGCCGCGCAGCATGTCCGCGCGCTCCAGGAGCTGGCTGCCGATCCAGCGGACGTTCTCGATCAGCTTCATCCCGGCCGATTCGCGGGCGAGCGCGGGCGGCGCGAGCGCGAGAAGATCCCGCCCAGCCGCAGTACGATCTTGTCCCACCAGGTCTTGTCCCAGTTCCAGTCGATGTACTCCTTGGCGCGCTCGAGGTCCTCGACCGAGAGGTGTTCGGTCGGCTGCACCGCCTGGAAGCCGCTGTACTCCTCCCAGTCCTGCGAGGCGAGCTTGCCCTCGCGCTCCAGTCGCTCGTGCAGCGGGGTCCCCGGATAAGGCGCGAAGATGGCGGTCTGGACCGAGTAGGGGCGCGCCTGGCGCAGGAAGTTGACCGTGTTCTTGACCGTCGTCCACGACTCGCCGGGCAGGCCCAGGATCAGGTGCAGGTGGACCTGCAAGCCGGCCCGCTTGGTGAGCTCGATCGTCTCGGCGAATCGATCCAGGGAGACCGGGCCCCCCGGCTTGCCCACGTCGAGGAAGAGCCCCTCGTCGGCGGTCTCCAGCCCGTAGTGGACCTCGCGGCAGCCGGCCCGGTACATCAGCTCCAGGAGCTCCGCGTCGACCACGTCGTAGCGCGTCTCGCAGATCCACACGACGTCCAGGTCGCGTTCGATCAGGAGCTGGCAGATCTGTGCGGCGTGGTCCCGCTTCACCGTGAAGACCTGGTCGCGGAAGCAGATCTGCTCGACGCCGAACTCCTCGACCAGGCGCTCGATGTCGGCGACGACCAGCTCGGGGGAGCGGTAGAGGAAGCGCGACCCGAAGCCGAAGGGGTAGGGACAGTACTCGCAGCTGTAGCCGCAGCCCTTGCTGGAGAAGACGGTCATGTACCGGTAGCGGCGACCGAGGAACTCGTCCGACTCGTAGCGGGTGAGGTCGAGCAGGTGGTAGGCCGGAAAGTCGACGAAGTCGAGGTTCTTCATCCGCTGCTTCGGCGGCACGTGGACGACCTCGCCGTCGCGGCGTACCCAGCAGCTCTCCGCGGCCTCCTCGTTCCCCGCGACGAGCCCCGCGATCAGCTCGGGGGTCGCCAGCTCCTCGTTCGCCTCCATGACGAAGTCGGCCAGCCCCTCGGTGAGGAGCGCCTCCGCGCGCAGCCGGGCCAGCGGCCCGATCAGAACGATGCGGATCGTCGGGTGGACCCGCCGGATCCGTCGCAGGAGCTCCCGGTCGGACTCCAGCGAGGGGAGGTTGATCACCGTCAGGAGGACCTTCGGCTGCTCCTCGCGCAGCACGGCATCGAGCTCCTCCAGCTCGAAGCGCGCGGTCGCCTGGCCGTCGAGGTAGCGCAGCGAGATCCCCCTCGTCTCCAGGCCCCGGGCGATGTACAGGAACTGGAAGTAGGGGACGTCGTAGTAGTCGCGGTCGTGCCCGTAGTGCTCCCGCGCCGACGGCTGGGCGGTGCCCATTCCGCCCGACCACTCGCGGAAGACGTTCTTTCCGGGTGGGCTGGGGAGCTGGAGGATGAGGACTTCCGCCTGGTCTCGCATGGTGCTTCAGTCCGTTTTTCCTCGGAAGCGGCGGAAGAGCTGTCGCAGCTTCCAGCGCACGTAGTGTCCGTCGAACGCGGCGCGTTGACCGACCATCTGCTCGTACGCCTTGATCTTCTCCTCGGTGTAGGGCCAGTCGTCGTGCCGCGCGATCGGTCCGTTCTCGATGTAGCCGAGGCGCGCGCCGCGCTCGAGCATCTGGCTGGAGAAGAAGCTGTCCACCCCCCCGATGAAGTCGGGGTAGCGCTCCTGGTAGGGCAGCTCCTTGAAGAGCTCCACCGGCACGGCGAAGATGCCGCCGTTCAGGTGCTCGGACCAGCCGATCACCACCTCCTCGTCGAGCCGCCGCTCCTCCACCTGGTCGTCCTTGCAGGCCGCTGCGAAGGAGGTCCGGGGCAGGGCGTTCTGCGCGGTGGGGATGGTCAGGACCTCTCGTTCCAGCGCGAAGCGGAAACCGTACTCCTCCAGGTTGATCAGGCGGATACCGAGCGCGGCGTTCGTCCCTCCCGTTGCCAGGCGCAACGCGTGGAACGCCTTCTGCACGTGCAGCAACCAGTAGTTGGAGAGGATCCGGATGTCGTTGTCGAAGATCACCAGGAGTCCATCCGTGACGGCGTCGCGGATCTGCTGGTGAGCGCGCGCCAGGCCGATGTTGCGCCGGTTGGAGATCACGCGGACGTTGTCCGCGCCGGCGGCGAAGGCCTCGAGGAACTCCCCGGTCCCGTCGGTGCTGCCGTTGTCGACGATCAGGATCTCGTGAGGCACGTGGGTGTGCCGGAGCAGGCTGTCGATCAGCTTCTTGGTGTGCTCCAGCCGATTCCAGGCGGTGATGGCCAGGGTGGTCCGGGGAAAGACCAGCCAGGGGTACCGAGCCGCAGGGTCGAACTGGAACAGCTCGGGATTGAAGGTGTGGCCAGGGGACATGAGCTCGCGAGGTGGGTGCTGGGACTATAGCAGCAGCCCGGGGCCATTTCTCCGCCCTTCACGACGGAGCAGGCCGCGGGAGACCCCACGGCCTGCTTCGTCCGATTCCGCCCGGCAGGTCAAGCGAAATCAGGGACCCCGGACCACCTCGTAGCCGTTGGAGAGGTTGAAGTCGTTCACGCCGCTGCCGCAGGGCGGGGCGACCGTGGTGCGGTACCAGGTCTGGTAGCGCTCGATGTCGCCCGCGGCGACGGCGCCCTTGGCCGAGATGGATCCGCAGGGGCGTGTCCTCCCGCCTTCGATCGGTCCTCGTTCAGTAGGTGATGATCCAGACCAGCTCCTCGCCTGGTGCGAGCGCTGTATCGGTCTGCATCCGCAGGGTCGCGCTCGTCCCCTCCCGGGAGTGCGAAACCCCCGCCGCGCGACGACGCAGGCCCTCGGAGATGATCTCGCGGGGAAACTGGATCTCGAGTCCGAGCTCCTCGCCGGCCGCTCGTCGGGCGTCGGGGTCGATGCGGTTGCCGGCGTCATGTCGCTGCTTCCCGTCCCCCGAGCTCAGGGCGCGCGCCCAGCGCACCTCGGGCCCGCGAGGCAGGGTCACCGTCAGCACCGAGAAACCGGTCGCGGCCGGGGTGAGGGAGAAGCCGATCTCGTGGAGCCGCAGGCCGTCGAGCCGCTCGAAGTGCCCGCGGGTGAAGACGATCGCAGCCGGGTCTTCCCAGGTCACGCCGGCGCCGCCGTCCGTCATCGGGCTCGGGACCTCGTCGACGAGCAGACTGCGCGCGTGGACGTGACCCGAGCCGTCAGCGGCCACGCGGATGCGCACCCGGGTATCGGGCTCGGCTCCGAAGCAGGAAGCGAGGACGCAAGAGCAGAGCGCCAGAGCCAGGTGCGTCCACCGGAAGGGAGGTGCGGCGATCGGCATGGTCGAGGAGATCATGGGACCATCCGCGAGTCGACCGTCACTCCGCCTACACCCCGGCGGACTCCCGCTACTTGCAGCACCCCGGTGAACCCGCGGCCTTGCCGCACGCACACTTCGTCGCGTTCTCGTCGCAGCAGCTGTCGGAGCCCTTGATCTGTCCGCAGCCATTGCACAGCGCGACGTCGGTGCCCTTCTCCATCTTGCAGCAGCCGGGCGAGCCCTTCGCCAGATCGCAACCGGGACAGGCCGCGGCGCTCGCGTCGCAGCAGCCGTCGGTGCCCTTGAGCTCACCGCAGTCGCCGCAGAGCGAGAGGACCGAAGCGTCCTCCACCTGGTTGGTCTGATCGGCGGTGCCGCACGAGGAGAGGGAGATGGAAAGGATGGCGGCGATAAGAATCGCCGGGATGATAGATAGGATCTTCATCTGTTGCGACCTGGGCAATGGACAGTCGACGAGTTGTCACCGGACCAGAGTGTCCGGCAGAGTCGGGATCGACCCGGACGAAGGCGATACGGAGAGGCGGACGCATCGTGACCACAACCGTCGGATACGCGGTCTTCCTCCGGCGCGATCGCGGAGCATGGGGGGCGCGGTGGGAGCTGAAGACCACCGCAGGACCTTCTCCGCAGGAGAGAGTCGAGCCGCAAGAACCACCTCCCGGTCGCCGGTGCTCCGCGACGAGGTCCAGCGATCGGCTGGACCGGAGAGCTCGAACGAGCTCGGGTTTGGCCCGAGAGGAGGAAATTCCAGACCGGTCAGTTCGAATTCACTCCCTGGCCTCGATGTTCCTCACCGCGCGAGCCAGGCCCGGCAACTCGCGCTTCCGCAGCGATCCGTCCCATGAGCTTCCAGCGCCCCTCCGCCGCCCTCGCGGTGCTCTCGCTCCTCTGCACCCCGGCCCTCACCCAGGAGGTGCCCGCCGATCCGGGGGTTCCGTTCCCCCCCGACGAGGCGATCGCCCACGAGGTCGACCCGCAGAAGCTCGCCGAGCTGGGCGAGTACGTCGAGGAGCTCTGCGAGACGGAGGAGGTGGTCGGGGGGGAGCTCCTGGTGATCAAGAACGGCCGGACCATCCTGCATGAGGCCTACGGCTGGAGGGACCGCGACGAAGAGCGCCCGATGGTCGAGGACACCGTCTTCTGCGTGCGCTCGATGACCAAGCCGGTGATCGGCATGGCGATCCAGATCCTCGTCGAGGAGGGGAAGCTCGAGCTGGACGATCCGGTCTCGAAACACCTCGCCTCCTACGACAACGACCGCTCGCGGGCGATCACCGTCGAGCAGCTCCTGTATCACACCGGCGGCTTGCCGCTGACCCTGCTGGTCGCCGAGGACCTGAACGAGCTCGAGGACATCACCGAGGTGGCGGCGCTGGCGGGGGCGCACGGCCCCGAGTTCGAGCCGGGGACGCTGTTCTGGTACAGCGACCCGGGCGCGGATTCCCTGGCCGCGGTCGTCGAGGCGGCTTCGGGGGTGCCGCTGGAGGAGTTCCTCCGCGCGCGGATCCTGGAGCCGCTGGAGATGAGCAGCACGACCTGCCGGATGAGCGAGGGTCATCCCCTCCGCGAGCGGGCCTCCAGCACCTACGCCGGTCGCCGGGGGGAGTGGACGCGCTTCTGGTCCCCGACGGACCCGCCGATCTTCCCCTTCCTGCTCGGCTCGCAATCGCTCTACTCCACGCCGGTCGACTACGCGCGCTTCCTGGACCTCTGGTTGAAGAAGGGGCGTCGAGGCGACGGCGAGCGGCTGCTCTCGGCGCGGACCGTCCGCCGAGCGCTCGAGCCCGGTCCGTACCCGACGGGGATGCCCACCGGCTTCGCGAAGCTGGAGAATGCCTACGGGCAGCTCTGGCAGCTGTGGATCGACCCCGAGCAGAAGAAGCGCAAGGGCGTGGTTGCCTTCGGCCACGGCGGTTCGGATGGCACGCAGGCCTGGGTCTTCCCCGACGATCAGTTGATGGTGCTCCTGTTCACGCAGAGTCGCGGGCACCGCGTCGGCATGCTCGTCGAGGAGAAGGTCGACCAGCTCCTGCGCGGCGCGGCGTTCGATCCGAACACGCTGGCTCCCGAGCTGGCGCCGTACCTCGGCTACTACGAGGACCGGGAGGCGGGCCGGTACCTCGCGGTGTTCGAGGAGGACGGTCGGCTCGCCGTGGAGATGCCGGGGCGCTTCATCCTCGAGACCCGCTTCGTCGGTGAGGAGCGCTGGAAGCTGGCGCTCGATCCGCGAGTGACACTCGCCTTCCGGCGATCCGAGGACGGCCGCGTCGAGGGCGTCGTGATCCACGAGCCGGACGGTGAGACCGTGCTGAGCCGTCTGGTTCTCTCTCCCGATCTGCCACCCCTCGAGGAGGTGGTCGAGAAGGTGATGACCGCGCACCGCGTCGATCGCCTGAAGGAAGTCGGCGCGGTCCGCCTGATCGGGCGCCTCGACATGCCCGTGCAGAAGATCGAGGGGGACATCACCCAGCTCTACGCCGCGCCGGATCGTTATCTGCTGATCATCGACCGCGGCACCGGCCCCCAGCGAGTCGCCTGGAACGGCGAGAGGGCGACCCTCTCCAACGACCAGGAGGGCACGATCGAGGCGGAGGGAGTGCGCCGCGAGCAGGCCCGGCTGGAGAGCTTCGTCACGCTGGTGAGCGACTGGCGGAAGGTGTTCGAGAAGCTCGAGATCCTGATGAGGATCCCCGGCGCGGCCGGGGCGGAGGCGAGGCTGGTGGTCCGCGCCACCCCGTCCGAGGCTCGTCCGGTGACCCTGATCGTCGGCGAGGAGACGGGGCGCCTCCTCGAGCACCTGCGCATCTCGGAGGCGCCGCTGGTGGGCCAGATCGGCGTCACGGCCCGCTACGGCGACTACCGCGAGGTCGGGGGGATGTGGCTCCCGTTCGAGATCGCGAGCACCTTCCCCACGCCCCTGATCGGCACGGTCACCGCGCGCTTCGAGGAGGTCGAGACGGGCGTCGCGGTGAGCGACGGAGACTTCGTGATCGCCGGCACGGACGAGGAGAAGTGACCTACTCCTCGTCCTTGTCCTTGTCCTTCTTCTTCAATCCCTCCTCCTCACCTTCGACCCCGGTGTAGCCGAGCGCCTCGAGCAGCTCGAGGTCGGCGGTGGGCAGCGCATCGACCCCACCCTCACCCGGCTCGGTACCCAGCTCGGCGAGACGCTGCAGGATCCGGCGCCGCAGCTTCTCGGCGAGCTCCTGCTCCTTCTCGAACAGGTCGTTCTGCTCGCCGGGATCGGCCACGATGTCGTAGAGCTCGAGCTGCGCGGTGAGCGGATTGCCCTCGCCGACGCGGGGCAGGTGCAGGATCGCCTTGTGCCGGGCCGTGCGCAGCCCGAAGAGGTTCACGTCGTTGCGGGCGCGGATGAAGACCTCCTCGCGAGGCGAGGGCAGCTCGGGATTCTCGATCAGCGGTACCAGCGAGTGGCCGTCGAGGGGGTTCTCACCGGGCAGGAGATCGAGCAGCTCGCAGATCGTCGGCACGACGTCGACGTTGGAGGCGAGCTGGGGGAGGCGCAGGCCCTTGTAGCCGTACGACGCCGGCGGCTTGATCACGACCGGGACCCGCATGATCTCGTCGTAGAGCTGGGGACCGTGGCCGAGCGCCCCGTGGGACATGAAGATCTCGCCGTGGTCGGCGGTGATCGCGATCAGGGCCTCGTCGTACAGGCCGCGCTGCTCGAGCTCGTCGATGATCAGCCCGAGGTTGTGGTCCGACCAGCGGATGTTTCCGTCGTAGAGGCGCTCGTAGCGGGGCAGCAGCTCGTCGTCCCCGCCGAGCTTCAGGACGTTCAGGCGAAGCTCGATCTCGTCCTCGTCGACGGGAGGCGCCGGGCAGCGCTCGTCGACGAGCGGGACCAGGAACTCCTCCGGCGGGTTGTAGGGGCTGTGCGGCTCGAGGATGTGCAGGTACAGGAACAGCCGCTCCTCGTCGCCCAGGCGGTCGAGGCGCTCCTTCACGTAGGGCACCAGCTCGCTCGCCCGGGGGATGTGCACCGTGCGCCCCTGGTGCTCGAAGGTCAGCGTATCCTCACCTCCCTCGCCGACCCACACCTCGACGTACTCGTCGAAGCCCTGCAGCGCACCGCGCAGCGCCCCGCCGTTGCTCACCGCCACGATGGCGTAGCTCTCGTAGCCGATCCTCGAGAGGAGCTCCGGCAGCGTGTCCTCGTCCTCGGGCAGCTTCCGGTCGTACCAGGTGAGGCCGTGGCGATCGGGGTAGCGGCCGGTCAGGATGCTGGGGATGCTGGCGACGGTGTAGGAGGCGGCGCTGATCGCCTGTTCGAAGGTCACGCCGTCCGCTGCCAGCGCGTCGATGTTGGGCGTCGTCGGGCGGTCGTAGCCCAGGTGCTCCACGTGGACCGCGGAGAGCGTATCGACCACGGCGACGAGCACGACCCTCGGCCTTGCCCGCGACGTCTCCGCCGGTGCGCAGGCCGAGACCAGGAGCACGAGAACGCCTAGCGGCCCGAGCAGCGGACGAAAGAGCGTCGACGAGCGGAGCTGGTGCTGGAGATTCATGAGGTCTGGAGCGAGTGGGTCTGGTGAAGCCTTGTTTCGGTGGCCGACCGGTGGCGTCGAGATGGCCTTCCGTCCCCGCCGCACGGTGCTGGTGGTGGTGGCGATCCTACCGCCGGGCCGGACTCATCACCAATCCTGGAGGCCGGCAATCGTCCGCCCCGCATCCGTCGTCCGGGCGGGATTTTCCCGGTGCACGCCGTACACTGTCGCGATGACCGAAGATCGACTCTCGGCGCGACGGCGCTGGCTCGCGTTCGCGGTGGCGCTGGTGCCCTTTCTGCTCCTCGTCTGGCACTTCGACTTCATCTGCGACGACGCCTTCATCACCTTCCGCTACTCCCGGAACCTGGCCGAGGGGCAGGGCCTCGTGTACAACCCCGGCGTCGATCCGCCGGTGGAGGGCTACAGCGAGTTTCTCTGGGCGCTCCTCGTCGCCGGAGGCCTGAAGCTGGGGATCGCGCCGACGATCACCGCCCGCGTGCTCTCGATCGCCGCCGGGGTGCTCCTGGTCTTCGTCACCACCGGACTCCTGGCCCGGCGGGTCGCTCCGTCTCCCCTCGCTTCCGGAGGGGCGGCTCTCTTTCTCGGCGCCCTGGCTCCGCTCGCGGTGTGGAGCACCGGCGGCATGGCGACGATGCCCTTCGCCGCGGCGGTGGTGGCGCTCTTCGCGCTCGTCTGGGGCCGGGAAGTGCCAGCGACGTTCTGGAAGCTGGGTCTCGTGGCGATGGCCGTGGCGCTCCTGCGCGCCGACGGCGCGTGGTGGGTCGCGTGGATCCTCGGCACGGCGATCGTGATCGGATCGATGCGGAAGCAGCGACCGCTCTGGTGGCCCGCGCTCCTGGGCGCGGTGATCTCCGCCGCGGCCTTCCTCGCCCACCTCGGCTGGCGCCTCGCGACCTACGGCGACTGGCTCCCCAATACGGCGCGAGCCAAGGTCGGCTTCTCGGCGGCGGCGATGGAGCGGGGCGCCGAGTACGTGGGCCACTTCCTCCTGACCTTTCCCGGCGTGCTGCTGGCGATCCTCCTCGGCTTCGCGGCGTGGAAGCGGAGCGAGGCGCGAATCCTGCCGATCGCGATCGCCGCGCTGATCTCCTTCCTGTACGCGATCCTGGTCGGAGGCGACTTCATGGCCTTCGGCCGGTTCCTGGTGCCGTCACTGCCCTTCGTCGCCCTGCTGCTCGGAGCCGGGCTCCACCGACTCGAGGCCGGCGGGCGACGGTGGCCCGGCGTGGCTCTCCTGGTGGTCAGCCTCGCGGCCGTCCTGCCCCCCGCGTTCGGTGGCGCCGTCACGCCGCTCTCCTGGCGCAGCGCGCTCTCCGTTCGCCGCAACGCCGGCCCGGCCCGCGAGCGCAGCGAGCTCGATCAGTGGCACCTGATGAACGAGCAGGCGAAGCTGTGGCGCGACATGGGGATCGCGCTGAAGCACGTGTCGCAGCCGGGAGAGTCCGTCGTCTTCGGGGCGATCGGGGCGATCGGCTACTACTCGGAGCTGTTCGTCTACGACCGGAACGGGCTGGTGACCAGGGAGGTCTCGATGCGACCCTCTCCCGAGGAGCTGGGTTCACCGGGGCACGACAAGACGGTGCCGACGGAGTTCTTCGCCAAGGACCGGCCGACCTACGCCCAGATCCTGTTCTACCCGGGCACGATGGAGCGGCTTCAGGCCGATCGCCGGATAGGATGGGGGAGACCCGAGGTACAGGTGCCGCCGATCGATCCCGCCGTGCACCCGCGGCCCGGGGAGCTGTTCGTCGTCCGGCGGGGAGATCTGTGAGGCTCGGGTGAGGCCCGTCCGGTCGCGGACAGCCGGTCAGGACGACTCCAGCTCGTCGAGGAGCTGTCGCACGGACTGCTCGATGTGCTCGCGATCCTCGACGCGGTTGTAGTCCTCCTCCACCTCCTCGCGCCTCTTCAGCCCGCCGCGAATCAGGTTGGAGTAGATCCTCCCGAAGTCGGTGATTCCAAACGCGTCCTTCGCCCGGTAGCAGGCGAACGGCTCGAGGCGGCAGTCGAAGCGCAGGGGGATCTCCGGCGATTCCGGGGTCTCCCAGCCGACCTCCTTCCTCAGGAGATCTGCGATCTCGAAGGGGTCCCAGGCGAAGTACCGGGACATGTCCACCGCGATGATCTCGTTCTCGCCCGAGGAGTCGCTCGCGCCGAGTATCGGAGCCATGCTCTTGCTGAAGACGCGGTACTCCGCCTTCAGCCGGTTGAGGCACAGGAAGGCACGCGTTGCGTTGGCGACGGCGGCGGGATAGCGATGAGGAGCGATCCTCAGGAGGTATCGCAGGAAGATGAGGTACTTCCTCTTGCGGTACCGCATCTCCATCTCCTTCTCGTAGGGGTTGGTGCCCGCCAGGACGAACGGTATCCGGCCCCGCAGGTTCTGGTCGCCGGCGAGGAGCTTCAGGATCGACTGGCAAGGGGCGCAGGTGCCCCAGAAGTTCCAGGTGCCCCTGGTGGCGGCCAGGTAGTACCGGATGAACTTCCGCTCGTACTGCCCCGCGGACCTGAACCGGAAGAAGTCGACGCCCAGCGCTTCGCAGAGGACCCGCTGGTTCTGCTGGGCGAGCTCGTGGGTGAAGCCGCCGTCGTAGTTGATCGCGATCACGCGCAGGCCGAAGCGTTTCACCGCGAGGTAGAGCTGGTAGCTGCTGTCGAGTCCTCCGCTGAGAAAGCAGAGGCAGTCGTACTGCTCCCCTCGTCTCGAGGCGAGGAGACCCTCCAGCTCGGCCACGGGGCGCAGCCCCGGCATCCCCCAGCCGAGCGTGCACCCCCGGCACTGCTGGTCCTCGTTCAGCTGGGCGCCGGGATAGGAGGCCGGAAGCAAGCACGTCCGGCAGAGTTGATCGGTGGTCACGAGCACGTCCTCCGGGCTCATGGTAGCACGGCGGGGTCGTTCACGGCAGGCGAGGTGGCGGATCGGGAGCTCGCCTCGCCGCGAGAGTCGCGGGTCAGGGCGAAAAGGTCGCCGCGAGGGCGTTCGTCGTGTTCAGCCCGTCGCCGCAGACCGCCGCCCCGCCGGAATCGTGTGATCGGGGGGCTCCTGCGTGGAGTTCGCGAGGGTCCGGGAGAGTCCATGCTCCCACGAACGTCTCCAGGGCGCAATCGCCGGCGGGCTCGATCATCCGCCCCCCCGCACCGGCGACTCCCGGTGCTTTTGGGGTTGCCCGTCACCGCCCGGTGGCGTATCACCGGCGCTTCCCGGCGAGACCGACCATGAACGAAACCCCCGAACCGTCGATCGAAGGCTACGTCGACGCCTGTGACGTCACCCACGTCGCGGGGTGGTGCTGGTGTCCCGACCGGCCGGACGTCGCCGTGGAGCTCTCGATCTCCTGCGGTGAGCGGGAGCTGGGCCGCACGAGCGCGCACCGGTTCCGGCGCGACCTCCTGCTCGCGGGCAAGGGAACCGGCCGCTACGGCTACTTCTTCGATCTTCCACCGGAGTTCCTCTCGATGACCGAGGAGCTCGGCGTCTCGGTGCGGTGTGCGGAGACCGGTCGGGAGCTCGTCGGCTCTCCGGTCCCGGTGAGCCGAACGATCCAGGAGATGATCATCTCGCCCGCGATCTTCTCGCGCTTCGCCGAGGGACCGCCGCTCGACTTCCACGCCCTGCGCATCGACATCGCCAACACCTGCAACCTCGCCTGCGTCTACTGCCCGACGATCGCGCTGCGCAGCAAGGAGCGGATCGATCTCGAGGCATTCAGGGACTTTCTCGAGTCCCGCGTGAACAGCGTCGAGCAGTTCGCGATCGGCTGCGGCCAGGAGCCCACGGTCAGCCCGCAGCTCTGTGATTTCCTCGAGGCGGTCGCGGCTTCTGCGGGGCGGCCGCGCGACAGCCTGATCCTGGTGACCAACGGGACGCTCCTGCACCGGCACGACTGGGGCCGCTTCGCGGCGAGCGGCTTGAGCTCGCTCTTCATCTCCCTCGACTCGGTCGATCCCGACGTGCTCGGCGACGTGCGTCGCGGGAGCAAGCTGGAGAAGATCCAGGAGAACATCGCCGGCGTCCTGGCGGCCGTGGAAGGTCTGCAGCTGCACCTGAACATCGTCGTCACCAACCGCAACCTCTCTCGCATCGACGAGGTGATCGAGTGGGGCTGGAGTCAGTCCGCCGCGACGATCACCCTGCGCGAGATGTACTTCCCGCCGACCACCGAGGTCGCCGACGAGAGGCTCTTCTCGCTGATGGTCGAGGAGGGGGTCTTCCCCGCCCTGCGGGAACGCCTGGTCGAGCGGTGGGGCCCCGAACGCTTCTGCTTCGCCGATCGGCTGCACCTCGAGGAGGAGTACGCCTACTGGGCGCCGAAGCTGGTGTAGCGCGGTTCGTGAATCTCCGGACCCCGCCATCCGTGAAGGCCGGCGCCTCGCTCGACCGGTAGATCCTGGCCGTCGGTGGCGACCAGCCTACAATGGCGCCAACCCAGGAGCCGGAGCCCATGGAGTCCAGACTGAGCGTCGACATCAACCGCCCGATCGCCGAGGTCTTCGAATACAGCACGAACAACCTCGCCGAGTGGAGCATCACCTGCGTCGAGGACGAGGTGATCGAGGAGAAACCCGGGATGGTGGGGACCACCTTCCGCGTCGTCACCGAGGATCGGGGGCGGCGGATGGTGTTCCAGGGGGTCGTGACCGCGCACGAGCCGCCGCACCGGAATGCGGTGCACCTCGACGGCGATCAGTTCGACATCGACGTGGAGTACCTGTTCGAGGAGATCGCCTCGGGAACTCGCGTCACCCAGCACTCGGTCGTTCGCGGCAAGGGCTTCTTCAAGGTATTCTTCGTCCTGATGGGCTGGCTTATGAGCAGGGCCGGCTGCAAGGCGCAGGAGTCGGAGCTCGCGAGCTTGAAGGAACACTGCGAGGCGCGGGGCGCTACGGACTGAACGGAGCGTGCACCGATGATCATGTACCGGAAGAAGGAGCGGGACGCGGACGAGGCGCCGGCGCTGTTCCAGCCGGGAGACCTCGTCCGGCATCGTCGCTACGGCTACCGCGGCGTCGTCGTCGACCTCGACCACCGGTGTCGAGCCTCCGACGAGTGGTACCAGTCGAACCAGACGCAGCCGTCGCGGAGCCAGCCGTGGTATCACGTCCTGGTGCACCGCTCCCCGCAGACGACCTACGCGGCCGAGAGCAACCTCGAGGCCGACGGCTCGGGTGCCGAGGTCGTCCACCCGCTTCTCGAGCTCTATTTCCGCGGTCTGGCCGACGGGAAGTACCTCCGCAACGACCGACCCTGGGGAATCTGATCGGACCTCTGGCTCTCGCCCGGTTCGAGTGGGTCGGGCGACTCGCGTTCGCTTCCGCTACCGCTGCTTGCCGAGCCAGCGCAGGAAGCGACCCTCAAGGTCCTTCTTGCCCAGCTCTTCGCTGCTCAGCCCGTGGCCGTCGTAGATGCGGGCGATGGCGCCGGCGAGGTCTCCCTCCTCGTTCTGCTCCCCGGCGAGGTCGTGGAGCAGGGTGGCGAAGGACTTGCCGGAGCTCTTCACGCTCCGCTCGGCCTTGTTCTGCAGCCACCAGAGAAAGCAGGAGCGGTAGGCGCGCTGGAATTCGAGCCAGTCGCCCCGGTACTCCGGCGGCACCGCGTCCTCGTCGGCCGCTCCGGCGCCCAGGAACGGCGCGGTGACCACTCGTCGGGCGGCTCCCGAATCGCTGATCAACTCGAAGTGCAGGTGCTTCTCCTTCGCCTTCCGGATGCGCGACGCGCCCTGCTTCTGGGCCTGGCGCAGGAGCGAGACGAAGTGGTCGGCTCCCTGGCGATCTCGCCACCGGCTCGCGGCGCCGAGCGGCGGCAGCATGCCGCCGTTCGGATTGCCCCCGGGCACGAAGACCTCGCGCGCCCCGGTGTGGCGAATGCGCAGGTCGCCGTCGGCGCGGGTGTCGCACTCACCGAACTGGTCGATGACCAGGTTGACCGAGAGGGCTCCGGCGATCGACGCCGGGATCCTCGCTCCGTAGTAGTTGTCGAGGAGCGAGCCGAACGCTAGCTGGGTGACCTGCTGCGCCATCGCGTCGGGATTCCGGTCGTTCATCGGGACCCCGGCGGTCCAGTCGTGATCCACGCGGCAAGGATCGGTCAGCTCCAGAGAGAGGAACTTGTAGCGGTCGACGTGGAAGTGCGTCCAGTGCGTGATGTGGCGATTCCAGTAGGTGGTGCGGTGCCCCGGGTACAACCAGCCGCCGATGCAGATCATCTCGACGAAACGCTCCCGATCGGGCACCAGGACCACCGGCTCGAACACGGGCTTCTCGCGGTCGAGGGAGAGCACGGCGCCGCTCCCCATGTACTCGGCGAGCCGGCTGGAGGATTGACCGATGTCCTTCTTGGCCTTCAGCGCTTCCAGCAGCTCCCGCTGTCCGGCCGTCGCGGCGCGCGGGAGCCTGTCGATCTTCCAGCCGGAGACCCATCGGTGAACCTTCTTCAGATCGGCGAGTGGTTCTCGCGTTCCCTTCACCTCCGGCGCCAGCCACTCCAGCCACGTGCGCTGCGCGTCGAGCAGCGTGAGCGCCATGTCGCGGTAGTGCTCCAGCTCCTCGGCCTCGAGCTCATCCCCGGCTGGCAGGTAGAGATCGTAGATACCGAGTCGTACGTGCAGGAATCCCGCGTGGAGGAACTCTTCGAAGGAGAAGGCGTGCGGGGCGATCTCGGCCATCCCTGCCCGACTCAGAGCGTTCTTCGCGAGGTCGCCGTAGGGCAGGCGTTGCCGCTCGTCTGCGTTCACCGCCAGGCCGATTCCCAGGCAGACCACTCCCACCAGCACGTTTCGTGCGAATCTCATGGCTTCACTCCTTCCGCGTCGCCGAGCGCCGCGTGGGCCTTTTCGGCCCTGTCCTGTCAAGGGCACAAATGGTCGTGGAACGGACGCTGTTTCTCGAGGATTCGTTCCGCGACCCCCGGATCGGGTCTCGCGCGCCCCTGGTCGAGCTTCGTCTGATGGGGACGCGCTGTGATACGACCGGGGCCGGGGAGTATTCCAGGGCTCTCGAGGAACGGACTGCGTCTTCGAGCGCTCTCACCGCGAGCTCAGGTCCGCCGGGCTCGCTCTCCCGGCGAAGAGTGGCACGCATCGTCTCGCTTTGTCAGGCTGTCCGCGCACTCGCTCCAGCCGGACTCCACCCCCCGCACCGATGCCCAAGACCCTGTTGCTCCTCCTCGCCGGCCTCCTCCCCCTGCTGTTCACGGCCTGCGCCGGCACGAGAGGCGCCGCGTCGGCGGGGACCGTCGTCACCGTCGGGACGCTGATGGACGGCTCGAGCATCATGGCCCAGCAGAGCCCCGCCGGCCGGAGCTGGTCGGTGGAGGTCGAGGGGGGCGAGATGATCCTGACCGTCGACGGGGTGTCGGCCGTGTTTCAGGGGGCCACGATCAGCGGCGCGGTGAAGTACCAGTTCGATTCGGCGACCTCCACCTGGAACTTCTTGCTGAATGGCGGCGCGGTGCACTGGCGAGGCGACGAGGTCCGCGTGGGGGATACGACCCACGACCTGTCGGTTCCCGGCGAGTTCGTCTTCACGCCGGAGGACTGGAAGAAGGCGGAGTGAGCCAGGAGGCGGGCCGGGACGAGGAATGAGCTCCGGCCCGGTCCCGGAGCCTGCCGCGATCTCGCCGCCGGTGCATCAGTCGTCGCAAGGGATCGGAGGCTGCACGAGCTCCTCTTCGATCAATTCGCCTCAGCGCCACCGACTGCGACGCGGTGTCGCGCCGATCGCGCCGAGGTTTCCGCCGGTGATGCCGCCGGTACGGCGGCGGGTGCCGCGGATCTCGCGGGGGGCCCAGCCCTGCTCGAGCAGGCCGAGGTAGAGCGGTCGCTTCGCCTCGTCGAGGCCCTCGGAGGAGGTGAGGTTGATCACCAGCAGCTCGCGCTTGCCGAGCTGGTTCTTGACCTCGTTCACGCGGACGAGGAACTCGTCGACCTTCTTCGGGTCGAGGTCGACGCCGAGCAGGACGCCCTTCTGCACCACGCGGTCCGCCCGGGACTCGTCGAGCGAGTACTTGCCGGTGACGAGGAACGGCTTGCCCGCGGCCGCGAGGAACTCGTCGAACAGAGCTTCGGTGGGGGAGACGAGGTGGATCACGAGATCGAGCTTCTCGAGTTGCTTCACCGCCTTCTGCCCCGCATCGGTCAGTTTTCCGTCGACGATCCAGACGCCGTCGTCGCCGTGGATGTCGAGCCGGCTGAAGCCGTGCAGCTCGGCGGCCAGCTCGAGCAGGCGGAGGTCGCCGCCGAAGGGCTTCAGATCGGCCACTCCGACGGTCACCGAGCGGGAGGGGTGCGGGTTCTCCGCGTCGCCGGAGCCGCGGCTCTTGCGGATGAGCTTCAGCACCTCGTCGTGAATCTCGGCCTCGAGCGCCGCCGCGTCCTTGGCCTTGATCTTCACCGTGCTCCACGAGCTGTCCTCGAGCGCCGGGTTGATGTTGGCGATGCGCACCTGCACCGCCTCGTAGATCGTCAGGCGATTCGGGATCAGGAGCTCCGTCTCGGTCTCGTTGGCGACGTTCATCAGCCCCTGCATGGCGAACCGGCAGGTCTGGCCGAGGATCACGGGGTCGATCTTGGCCGCGTCGTCCTCGGGGCGGTGGTAGTCGGGGTGGCCGACGCCGCCGCGGGTCATCAGCGCGAGGCTCTCGATTCCCAGCACGATGAAGGGAGAGTGATCGCTACCGCCGGGCCCGCCGATGGTGGCCTTGACGATCTTCATCACCTCGGGGTCCTGGTCCTTCTCGAGCACCTTCCAGATCTCGGGGAAGTTCAAGGCTCCCGGGGCGCCGATCCCGTCGCCCAGGCCGACCATGTCCGCGTTGATGTAGGTGACCACCTGGTCCATCGTCACGCCGTCGCAGGGATTCGCGACGTAGTACTTGGAGCCGATGAGCCCCATCTCCTCGGCGGTCCAGAGGCAGAAGACCATGGTCCGCCGGGGCTGGAACCCGCCTTCCGCCAGGGTCCGGGCCACTTCCAGGGTGAGCGCGGAGCCCGAGGCGTTGTCGTCGGCGCCGTTGCGCACGTAGCCGTTGGACACGCCGACGTGGTCGAGGTGCGCGCCGAGGATCACGTACTGTCCCTTCAGGGTCGGATCGGTGCCCTCGATCTTGGCGATCACGTTGCGGGAGATGAGGTCCTTGCCCTCGCCGATCGGCGTGCTGCTGTCGTACCCGGCGAGCGTGACCTGGACGCCGGTGGCGCGGCTGAACACCTCGCCCTCCTTCAGCGAGCGGCGCATGTCCGCGATCCGACGACCGAAGCCGGAGGTCGATTCCTGCGAGTCGGTCCGCATGATCGCCCGGAAGACGCGCTCCTGGATGGTGAAGCAGAGGAAGTCGCGCGTCGTCTCCAGCTTCGCTCCGCGCGACCGCGACCAGTAGCTGCGGCCTCCCCGCTCCTCCTCGTCGGGCTCGTACAGGAGAACCGCCGCGGCGCCCTTGTCGTAGGCGGTCTTGATCTTGCTCGAGTCCTTCGACTCCTCCTTGAACCGATCCTTCCCCGACTTCTTCTCGTCCTCGTCGGAGGGGGCGAACCAGCCGGTCGCCTCGGGGGCGTCGTGCGGTGAGCCCTTGAAGCAGAGGACGACCTTGCCCTCGACGTCGAGGCCCGCGTACTCGTCGAGCTCTTTGTCGGGGGCGGAGATCCCGTAGCCGACGAAGATCACCTCGACGCCGTTGACCGTGCTCGGCGTCGAGAGGGAGCTCATGGAGAAGTCCTCGTCGTCCAGCAGGAACTCCCGGCCGTCGACGGAGAGGCGCGGGACGCCGGTGTTCCAGGTGTGCGGACGAACGGGTACGTTCTGGAAATAGGTTCCGTTCTCGCCCGCCGGCGCGAGCCCCCACGCCTGGAAGCGTTCGGCCGCCCACTCCGCCGCCATGCGATACCCCTCGGTGCCCGGTTTGCGCCCCTGGAGGGCGTCGTCGGCGAGGAACTCGACGTAACCCTTGGCGCGCTCACCGCTCGGCAGGAGCTCGGCCTCGTCGCCGGTCGAGGCGAGGGAGGCCAGGGACGAGAGGAACAGGACGGCACTCACGGTGCCGGCGGCAGTTCGGTATTGCATCGCGTTCGCGTCTTGAGCTCGGGGATCTTCGGCGCTGGTCTACCTGGAGTACCAGAATGCGAATTCCAGGGTGAACCCACTATATGGCATCTTCCCGCGACGGACAGGCTGTTGACAGGAGGGTTACGAGCGGCGTGAGCGGACATCGGCTCTTCTGTCTGTCGACCGTCCGGGAGGGCGAGGTGAGGGGTTCGTCACCGGTGGAATCGCCCGTGCCGGAGCTGGAACGACCGGTGAACCGGATTCTTCGATCATCGCTCCTCGCTCTCGAGAGCCAGAGCACCCTCACGAGTACCCGAGGGGCTTCTCGCCTGGCCATGGCCGTGGGAGGGGATCGGCCCGCTCCCTCCTCGGGAGGAGATCACGCGGGAGAGACTGCGGCGTGGACACCGGCCTCGGCATCATCGACGATGAGCCTGGAAGAAGTGATGAGACCTCTCGAGAGCGAACAGATCCGCGGCAACTGGGCCACCCTGTTGCTCGCGTGGAACGAGGACGACTCCCTCGACCTCGTTCGTGTCGCGGACGAGATCGACGTCCTGATCGACGCCGGCGTGGACGGGATCTACTCCTGCGGGACGGCCGGTGAGTTTCACACCCTCACCGAGGAGGAGTTCGATCGCCTGGCCGAGTTGCTGGCCGAACGTTGCCAGCGCTCGGGAATGCCCTTCCAGATCGGCGCCAGCCACATGAGCGCCCAGCTCTCGCTCGAGCGGCTGCGTCGCTGCGTGCCCCTCGCCCCCGGGGCGCTGCAAGTGATCCTTCCGGATTGGTACCCGGTGAGCGAGCCGGAGGCGGTGGAATTCCTTACCCGTCTGGCCGACGAGGCTCGCGGCATCGGCCTCGTACTCTACCAGCCCCCCCACGCCAAGCGGCTGTTGACCCCCGCCGAGCTCGGCAGGCTGGCCCGCGAGGTGCCGGCGCTGGTCGGCGTGAAGGTCGCCGACGGCGACGATGACTGGTACGCCGGGATGCGTCGGCACGTGGGACACCTGAGCCTCTTCGTGCCTGGCCATCACCTGGCCAGCGGTTTCGCGCGGGGGGCGCACGGCGCCTACTCCAACGTCGCCTGCCTGCACCCCGCGGGAGCGCAGCGCTGGTGGCGGCAGATCTGCGACGATCTTCCGGCGGCGCTGGAGGTGGAGAAGCGCGTTCGTCGCTTCATGGATCGACACATCGCTCCGTTCCTGCGCGAGGGACGCTACTGCAACGGAGCCTGCGACCGGCTGCTGGCCCTGATCGGTGGATGGGCCGACGTCGGATCGAGGATGCGCTGGCCCTACCGCTCGATACCCGGCTCCGAAGCGCACCGGCTGCGTCCCCTCGCCCGGGCCGAGTTGCCGGAGCTCTTCTCGGCGTAGTGCGATCCCGGGACAAGATTCGCCACCGGGTAGCGCAACCCGTCCCGGCACCGTACTCTCCGGAGGTGAAGCAGGCACAGATTCTCGGCCTCGTGCTCTGGCGAGGCGGGCTGCTGTTCGTCGGGGCGAGCGCGCTCTACTACGGCGCACGCCAGCTCCTGCGCTTCATCGATCTGCCGCTGGCCCTGCAGGTCGGCGGGAGCCTGATCCTGGCCGGCCTGATCCTGGTTCTCGCCTCGATGGTCATGGAGAACGTCGCGGACTCTCGAAACGAACGAGGAGAAGAGCGATGACCCGGCTCGTACGCCTCATCGGTGTTCTTCTCGTCGCGGCCGGCGCCGTCGTCGTCCTGACCTGGATCATCGAACCCCTGCGGGCCGTGTGGCCCTGGCTCCAGCAGCTCCCCCTGCCGATCCAGATCGGACTGGGCGCGGCCGGGATCGGCTTCGTGCTGGTCCTCGCTTCGATGCTCTGGGAGCGCTTCGAGGACCGCGAGCAGGATCAGCACCTGAAGAACGATCTCTAACGAGGAACCCCATGCACATCGTCAACACCGATTTCGTTCCGGGTCATCGCATCACCGAGTCAGTCGGCCTCGTCCGGGGGAGCACGATCCGGGCCAAGCACGTGGGCAAGGACATCCTCGCCGGGCTGCGGACGCTCGTCGGCGGGGAGGTCAAGGAGTACACCGAGATGCTCGTCGAGTGCCGCAACGCAGCCACCAATCGGATGGTGGAGCAGGCGGAGAAGCTCGGCGCGGACGCGGTGATCAACGTCCGCTTCACCACCTCCCAGGTGATGGCCGGCGCGGCCGAGCTCCTCGCCTACGGGACGGCGGTCAAGCTCGAGAAGGAGTAGGACCATCCGAAGCTCATGAAGAACCCCCTGATCCTCTCCATCGTCGCTCTGGTCCTCTGCGCGGTGGCCCTCGCGACCAGCCTCGTCAACCTGACCGCCTCGGAGACGGGGGGACGGACAGCGCCGCCCGAGGAAGTGCTCGTGCCGGACAGCGAGCTCCTGGCGCGCGTGGAGACGCTGACCGAGGAGAACCAGGCCTTGCGCGATCGGCTCTCGGCGCTCGAGCTGCGCCCTCTTCCGACGCCGCGCGCTCCCGTCACCGACGAGTTCCTGCCGCGCGAGGAGTTCGACGCCTTTCGCGACGAGGTGGCCGATGCGCTGGCGAGTGGAGGGGCGCTGGCGAGGAGCACCCCGAAGGAGACGGCGCTCTTCAAGGAGCAGGTCGCGAGCACCCTCTCGGAGATCCGCCTGGAGGAGACGCAGGCAGCGATCCAGAAGAAGCTGGACGGCAGGGTGGCGGAGCTGGACCGGACGATGCAGAGGCTCGGCAGCTGGCTCGAGCTCACCCCGCACCAGTCCGAGGCGGTGCGCTCGGAGCTCCTGGCCAGGTACGAGCGCGACGCCGATCTGATGCGGCGGTGGAAGGCAGGGGATGACGAGCAGGTCCTCGGCGAGCAGAAGAGGATCGACCACCAGACCCACCTGGACGAGCTCTCGCAGATCTTGTCGCCGCAGCAGCTCGAGACCTACTCGTCCAGGAGCGGCGGCGGAAAGAGCCCCGGGAATGGAGGCGGCCGGGGCCGCGGGAAGTGACGGGTTTTTGGTCTGGATATCCGCTTGTCCGGAGGATCGACAGGCGGCGTTGAGCGACGACGAGCCCCGACTCGCTGCGCATAGTGAGCGGCATGGAGGAATCAATCCCCTCGATCGAAGGCCCCGGGACCGTCATCGGCAACTACCGCATCCTCGAGAGCATCGGCGAAGGCGGCTTCGGCACGGTGTACCGGGCCGAGCAGACCGTGCCGGTGCAGCGACACGTCGCGCTGAAGATCATCAAGCTCGGCATGGACACCAAGCAGGTCGTCGCGCGCTTCGAGGCCGAGCGGCAGGCGATGGCGATGATGAGCCACCCGTCGATCGCCAAGGTCCACGACGCCGGCGTCACCTCCACCGGGCGGCCGTACTTCGTCATGGAGCTCGTCCCCGGCGTGCCCCTCACCGAGTTCGCCGACGAGCAAGGGCTCTCGACCGACGAGCGGCTCGAGCTCTTCCGCAACGTCTGCCTCGCCGTGCAGCACGCACACCAGAAGGGGATCCTCCACCGCGACCTGAAGCCCTCGAACGTGCTCGTCGCGCAGGTCGACGGCGCTCCGCTCCCGAAGGTGATCGATTTCGGGGTCGCCAAGGCGATGGAGAAGCCGCTGACCGACTCGAGCCTCGCCACCGGAGAGTTCCAGGTGATCGGCACGCCGGAGTACATGCCGCCGGAGCAGTCCGCGGGGCGCGACGTCGATACGCGCGCGGACGTCTACGCTCTCGGTGTCCTACTGTACGAGCTCCTGACCGGGACGCTGCCCTTCAAGCTGGAGGGCACGGGGATCCACGAGCTCGGCGACCTCCTGCGCCACATTCGCGAGATCACCCCGGCCAAGCCGTCGTCGCGCGTCAGCGGGCTCGGCGAGAGGCTGCCCGTGGTCGCCCGCTCCCGCCGGACGCCTCCCACCGCTCTGATCAAGGGACTGCGCGGCGACCTCGACTGGATCGTCATGAAGGCGCTCGAGAAGGACCGCGATCGACGCTACGCGGCCGCCACCGAGCTGGCCGAGGACATCGCCCACCACCTGGCTCACGAGCCGGTTCACGCGGGGCCGCCGAGCAACTCCTATCGCGTGCGGAAGTTCGTTCGCCGTCACCGCGTGTTCGTGTTCGCCTCCTCGGCGGTCGCGGCGGCGCTCCTCGCCGCGGCGGGCGCGCTGGTCTGGAGCCTCGTCCGGGTGAGCGACGAGCGCGACCTCGCCAGGGAGGCGCAGACCAGGGAGAAGGAGGCGCGCGAGGAGGTGGAGCTGGCCCTCGAGGAGACCGACCAGGCCCGGGAGGAGGAAGCGGCGGCGCGGATCGCCGAGGCCGCCGCTCGCGTGGAGGCGGAGGAGTCGCTGGAGGAGTCGGACGCGGTCACGACCTTCCTCGAGGAGATGCTCGCCTCGCTCGACCCTCGCCGGGACGGTCGCGGGGTCACCGTGCGCGAGCTCCTGGATCGCTCCGCCGGGCAGGTCGCGACGGACTTCGCCTCCAAGCCGCGGATCCACTCCCGGATCGCCCGGACGATCGGCGCCGCCTACCGGAACCTCGGGTTCCTCGACGAGTCGGAACCGCACCTCGAGTCCGCGGTCGCGATCGCCCGCGCGACCTTCGAGCCCGATGATCGACAGCTCGTCCACGCGGCCTCCCAGCTGAGCCGCCTGCGGGTGAAGCAGATGCGCCTCGACGAGTGCGAGTCGCTGATCCTCGAGTGCGTGGCCGCGCTCGAGCGGACCCATGGACCCTCGAAGGAGCTCGCTCAGCTGCTGAACAACCTCGGTCATCTCTACACCCTGTGCGGGCGGACCGAGGAAGCAGAGGAGAAGCTCCAGGAGTCTCTCGAGATGATGACCGCGGCGGTCGGGGAGGAGCACGAGAGGACGATCTCCGTCCTGGAGAACCTCTCGGTCCTGTGCGGCGACCTCGACCGCCATGCGGAGCGTGACGAGCTGGCCGAACGGATCTTCGAGTCCCGGCTGCGCCTCCTGGGACCGGAGCACTACGACACGCTCCGCGCCCGGTCGAATCGGATCGAGGGGTTGCGCGCCCAGGGGCGACACGAGGAGGCGCTGGAGGAGAACCGCGCTGTCCTGGAAGCCAGGCGCCGGGTGCTGGGCGACGACCACCCCGGGACGATCGATTCGATGGACAACCTGGCCTGGGACCTCTCGGTACTGGGGCGCTTCGCCGAGAGCGAGGAGCTCCTGGAGATTCGCGAGCGGCGGCTGGGGTCCGAGAATCCCTACACGCTCGGCACCTGGAACAACCTGGCGATCGTCTACACCATGCAAGGCCGCTACGAGGAGGCGGTCACCCTGCACGAGGACCTCCTGGAGAGGCGCGTCGAGGCGCTGGGTCCCGCGCACGCCGACGTCGCGGACTCGATGGTCGGCCTGGCGCAGAACCTCACCTCCCTGGGCCGTGACGAGGAGGCCGTCGACCTGTATCGCGAGGCGATCGACCTGCAGGTCGAATCGCTGGGCTCCGGGGCACCGGAAGTGCTGGTCAATCGCTACCTGCTCGCTTCGGTCCTCCTAGAGCTCGGGGAGCTCGAGGAGGCGGAGCCGCTCCTGGTCGAGTCACTGGACCGGCAGCGTGAGCTCCTCGGCGAGGACCATCCCGAGACCCTCGACACGTCCGGCACCCTCGCGGAGCTCTACACGAAAACCGGACGGCTCGAGGAGGCGCGCCCGCTGCTCGATACGATCCTCGACTCTCGCCGCCGCGCCGCCCGCGCGCCGGGTGCACCGGCGACGGCGTTGCAGGCCTGCGCGGCGCTGCTGCTCTCCTGCGAGTCCGCCGGTCTCGGAGACCCCGAGGAAGCGCTCGAGCTCGCCCTCGCCGCGGATGAGAGGACGGGACACTCGGTGCCGAGGTACCTGGGCACGCTGGCGCGGGCCTACGCCGCGACGGGTGACGGGAAGCGCGCCGCCGAGGCTGCGCGAGCCGCCATCGACCGACTCCCCGAGTCGGCCCCGTTCCGCAAGGAGCTGGAACCGCTGCTCCGGTAGTACGGTACCTGGTCAGAATCCGCCGCTATTGCCGAACCGTTCAGCGATAGCGGCGGATTCTGACCTGGTACCGTACCATGTCTTCATGATTGACTTCCGGTCGAGCCGGGGCCTGCCCCGTTGCACTCGTGCCCTCCTGCTGGCGGGCGTGGGATTCGTCGCGTGTGGCCTTCAAGTCGGAGGAGGTGCCCACGCAGCCGAGGGTGGCGACGCCCTCGAGGTGGACTGGCTCTTTCAGGCGGGGGACGCGCCGACCCTCGAGCGGGTCGCGCAGGAGATCGGCTGGGCGCGCGCCATGGCGGGACGTGTCGCCGTCGCGCCGGGTGCCCCGGACCTCGCGTCGGCCCTGGCGGAGTTGGAGGCGCTGGAAGAGCGCCTCGTGACCGCGGAGGCCGAGGACCGGGCGAGAGAGCTCTACCTCGCCGTGCGCCGCGTCAAGCGCGGGATCATGCTGGCGGACCCGGTCGTCGACTTCGACGAGATCCTCCTGGTGGACAACCCTTACCCGACCTATCCGCGCAAGGGAAAGCTGTGGCGGCCGGCGACGGTGGAGTGGGGGCACGAGGCGCGCCACCGCAACGGCTACATGGCCGCCTCGGGTGGGCGGCTCCTGGTGCTCGAAGGCCTCGACCCGGACAGCCCGGTCCGTGACCTGCTCCCCGGTCGGGCCGGCTCCTTCTGGCGCCCGGACCTGTCCTTCGACGGCACGAAGGTCGTCTTCAGCTTCCAGCCCGAGGAGGATCTGTCCTTCCACCTCTACGAGGTCGGGGTGGACGGCTCGGGATTCCGGCAGCTCACCCGCGGGGACTACGACGACCTCGATCCCGTCTACCTGCCGGACGGGCACCTCATGTTCAGTACGTCGCGCACCAACACCTACGTGCGCTGCATGCCGATGACCTACGCCTTCGCGCTGGCGCGGTGCGATGCCGACGGGAAGAACATCTACATCACCAGCCGGAACAGCGAGCCGGACTACATGCCGTCGGTCCTGAACGACGGACGCATCGTCTACACCCGCTGGGAGTACACGGACAAGCCCTTGTGGCGGGTGCAGAGCCTCTGGAGCTGCAACCCCGACGGCACCGGGGTGACCTCGCTCTGGGGCAACCAGAGCGCCTGGCCCGACGTGCTCACCGAGGCGCGCTCGATCCCCGGCAGCGAGCGCATCATGTTCTGCGCCGTCGGCCACCACGCGTGGTTCGACGGCTGCATCGGCATCATCGATCCGAACGCGGGGCTCAACTATCCGGACGGGCTGACCAAGGTGACCGCCGACATCCCCTGGCCGGAGACCGGCGATGGCCCGCGGGAGCGGGCGGAGTCCGACTCCTACCACGCGTCCGGGGAGCTCTACGCCTACAAGAGTCCCTATCCGCTGAGCGAGGAGGTCTTCCTGGTGTCCGCCCGCGAGGGAGGTCACCTCTACAACAACGCGACCGACAACGGCTGGCACTTCCGCCTCTACCTGATGGATGTTCACGGCAATCGTGAGCTCCTGTACGAGGGCGAGCACAACGCCCTGTACGCGATGCCGGTCGAGCCTCGACCGCGGCCGCGCATCCTGCCGGATCGGGTGGCGTGGCCGGAGCTCGGCAGCGGCGAGAAGCCCGCTCACGGGGTGCTCCACAGCAGCGACGTCTTCCAGGGCGCGCCGGAGATCCCCCGGGAGAAGGTGAAGTACCTGCGGATCGTCAAGATGGTCCCCAAGACGTACTCGACGTGGCTGAAGTCGGTTCAGCACGACGGCCCCTCGGTGGGGGCCTTCCAGGCGGAGGCGGTCAAGCAGGTCCTGGGCACGGTGCCGGTGGAGGCGGACGGGTCGGTCTGCTTCGAGCTGCCGGCGGGGGACGCGGTCTACTTCCAGTTGCTCGACGAAGACTATCGCTGCGTGCACAACATGCGCTCCTTCACCGGGGTCATGCCCGGCGAGGTGCGGGGCTGCCGCGGCTGCCATGCCGCCGGCTCGCGCGCTCCCCTCGGCTCGATGTCGGGCGCGAGCATCGCCGCCCGCAAGGGACCGGTGGAGATCACGCCACCGCCCTGGGGGGACGAGACGATCGGCTTCGTGCGCTTCGCCCAGCCGGTCTTCGACGAGCACTGCGCCCGGTGCCACCAGGGGGAGGGCCAGGCGGTGGACCGCCTGAACCTGACGCTGCGCGACTCCGGGCTCCGGTTCAAGGGTCGGATCACCAAGCTCCGTACTCGCCCGGACGAGACGACGCCCTTCCTGGAGCCCTACCTGACGCTGGTGGGCGGGGTCATCCCCTGGGGTCGGGAGAAGGAGCTGAACGACTGCGGCGTGCCCGACACGCTCGCCGGGGTGCTGGTGGTGGAGGGCTACAGCCAGTGGGACCCGTCCGCCTTGAAGACCTTCGCTCCCGAGTCGGCCTTTTCCCCGCGCAGTCGAATCGTGCACAACGCGATGAGCGGAAAGCACCACGACGTGAAGGTGCCCCCGGAAGATCTGCGCCGCCTGATCGCCTGGGTGGACACCAACGGGCCGTACCTGGGCCTCGAGGAGATCCGCGAGATGTACGACCCGGTGTTCCCGGGGATCGAGAAGATGGCGGTTCGTTCGCGAGTGGCCACGGCTCCGATCGTCGAGCGCTTCAACGTGCGTCAGGACGGGGACTCCGCGGCGCTGGCCGGGCCATTGAAGCTGTGGGACCCTGGAGTGCTCACGCGGGACTGGCCCGAGGGGGCGACGGTCGAGATCCTCCACGCAACCTACGGGGCGAACGAGACGTTCCTCGACGTCACGGAGCAGGTGGCCGCCGGCTGGATCGACGGCCCGCTCATCGAGCTGAACGCCGGCAGCTACAACGGCGCCTTCACGGATCCCGTTCCGGGCGTCGTCAAGACGCTCACGATCGACTACCAGGTCGCCGGTGTGCGTGAGCGAGCGACGTTCGTGGAGGACGCCGAGATCCTCCTGCGCACGCCGGAGTCCCTGCGCACCGATACTCGACGCTGATTGAAGGTGAGGAGTCAGGAATGAGAATCGTCATCGCCGCCGACCCCTTTGCCGTCGATCTGAAGGACTCCGTCGTGGAGCACCTGAAGGAGAAGGGGCACACGATCACCGATGTCGGCGCGCAGAAGGACGTGGAGCGGGCCTACTACGACTGTGCCTCCACGGCCGCGAAGGCGCTGCAGGAGGGCGAGGCCGAGCGCGCCATCCTGTTCTGCGGGACGGGCGCGGGCATGACCATCGTCGCCAACAAGTTCAAGGGTGTGAACGCGGTCTGTGTCGAGTCCGTGTTCTCCGCGCGCATGGCGCGGGTGATCAACGACTCCAACGTGCTCACCATGGGCGCGATGATCGTCGCGCCATGGCTGGCGGGCGAGATGGTCGACGCCTGGCTGGAGACGAAGCACACCGAAGGCCTGGAGCAGTTCGCCGACTTCCTGAAGTGCGCCGTGGGGGAGGTGGACGCCATCAGCGAGGCGCAGTGCAGGTAGGGCGCGGATCCACGCCCGGGTGATGTCATGATCCACACGAGCCTCGCCATCGCCGCCGTCGCCATCCTCTGCCTGCCGCCGGTCGTCCCGGCGGAGACGACGAAGCTCGAGCTGGAGGGAGCCACCGCCGAGGTCTACAAGACGGCTTCTGGCGACGACCTGTACCTCTACCTCTTCGTCCCGGAGGGGCACGACCCCGCCGCCGACCGGCGCCCCGCGGCGGTGTTCTTCTTCGGAGGAGGCTGGAACGGCGGCAGCCCGACCCAGTTCGAGCCGCACGCCCGCTACCTGGCCAGCCGCGGAATGGTCGCTGCGCTGGCCGATTACCGGGTCAAGCGTCGCCAGAACACCACGCCCAGGGAGTGCGTCGCCGACGGCAAGTCAGCGGTGCGCTACCTGCGCCAGCACGCCGGGAGACTCGGCATCGATCCGGCGCGCATCGCCGCGGGAGGCGGATCGGCGGGGGGGCACGTCGCCGCCTCCACCGGCACGCTCCCCAAGCTCGACGAGCCGACGGACGACGCGACCATCTCGTCCCGATCCAACGCCCTCTTGCTGTTCAATCCCGTCTACGACAACGGGCCCGAAGGCGGCTGGGGACACGACCGCGTCGAGGAGTACTGGCGGGACATCTCGCCGGCGCACAACATCGATGCCCGGACACCGCCGGCGATCGTCTTTCTCGGCGAGCAGGACGACCTGGTCCCCGTCGAGACCGCCAGGCGATTCCAGGCGAGGATGAAGACCGCCGGGGTCGAGTCGGTCCTGTACACCTACCCCGATCAATCTCACGGCTTCTTCAACGAGCGGAAGGGCGGGACCGGGATCTTCCTCGATACGGTCCGCAAGATGGACGCCTTCCTCGTCGAGCTGGGCTTTCTCGAGGGAGCGCCGAGCGAGGCACAGGTCAACGCCGCTTCGACCACCCGCCTCGAGACCCGCCCGGTGACCGACGAGCTCCGGGAAGCGCTGGAGCGGATCCCCGCTCCCGGCGAGCTCGTCGAGCCCGAGACCCTGTCCTTCCCGGTGCAGGAGGTTCGCTTCCTCCGCGTGCTGATTCGCGAGACCGGCGGCGGCACGCAGCCGGGGATCGACGAGCTCGAGCTCTTCGCGCCCGGGGGTGAGGAGAACCTGGCCCTGGCCGAGCGCGGCGCCGTCGCGACGGCGTCGTCGGTCATTCCCGGCTACGAGGCGATTCACCGGATCGAGCACCTGAACGACGGACGCTACGGCAACGACCACAGCTGGATCGCCGCGAGCCGCGACGGGGAGTGGGCCCAGATCGAGTTTCCCGGACCGACCCGCGTGGCCCGACTCGAGCTCTCGCGCGACCGGAAGGGCGAGTTCCGCGATCGCCAGGTCGAGGCGTACGACGTGCTCGTCTCGGAAGACGGACGGGAGTGGAGGACGGTGGCCCATCGCGAGGGCGCGGGTAGTGCACGGGCGCGGCGCTTCCCGTTCCTGCCCGTCGAGCGGCTGCCCGAACGCAGCTGGGAAGGCTTCCTGCACTACGCCTTCCTGCGCGAGCGCGCGACCTGGAGCGCTCTTCCCGCGGACGATCACCTCTCTCCACTCCGCGTCGATCGGCCGGCGACGCCGGGTGGAGAGCCCTACTGGGGCCGGATCGCTCGCCTCGCGCCGCTCGAACGAGTGCTGGTCCTCTTCGAGGAGCTGATCGAGCGGCTGGAGCGACAGGGGCTGGACGTCTCGGCGGAACGCGCGGTGGGACGCGAGCTGCGGCGGAAGGCGGCGACGACGCCCGACTCCGAGGCGCTCTACCTGGAAGCGAGGATGGCCAAGCGGCGGCTCTTCCTGCGCGACCCGGCGCTCGCGCCGCTGGAGCGGATCCTGTTCGCCAAGCGCCACCCCTTCCTCGAATCGCACAACTACAGCGAGCACCTCGACGGCGTGCTCGAACCGGGTGGCGGGATTCACGTGCTCGAGATCCCCCGCGACGATGCAGAGCGGCTCCGCCCGGATCGAGCCCGGATCCGTCAGCTGTTCGACGGCAGCGAGGGGATCGTGCGCGAGCCGATCCCGGACCACGACGCCAGCACGATCTACTTCGCCTACCGCCCCGAGCGGCCGGAGGTCGAGGGGTGGGAGTCCTACTGGCACCTCCACGCGATGGAGGTCGACGGGTCGAATCCGCGCCAGCTGACCGAGGGGCCGTTCCACGACTTCGACGCGACGTGCCTGCCGGACGGGGGACTCGCGTTCAACAGCACGCGCTGCAAGGTCCGCTTCCTCTGCTGGCGTCCGCAGGCCTACGTGCTGCACCGCATGGACTCCGACGGGGCGAACATCCAGCGCCTGTCGCACTCCAACCTGAGCGAGTGGAAGCCCTCGGTCATGCGGAGCGGGCGGATCCTGTGGACTCGCTCCGAGTACCTCGACAAGGGGGCCGACTTCGGCCACACGCTCTGGTCGATCCGCCCCGACGGCACGCACCCCGAGCTGGTCTTCGGCAACAACACGCCCAACTGCTACAGCCAGGCGCACGAGGTGCCCGGCACGCAGGAGCTGGTCTGCACGCTGATGTCGCACGGCGACCACCAGGGCCCGATCGCGCTGATCGACCTGACGCGCGGGCCGTCGGACACCGGCGCGATCACCAGCATCACACCGGACGCGCGGCCGCACTACCAGATGAGTCGCTCGCACCACGACTCCTTCCGCGACCCGTATCCCGTCTCGCGCGACCACTTCCTGGTGAGCCACAACCCCGATGATCAGCATCTCTGGGGGCTGTACGTCATCGATCGCTACGGCAACCGGGAGGTGCTCTACGTCGACCCGGAGATCAGCAGCAAGCACCCGAGGCCTCTGCGCCCGCACCCGCGCCCGCCGGTGTTGCCGAGCGGTGTCGATCCCGAGCTCGCGAGCCAGGGGCTGGGGCACTTCATCGTGCAGGACGTCTACGAGGGACTCGGCTCGAGCGTCGCGCGCGGCCGGGCGCGCTACCTGCGCGTCGCCGAGGAGGTGCCCGCGAGGCTGGAGCCGCTCGACTGTGGTCAGTTTCGCGCGGATCACCCGCCGTTCACCGACTTCTACGCGTCGCCGACTCACCTGGTGCACGGCCCGACGACGAGCTTCCTGACGCGCACGCCCAACGCGCCGCTGGCGGGGCTGCGGACGAATCACGACTGGCCGGAGCTGGTCTCGGAAGTGGAGCCGGGGCTCTACCGGGTGCGCGAGGACCTCGGCTGGCCGAGCTACGTGGCCAAGGCGTCGCTCGGGATCGTGCCGATCGACGAGGACGGCTCGGCCAGCTTCCTGGCTCCGGCCGGTCGGGTGCTGTACTTCCAGCTGCTCGACGAGGAGTTCGACGAGCTGCAGCGGATGCGGAGCGTGGTCCAGCTGCAGCCCGGCGAGCAGCGCAGCTGCATCGGCTGCCACGAGCACCGGAGCTCGTCCCCGGCTCGCGGGCCGGTCCAGGCGCTGCGCGAAGCACCGCTGCGATTGCAGCCTCCACCCTGGGGCACCGAGCCGTTCGACTTCCAGCGAGTGGTCCAGCCGGTGCTCGACGCGAGCTGCACGCGCTGTCACGACGGGAGCCAGCCCGGTCGCTCCGACCTGCGCGGCGAGCTCGACGAGACCGGCGTGCCGGCCTCGTACCGCGCGCTGATCGAGGGCGGGTGGGTTCACTTCTTCGACTTCACGTACGGGATGCGGCACTTCAAGGCGGAGCCGCTCTCCTTCGGTACCTCGCAGAGCGAGCTCTGGCGAGTGCTCGCCGACGAGGCGCACGAGGAGGTGGAGCTGGATCCGGGCGGCAGGCGGGCGCTGAAGGCCTGGATCGACCTCAACTGTCCGCTCTGGCCGGACTACCAGTACCGCCCGGAGCGCGTCGGGGGAGGGACCGGCCGGGGGCTCTGACGTCGCCTCGTTCGGGGTCACTCCCGGGCTGCCGGGGGAAGAAGGAAGGCCTCGGAAAGTGGCCGGCGTAGAATGATCCACGTGACCGGTAGTAGTGGGGGAGATGGGCGAGCTCGAGGGGCCGACTCCACCCCCGCCCGAGATCATGAGAATCGAGACCTTCGACCCGGAATCCCTGCGGCAAACCTACTCGTCGATGCCCTCCGACGAGCTGCTGGCGATCGTCACCATCGACGCCCACCAGTGCACCGACGAGGCCGTGAAGCTTGCCCGAGCCGAGCTTCATGCCCGCGGGTTCAGTGACTCGGAGCTGCTGGAGAGGGTTCGCGGTCTGCAGGCGCGGCTCCCCGATACGGCGGAGGAGTCCAGAGCGAAGAAGCTGCTACTGTGGTTGTTCTGGCCCTTCTGGATCTTCTGGTGATCTCCGCGTACCTCGCGTTCCCACCCGAGCGGGCGCGGGCGGTTCGTCTCAGTCCTCCGGCAAGGTGAGGCGGGCGATGCGGCCCTCGCTGCCCGCGGCCCAGCCCTCGCCGGTCGGCGCGAAGGCGAGCGCGTAGAAACCCTCGTCGGAGAGTGGACGCCACGTGCGACCGCCGTCGGTGGACCAGTCGGTGCCGGCGCGACCGACGGTGGCCAGCGTATTCTCGCGCCCGGGCACCCAGGCGACGGCGGCGCGGTGGCCGCGCGGGAGCCGGGTGGCGAGCTCCCACGTGTGGCCACCGTCGGTGGTGAACGCGGCGTTCCGTTCGGCCCGTTCGGGTTCGGTGTAGTCACCGCCCACGATCACGCCGTGCCGCTCGTCGCGGAAGGCGATCGAGTAGATGCCCGTCGTCGATTCTCCGGCGACGATCGGAGTGGGGGCGGCGGACCAGCTGCGCCCCGCGTCGGTCGTGAGCAGGACGCGCGAGGCGAGTCCGCCGGTGGCGATCCAGGCGTGCGCTTCGCCGATCGCGGCGAGGCACGTTCCGCTCGCGGCAAACGCCGCCTCTCCCTCGTGCGGGGGCGGGAGATCCGCGGCAGGCACCTCCTGCCAGCCGCTCCCGGCGTCCTCCGTGCGCAGCACGAGGAAGGTGCCGTCGATCGGGTCGCCGAACGCGCAGGCGCGGCGGTCGTCGAAGAAGGCGAAGGAGTCGAGGAACGCCGCGGCGTGCGGACTCCGGTACAGCTCGTCCCAGGTCTCGCCCCCGTCGGTCGTGCGCAGGATGCGCGCCGGCTCGGTGACCGCGAGCACGTAGGCGGTTCGCGCGTCGAGCGCGTGCACGTCGCGCAGCTCGGGGGCGTCCCCCGGCACCGTGTAATGTGTCCAGGTCCGTCCCCCGTCGGTCGTGCGCAGCACCGTGCCGTCGTTGCCACTGGCCCAGACCGTGTCGTCGTCGACCACGGCGAGACCGCGCAGGCTCGCGGTCGAACCGGTCTTCATCGGCTCCCAATCGCCCGCGGTCGGTGAGGTGGGGGGCGCGGCGCATCCGGTGAGGAGCAGAGGTATCGTCAGGAGGCTTCTCATGCGCCTACCCTAACCGCGTTTCGCTCGACGCCAAACGTAGCTCGTCCACGACCTGCGAGAGCTGGCCTCACGGGCCGCGAAGGGCAGCGCGACGCACTACGTCCTGCTCGAGCAGTGCGTGCTCACCGCGCGCCGCTGTCACGATGCGCCGCTCCTGCTGGAGGTCTTCGGCATCCTGCTGGAGGCCTACGACCTCGAGCTCGCGCCGACCTACCTGTGGGCCTTCGAGAAGTACGATCCCCGCGACGACGGTCCGGTGAGCGGAGTGCGGATCGCCGAGCGTTGTCTGCGGCTCGCGCGAGAAGTCGCCCGCAAGGACGGCTTCGAGAGCGCGGAGCGCCTGCTCGATGTCGTCGGCGGGGTGGCGAAGAGCATCGGATCGAAGGAGCTTCGACGACGGGTGAAGCAGCGCGGGAAGGAGCTCGGCGAGTGGCGCAAGCTCGAGGGCCGCGCCACGCGCGCCCGAGCCGGCCTGGCCCGCGACCCTTCGCTCGTGAACCTCCGCTTCGACCTGGCCCGCTCTCTGCTCGCGGTGCGCGATGACTGGGAGGGCGCGAGCGAGCACCTGGCCCACTCGCCCAACGCGGCCCTGGCCGAGGCCGTGGCGACCGACCTCGCGCTGGTGGGTGCCGGTGGGGGAGGCGCGGATCGCGACGGGTGCCTCGAGCTGGCCCGCGCGTGGCGGACCCTGGCCGGCAAGGAGAGCCGAGCCGCCCTGAGGGAGGGCTTCTATTCTCGCGCGGAGCGATGGTACCTCGCGGCCCTCGAGCTCACCTCCGACGTCTTCGCTCGCGACGAGCTGGCGGGCGAGCGCGACGAGATCCTGGCCGACTTCGGCCCGCCGGTGCGCTTCCTCGCCGACCTGACCGAGACCGAGGTCCACGCCCCGCTCGGCGTCCTGGGCCAGGACGGCTACATGGGGCTCGCCGAGGATCAGGTGAAGGTCGGCGGTCGGTTGCGCCTGCACTCGCTGGCCCTGCACGCCGGTGATCAGGGCGATGACGCCACGATCCGGTATCACCTCGGCCGCGCCTGGAAATCGCTGCGCGGATCGGTGGCCCTGAACGACACCAGTGCCGCGACCTTCACCGCGCCCCTCGTCTTCCACCTCCTCGGCGACGGCGATCCGCTGTGGAGCTCGAAGCCGATCACCCGGGTGGCGGACACCCAGGAGTTCTCCGTCCGCGTCAAGGGCGTGAAGACCCTCGAGCTGCGCATCGAGTGCCGCGGGCCGAACCGCTCGGCCCACACGATCTGGGTCGAGCCGGTGCTGGAGCGGTAGGCCGGCGGGGCGGGAGCGCCTTCACGCAGCTGTAAAGCCTGCTGTGACAGGAGCTTGTGAATTTCTCGAGAATGCCTCGTAACTGAAAACGACGAGTGTAGTATTACACCTGTCGTCGAGAACCCGCCATGCCTGCACCCGAATCCCTCACCCCGTTGCAGATCGCCGTGATGCGCGTGCTCTGGGAGGGTGGCGAGGCCCGGGTGCCCGAGGTGCAGGCGGCGCTCAGCGCCGAGCGCGAGCTGGCGCCGACCACCGTGGCGACCCTGCTCAAGCGGCTGGAGAAGCGCGGCCTCGTGTCCCACCGCACCGAGGGGCGGCAGTACGTGTACCGCGCGCTCGTCGACGTCGACGAGGCGCGCCGCTCGGCGGTCGGGGAGTTGACCACCCACCTGTTCGACGGCGACGTCTCGGCGCTCGTCGCGCATCTCCTCGCCCAGCACGAGCTCGGCCCCGGGGACCTGGCGCGCGTGCGCGCGATGATCGAGGACGCGGAAGGACCGCGAGGGAATGAGACCGATGATGATCACGAGTGAAGCTCTGTTTCGACTGGACGCCTTCGGAGTCACTGCGGCCGGCTGGATCGCGACCTGGCTCCTGCACGGCAGCGTGCTCTGTGCTCTGGCGCTCGCGCTCGGGCGCGTGCTGCGCCCCGGGGCCCTCCGGGAGCAGCTCTTCAAGTGGGCGCTCGTGGGTGCGTTCGTGACCACCGCCGGGCAGGCACTCGGCCTGGGAGTCGGCGACGCGTTCCGCCTCGAGCTCGAGGGCCCTGTGGCCCCGGGCCGCGCGATCACGGTCGCTGGGGTCCTGTCGAAGCCCGCGCCCGCGGAGGCTCGCGAGTCCGAGCCCGCAGTGGCGGCGCTGTCCGAGACCGGGTCCGCGACCGCCGCGCCCCTGGCCCGCTGGCGCTGGGCACACGCGCTGCCGATCGTGGCCCTCCTCGTCGCGCTCGCCGGTGGCGCTCGCCTCCTGGGCGAGCGGCGTTGTCTCGTTCGGGCGCTGGCCGGGCGCCGCCCCGTAGAGTCGGCCGGGTGGAGCGACGACCTGCGGGAGCTCGCCGGGCGGGCGGGACTGGCTCGCGTGCCGCGCCTCACCGCGAGCGCCACGCTCGGCTCGCCCATCGCCCTCGCCCGCGGCGAGCTCGTCGTCCCGGCGCGTGCTCTGCGCGAGCTCGGCCGTGGCGCGAGGCGTGCCCTCCTGGCCCACGAGCTCGCCCACCTCGCGCGGCGTGATCCATGGTGGCTCACCGTGGCGACGTTTCTCTGCTACGTACTCGCTTTCCAGCCGCTGCAGCGCCTGGTGCGACGGCGGCTGCTGGACGAGATGGAGCTCGCTTGCGACGCCCGGGCCGTGCACTGGACCGGTGACGGCCTGCCCCTGGCGCGTTGCCTGGAGACGGTCGCGCGCTGGGTCCGACTCGAGCCGCCGCCGACCCTCGTCGCCTCGATGGCCTCCCGCCACTCCTCCCTCGTGCGCCGCGTCGAGCACGCGCTCGCTCCGGCGACGGCGCCGATCCCTGCCGTTCAGCGCCGAATCTTCGGACTCGCCATCCTCTCGATACTCGTGCTCTTCGCCTGTGGCGGCCCGCGAGTGCAGCCTCCCCGCGACGATCCCGCCGGGGAAGACGAGGTGGCGTTCGAGGCGCGCCTGGTAGAGGCCGGCGAGGCGACGACGCTCACGATCGAGGGTGACGGCCGGATCCGGGCCGACGGGGAGCTCCTCTACGACCCGACCGCCGACTCCTTCGGGGCGCTCGACGCGCACCTGGCGGAACTGGTCGCGGGAATGGAGACGCAACCTCTGGACCCGGAGTCTCCCGATGGAGCGCTGCTGGCGATGGACGAGCTCGTGCTGCACGCCGTACCGGGCGCGCCGGCGCGCAGCTTGCTGAAGGCGATGGAACACTGTGCGATCGCCGGCATCTGGCGGCTGCGCCTGACCGGCGAGTGGCCCGGCGGGAAAGAGGGGATCGCGGTCCCGCTGCCCGTCGACCTCGATTCGGAGATCGTCGCGGCGGCCGAGGAGGGGGAGTCTGACGCACGAGCGAGGCGGGCGATCTCCGTCACCCTGCGAGTCCACGAGGCGGGTCGCAAGCTGGACGCCGAGACCGGGGAACCCTGGGACGGCGAGGGCCGGTTCGTCTTCGACGACTCCCGGAGGATCGAGTACACGGTCGGCTCGCTGAAGACCCGTCACCTCGACGAGCTGCGCGGTCGGCTCGAGACGCTCGAGGAACAATGGCCGGGCGCCCGCGTCCTGATCGACGCGCGCCAGGGCACCGTCTACCAGGACGTGGTCGACGTCCTGGATCTCCTGATCTCGGCCGGCTTCAGCTCGATCACGTTCGTCGGATCGTACGAGTAGTCGATGGTGATCGAGCAGGACGTGCGGATCTCCCCCCGATGATACACCTCGCCGAGCTCATGAAACTGGCTGCCCCCGCTCTCTGTGCCGTGCTCGGACTCGTCTCCGCCGCGGGTGCCCAGACCTACCGCATCGCCGAGACGCTGCCGATTGACACGGTGCCCTCCTGGTTCCCCGTCGGGTTCTGCCTCTTGACCCACGAGGGACGGCAGTACGTGTCCTACTACGACGCCGAGCACCGCCTGATCGTGGCGGCCCGAGAGCTCGAAGAGCAGGAGTGGGAGAAGGTGGTGCTGCCCAGCAAGGTCGGGTGGGACAGCCACAACTACGTGACCATGGCGGTGGACCGGCGAGGGGAGCTCCACCTCTCGGGGAACATGCACTGCGTCCCGTTGATCTACTTCCGGACGACGAAGGCCGGAGACATCGCCAGCTTCGCGCGAGCGAAGATGACCGGGCTGGACGAGGAGCGCTGCACCTATCCCCGCTTCCTGACCGACGCGGACGACGAGCTGCTGTTCACCTACCGCTCCGGAGGCAGCGGCAACGGGCACCGCATCTACAACGGATACGATGCCGAAACGAGGCGCTGGTCACGTTTCCTGGACACCCCGCTGTTCGACGGAGAGGGCCAGCGCAACGCCTATCCCCAGGGGCCGGTGCGCGGGCCGGACGGTCTCTTTCACGTCGTCTGGGTCTGGCGGGACACGCCCGACTGCGCCACCAATCACCACCTCTCCTACGCCCGGAGCCGGGACCTCAAGCGCTGGGAGACGGCGGCGGGAGCACCGGTGAAGCTACCGCTGACCCTGGGACAGGAGGAGCTTTGCGTCGATCCGATCCCCTCCCACGGCGGGATCATCAACGGCTGCGAGCGCCTGGTCTTCGATCGCCGGCAGCGGCCGATGATCTCCTACCACAAGGCCGACGAGGCCGGTCACATGCAGATCTGGGTGACCCGCTTCGAGGACGGGGAGTGGCGCTCACGGCCGATCACCAGCTGGGATCGGGAGATCTCGTTCGAGGGGCGCGGCGCGATGCCGTTCATCGGCATCCGGATCTCCGGCCTCCAGCCGGTCGATCCCGACCGGTGGACCCTCACCTTCCGCCATCGCGACTTCGGCTCGGGGCGCCTCGTGCTCGACGAGGAGTCGCTGGAGCCGGTGAAGGAACCGGCCGACGTGCCGTCCGAGACTCCGCCCGAGCTCCATCGGCCGCGGATCGAGTTCGAAGGCGTGCGCGTGAAGACCGCCGGCGACCTGGGCGAGTCCGGGTCGCCCGGAGTGAGGTACCTGCTCCGGTGGGAGACCTTGCCCGCTCACCACGACCGACCGCGGGAAGGACCGTTGCCGCCGCCGAGCGAACTGGAGCTGGTGAGGCTCGAGCGGTCGTAGATCGCGGAGCTCGACATCGATCTGAAACCAGTGAGTTGCTTAGCACCACAAAGAGCTCGGTCTCGGGACAAACCGTTCTCGGCGAGCTCCCTTCCGAACGGATTGGTGATTGCGCAATCGCCGTGGTGTGCGTTCTGGTGGATACGGAACTCCACCCGAGCCGTCACTTGACAACGAGTAGCGTGAGGAAGCACAGACCATGAGACATCGCTCGATCCTGCTCGCCATCTCGAGTCTCCTCTTCTGCCCTGGAGTGACCTCGATCGCGGCTCCGGCGCCGCAGCTGTTCGGCGATCAACAGGTGATCTCCACCTGGACCAACGGACCGAAAGCCATCTACGCCACCGACCTCGATGGGGACGGTGACGCCGACGTGCTCGCGGCATCGGAGCTCGACGACGCTATCGCCTGGCACGAGAACCTCGGCGACGGGTCCTTCGCCTTCCCGAAGATCATCCAGTACCAGGCGGACTACGCGAGAGCCGTGTACGCGGCCGACCTGGACGGCGACGGGGACGCCGATGCGCTCTCCGCCTCGTGGGGTGACGATACGGTCGCCTGGTACGAGAACCTGGGCGCCGGGTCCTTCGGTCCGCAGCAGGTCCTCAGCGCGTCCCTGGGTGGTTCAGGATCCGTGTACGCGAGCGACCTCGATCAGGACGGAGACCTGGACGTCCTGGCGGGGGGGCTCCAGGACAGCCGCGTCGTGTGGTTCGAGAATCTGGGGGGCGGCAGCTTCGGCCCGCTGCAGGTCATCGGGACACAGTCGGTGGCGTACTGTGTCCGTACCGAGGATCTCGACCTCGATGGCGACGAGGATATCGTGGTCGCCTCGCTCGGCGACTCGATCTCCTGGTACGAGAACCGCGCCCCGGGGGTGTTCGGAAGGCAGAGCGTGCTCGCCGGCAGCACCTGGCTCCAGGCGAACACCGTCGTGACCGCGGACCTGGACGGAGACGGAGATGCAGACATCGTGACCGGCACGGCCGATCTCGACCACGTCTACTCGATCGAGAACCTCGGCAACGGCAATTTCGGTCAGGCTCAGCTCCTGGCCCATGGAGCCTGGATCGTGACCAGTGTTGACGCCTCCGACCTCGACGGTGATGGAGATCAGGACGTGCTGGCGACCGGGTACGGTTCCGATGGCGTCTACTGGTGCGAGAACTCCGGCGACGGGACCTTCGGGCCCCTCCAGACGATCACCACCGACGCCGTCGAGGCCGCGTGCGTCTTCGCGACCGATCTGGACGGGGACGGAGACGCCGACGTGCTCTCCGCCTCCCGGGGCGACGACAAGATCGCCTGGTACGAGAACCTGTCGTCGGCGGGGCAGAACTACTGCGACGCCCTGCCCAACTCGACCGGCGAGGCCTCGTGGATCAGCGCCTTTGGCAGCACGAGCCTCTCCGCGGAGAACCTCGAGCTCCACGCCTCGAACGCGCCCGCGAATCAGTTCGCGGTCTTCTTCGCAGGACCCGGCGAGACGAGCCTGGCGTTCGGCGACGGCCTGCGCTGCGTCGGCGGAGGCATCGTGAGGCTCACCCCGACGGTCAGCACGGCCGGTTCCGAGTTCGTGCAGGTCGTCGACTTCGCCAGCCACGGCGGCGCGATCGGTGCGTTCGACCCGTGCCACTTCCAGTGCTGGTACCGCGACCCGGCGGCGGCGGGGTCGGGGTTCAACCTGTCGGACGGGCTGAGGATCTTCTGGACCCCCTGATTCCGTACTCCTACTTCAGCTCGATCACCGACAGTGTCGCCGGTCGCTGGTGTCCACTGTTCACCATGCCGGGGAAGGCCCAGTCCATGTTCGACGACACGACGGTGTCGCCGCGCACCATCGCCTCGCACGGCTGATCGAGCAAGCCGGTCGTCTTGTCCTGCACGTCCCCGTTCACGGCCAGCGTCTCGATGCTGCCGTCGGGGTTGATGATCCGGATCGCGTTGGCCGCGGAATCGGCGACGTAGAGCTTGTCGGTCCTCCGGTCGCAGGACATGCCGTCACAGTTGATCAGGAAGTCGGCCCGGGCGAACTCCTCGTTCGAGGTGACCTCGCCGTCCGCTCCCAGCGTCAGCTTGTACATGATCCCGTCGCCGAAGACTCCGACGAAGAGGTTTCCCTCGCTGTCGAAGGCGATCCCGTCGGCGCCGAAGGGCCACGCCGTCTTGTAGCTCTCGAACGTCGCGATGATGTGCGGATCGTCCTCCAGCGGCGTCGTGAGGGTGACGTTCTCCTCGTCGACCCGGAAGCGCATCACCGCGCTGGTGTACGGGTCCGTGAAGCGCTCCGGGGCACTTTCGCCCTCGCCGGGCGCGGGATCGCCGCTCGGCTTCAGCACGGACTCGGTGATGTACACGTAGCCGTCCTCGACGGCGAGGCCGTTGGCGACGTTGAAGCCCGACGCGACCAGGACCATCCGCTGGACCTTGCCGTCCTCGAGATCGAGGCGCCAGAGGCGCGAGTTCTGCTCCATCGGGTCGAGCTGCATGTCGGCGAGGAACAGGCAACCGGTCGGCGAGTAGGTGATGCCCATGGGCCCCAGGCGATCGATGCCTGCGGGCAGCCCGGGGTAGGGAGTGGGGAGCTCGTGGAACTTCTCGACCTCGTTCTCCTTCGTGACCTTCACCAGGAGCGGCGGCTGCTCCTCGTCGTTGAAGTTGGGGACCGAGAGGATGAAGCTGCCGTCGGGCATGAGTGCCATGCCGTCGGGGGTGTTGCAGTAGTCGGGCAACGAGGCCAGCAGCTCGGCCTTCGCCAGCGGTTCGGTCGGCTTCGACTCGCCCTCGCCGCCGTCCGGCTGCGGGCAGCCGGCCGACCACAGAGCCAGTCCCATCGCGATCCCGACACCACTCCACCCCGATCGCAATCCGCTCGATCCACTGCTCATCGCTCACTCCTTCCCTCGCGGGAGAGACCTCCGGCTGCGGCCGCCTCTGCGCGGAGGAGCCCTGGAGGCCGACGTTCGGCTCAGTGCCCGGGATTGTACTCACCGGGGAGGAGCGCCGGCCCCGAGACCGCCAGGAATCAGCGCTCGCTCTCCGGCCTCTCGACGCCGGTGATGTTCTCGGGGTCCACGTCGAGCGCCGGCCAGACGACCTCGCCCGCGCGCTGAGCTTCGACTCCCTCGTAGGCACTGAGCTCGTTCGAGTTCAGGTCGAGCCACATGGCGATGGTGCGGACATCCTGTTCGCTGAAGCGACCCTCCTCGAGGTACAAGCGATGATCCCGGTTCAAGAGCGCCTGGCCCATGCGTGAGAAGCGCGCCCCGAACTTGCCGGGTCGGGTGCGGGAACCACCGTGCTCCGGCTGGAGGTAGCCGTGGCCGCGGTAGTGCACGTACGGCTCGAGCCGGTCGTAGGCCACCTCCTTCGGACCGGCCGCATCCCGGGCCCGGTGGCAGGACGCGCACTTGCTCTCGAGAATCGGCCGGACCTGGCGATTGAAGTGGAACATCACCTGGTCCGGGATCTCCGGTAGCAGCTCCGACGGCGCCCGCTTCATGGCCAGGGGAGTGCCGCGGACCTCCGGTGTCCGTCGCTTGTCCTCGTGGCATCCGACGCAGGTCATCTGCTCCCCCGGGTGGACGTAGGTGGCGGACCGCATCGACTGCACGGCCATCCCGTGCTCGTCGAGGAGCTCGAAGTAGATCGCCTTGCCGACGGGCGCCTGGAAGTAGACGCTGCCGTCCTCCTCGACGGGGACCACGCCGAGCGGTATCCGGGCCAGGCTCTGGTCACCGAACCCTATCCGGGGATCGTTGGCGCGTGGGGTCGACTTGGGAATGAGCTGCACGACCCGGAGCTGCTCGATCCTGACGTCCGGTGGAAGCGCACCGTAGTCGTCGGTGATGTAGACGTCCATGATGCCGATAGTGGCTCCAGGCGCGTCGGGCGTCCGGCGCTCCCCCTGAAAAGTCCCGCACGGAATGGCGGGCGCCCTCTTCCTGGGACGCAACGGGATCGGGTCGATGGGGCGCATGCCGTTGAGGGTCTTGCACACGAGCTCCCGGTTTCCGAACGCATCGAGGATGCAGACCGTGTCCCGGTAGTTGCACAGGTAGAGCTCCTCGCTCAGCGGCCAGGCGGTGCCCCAGGCCATGTCGTTCCAGTCCCGCGTGCCGGTCTCGGACTCGGGGAACGGGGTGCCGGGAGTGATCCGCCGGACCTGGGACATCTGGTTGTCATCGGCGACGGTGGTATCGATCAGGACCAGCGAACCGAAGGCCTGTCCGTGGTGAGGGCCCGCGGTCGCGATGTACTTGTGGGATCCGGGGATGCCGCGGCAATTGAACTCGGCCCACGGCCGCAGGTGGAGTCCTCGCTTCCAGTCGTTCCCCTCGACGGTGGTGAGCGGGAGGGCGTAGTTCCCGTGATAGGAGCGAGGGTCACGTCCATCAGGAAAGCACTGCCACAGGTGATGCGCGGCGCTGTGGTCGCGGTCCACGTAGTCCCAGCGCGTGTAGACGATCATGCCGTCGTTGTTGACGCTCGGGTGGAACTCGTTGGTCTCGTGGTAGTCGATGCAGTACCTGTCGGTTCCATCGGCCTTCATCGAGAACATGGTGAAGGTCGGGACGGGGCGTCCGTGGCACCGGCCGAACCCGCCACGGCGAGTGCTCAGGAAGACGACTCGCCCATCCGGCAGCCAGCAGGGGTCGATGTCGTCGAAGTCCCCATCGGTCAGGCGTTTCAGTCCCGTGCCGTCGACGTCGACCTTGAATACGTTGAACCGGTTTTCGGGGTTCCATTTCTCCTGACCGCCGGAGCTCCAGGCGAAGACGATGGTCTCGCCGTCCCAGGAGAGGTCGGGCGCGAGGGAGGTTCCCTCGCTCATGGGCTTCCCGGCGTTGGTGCCCGAGGGGACCACGAGTCCCTCGACCACGTCGATCACCACCGGGGTCGCCGACTTCCAGTTCTCGAGGATGAACAGTCCACCACCCCGCCGGCCGTTGTGTCCGTAGTACTGGTCGCAGAAGTGGTCCCCGTCGTACTCGGACTTGCGCTGGTGGTGATCGTTCAGGACTCCGCGCGAGACGAAGAGGATCGAGTCGAAGTCCAGCAGCGGGTTGGCCAGGACCGCCTGCCGCCCGACCCGGCGAAGCTCGAGGTAGTGAGCGAGCTCCTCCTCCGGCGAGCCGGGAGTCGCCTTCTTCAGTGCCGCGAAGCGCTGCTCGACGCCTTCGAGGTCCGGCGAGGTGGGCAGCTCCCCGAGCCGTTCGATCAGGGCCTCCAGCCGGCGAACGGCCACCTCGGTCGGGGTCCTGCTGTCGGACGCGAGGAGCAGGGACTGCTGATCGAGGGCCTGGTCCAGCGGAAAGCCGTAGGACCGGGGCTGGCTCTCTTCATGCTGGAGCGCCCAGTCCTCGGCGAGCCTCTCGGCGGTCGCGCCGGTGACGGCCGCCACTCCGGAGAGGTCGGCGAACCCCGCCGCGACGGCGGCGTCGACCCGGAGAGCGCGAGGTGCCTCGCCGGTGACCTCGATCCGAGCGTCGGCCCAGTCGGTGTGATCATGACCGTAGCCGTCTCCCGCCATGGTGACGACGAGGCGCAGGGTCTGCACGCCGGTCAGGTCGACGTCCACGTTCCTGGCCTCGTCGCTGCCCGCGAGGACACCGCTCTGCCACAGCACCTGCTCGTCGCCGATGACCTTGAAGACGGCGGTACCCAGGTCGCCGACCTCGTCGTCGATCCCGACCTCGGCGGTGAATCGGCTGCTGCCGCCATCCAGCTGGATCCGGAACTCGCCGGGAGTGTGGGTGCCGATTCCACGACGGTACTCGACCCCGCCGAGCCGCAGCGGATTGCCATCGACCGACCGGTTCTTCCGCGTCGAGTTCCAGCCACAGCTCGAGAGGCTGACGTCGAGCTCGTCGAGCCAGACCGTTCTCGCCTCGGTGGCCTGACCCTGGAGGGGATGCGAACCGTTGATCGCCAGGGAGACGGCGACGAGAACGATCGGGAGGATCGGCGTGATCACGGCGCTGTCGGGCTGGGGGTCGCACCCGAGCGGGCAGGGCGCCGGGAGCTGGAACACTCGGGCGCCGCCTTCGACGCGGCGGCGGGAGTCGCGGTGGGGTCTTCCTGGCTCCGTTTCACTCGCCTTCTTCCTCGTCCTTCGCGGGGGATTTTTGGGCCCTGACGTAGTCGAGATCCGCCAACGTCTGCCAGCTCTCTCCCTCGTCCTTGCTGAACGTCCAGGTCTGCCGGACCCCGCTCTCGGAGGGGGCCCACCGGATCCGGTGCAACACCTCGGAGCCGTCCGGTCCGGGGCGCGTGCCCTCGAGAACCATGTCGCCGTCCTCGTCGAGATTGCCATCGAGCAGCAGCAGCGTGCCGGACTGGTCGACCCAGGTCTGGTGCCACACCTCGCGCCGGGCGTCGTAGATGTTGAGGCTGGTGCCGACGCCCCCCCGAGCACCCTTCCAGTGCTCCTGCAGGACCTTGCCGCCGCACTCGAGGGTGATCTCGTTCGTGCCGGCCAGCTGTCCTTTTCGGGTCCGGCACTCCCAGTCGCCGACCCAGAAGTCGAACTGACGGTGCGGATCGTCGGTGGGGGAGGGCTTCTCCGCGCTCGCCTGGCCGAACGCGAAGGCGGTGAGGGAGATCAGGGCGAGGATTCCGAACTGGTGGCCGGCGTTCATGAGGCAGGGGTGGGAGAGGCTGTCGGGTGGTCCCGAATCCTACCGGCCCTCGCGCACGATCGCAGTGGGTTCTCGTGGTCATGAACGCCGGACCCCCGTCTCGCCTTCTCCGATTTCCAGAAACGCTCATGATCGAGCACTGGCCGCATCCGCGACCGGCCAGCTGCCACGACCGGCTCTGGGTGCCCGAAGAGCATCGGAACGTGAGCTCCGACCGGGCCGGGAGAGTCCTGCGCCGGAACGTGGATTCGATGGGCCTCCACAGGCTAGAGTCGGGGTCGATCCCTGGACAGCGTTCGTGAATCAGCTGGCTCGATCCCCCGTGAAGACCGAGACCCCCGGATGAACGACTCGACCGACGACGAGACGGCGACCCGGTCGAGCACCGAGCTTCTCCACGACAAGCCGCCCCTTCCCTGGTCCTTCGGCGACTACCAGCTGGAGGAGGAGATCGGGCGCGGTGCGATGGGAGTGGTCTACCGGGCGCGGCAGCTCTCGCTGGATCGCACCGTCGCGGTGAAGATGATTCTCGCGGGGTGGCTCGCGTCCGAGGAGCAGGTCGAGCGGTTCCTGACCGAGGCGCGGACGAGTGCCCGGTTGCGCCACCCCGCGATCGTCCCGGTGCACGAGGTCGGCGTGTTTCAGGGGCGCCACTACTTCACGCTCGACTTCATCGATGGAGTCTCTCTCCGGGAACGGATCGCGGACGGGCCGCTGGATCCCCGGGGAGCCGCCGTGCTCCTCGCCCGGGTGGCCCGGGCGATCCAGTACGCGCACGAACAGGGCGTCCTCCATCGCGACCTCAAGCCGGGCAACATCCTGATCGACGAGGAGGGCCACCCGTGGGTCACCGATTTCGGGCTCGTCCGGGGGATCGAGCGCGACAACGAGCTGACCGGGACGGGAGAGGCGATCGGTACACCCGGCTACATGTCCCCGGAACAGGCCGTCGGCGACGTGCCGGCGATCGGCCCGGGGACCGACGTCTACGGGCTCGGCGCCGTGCTGTACACGATGCTCGCCGGACGACCGCCGTTCGTGTCCGCGTCGGCGGTGACGACGTTGCGCCTGGTGCAGGAGCACGATCCGATCCCGCTGCGAGTCCTCAACGGCTCCCTCCCGCGGGACCTGGAGACGATCTGCCACAAGTGCCTGCAAAAGCCGATACGGCGGCGGTACGACAGCGCGGCCGAGGTCGCCTCCGATCTCGAGGCCTGGCTCGAGGGTGAGCCGATCGTCGCCAGACCGGTCGGAGCGATCGGGAGACTCCTCCTGCGCGCCCGGCGCCATCCGGCGATCACCGCGCTGGTCGCCGCGGTCGTGCTCTCGACGCTGATCGGCGGGATCGCCGTCCTCACCCAGTGGCGGCGCGCGGTCGACGCCCTGGAGGCGAAGAGCCGCGCCGAGGCAGCCCGGCTGGAGACCCAGATCGAGGCGCTCGGTACGGCGACGCCCGACGCGTTCGCGGCGATCGTCGTTCAGCTGGATCTCGACGATCCCGTGGTCTCCGCCGGTTTCGAGGATCTGCTCCTCGACTCAACCGTGGGCGATCGCCTCCGGCGCCGGGCGATGCTGGTGCTGCTCGCCGAGTCGCCGCAGCACCTCGAGTCGGTCGAGGAGCAACTGTTCCGGCTGATGGACGACCCTCCGGAGCTCCGGCTCACCATGGAGTCGCTGCGTCGATCGATCGACGGGCTCGCCGAGAGCCGGCGGGAGGAGGTCCTGCACCGCTTCGCCACGAGGATCGAGAACCCCGAGGTCCTGGCGGATGAGCGTCTCATCGCCGGAGTCACCCTCGCCTGCTGCGCCCCCGAGGATCCCCGCTGGCTGCCGCTGAGCGGTGAGATCGCCGACCACCTCGTCGGCCTCGATCCCTTCTCCCTGTTCGCGATGGCGGAGGTGCTGCGCCCGTTTCCGTATTCCTTGCTCGAGTCCCTGGGCGAGATCTTCGGGGAGGAGGACCCCCACCGGAGGCACGCTGCCGCGAGCATTCTCGCCTCGCGGGGAATGCACCACCCCGATTACCTCGCCGGCCTGCTCCACGGGGCCGACCCGGATCAGTTCCGGGTCCTGGTCGACGCGCTCGGCCCCGAGCCGGACGTGGTGGCGAGCCGAGCCCGGGCGCTTCTCGCCGGGGACCGAACGCCCGCGTGGGACCGGCACGAAGGGTCGTCGCGGCCGCCGCTCGACGCGGGAACCGTGAAGAAGCTCACCGCCGCGAAGGGAATCGTCACCGAGGCGTTCGCGCTGTGCCCGGACCTCGGCGTGGAGGAGTTCGACATCGTCGGCGAGGAGCTCCGCTCCCACGGCTATCGCCCCCTGCGAGTCCGGCCGTATTCCACGAAGGCCGGGCTGCGGGTCGCCGCGATCTTCATGCGCGACGACCGCGACTGGGAAGTCGTCTGGGACGTCGAGGGAACAGCGGTCGAGGAGCTCTTCGGCAACGGACTCTCTCCCATCGACCTCGCCGGATACGTCGTGGAGATCGACGGGGTCCTCGTGGATCGATTCGTCGCCGTGGGGGCGCCGGTGGAGGAGGCGGTGCTCGGGGTGCAGGTCCTCGTCGGGTCGTCTGGTTCGGAGTTCGTCCGGATGCGTGAGCAGCTGGACCTGCGAGCCTTCCGGCCGATCTCCTGCCAGATCGCCGTGGATCGAAGCGGCGAGATGCGGACCAGCAGCGTCTGGACGCAGGAGGAGACGTTGCCGGAGCACTACATCCCGTACGGGCTGGCCCTCGAGGATGTCGAGGCGGGACCCTGTCCCGGCCTCTGTTCGATGGACGTGGAGCTGACGCTGGTCGACGGCCGGTCCTTCTTCTCGGGGATCTGGACTCCCGATCCCCACTTCGAGTCCAGACTCGTCCGGGGAGATTCGCTCGACGAGCACCTGAGCTCCGCGGTGGGGGTGGCGTCGCTCGGCTTCCGCCCGGTCGGCCTCTCCGTCCAGCAGGCTCCCGGCGGGGACGCGCGAGCGGCGATCTCCGCCTGGCACCGGCCCGTCTCTTCCCAGCGGGATCGGCTCGAGGTCGGCCTCGCGCGATCCCGGGCGGCGGCGGCGCTCCTCTCGGTCGGTTCGGCGGAGGATGTCTGGCCGGAGCTCGAGGCGACTGCCGACCCCGGGTCGCGCACGCGCCTGATCGTCGACCTTCCCCGTCTGGGCGTCGAGCCGGCGTCCCTCGTGCGCAAGCTCGCGGTGGAGGACGACGTGTCACGTCGCACCGCGCTGATCCTCTGCCTGGGCAACCACGCCCCGGAACAGCTGGCGCCGAGCGACCGCGAGGAGCTCCTGGCACGGATCGCGGAGCTGTGGTCCAGCGATCCCGACCCGGGCGTGCACTCGGCGTGCGAGTGGTTCCAGTTCGCGTGGGGACTCGAGGCCGGCGAGGACCCCGTCCCTCCGCCGGAGGGAGCCGGCTGGCACCTCACCGGCGAAGGGCAGCGCCTGTCGATCCTCGAGCGGCCGGGAGTGATCCGACTGGGCACGCCGGGCTGGGTCGAGGGACGCTCCTACGCCGAGACGCCACACCGCCGGCTGATCCCGCGCTCCTTCGCGATCGGCACGACCGAGGTCACCTACGGCGAGATGCGTCGCTTCTTCCAGGAGGTTCCAGCTCTCGACCGGGGCCTCATCGCGGCGTCCGACGAGACTCCGCTCGAGTCGATCTCCTGGTACGAGGCAGCTGCCTACTGCCGGTGGCTCTCCGAGGAGGAGGGCCTCCCCGAGGAGGAGATGTGCTATCCACCGATCGACGAGATCGGCCCGTCGATGGAGCTGGAAGAGGGCCTTCTCGAACGAACGGGCTACCGGTTGCCGACCGAGGCGGAGTGGGAGTACGCCTGCCGGGCCGGCTCGGAGGCGTTCTTCTCCTTCGGATCGGATCACGAGATGCTCCCCTACTTCGCGAAGTGCGGCGGCGAACCGGGAGTGGGGGAGGTCGGTGTCCGGATGCCCAACGACTTCGGTCTGTTCGACATGCACGGCAACGTCATGGAGTGGTGCCACGACCGTCTGGTCGCGTACGACATCACCGGCAAGCGCGATCCCCTGATCACCATGCCCTGGTCGGAGGCGCTCGCGGAGTACCCGGATCGCGCGATTCGCGGAGGCTGGTACGACGGCGCCCCGCGCTCCCTCGGAAGCGGCACGCGACGCAAGGCGCCGGCGGGGTCGCTCAGCCGCGGCGTGGGGTTCCGGATCGCGCGGACGATTCGCTAGCGGCGTGGCCGAAGCGGCCGTGTCTCGCCCTCACCGGGAAGTGAGGCTGTTCTCGGACGGACCCCCCGCGCGGATCGCCGTGGCCAGCATCCGCAACAGCACTTCCCTCCGGAACGGCTTGGCGATGAATCCCGCCAGCTCGCCGCCCTGGAAGCTGCGCATCACTTCCTTCTCGGCGTGTCCACTGAGGATCAGGACCGGCGTCTCCCTCTCGATCTCACGCAGCTTTCGCAGGACGACGTCACCACAAAGATCCGGCATGGTCATGTCGAGGAGCACGGCGCGGATCTCGCTCGATCGGCTGCGAAAGACCTCGATCCCCTCCGCGCCGCTCCCGGCGGCGAGCGGGTCGTAGCCGGCTCGGGCGAGGATCCTGACGACCGTATCCCGGGTGACCCCGTCGTCGTCGATGACCAGTACGTGTCCCGTTCCCCTCGTCGGTTCCGCGACCGCCTCGGAGGGCGTGGGCTCCTGCTCCGCTTGTTCGGTGCCGGGGAACCAGACCCGGACGGTGGTCCCGCTCCCCTGTTCGGAATCGACCCGGATCACACCATCGTTGGCATGCACCGCCCCGAGGACGACGGCGAGTCCGAGGCCCCGGCCGGTGAACTTGGTGGAGAAGAACGGGTCGAAGACCCGCTCCATGTCCTCCGGCCCGATTCCCACGCCCTGGTCGGCGACCTCCAGGAAGACGTGGTCACCGGACGGCAGCGGGCCATCGAGGTAGGTGTCCGACAGCTGTTGCTCGTCCGGAACCTCGACGCCGGTGCTGACCAGGATCCTTGCGGAGTCGGAATCCGCGGACGCTTCCACCGCGTTCTGGATCAGGTTCTGGATCACCTGCCGCATCTGCGTGGTGTCCGCTTGAATCGGAGGGAGATCTCGGGCGAGGTCGGTCTCGACGCGGGGGAGATCCGTCGAGGTGTCCCGGAGCAAGGTGACGACGTCATCGGCCACCTCCGAGAGATCGAGGGGCTGTCGGAGGCGGACGCCCTTTCCGGCGTAGGCCAGCATCTGACTCGCGAGGTCGCCGGCGCGGTGGGCCGATCGCTGGATCACGCCCAGGAGGTGGAGTCCATCGGCGTCGTCTGAGAGCCGGTCCCCGAGGAGCTCGACGCTGCCCATGATCCCCACGAGCAGGTTGTTGAAGTCGTGGGCGATCCCCCCGGCCATGACGCCGAGGCTCTCCAGCTTCTGGGCGCGGCGGCTCCGCTCCTCCAGTCGGCGGCGCTCCTCCTCGGCGTTCCTCCTCTCGGTTATGTCGTCCAGCGTCCCGATGTAGGTGATCTCCTCGTCGTGCGGCTTCGAGCGAGGAACGGCCTGCAGCGAGACCCACGTGGGTTCGGGAGCCCGGCTCTCCAGGCGGAATTCCACCTCGAAGGCGCGCTGCTCCTCGATCCCCGAACACCACTCCTGATCGACCCTCGACCGATCGTCGCGGTGCACGGCTTGTAGCCACCCTCGCCCCTTGGCCAGGCTGCGCTTCATTCCGGTCATCTCGACCCAGCGGCGGCTGACGAACACGCACTCACCCCCGAGATCCGCCTCGAGGATCACCTGCGGGATGATCTCGGTCAGGTGACGGAAGTGGGACTTGGAGGCCTCGATGTGCGACGAAGCTTCCGTGGAGATCCGACGGGCCTCCTTCTCCAGCGCCTCCGCTTTCCGCGTCATCCGCCTCGCCTCGCCGGTGGCGCGCCAGACGAGGAAGCTCACCGCGATCCCCAGAACGGCGGCGACGAGGGCCGTCGAGGGGGCGAGGAGCCCTTCCACGGGAGCTCGGGCGTCGAAGGCGAGGTGGCTACCGACCGCGGCGAGGAAGAGCGCGATGGGCAGAAGCCTCCAGTCCCTTCGAATCAACGAGAGGACTGCGGTGACCACAGCCGATCCGATGAGGATCGCCGAGGAGAGGAGGAAGGGCCAGGTCATCCAGAAGGCCGGGAGGGAATGGCGGCTGTCGAGCTGGGGGTCGGGCTTCGCTGGTGGGGCTTCACTCTACACGAACCACTCGGCTTGTTCCGTATCCTTCGAGGCGTTCGGCGATTCGGGGCTCGGACCCGATGGACCCGACCGCGAAGGGCCCCGGGGCCGGCTCCAGCTCCCGTAGCGCGGCTCGGCCGTGGCGCGGAACGACCACCGCTCCGGCCTCGGCGGTTGGCGGGATCCACTGGATCTTCTATTCTCGCCGGGAAGGGGATGAGGACTCCGGCGATCCGGGAGCCGTGATCCCCGAACGATGGCCTACACGACCCACACTTCCCTGCTCGTGCGCTTGTCGGAGGGGGTCGATCCGGGCGCCTGGAAGGACTTCCACGACCGCTACCAGGAGCTGATCAAGGGATTCGGACGTCGCTACGGCCTGCAAGCCGCCGACTGCGAGGACGCGGCCCAGGAGGTCCTGCTCGCTCTGTCCAGATCGATGGGCGATTTCAACTACGACCCCGCGAAGGGGAAGTTCCGCTCCTACCTGAAGACCGTGGCGGTGCGGATCATTCTGGGGCTTCTCCGTCAGAAACGTGACCTACGCTTCACCCTGTCGCGATGCCGGCGACAACGCTGCGGCTGCGGCGATCGATGACTTCGAGGGCGATCCGCGCATCGCCTGGGGCGGCACCGTCGACCTGGGCGCCGACGAGTTCCACACTCACCTCTACATCCCGGAGGACGATACCCCGGGGGGAACGGTCGAGGTCAAGCTGGTGGGGCTTCCGGGGACGGCACCGGTCGTCCTCGGAATCGGTGCCGGTGTTCTCCCCTCGCCGATCGCGACGCCGTGGGGTGACTTCTGGCTCGCTCCGCCCTGGTTCCCGCTGCCGCTGGAGCCGATACCGGCCGAGGGCATCCTCGTCTTCGAGGCCCCGCTTCCCCCCTGGCCCGCGGGCAATGCCGGCCTGCCGCTGCAGGCGCTGATCGGGTGGAGCGCGGACTCGCTGACCAACGTGGCGTGGCTGAGGATCCGGTAGGCACTGGCGTCTTTCTCGACACGCCCGATAGGCGCAGCAGGTTTCCGCCGGCGCGGCGAACGCCGTCTCCAGGCTCGAGCTACCGCGACGCCGCGATCGCCCGACGCAACCTCGCTTCCTGCTCCTCGCCCCAGTAACCGCAGTCGAGCTGCAGGAAGACGGAGGTGTAGGGGATGGTCAGGTCGGTCTTGAGCAGCAGCACGTCGAAGAGCCTGACGGTTGCGTCGAGCTCGCCGATGATCTCCTCGTGAGCCACCCGGCGCACGGGTCGACCATCGAGCAGCTCCGCGAGCCGCCGACGAAAGGTCTCGACGCCGGGCGCATCCGCTTCCGACACGTGGTCGAGCTCGGCGTCGAGCAGGGCGATGGCCCGCACGTGCGTGGTGCCGTCGATGGCGTCGAGAACCGTGGCCAGCACCTCGAGGAGCTTCCCCCCCGTGGGGAGCGTCTCGATCCCCGGCGCGTTCTGTTTCGGGTAGGCGGCGTCCGCGACGACGACCCAGTTCCGGTGCCCGTAGGCGGGCAGCCGCTGCTCCAGCTCTTTCTCCCAGGACATCGGACTAGAATACGGTGTCGGGTTCGATTTCGTACACTCACCGGGCGGCTGGTCGAGCCGACCACCGGGCCAGTGTACGGAATCGAAACTGGTGCCGTATCCCGATCCCCCCGCAAGGAGCCGAGAATGCCTGGCCGGAGAGCACCGAACGGAACTTCACGTCGCACCTTCGTCAAGAGCGCCGCCGCGACCGCGGGCCTCTTCACCATCGTCCCGCGGCACGTGCTCGGTGGCCCCGGCCACACGCCTCCGAGCGAGAAGCTGAACATCGCCGGCATCGGCATCGGCGGCAAGGGCGCCGGCGATCTGCGCGGCGTCGAATCGGAGAACATCGTCGCCCTGTGTGACGTCGACTCCCGGTACGCGGGTGGTACCTTCAAGCGCTACCCGGAGGCGAAGCGCTACACCGATTACCGCGTCATGCTCGACGAGCTGGAGGAGATCGACGCCATCGTCGTGGCCACGCCCGACCACCTGCACGCGCCCATCTCCCTGCACGCGATGAAGCTGGGCAAGCACGTCTACTGCCAGAAGCCCCTGACCCAGACCGTTCGCCAGGCGCAGCTGATGGCCGCCGCCGCGAAGGAGCACGGCGTGGCGACGCAGATGGGCAACCAGGGGCAGGCGTCCGAGGCCACCCGTCGACTCGCCGAGTACCTCTCCTCCGGCGTCATCGGTGACGTGACGGAGGTGCACATCTGGACCGACCGGCCGATGAGAGGAGCCTTCGGCGTCTACTGGCCCCAGGGGGTCGAGCGGCCTGCCGACGCCGAGGCCGTGCCGGACACGCTCGACTGGGACCTCTGGCTCGGTCCGGCCGCGGAACGGCCCTACCACTCCTCGTACCACCCCTTCCGCTGGCGGGGCTGGCTCGACTTCGGCACCGGGGCCCTGGGGGACATCGGCTGCCACTCGATCGACCCCGTCTTCCGGGCGCTGAAGCTCGACTACCCGACTTCCATCTCCGCGTCCTCGAGCCGCGTGAACGACGAGACCTTCCCCGTCGCCTCGACCGTCCACTACCAGTTCCCCGAGCGCGACGGCCTCGGCCCGGTCCGGCTCACCTGGTACGACGGCGGCCTGAAGCCCCGGCGGCCGGACGCGCTCGAGGCGGGGCGGGAGATGGGCACCGGCGGCACGCTGATCGTCGGGACCGAGGGGGAGATGCTCGACGGCCGCCTCATTCCGGAGTCGCGGATGGAGGAGCTCGAGGCGCTGCCCCGAAGCCTTCCGCGCTCGCCCGGGCATTACGTCGAATGGCTCGACGCGTGCAAGGGCGGCGCGACTCCGGGCTCGGACTTCCGGTTCGCCGGGCGTCTCACGGAAGTGGTCCTCCTGGGCAACATCGCGCTGCGACCCGAGTTGCGGGAGCGACTGATGCGGACCGACCTGCGCTGGGATGGGCAGACCGGCCAGTTCACCAACGTCCCCGAAGCGAACGAGTTCCTCGATCGAACCTATTGCGCGGGCTGGGAGCTCTGATCGCTAACGGGGCACGCCGATGAGCACGCGGTTCATCGGCGTGATGGCGGAGGGGATCTCCCGCCAGCGCACCCGCAAACCGCGGGCCTCCATCGCGTAGGTTCGGTGGACGTCGTACGCCACGTCGGCGCCGAGAGCGGCACTCAGCGCGTCGGGTGCGCCGCTCTCCGAGTGATCGCGGCAGCAAGGCATCACCGCCACGGGGCCGCCGAGGTCGGCGGCGATCTCCAGGCACAGGTCGGTCTTCGCCCCGCACGCGTGAACGGCGAGGACACTGCTCTTCGGGGGCAGGGTCGCGCGCGTGGCGCCGAGATCGCCCTCGACGAAGCGCACCTTGTCGACGATCCAGGGCGCCACCCGCGTCGTCGCTCGCCACACGTTCTCGAAGTGATCGGGCTTGCGCCGGTCGCAGAGCAGGACCTTCTCCGTCCGCCGCTCGATCGCCGCGAAGAGGATGCCGGCCAGCCCGTGCCCGCAGCAGAGATCGACCACGACCTCACCGCGCAGGTACTTGCGCGTCACGGCGAAGAACTCGAACGCCTCCGTGACCTCCTTGATCGGCAGCGCTCGCTCGTCCGCGAGTGCCAGTACGAGGCGCTCGACCAGGTTCTCCCCGGTGAACTCCGTGTACCAGTTGCGGCCGATGCGCGTCTTGCTGCTGGCGGCGGGTTTCAGGTGATCCTGGTTGAACGCGCGGAGGAGGCGGAAGGCGGTCATGGCCGGAGCTTCCTCCATTCGACGCGGATTGTCGACCCCCCGGTGCCGCTGGCGGGCTTGCCGGGCCCGATTCGGTCCCTCCGGCTCCGCACGGTCGCCCGCCAGAGTCCGGCCGGGTACGCTCCGGGGAATCGTCGCGGGCGCGGAACGGATCGCATCCTCGACGGAACCGAGGATCGAGCGAGCCCGCACCGGGGAATCCATCGACGAGACGATGAACAAGACGAGCCTTCTCACCGCGTGCCTGTCACTGGTCGTGGCGATTCCCGTCCACGGACAGGAGCTCCACCCGGAGCGAACCTACCCCGCGTTCGCCGTCGGTCCGACCGGGATCCGGGCCGTAATCGAGCCCGGGCTGGTCGTCACCGTGCGCGAGGTGCTCGAGGGGACACCGGCCGGTGCCACCTCGCTGCGTCCGGGGGATCTGATCCTCGCCGCCGGCGGCCGTTCGCTGGCCGTTCCCGACCCGCGCATGCCGCTGGGGGAGGCGATCGGAGCGGCGGAGGCGAACGGGGGAGCTCTCGTGCTCGAGACCCGCCGCGGCGAGGTGGTGCGGGAGGTGACCGTGGAGCTGCCCGGGCTGGGCCCCTACGAGCCGGGCTGGCCCGCGGGGTGCGAGAAGTCGGCGGCGATCGTCGAGTCCACCGCCGCGGTCCTCCTCGCCGCGCAGCGTGAGGACGGTTCGTACTCCCTCGGCGGCCCGCCGGTGCGCGACGACCTGCGCGGCTGCCTCGTTGGGCTCTTCCTGCTATCCACGGGAGAGCGGAACCACCTCCCGCCCGTGAAGAAGCAGGCGCGAGCGCTGGCAATCTCGGTGGTGAAGCGTCCGACCACCAGCAACTGGCAGATCGGCTACCAGGGGATCCTGCTCGCGGAATACTACCTGCGAACCGGCGATCGCCAGGTACTCGGTGGGCTGGAGGTTCTCTGCGAGCAGGCCGTCGCGGCCCTGGCGGCGGGCGGCTGGGGACACGGGGGCATCCCCGGCCCCGGGTACGTCCAGAGCGGGCTGATGAACTCGGCCGGCGTGCCGGTGCTGACGACGCTGATCCTGGCGCGGGAGTGCGGCATCGAGGTCGACCAGGACGCCTTCACCCGGGCGCTGAAGTTCATGTACCGCATGGTGGGGCACGGTTGCGTGCCCTACGGCGATCACCGCAGCGAGCTCTGGTGGTCGAACACCAACGGGCGAAACGCCAAGCTGGCCTGCGCGCTCTCGCTGATCGACGAGCCGCGCTTCCAGGCAGCCGCGGAGCACCTGGCGCTCCTGGTCACCGATTCGTACTACCAGCCGGAGTTCGGCCACACCGGCGGCGGCTTCAACGTGATGTGGCGGGGGATCGCCTCGGTCCACGTGCCGGCGGATCGCGTCGCTCACTACCGGCGTCAGATGAGCCGGCTCGCCTGGTACTACGACCTCTGCCGCCTGCCGGGCGGCGGGTTCGCGATGCTGCCCACGCCGCCCGACAACGCGAGGTACGCGGGGCCGGAGTGGGGGACGGGAGCCGTCGGTCTGACCTACACGGCTCCGCGGGCCACGTTGCGCATCACCGGCGCGCCCCGTACACGGCACAGCGTGAAGACTCCGCCGAGCAGCTTCGACTGGGGCACCGAGGCCGACCTCGTGTTCCTGAGAACCGACGATGCTCCGGGGTTCGGGAAGGAGAAGACCGATCCCGACGTGGTCTACGCGCGCCTGCTCGGGAACGAGAAGAACGAGGCGACGGTCGAGTTCTGCGAGAAGCACCTCCGGCACTTCAGCCCGCTCGTCCGCACCTGGGCGGGGCGACGGCTGGGCGAGAGGAACGACCTCGCGGCGTGCGAGGTCCTGACCTCCGCGGTCCAGCACTCCGACCCCAGGGTGCGTCGCGCCGTCTTCGACGCGATCTCGGGCTACGACAACTGGTCGAGGCCGATCCGGGCCCGGGTGCCGCGAGAAGTCGTCTCGGAGCGCTTCCTGCCCGCCATCCTCGCCACGCTGCGCGATCCCGCGGCGGCGTGGTGGGAGAAGGACGGCGCCCTCTTTGCCCTGGGCGCCGCAAGACCCGAGGACATCCGCGAGCAGCTGCCGCTGATCCGTGAGTACAGCCGGCACGAGGAGTGGTACCTCCGCGAGGCCGCCTTCTGGGCGATCGTCGGCCTGCACGCGGACATCACCGGCGAGGAGTACGGGATCCTGGCGGAGATCTACGACGAGTCCGTGCACGTGTACGCCCGCAACTCCTACGACGCCGGGTTCCGGGTGATCCTGAAGAGCGATCGGGTGGCGTTCGACCGCGCGACGACGGCGCGGGTGGTGAAGATCCTCGGGAGGACCACGCACTCCCCGAACGTGGCCTTCGGCTACGGCACCGGGGGGATCCACGAGGCGTGCCACCGCACGATGATGATCCTGAAGCACTTCGACCCCGGCGTGTACCGGCTGATGATCGACGACTTCGTCACCTACCTCGAGGGCTGGGAGCCCTACTACCAGCACAGCGCCTGGCTGATCTCCGGCAGCAAGTGGCAGCCCGGGATCCTGAAGGTGCTGGAGGGGCTGGGAGTGGAGGCGAAGCCGATCGTCTCCGAGCTGAAGGTGATCCTGACCCGGTACGGCGACTATGATGTGAAGCGCATCGCGGGTGAGGGCAAGGAGCTCGAGCCGTTGATGCGCGAGGCGGTCCGTGCGTGGGAAGCCGAGCACGGCGAGGCCGACTAGAGGTCCGGGAGAATCCGGAAACCCTGTTCACCACGAGGCGACGATGAAGAGACTCCTGACCATTCCCGCGCTGGCCGCGCTCCTCGCCGTTCTTCCGGCGAACACCCCCGTCGAGCCCGCCGGGGCTCCGGCGAAGCCCGTCCGGGTCTTCATCCTCGCCGGGCAGTCCAACATGGAGGGGAAGGCGCAGAACAAGCTGCTCGAGCACCAGGCGAGAGCGCCCGAGACCAGGGAGCTGTTCGCTCATCTGCGCGAGGGGGACGAGTGGGTCGTGCGCGACGACGTCTTCATCGAGTACCTCGGTCGCCGCGGGGGGCTGACGATCGGCTACGGATCGCGCGATCGCACCGGGGTCGAGCTCGAGTTCGGCACGGTGATGGGGGATCACTTCAAGGAACCGGTGCTCTTGATCAAGACCGCCTGGGGCGGGCACTCGCTCTTCCAGAAGTTCCGCTCGCCGTCGGCCGGCCTGCCGGCGAAGGCGGACCTCGAAGCCGAGCTGGAGAAGGCGCAGCAGAAGGTCCGGAAGGACAACGAGAAGCATGGCCGCACGACTCCCCTGCCGACGATGGAGGACATCGAGGCGGTGTACGGCTCGTCCTACCGCGCGATGCTGGCCGAGGTGGAGACGACCTTCGACAACTACCTCGAGTGGTTCCCCGAGCTGAAGGGCAAGAAGCTGAAGCTGGCCGGCTTCGTCTGGTTCCAGGGCTGGAACGATCAGTACGGGGCGGAGAACGAGTACGAGTCGAACATGGCTCACTTCATCCGCGACGTGCGCAAGGACCTGAAGGCACCGGAGCTGCCCTTCGTGATCGGCGTGATGGGACAGAACGGCTCCAAGCCGGCGAAGGGGGCCATGCTGATCATCCAGAAGGCTCAGCTCGCCATGCAGGAGCGAGAGGAGTTTCGAGGCAACGTCCTGGCCGTGCGCACCGACGAGCTGATCGACGAGGCGGCCGAGAAGCTCTACCCGGAGTGGAAGGAGCGCCGCGAGGAGTGGGATCGCACGGGCTCCGACCATCCGTATCACTACCTCGGCAGCGCGATCTGGTATGGCCGCATCGGTCGTGCCATGGCGGAAGCGATGCTGGAGCTGATGGCGGATTGAGCTCCTACTCGATCACCTTCAGCTCGATCGTCCGGCGGTCGCCCTGGCGCAGCACGACGATGGGCACGGTCTCGCCGACCTTGCGAGTCAGCCGCCACCAGGCGTGGAAGTGAGCGACGGAGCGGAAGTCGCTCTTGCCCGCGATCGAGAGGACCACGTCGCCGTTGCGTAGCCCCGCCCGGCCGGCGGCGCGGCCGACGCGCTGGCGGTGGCCCCAGGTGACCATGTACTGGACGCGAAAGGCGAAGCTCCCATCAGGGATCTCGAGTCTCTTGCGCTCGGCCTCGTCGAGGGCGGGGCCGCCGAAACCGGGGACCGGCTCCAGGCCCCACTTGGACGCGCGCCAGGAGAAGCTGTAGGGGGTGCCGCGCTTCCAGCCTTCGCGCAATCGCAGAGTGACCTCGTCGGTCCGCTGCTCGCGCCGGTAGCGGACCACCAGCTCTCCGCCGGACATCGGCGCCGAGTCCAGCGCGTACATCACGTCACTGGCCGAGGCGATCGGGGTCGCGCCGATGGTGAGGAGGAGATCACCGACCCGGAGACCGGCTTCGGCCGCGAGGCTGTCGGGGTCCACCGACGTGATTCGCCGCTGTGCGTCGCGGTCGAGGTCGAGCCCGATCACCGCGGGCTCGGGGTGGACCCAGATGTCGTCGAGGTCGAAGCGCTTCTCGTCGCGCGCCTGGTCGTGGAAGGCCTCGTTGATCGAGTGGCAGTGAACGCACTCGCCCTTGTCGCGGCGGGCGTACGCGGGAACCTCCTCGAGGAGCAGGGGCTCCGGCGGCTCTCGCTCCTCGGCGGGGGACTCGTAGCGCTCGTGCTCCTCGAGCGTCGTCTCGAGCAGCCGGATCCAGGACTTCTGCGACAGCCACTGGTCCGCCGAGCGCACGTCACGACCGCCGTAGCGATGGTAGACGTGGCCATCCGGGTGCATCAGCAACGCGGCGAAGGTCAGGTCGAAATCGAAGGGATAACGAGCGAGGTCGACCTCGCGCATGTCGGTGATCGCGACGAGCACGAACTCGTCGTAGAGCGTCCGTAGAGTCGCGTCGGGGCGAACGACCGTCCGCCAGAAGGACGAGCAGTCCTTTCAAGCCTCTCAGCGGAAGGTCAGGAGGATCGGCTTGCCGGCTCCCGCCGCTTGCCACGTCGCCTCCGACAGGTCGGTCAGCCAGCCGTCGTCGACGGGCTCGGAGGCGGTGGGCGTGACGGAGACCGCCCCGAGCGCGGTGAGTCCGAGGCAGAGCGGGCCGAGGGTCCGGATCGAGAGCTTCATACGGAAACCCTACTCTCGCCCGGTGCCGCGGGGAATACGCTTCGCCGGGCGAGGGGTGATGGCGGGTCGGAAGAAGGTGGCGATCCTGGCCACGGTTCCGGAAGGGGAGCAGAATGGCGAGCCCGCGGCCCTCGTAGAGATCGGGCACGGGAGGAGATCGCTCATGAAGAAGACGAAGCACTTACGAAGCGCATCTGGCCTCGGCCTGCTGGCCCTCGTGCTGGTTTGCTCGCTCCTCGCCTCCGGCCATCAGCAGGGTCGAGAGAACGACTATGAGGCCCTGCCGCCCGAGCTGGTCGAGCGGGCGACCCGGCTTCGCGAGCGAGCGCTCGTGGAGTCGAAGGCCTACGAGTTCCTGACCGCGCTGACCACCGAGGTCGGTCACCGCTTCACCGGCACTCCGAACGACCGCCAGGCGGTCGAGTGGGCCCAGCGGAAGCTGAAGGCGCTCGGCTTCGAGAACGTGCACACCGAGGAGGTGACCGTGGCCTGCTGGAAGCGGGGCGAGGCGGAGGGGGAGATCACCGCTCCCGCTTCGCAGACGCTGAGACCCCTGGCCCTCGGTGGCAGTGTCGCCACTTCTCCCGACGGTCTGGAGGCGGAGGTCATCGAGGTGTCCGGGCTGGAGGCGCTGGCGAAGCTCGCGCCGACCGAGGTGTCGGGGCGGATCGTCTTCCTCAACCAGCGCATGCCCCGCTCCAAAGAGGGCCGGGGCTACGGGGAGGTCTCCCCGATCCGCCGCTTCGGACCGGCGCGTGCGGCGCCGCTCGGAGCGGTCGCGGTCATCATCCGCTCGGTGTCGCCGTCGGACCACGACCACCCGCACGTCGGCATGACGCACTACCAGGAGAACGTCCCGAAGATCCCCGCGGCGGTGCTCTCGAATCCCGACGCGGATCGTCTGGGGGCCGCCATCGCCGAGCACGGCACGGTTCGCTTCCGGCTGATGCTCGGCTGCGAGACCCTGCCCGACGTCCAGTCCGCCAACGTCATCGGGGAGATCCCGGGTCGAGAGCATCCCGAGGAGATCGTGCTGCTCGCCGCGCACCTCGACTCCTGGGACGTCGGGACCGGCGCGCTCGACGACGGCGCGGGTTGCGCCATCATCACCGACGTGGCGCGGATGATCGGTGAGCTCGATCCGGGACCGCGCCGCACCATCCGCGTGTTGCTCGCCGCCAACGAGGAGTTCGGCCTGGCCGGGGGGCTGGATTACGCCGAGCGCCACCTCGAGGAGCTCGAGAACCACGTGCTGGGGCTGGAAGCGGACTACGGCGCGGATCCAGTCTGGCTGATGCGCTCGCGCGTGGCCCCGCGGAAGGTGCGGGTCGTCCGCGACCTGGCGCGGCTCCTGGAGCCGCTGGAGGTCACCTACGGCGACAACGCCAGCCTGGGCGGCGCGGACCTCCTTCCGATGGCGCGTCACCGGCTGCCGGTGCTGGAGATGGTTCACGACGCCACCCGCTACTTCGACAACTACCACAGCGCGGACGACACGCTCGACAAGGTCGATCCGAAGAACCTGGCGAAGTGCGTGGCGGTCTACGCGGTCGCCGCCTTCGTGGCGGCGGAGGTGGAGGGGGGATTCGGTCGGGCGCCGCGGTACCGCGCGAAGCTGCCGCCGCCGTTCGACAGCATCCTGGAAGGCAAGCCGCTGTACCGCTGAAGCGCGATCGAACCATGAAAGTCCCGAGGATCTGCACTCTCCTGCTCATCGCCCTCACCGTGACCAGCTGCTCCGGCCGCGAGGAAGCGATCCTCCCCGACGTGCCCGACGGGGTCCAGGCGATCTCCCTCCTGGGCGAGCCGCTCTCGTCCTCACCTCCTCCCGCGGCCGTGGTCGAGCGCTACGAGCAGGCGAGGGCGGAGCACGAGGCCGACCCGCACGATGCCGACAAGCTGATCTGGTTCGGGCGCCGCGCGGCGTACGCGGGCGAGTACCGGGAGGCGATCGAGATCTTCACTCACGGGATCCGCGCTTTTTCCGAGGACGCCCGGATGTACCGCCACCGCGGTCACCGCTACATTACCGTTCGTGAATTCGACCGGGCCGTCGACGACCTCACGGCCGCCGGCCGGCTGATCGAGGACCGCGCGGACGAGATCGAACCGGACGGGATCCCCAACGCGCGGAACATCCCGCTGAGCACGTTGCACGGCAACGTCTGGTACCACCTCGGGCTGGCCCACTACCTGAAGGGAGAGCTGGAGGCCGCGCTCGAGGCGTACCGGAAGTGCCGCGCGGTCTCGCGCAATGACGACGGGATCGTCTCCTCGACGCACTGGCTCTACATGATCCTGCGGCGTCTCGAGCGGGAGGAGGAGGCCCGGGCCGTGCTCGAGCCGATTCACGCCGAGATGGAGATCATCGAGAACGACGCCTATCACCAGCTCTGCCTCCTCTACAAGGGGCTGCGCACGGTGGACGAGCTCACCGGGGATGGCCTGGAGGAGAGCTCGAACGATGCGTTGGTCTATGGCCTCGGGAACCAGGCCTTCCACGGAGGCGACCGGGAGCGCGCGCAGGGGATCTTCGAGCGGATCCTCGAGCACGGCGGCTGGGCGTCGTTCGGCTACCTCGCGGCGGAGGCCGATCTGCAGCGCTTCTTCGTCGGAGAGTAGGCGTTTCCCCGACCCCACCGGTCCGAGAGGCTCACTCTCTACGGGGAGAGGTGGCCTCCCGGTCCCCCGGGGGGAGGCCACAACCTCGCCAACGAGTCCGCTTCACTGTTGCCCGATCGGGGTCAGGGGCGTATCACGGACTGGAGAGACCCCTCCTTCTCTGCGTGATCGACAGCGGATCGAGCAGGCACTCGACTCGTCATGCGCTACCGCTACTACCTCTGCGACGTCTTCACGGACAACCGCTTCGGCGGCAACCAGCTGGCCGTGGTACCCGACGCCCGTGGGCTGGACGACGACCAGATGCAGAAGATCGCTCGGGAGTTCAACTACTCCGAGAGCACGTTCGTCTTCCCCTCGGAGAACAGCGCCACCCGTCGCGTGCGTATATTCACGCCGACCACCGAGGTGCCCTTCGCCGGCCACCCGAACATCGGCACGGCCTTCACCCTCGCGACGGCGGGGGAGTTCGGCGAGATCGACTCGACGGCGACCGTCTATTTCGAGGAGTGGGCCGGTCTCGTGCCCGTCTCGATCCTCCGGCACCACGGCAAGCCGCTGATGTGCAAGCTGGCCGCGCCGGAGAAGCTCTCGCTGGGCGAGACTGCCTCGCCAGAGGACCTGGCCGCGGCCGTCTCCCTCGAGCCGGACGACATCGTCACCACCACGCACCCGCCGCAGGTCGCCTCCGTCGGCCTGCCCTTTCTGTTCGCGGAGTTGAAGAACCGGCAGTCCCTCGAGCGGGCCGTACCGAACCTCGCGGCGATCAGCGTGCTGGAGGAGAAGGGGCTCGCCCCGGACGTGCACGTGTACGTCAGGAGTGTCGACGAGTTCGACCTGCGGGCGCGGGTCTTCGCGCCGCTGAGCGGCGTGCCCGAGGATCCCGCCACGGGGAGCGCCAACTGCGGCCTGGTCGGGCTGCTCGCCCACCTCGAGGAGGAGCCGGACGGCCGCTACTTCTGGCGCATCGCGCAGGGGGTGGAGATGGGGCGGCCGAGCGTGCTCAACGCCGAGGCGGAAAAGCACGACGGCAAGGTCGTGGTCACGCGCATCGGCGGCAACTGCGTGATGGTCGCCGAGGGCTACATGGAGGTTTAGTACCGTTCCTGGTCCATCCGCGGGCGGGTCTTCAGCAGCGCGTGGATCGGCTCGAAGGTGTTCAGGACCTCGCGGTAGTCGGGATCGTCGGTCGAGGCGAAGACGGCCTCGCCGCAAGCCTCGGTGCCGCCGGCTTCCCGGGCCAGCGGCGCGAGGAGGAAGTCGTTCCACTCCGGTCGCGTGACGCGAACCCACGCCTTGCGCGGCAGGCGAACGCCGCCCTTCTCGTCGAGTCCGTGGCAGCTCGCGCACCGCTTCTCCGCGACCCGGGCCAGCGTGGCCTCGAGCTCCGCCGGCCGCATCTGTCGGCAGCCCGTGCGCTCGAGGTGGTTCGACCGTGAAGTCCCGTAGTACGGCACGTTGAGGTCGATCCAGGCGAAGATTCGGCGTCGGTCGTCCTCGCCCACGTCGACCCGCGGCACGCCCTCCGCGTCGGGGTGTCCGGAGAGCAGCAGCTCGGCGAGAGGGCTCGCCGGGGAGCCCCACGCCTTCGGTGTCACCTCGAGGATGTTCGCCTCCTGGCCGTTGTAGGTGGGGATCCAGCTGGTGAATCGGTTGGCCCCCGGGCGGTCGCCTTCCCTAGCGAGGACCTCGTACGAGACGTTGAAGAAGTCGGTGAGGTCTCCGCCGAGATCGATCCCACCCGCGGGGTCGAGGGCGTGGTGGCAGCTCACGCAGTGCCGATCGAGCACCGGCTGGACGATTCGCGCGTAGCTGAATCCCTCCACGCCCCACTCGGGAGGCCGCAGCCTCTGCGCCGGTTCGAGCCTCGCCGCCGCGGGGCGACGCGCCGAGGCGACGTTGTCGTTGCGCGAGTGGTGACAGCCCCGGCAACCCTGCACCTCGCCGGGCATCAGGTGGGTGAAGCTCCGCATCCGCTGCACGGCGCGGCCTTGCCCGTCGAGCGCCATGAAGTAGATCGGCACCCCAGCTGGCACCTCGAAGGTCGCCGAGCCGTCCTCGTCGACCTCGGCGTAGCCCCAGATCTTCTTCGGTGCGTACGTCGCACCGCACGAGACGACCGGGAACTGGAACCCGAACGCGCGGTAGCTGACGTCGGCGAGCTCGCTCTTCTCGATCTCCTGGACGACGCAGAGGCTCTTCACCTCGCCTCGGGCCACGTGGGGCTCCAGGCCGTCGTAGACGTCGGCCATGAAGACGGTCGCCGTCTCGCCCGAACTCTCGGGCAGCGAGGAGGGACGGACCGGCGGTTCCGGTCGCGCTCGGATCGGGATCGGACCGTAGAACCCGAGCTCCCCCTCGGGCGCGAGCAGCCGGGCCTGCTCCGTGCCCGCGTAGTCCCGCACGAGGATCGTGCCGGCGCGCGACACGAGGAAGTAGCGCTCGTCGATCGGGAACGGACTCTCGTACGGGCCGCGGATGCGATTGCCATCGCCGCGGTCCACGCGCCCGATGTCGACCTCGGGCGTGAGGTTCAGGATCGCCTCCTGCGCGTTGGCCCCGAGCGTCGGATCGATGATGCCGATCGCCCCGCGACACGGTCCGTTGTGCGCGGTCATCGTGCAGAGGATCTTCCGCGAGCCGGGGATCGCGCGCGGCTCGATGAAGGTCGCCGGGCTGAGCACGCGATTGCCGTAGAAGGCCGCCAGACCGGTGCCGTCGGGGCGAATCGTCCAGAGGCTCTGGATCGGGATCGCCGGGCGGTCCACGTACTCCCAGCGACCGTAGATCACCTGCCCGTCGTTCAGCACGCTGGGCGTGAAGTCGTTCAGGTAGTTGGCGGAGAGGCGCTGGACATCTTCGCCGTCGCGGTCCATGCGGTGGAGGATCCCGACGGGGGACGTCCAGCAGTAGGCGAAGGCGGGCTTGCGCGTCGAGAGGAAGACGATGTCTCCATCCGGCAGCCAGCTGGGGTTGAAGTCGTGCCAGGCCTCGTCGGTGAGCTGTTCGAGCCCGGTGCCGTCGACGTCGATGCGGTAGACGTGGTAGGTGTCCTCCGCGGAGCGGCGCCAGCTGAAGAGGACCTCGCAGCCGTCGTAGGAGAGGCAGCAGTCGAGGATCTGCCCTTCGGGGGACTCGACGAGGGTCTTCAGCTCGCCGCCTCGCTCACCGGGCGTGAAGACGTGAAGTCCACCGCCGGGGAGAAAGCCCTCGTTGTGGTAGGTGTAGACGTGCGACGGCTCCAGCGTCCGACGTTGAACGACGAGCAGTCGCTCGAAGCCGAGCTCGCCGGAAGAGACTCTTCCCGCCAGCTCCGGCGAATCGGCGGGAGGCGGGGCGTCCAGGAGCGCGCTCGCCGGCGCCGGACCGCTGAAGAGCTGCACCGCGGAGGCCCCGGGATTCTGTCCGCCCCAGGAGCTCTCGAACCGGAGGGTGAGGGCGCGGGTCGCGACGGGCTCGAAGGCGATCCGCTGCGGGCCGTGCCGCATCTCCAGTTGCCCGGAAGCGACGGGTTCTTCGCGCTCGCCCACCCGGAGCTCGAAGTCCTTCCAGCACTCCGAGAGCATCCAGGCCGTGCGGCCGTAGTAGACGACCTCGGCGATCGTCACCGGCTCGTCCCACTCGAAGCGCAGCCAGCCCTCGTTGCGGTGCTTGGTTCCGTCGACACACCAGGCGCGCCGGCGGTCATTGCGGCCTCCGGCTTCGGGGACCGTGCCGTCGGCGACGAGCGCGGGTAGGTAGTCGGCGCTGTAGTGCGAGCAGGCGCTGATCCGGGCCGTCCCGGCCAGGTCGACAGGGAGATCCTGCTCTCCCGGTAGCGCCCCGACCGGAGCACCGTGCAGCGCTCCGATCAGGAGCAGGGCCAGGAAGCGTCCGGAGAGGCTCGAAATCGATGTGTGGGAGGCGCTCATGCTGTTACGACAACCGCGAGGTTAGGAGGTGCAGAGGCCACTCTAGCACGTCCGGAGCCGACCGGTCCCGCCTTCTCCGTGGACGAGCCAGGGAGCCCCGACCGTCGCGGCATCGGCGGTTTGGTAGACTCCCGACCCGATCCGAGGAGCGCGCCCGGGGCGCTCACCGGACGACCGGTGGCCCGATGCGTTTCCTCGAGAGGATGTGGAACCCACTGGAGAGATCATGACTTCCCCTGGCACCGTTCGCCTCCTGATCGCCTGCCCCGACGCGCGCGGCATCGTCGCCGCGGTCACGGGTTTCATCGCCGAGCGCGGCGGCAACCTCCTGGACGCCGAGCAGCACACCACGCCGGAGGAAGGCGAGTTCCTGATGCGCGTGGAGTTCGAGCCGGCGTCCGACGACCTGCAGAACGAGGGATTCCTCACCGCCTGGTCACCGCTGGCGGAGAGCTACCGGATGGAGTGGCGCGCGTACTGGAGCGAGAAGATCAAGAGGATGGTGGTGCTGGTCAGCAAGCAGGCGCACTGCCTGCAGGACCTCCTGTGGCGCTGGCAGGCCGGCGAGCTGCGCGTGGAGATCCCGGCGATCGTCTCCAACCACCCCGATCTCCGGCCGCTGGCCGAACAGGTCGGCATCCCGTACCACCACCTGCCGATCGCGAAGGGTGAGAAGCCCGCGCAGGAACGGCGAGTCCTCGCCCTGCTGGAGGAGGTCGGCGCGGACCTCGTGGTGCTCGCGCGCTACATGCAGATCCTCACGCCGCAGTTCCTGGAGGGGTGGGAGAGCCGGATCATCAACATCCACCACAGCTTCCTGCCCGCCTTCGTCGTCGGCGATCCCTACCGGCAGGCTCACGACCGCGGGGTCAAGTTGATCGGCGCCAGCAGCCACTACGTGACCGAGAACCTGGACGAGGGGCCGATCATCGCGCAGTCCGTGACCGAGGTGAGCCACCACGACTCGGTCGCCGACCTGAAGCGCAAGGGGCGGGACCTGGAGCGGCTGGTGCTGGCGCGCGCGGTGCTGGCGCACCTGGAGGACAAGATCCTGGTCGCCGGGAGCAAGACCGTCGTCTTTCGCTAGGGGCGCGCCCTCGACCGATGGCCGTCCTCCTGCCGCTACTCCTCCTCCCGTCGCTGGCCCTCGGGTCGCCCGGCGATCAGCAGCTGAAGCTCGCCAACGAGCACCTCGAGTGCCGGTGGAGCCAGGACGGAGGGCGGCTCACCGCGCTGGTGCTCTCCAGCGGACAGACCGGCGAGACGCTGCGACTGGAGAGCGGCCACCTGCCGCGCATCGTGCTGGGCGGCGGGCGAGTCATCGACCTGGCCCTCTCGGTCCCCGCCCGGCGCGTGCGCCGGGAAGGCACGGCGCTCGTCGCCGATTTCGAGGATGAGGAGTCGGGTCTGCGGATCGGCTGGTCCGCCTCGCTGGACGGAGCGGCGAACCACGTCATCCAGACGCTGCAGCTGACCGCGACCCGTGATACACACGTCGAGGAGCTGGTCTTCCTCGACGCGGAGATCGAGGGCGCGAAACAGATCGGGCGGGTCGCCGGCTCGGTCGTCGTCCGCGGCGACGTGTTCCTGGCCGTCGAGCACCCGCTGGCCAGGAACACCGTGGGGAAAGACTCGCGGGTGCGCTGTGCCCTGCCCCGTGGCAACGTCCTGAAGGCCGGACAGGCGTGGCGCTACACGTCGGTCCTCGGCGTCGCCGAGCCGGGGCAGCTGCGCCGGAGCTTTCTGGCCTATCTCGAGACCCGTCGGGCCTGGCCGTATCGACCGTTTCTGCACTACAACAGCTGGTACCACCTGAACATCGGTCGGCCCGACAATCACATGACCGAGGCCGAGTGCCTGGCCACCATCGAGATACTGGGGCAGGAGCTGGTCAAAGCGCGAGGCGTGAAGCTCGATGCCTTCGTGTGGGACGACGGCTGGGACGACTTCGACTCGCTGTGGGGGTTTCACCAGGACTTCCCGAACGGCTTCCAGCAGCTGGTGAAGGCGAGCGAGAAGCTCGGCGCGGCCCAGGGGGTGTGGATGTCACCGTGGGGCGGCTACGGCGAGCCGAAGCGAAAGCGGATCGCGCACGGCGCCTCGCGAGGCTACGAGACCAACCGCAACGGTTTCTCCATGGCCGGACCGAAGTACCGGGCCGCCTTTCGCGACGTCTGCCTGGAGATGATGCGGCGGCACGGCGTGGTCTTTTTCAAGTTCGACGGCATGGGCGGAGGCGGTGCCGGCGCGACCGGCAAGCTGGCCGACGACGTCGACGCCGTGCTCGAGCTCACCCGCGAGCTCCGCGAACAGGACCCCGACCTGTTCATCAGCGCCACGGTGGGCACGTGGGCGAGCCCCTTCTGGCTGCTCTACGCCGATTCGATCTGGCGGCAGGGAGGCGACACGGGTTTCCACGGTCCGGGCAGCCCGCGCCAGCAGTGGATCACCTATCGGGACATGTTCTGCTACCGGAGCATCGTCCGGGCGGGGCCGCTGTATCCGCTCAACTCGCTGATGCTGCACGGGCCGTGCATCGGCGAGCGGGCCAACCCGGCGCGGATGGAGCGCGAGGAGCGATCGGTCGCCGACGAGCTCTGGACCTTCTTCGGTTCTGGAACCAACCTCCAGGAGCTCTACATCAGTCCGCACCTCTTGTCCTCGGGCATGTGGGACGAGCTGGCCGCGGCGGCGAAGTGGTCGCGGAAGAACACCGACGTGCTGGTCGACACCCACTGGATCGGCGGTGACCCCGGCGGCGGCGAGGTCTACGGCTGGGCGTCCTGGCGAGCGCCGGGCGGCACCCTGGTGCTGCGCAACCCCTCGGACGAGGCGCGCACCTTCGAGCTGGAGCTGGCGCGTGACCTGGAGCTGCCCGATCGGCACCTGACCGACTACCGGCTGGAGCCGGTTCGTGCGAAGCAGCGTCTCGGAGTGCTCCGGACCGAGTCGGTGACGCCCCTTCCCCTCGAGCTCCAGCCGTTCGAGGTGCTGGTCTTCGAGGTCGTCCCCATCGCCGGCGCCGAGCTCCACGACGCCGACGCGTACCGGCAGCGATCGGCCGAGCGAGAAGCCGCGCGCGTGAAGGTCGCCAGGATCGCCTTCGAGGGGGGGAGTGCGTGGGAGTACGCCTACCGAGACCAGACCTATCAGCGGCACTTCCTGGAGGGCGGCCGCGCTGTGCTCTACATCGACGGCGAGCGCTCGGCCGCCTGGACCGGATTCACCTGGCGGGTCGACGGCGCCCGGCTGATCGTCGACAAGCCGGATGGTAGCATCGAGGAGCACCACCTCGACGCGGAGGGGCGGCTCGTGCTGCCGGCCGGCCTCGGTACCGCCACGAGAATCCCCCGATAGGAAACACATGCTCAGCCGACGTGACCGCCTGATGGCGACCCTGCGCGGAGAGGCCGTGGATCGACCGGCGGTCAGCTTCTACGAGGTGGGGGGCTTCCTGGTCGATCCCGACGACCCCGACCCCTACAACGTCTACAACTCCCCCGACTGGAGGCCGCTCCTGCAGCTCGCGGAGGAGCGAACGGACCTCATCCGCCTGATGAGCCCGGTCCGGACGCGGTCGATCGACCCCGACAGCCGGGCCGACAACCCGGTCCGGCGGGAGCTCTTCGAGGAGGAGTCCCGGGAGGAAGGGGGCTGCCGCATCACGCGGACCACCGTCCGCGTGGCCGGGCGGACGCTGACCGCGACGACGAAGCGCGAGCGCGAGATCGATACCGTCTGGACCACCGAACCGCTGCTGAAGAACACGGCGGACCTGAAGGCCTACCTCGAGATTCCCGACGAGGCCTTCGCCGAGACGGTGGACCTGTCGCCGCTCCTGGCCGAGGAGGACCGGCTCGGCGATCGCGGCATCGTGATGGTGGATACCGAGGATCCGCTCTGCGCCGCCGCCGCGCTGTTCAGCATGGAGGAGTACACGATCGTCGCCCTGACCGAGCCGGCGCTGTTCCGGCAGCTGCTGGACAAGAAGGCGCGCACGATCCACGAGCGGACCGAGCGCGTGAGCCGTGCTCACCCCGGTAGGCTGTGGCGCATCTACGGGCCCGAGTACGCCTCGCCGCCCTTCCTGCCGCCGCGCCTTTTCGAGGAGTACGTGGTGCCCTACGTCACCCCGATGGTGCGCGCCATCCAGGCGGGCGGCGGCTTTGCGCGCATCCACTCGCACGGGCGACTGAAGGATGTGCTGGAGGCGATCGCGGGCACGGGCGCGGACGCCCTCGACCCGATCGAGCCGCCGCCGCAGGGGGACGTCGAGCTGGGCGAGGTGAAGGAGCGGTACGGAGAGCACCTGGTGCTCTTCGGCAACCTCGAGATCACCGACGTCGAGAACCTGCCGCCGGATCGCTTCGCGGAGAAGGTCGAGCGCGCCCTCGAGGAGGGCACGGCAGGCGCTGGGCGCGGCTTCGTGCTGATGCCCAGCGCCGCGCCCTACGGCCGGACGATCTCCAGCACTACCCTGCGCAATTACGAGACGATGGTCGACCTGGCCGAGGCCTGGTAGTCGGCGGGGGCGAGCGGCGCCGCTCTCGTTACCACGGCGTTACCGGATCGACGACTCGGGTCTCGTAGAAGGAGACGTTTCCGAGGAGAGGAGAGCGACCTCCTGTCGCCCGCCTCCTCGGCTACGCCACCGAGACGAAACGACATGGCCGACCGATCCCGGCTCCGAAGAAACCTCCGCCCCCTCCGGCTGCTCCTGGGTGGAGCCCTGGTGGTGTCGATCTCCTGCGGGCGCACCTCTGCGCCGGAGGCCGTGCCCCGGTCGGAGCCCGAGGCTCCGAGCGGGGAGACTCTCCCGGCGACCACCGAGCTCCACCGAGCGGCCCGGGACGCGGACCTCGACCGGATCCTGGAGCTGGTGGAGGCGGGAGGCGACCTCGACACGCTGGACTCCTGCGGCCGGACCCCGCTGGACGTCCTGCCTCTCGGCCACCACCTGAACCGCATCGCCGAGAGTGCGCAGCGCGCAAACGAGGTGCTGCGGGTCCGCGGCGCGAGGACCGGCTACGAGGTGTCCCCCCGGCTTCCGGAAGCGGCGTGGCGTGGTGACCTCGAGCTGGTTGGCAAGCTGCTCGAAGAGGGGCAGGACGTCGATCGACCGGACTGCTACGGCGCGACCCCGCTTCACCGGGCCGCGCTGGGGGGCCACGCGGAGATCCTCGAGGAGCTGCTCGACGCCGGCGCGGAGGTCGACGCGCGGGACCGGCACCGGCAGACCGCCCTTCACTACACGCATCACGTCGAGGTGGTGGAGCTCCTGCTCGCGCGCGGTGCCTCGACGGAGGTCAGGAACCGGGACGACCGGACCCCGCTGCACCACGCCGCGGCCCTCGATCACCCGCACGCCATCCCCCTCCTGCTCGCCGCGGGGGCGAGCCTGGATCCTCTCGATGGTCACGGAGAGACTCCGCTGGATCGATGCGTGGAGGGATCGGAGGTCTGGTCGCAGCTGCGGGAGCGCGGCGCTCGTCTGAGCGCCGAGCTCTCAGGGGACCGATGAGGCGCTCACCGGGCGCGCACGACGGAGTCGGTCGCTCTCGGAGGGCGGACCCTCCGAGGGCGAACTACCGCTTCCTGGCGCCTGGTCGGCGAGGGGTGCGGATCAATCCGGGACCCAGCGGTACTTCCAGGTCTGGGTGACCGGATCCCAGTAGCGCTCCCAGTAGAACTCTCCCCGGGGATCGTCGGTTTGAGTCGCGGAAGCGCCGCCTACCAGCGACGATTCGGCGCGAACGGGCGCGAGGGGCGCGTCGTCGGACAGCTCGCCCTTGGCGAGCAGGGCGGGCGACAGCGAACCGACGAGCAGGATCGATAGTCCGAGTCGGATAGCGTTTTTCATGGATATCTCCCCGGCTCGGGGGGCTCGAGGCCCGGTTAGACCTTCCGCGACCTTCTCGTTGCGCCGAGCTTGTCGCGGGTGGACCGGCGAGACCTCTCGTCACACCGAGCCGATAGCGAGTCATTCAGGTGGATAGAAGTGCAGAACCGAGCCCCGATGAATCATCGTAGATCCATCGGGGGCAGACTGCTGACCTAACTCCATCGGTAAGCCACCGCCTCTGGCGGTGAGACTCGAAAAGGCTCCG